>CAKTYU010000009.1 GCA_934633985.1 uncultured Clostridia bacterium
CAGAAGTTAAGCCCTTATACGCCGAAGATACTTGGCTGGTGACGGCCCGGGAAAATAGGTAGCTGCCGGATACCAAACAAAAGAGACTGACACCCGTCAGTCTCTTTTGTTTCATATACAGCGATTACTGTTTCCTGGGTCTAACTCAGGCTTGCGCTTGCGCTTGGCTGGCGACACAGCGACGATGAGCGCGCCCGGTGGGCGATGCAGCGAACAGGAGATCCAGTAAGGCAGGGAGTTCGAGGAGCGTCTGCGACGCTGAACGACCATGCCACACTGTGGGAGCCTCGGGCGGGAAAATAGGTAGCTGCCGGATATTTTATAAAATTACTCATCTATTACTTTAGTGCCACAATGACTGCAAAAGATACTATCAGAAGCCAATTTGTAACCGCATTTTCTACAATACTGTACAGAGGATGAAATAACCGGTTTTTCGTCGAGGTCACTTTTATTATTCTGATTTTGATCTCCGGAATCGACATTGATTCCAAGCGATTTTTTTATTTCGTTTCGATTTTCTATAGTCATTTTTTCCCATCGGATGCCTGATATGCCGAGATTGGTCATGTCCTCTTTGCATTGCGGACAAGGGCGTTTGGATGTTAGCGAGGTTGCTGTACAAATATAGCAACTTTTACACTTGGGGCAATGATATACGTAGGTGGCATCTAAAGTCATAAGCAAGGATTCTATTAATATTTCAGCATATTCGGGATTATGACTGTAATCTGAGTTATGCTCGATATCGTAGCACCTAGACCGTATTTCTCTTTTGTTTAATTTTGGATACGATTGCGCCATCGCATCAACATAGATGCTCCGGCTATATGCTTTGCCGTCATAATAGAAGATATCCCACTTTTTCGCATAGCTTGATGGATCTTCAATAAGCGCTACCTTAAAGGCACGTTCATTTTCTTTTTTGGCCATTGCATTTGATGCTGCTCCAAGTATGAATCCTTCAATGAACCCCATATTATTATCCTCCCCGAATTATTATCTTTCTTTGCTAGTCTACTATTTGATCCTGATACGATACTTGTTATGTTTATTGTATTATATTGTGAAAAAACATGTAAGTCAACGAGTTAATTCCCCCCCTCTCCATCGGTATGAACCTGAGGCTGTTGACGGTTTATTCAAGGGCGGTAGAGCGAAAGCTGAGCTTAATGTATATCGAGACGGCATACGGGGAGGAATTTACCGTCATTTTTTATGTTCGGACCGACTGAAGGAGCTGTTTGCCGACGCCTTGACGGTGGTACTTTCCATCCACAAAGAACAGAACGTATGCCTATCGGCGCTCCGCATTGCGATAATGCCGATAATTTCGCCGTTTGATATGCGCACGACGGCGCGCCCGGTGGGCGGAGGAGCAGGCACTTGACAAAGCACCGGCGATAAAAGATACTTTAAGCATTAAGACGGATATTTCAGCGCCGAATGGCGCACCGATTATAAGCATAAAGTCGGAACACCGAAGTACAGTCAAGGAGGACAGTCAAATGGAGCAGAACACTGAAACCAAAACGGAAGCCAAGCTCAAGCCGGAGGAAATGCCGGAGTATCAGGACGACCTGTCACAGTATTTGATTCGGAACTGGCGGGCGAGATTGAATTACACGGACGAGCAGATTATAGAGGCCTTGAAGAGGACTTAAAGCAATATTTACAAAGCAAAGACAAAAAGCCGATTGAATTGAGGACGGAGCATGATCCGTCCTCTTTTTATGCCAAAATCGGCGAAGCAAAGGAAAGCCGCCCTTACGGCTCATTCGCCACGCAGCTTTGGCGCTTCTTAACAGTTTATTTTATTGACAGGCGTTATACTGTCAAATTATACTTTTGCTATGATAAACAGGTTTTGCAAAAGAGCGGCGGCGCTGGTGCTGGCGTTGATAGGGATGGCCGCTGCATGCGGGTGCGCGAAAAGGGCGGAGGCGGATGCCACCTTTGTCATGCTCACCGCGCCCACGGTGGAGCCGATAGTCACCCCCGTGCCCACGCCGGAGATCACGCCCGCGCCGGAAAAGACCCATAGGCCCGTAAGCACCCCGGAGGAAACAAAGAAAAAGGACGAGGCCAAGGAAAAGGAACAGGAAAAGGACAAGGAAAAAGAAAGGGAAAAGCCCAAGGGCGGCGAGGAAAAGAAGGAGGAAAAAAAGGCCTCCGCCAAGACCCCCCACGCCAAGGACTATACCAAGGTCGATATAAAAAAGGCAAGCGGCACAAAGGTCACGGACTTCGAGACGGACAGGATAGACGGCGGAAAGCTGAGCCAAGGCTACTTTTCCGGCGGCGCAATCACGCTTGTGAACGTGTGGTCCACCACCTGAGGTATATGCGTGGACGAGATGGGACGTCTCGCAAGGCTCTACAAGGAATACAAGGGCACGGGAGTGCAGTTTTTGGGTATATGCGCCGACGTATACGGCCTTAACGGGCAGACCTGCAGCGACGCGAAGGACTACATAGCCTCCACCGGCGCGGGCTACCCCCAGATAGTGGCCACCGAGGCGCTGCTGCGCTATGTTTCGTATATGCCCAGCACCTATATTTACGACAGCTCGGGCAGGATGATAGCAAGATATGCGGGTACGCTGAGCGAATCCGAATGGATAAACGTGATAGAGACCATAATGGCGGAATATTCATAGCGAAACTACAAAAAGGGCGATCTACCCGCCCTTTTTTGCTTGGGATATTATTATCGCGAGGCGCTCATTTTGAGCATTTCGCGGGCTATGTCGAACTTTAGGGAGGCGTATTGCTCGGTGGTGGGGACCTCCAGCATGACCAGCACCAGGCGCGCGTCCTTGTCCTCCGTATCGCAGCGGAAGCCGGCGAACCAGGATATCTGGCGGCTCTTGTCGTTGCCTATTTCGGCGGTGCCGGTCTTTGCGGCCACCGTTACGGAGGTGACCTTGAGGGAGCGGCCGGTGCCGTTGAGCTTGTGGTCCACGACGTCCTTGAGGTAAGGCACGATTATATCCAGCGAATGCTGCTCTATCACGCCGCCCTTCCATACCTTTGGGCTCGCCTTGGATACGTTGTTGTACTTTATGCCCTCGGTCTCGTATAAGCCGTCCACTATGTAGGGCTGCATTATATTGCCGCCGTTGGCAAAGGCGCAGAACATAACCGCCATCTGCAGGGGCGTGGTAAGTATCTCGCCCTGGCCGTAGCCGCTGTCCGCAAGGAGCATGAGGTTAAGCTCGGTATCCTCGTTGTAGAGCTGGGACTGGGCCACGTTGAGGTCGAAGGGCATGGCTTCGCCGAAGCCTATGCTTTTCATGTAGGCGGTGTAGCTGTCCCAGCCCATGAGCAGCGCGGCGTTTGCGAAGTAGATGTTGTCGGAATGCACTATGGCGCTGCGCATGTTGAGGGGGCTGAGGCGGTTGTACTTGACCTGTGCGCGCTTTATCTTGCTGCCGAGCCATGCGCCGTATTCCGTGGGGAGCCAGTAATCGTCCACTATCTCGCCGGTAAAGACGTAGCTTTCGTCCAATACCCCGCTTTGCAGCGCCGCCACCGCGGTAAACGCCTTCAATACCGAGCCGGGAGGGTAAAGGCCCTGTGTAAGGCGGTTGTAGAGGGGCTTGCTGGCCTTGCCCAGCAGCTCCGCGTACTCCGCGGAGCCCATGCCCTTTGCAAAGGCGTTAAGGTCGTAGCCCGGCCATGAGGACATGGCCTCTATGGCGCCGGTCCTGGGGTTCATCACCACCACGGCGCCCGCGGTGGTATCCCCGAAGAGCACGCTGTCCAGCACGAAGTCCAGCCGCTTTTGCAGCTTGTAGTCTATGGTGAGCTGAAGGTCCAGCCCGTCCTCGGCGGGCTTGGTGTAGAGGGTCCTGCGGTTTGTGCCCTGTGGGGTGCATATATATATGCGGTAGCCGTCCCTTCCGCGCAGCTCCTTTTCATACCGCGCCTCCAGGCCGTTGCGCCCCACGTATGAATCAGAGGTGTAAAGGCCGTCCTCGGGCTCCCTGCCCTCGTTGAGCTCCTTCAGCTTGGCCTCCAGCTCCTCGTCGCTGCCGGCGCTGACTATGCCCACATAGCCCAAGGTATGGGACAGCATATCCCCCTCGGGATAGGAGCGCACCGAGCCGTAATTGCCGTAATCTATGCCCACGCCCTCGATCTCGAGGAGCTGTGCCTCAAGGTATTCCGGAAGCTCGCCCTGATAGAACTGCTTGAGCAGGGCCACGCCGTCGTATGCCCTGGCGAGCCTCTTGTCTATGGCTTCATGGGTCATGCCGAGGAGGGCGGAGCATTTGTTGTAGAAGTAGTCGCGGTTGGCGTCGTTGAGCTTGTCCGGCATGGCGTATACGGATATCTTGCCCTCGGTGGTCGCCAGCACCTGCCCGTCCGTCATTATTTCCCCCCGCCGCGCGCTTATGCGGGCCACGCGGACGGTATCCCCCCATTCCATCTCCGGGAATATGAGGTTGGGCGACCACTCTATGCACCACCGGTTATGGGACTTTATGGCCACCATGCGGTGCTCGCCGGAAACGTCGCCCAGCAGCGGGGAGGAGTAGGTGGCGGTGAAGCTGGCTATGGTGAACACCTCGCCCTCGTCGAGCTGTATATTCTCATACAGCACGGAGGTTATCTCCAACGCCTCGAATATGCTTATGTATTTGGCGGCGAACTGGTTTTTGCTTATTAGCCCCTCAGCCTCGCGGTTGGGCTCGAGCTTTGCCAGGGCCGCGTAATCGGGCTTTTGGCCGGGGTCAATGGGCTTGGAAGGGGCCGCGTCCGCCCCCTCCGGGACAAAGGTAACGGCGCTGTCCAAAAGGGAATACGCCCCCTCATAGTCGCCGGAGGATATTTTTGACAAAAAATCCAGGCATACCTGCCTGCCGCTTGCGCCTGAGCAGCCCGGCAGCAGGCAAAGGCATATCGCCCATATTAAAATTACGCTTAAGGCTCTTTTCAATCCCGCTTCTCTTCCGCTCCCTGTGATGAACAATTCATTATAACAAAATTATACCATCAGTTGACAAGAGCACACAAGCCCGAAAGGCTTGTTTTGGGACGCTCCTGCGTTCTCGTCGCTTGTATTACATCCAGTAGTACTGCGCTCCTCGGCCTTGGATCGCCCTCAAAACAAGCTCTTTGGGGTCTTTGAGTTTTAGAAGCCAAAGAGTATGGCAGAACAAGGAGGACGAGTGCAGAAATACTGGTTGTATTTCAAATGAGGACGACACAGTTATGCCGTGCTGTTTGGCTCCTAAAACCTTGTGTGTCCTTGTCAACTGATGGTAGCTTGGGGATAATAATATGTAAACGGCTGCAAATAAAAGTTTACACAGCGAAATTTGACAGCGCCGTGATGTGCTGATAAAATATACTGACTAAAGAAAGGAAACGCCATGGTTCGACGTAAAAAGAAAAACCCCATATCCGCCCTCGCAGCGAGGCGCAGGAAGGGCGCGAAGCAGCGCAGGGCAAAGGGAGCGCGAGGCTCCTCCGGCTTCGGCTGGGCGGACCTGGGCCTCATAGCCGCGGTACTGGCCGCGGGATTGTTTTTCGCGTGGGCGCTCATGTTCTCGGACGGGCGGCTTACCGTATATTTGCAGGACGGCGGCCGCACCCTCCAGTACCTTACAAGGAGAGATAATGTAGGGGAGTTCCTGACGGCGATAGGCGAGAGGCTGGGCGAGGACGACGCGCTTTCGGTAGCCAAGGACGCGGAGCTTATCGACGGCGAGACCATAGAGATAATGCGGGCGTACCCCGTGGCGGTGCAGTCCGGCGGCAATACGGAGGTCATGTACATGAGCTCCGGCACGGTGGGCGACGCGCTGGACAGGGCGGGGGTGACGGTAAAATCCGGAGACGAGATATCGGAGCTCACATTCCGGGATCTTGAGCCCGGCATGAAGATAAGCCACACCGCCGTGGACGTTACATACAAGGTATCCTACAAGACCCTTGACTACGACGAGATAATCAAAAAGGACGACAGGGAGTACGAGAGCTTCAAGAAGGTCGAGGTGGAGGGCAAGGACGGCAAAAAGCAGATAACCCAGCGCATAACCGTAAAGGACGGCGTGGAGGTATCCCGCGAGGTGGTGGATCAGATAATCACGGAAAAGGCCGTGGACGAGATAATCCGGGTGGGCACCAAGATACGCTATCAGACCAACTTCAAGGGGGAGACCCGCCGCTGGAAGGAGGCCCCAAAGGACGGCGTAAACGGCTGGAAGAGCATCAAGGTGGATAAGATAACCGCCTACTGCAAGGGCAGCCGCACGGCCACCGGCACCACGCCCAAGCTGGGCACAATAGCCGTGAACACCCATTACTTCAAATACGGCACCCAGATATATGTGAGGGGCTACGGCTACGGCACGGCCAGGGATACCGGCGCCTTCAGGAACTACACCAATTCCGCCGGAAAGCCCATGAACCAGCTGGATCTCTGGTTCAACTCGGAGGCGGAGGCGAAGCGCTGGGGAACAAAATACAACGTGACTGTCTGGTATAAGTGATGAGCATAGCTTCCATAAAGGCACAACTTGAAAAATACGGCCTCACGCCCAACAGGGCGCTGGGGCAAAATTTTTTGGCCAGCGACGCCGCGGCAGAGAAGATAGCGCGGGCCGCCTGCGAAAACGGCCTGCCGGTAATAGAGATAGGCCCCGGCATGGGGGCGCTCACCGCAGAGCTGGTAAAATACGCCCCGAGGGTGGCGGCGATAGAGATAGACAGCCGCATGGCGGAGATAATCGCGGACGGGCTGCCGGAGGTGACGCTCGTAAGGGAGGACGCGCTTAAGGCGGATATACCCGGCCTAATAGGGGCCTTGGGCGGCAGGGCGAATATCGCGGCGAACCTGCCGTATTACATAACCACTCCGCTTTGCATGAGGTTTTTATCCATAGGTGCGGAGGGGAGCATACCCGCCATGACGCTTATGATGCAGAAGGAAGCGGCGGAGCGCTTCACGGCAAAGCCGGGGGACAGGGTATACGGGCCGCTGACGGTGCTTGCGGGGTATTATTACGAGGTGACGCGGCTAATGGAGCTTTCCAGGGACATGTATTATCCCCGGCCTGATGTGGACTCGGTAGTGCTAAAGCTCACGGCGCGGGGCACGGAAAAGCTTTCTGAGCTGGAGTGGCTGCTCAACAGGGCCTTTGCGATGCGGCGAAAGACCCTCGCCAACAACCTGAAGGCGGCGGGAATATCGGACGAACGGCTGAAAATGCTGCTTTCCGCCTTCGGCATAGAGGGGAATATACGGGCAGAAAAGCTGACCGCGGCGCAATTTGCAGATATTGCGCGGGAAATAGAGCTGCACGGGAAATAACGGCAAAACACGAAAAAAATCGCAGAAGCGATCCTTGACCGCTTCTGCGAAAACTTCTAAAAATACCGCGCACCCGAATCTCGACTTCACCTTCCGTGGGCGTTTTCGCCGCCAGGTTGCTACTCCCGGGCAAGCCCGCGGCACACCTGCGCTTCCGCTTAATGCTGCTGCCTTCCGGCCCTGACATGGTTCACGGTGACAAGTTGCACGGGACCCGGGGATCAACGCCCCACGGCGGCGGCGGCCCCACAGGGGCGAGCCTCAAAACGGGGATTCAGCCCTGCTTCAGCGGATTGCAGGTATAGGGCACCGCTATCTCCCCGCTTAGCGCGGCAAGGTTATTTTAACAAGGCCGGAGCGATTAGTCAATAAAATGCAAAAAAAATTGCTTTGGAAGGGGATCCAAAGCAATTTGCAACTTATAGTTGTTCTTGAAAGGGTTTCTCTCACTTGCAACTTTATTATAACCCCCCGGGCGGGGAAAATCATCACAAAAGTATTACGATCTGCTGAAATGTTCATTAAGTTTTAAAGAAATATTTGGTTTACGGGCGTTTTTGGGTTAGGCGGCGCGGGTATAAGGTGGGCGGCGCAGAGCGGCCGCTGCACTTTTGGCGCATAAAATATGCCCCGAAGCTGTCCTTTACAGCGAGGGAGGGCGGGGGTATAATTAACACGATGGAAAAACAGGCAAGGGAAAAAAGAGGGATAGGCCGCGGCCTATCCCTTTGCTTTTGCCTGAACCGGACCTCATCGCGGTGAAAAATACGGCGGCCCGCCGTAAGGGGCAGAGAAAAGCGACGGTATACCGCCGCTTTTTTGTTTCAGGAGGAAAAGATGATATTCAGAAAGGAAAAGGAGCATGGCGTACTCACGGAGGAGGAGATACTGGACATGGCCCGCGACATAGCGGAAAATGACCCGGCCTACATCATAGGCTCAATGCTTATCAAAAGCGTGTGCGACGACACCGGCCTCGACGAGGGGGCGGCCTTCGATATGCTGCTGGACGGCGGCGGTATGCCAAAGGGCATAGCCGCCATCAGCGCCAGGGCCGCAAACGACCTCATGCGGCTCTATGAGGAGGGGGGCGTAGAGGGGGACATAGACGGCTACCTTGCGGACGAGAGGTTCGTAAGGATGCTGCTGGAAATGCCGGTAAAGGCGGCGCTGAGGCTTTACGCCGCCGAGTGCAACGCGGAGGCCGCCGCCAAGGCGGAGCGCGAAAAGGGCGCCATGGACATAATGGAAAAGCTGGCGGCCCGCAGGGCGCTGCCCACCCCCATAAAGGGCAATACCCCCGCCGCGGCGGAGACGGACTACGCCAACATGCCCACCAGGGAATTTAACCTGCTAAAGGAAAGGCTGATGCGCGCCGCCGGCGAGGGCAGGCGCGTTTCGCTGTAACTGCACAAAAAGGAAGGAGAAAAAACAATGAGCATCAACACTACCGCAAGCACCGCAGGGACCACTAAACTCAACAAGACCTTTTACGACCGCCAGCTGCTGGAAAGCGCAAAGACCCGCTTCGTACACGCCAAGTACGGGCAGAAGCGCCCCATACCCAAAAACAGCGGCAAGCGCGTGGAGTTCCGCAAATGGAACCTCTTTGACGCGAGCGACGCCATGGAGGCGCTTCAGGAGGGAATCACCCCCGCCAGCCAGGCCCTTTCCCAGAGCAACGTGGAGGTGGAGGTGGCCCAGTACGGCGCATACGTGGAGGTATCCGACCTGCTGGATATGACCGGCTACGATCAGGTGATATCCGAGAGCGCGGAGCTGCTGGGCGAGCAGCTCGGCACCGTGGTGGAGTGGGTCACCAGGGACGCAATGAACGCCGGCACCAACGTGCAGTACGCAAACGGCAAGACCGGCCGCGGCGAGATGACCGCGGAGGACAAGCTGACCGTGGCGGAGATACGCAGGGCGGTGCGGACCCTTAAAAAGGCCAAGGCGCGCCCCTTCGGAGACGAGGGAAGGAAGCCCCACTTTATCTGTATATGCTCCCCCGAGGCCACCTACGACCTCCAGAGCGACCCCCTCTGGCAGGACGTATCCAAGTACTCCTGCGCGGAGCAGATATATTCCGGCGAGATAGGCCGCCTGTTCGGGGTGGTATTCGTGGAATCCACCGAGGCGAAGGTATTCTCCCAGAGCGTGCTGAATAAGGTCAAGGCCGCCACCAGCTCATCCAAAACCTTCGTGCTCAAGAACAGCCCCAAGGACGCGGAGGCGGCGTATCTTTCCGCCGCAGGCAGCAAGATAAGGATAGGCGCATCGGAGTATACCGTGGCAGCCTTTGACGCGGCCTCAAATACCGTGACGCTGACCGAGAGCGCCACGCTCGCCGCGGACGCGATAGTTTACAGCGAGGACGGGGGCAAGATAGACGATACCACCAAGGCGGGGGCGGAGGTACATTCCACGCTCATCTTCGGCAAGGACGCATACGGCATAGTGGACGTGGGCGGCAGCGGCGCGCTCCAGATAATCATAAAGCCCCACGGCAGCGCGGGAACCTCGGATCCTCTGGATCAGCGGGCGACGGTGGGCGCAAAGGTGGCTGCATACGCTGCAAAGATACTCAACGAGCTGTGGCTCATACGCATAGAGCACGGCGTAAGCGCATAGGCAGCGGCGGGAAATAAGCGCTGAGGCGCTGTTTCATATCCCTTTCAAGAGGGCCGGGGAAAACTCCGGCCCCTTTTATTTGAGCAGAGAAGAGCTGAGAGAGTCAAGGAGGAAAGACAATGGATTACATAACCGATAAGGAAATAGACGCCATAAAGGGCGACATGGGCGAGACGCTGGGGAAGCAGCCCCGGGTGCGTATGCGCATAGAGGGCAGCGGCTACTGGGAGGGCGGCATAAACGGTTGGTTTTTCAGGATACGCCGGGGAGAGGAGACGGAGCTGCCCAAGCCCATCGCGGAGCTGATACAAAGGAGCGAGCAGGTGACGCTGACGGGCGAGCGGGAGGTAAAGGCCTACAGGGGCGTTGGCAGAAGGGTGGCGCAGGTATGACGCTGAACGACATCATCGTAGCCGCCCTTGCCCAGCTCGACCGCGGCCACGACGCCCAGAGCATGGAGGTATGGCGGGATAAATTTACCCGCTTCGCAAACGACGGCGTGACGGATATATGCGCCGTATATAAGCCCCGGCGCACAGAAACCGTCGACACCAAGGACGGAACCTTCACCACCTCGATGCTTTCAAGGGGCTGCCGCAAGGTGTTGAGCGTAAAGCGGCAGGGCCGGGAGGAGGACTTTTACGACGGCGACGCATCGGAGGTGATAGTCACCTCCGGCGGCCCCGGCAGGATAGATGTGACCTACCGGTCGGTGCCCAGGGATATGTTCGCCGGCACGGACGAGCCGGACATACCCGCCTATATGCACGGGCTGCTGGTGAGCTACGTGGTGGGGCGCGAGAGGGCCGCAGGGGACGTTTCCCAGCAGCGGGGCGGCAACATATACTTTCAGATGTACGAGGCGGGCAAGGCCGCCATACGCCCCCATCTGGGCGGCGGGGCCAGCCAGCGCATAGTGAACAGGTGGTGAGGCGGGTGGCGCGAAAGATATACAGGATAGACGAGTTTATGGGGCTGGATCAGTCCATGGGCGAAAACGGCATGGCGGCCTCATACAGCCCCGACGCCTGCAACATGGACACGGCGGACGGCGAGCTTACGGTGGCAAAGGGGTATACGAGATACATAACCTCGGCGGTGCCGGGCGCGGATACGATACGCCGCATGTTCCTGTTCCATTCGGGCAGCGGCGATCAGGTGATAGTTGTGGCGGGGGGCAGCGTGTACGCCTGGAGGGAGGGCGCATGGGTGCTGATATACTCCTTCAGCGGCGGCCTGACCGGAGGGCGGGTGGACTTTGCGGAGGTACGCATAGACGCCGCGGACTATCTTCTGATAGCCAGCGGCGAGCAGCAGATAGTAAAGTACGACGGCACACAGGCCAAGCTGTTCGGCAGCAGCGAGGGGCTCTCCGACAGGCCGGCGAGCTACCTTGCAGCATACCGGAGCAGGCTGTTCGCCGCCGGAGACGGCAGCTTCCCCAACAGGCTATACTGGTCCAAGCTGCCGGGGGGCGGCCGCACCGTCGAGGATTGGGGCGAGGAGGCCAGCTCCGCAAACGTGTCCGGCGGGCATACCGAGATAGGCGGCAGCGCCGGCGACCCCATAATGGGGCTTGCGGCCCTCTCAAACCAGCTCCTCATATTCAAAAAGCGCAGCCTTTACCGGCTCATAGGCGACAAGCCCTCCAACTTTACGGTGGAGCGCATAGCTTCCGACGCGGAGACGGCGGCCCATACCTCCTTCGTGATGAGCGGGGACATGCTTTACTTTATGACCAAGGGGGGCCTTTGCAGGTTCAACGGCGTATCCGCCACCCTCATGGGCGACGCAAGGCGCATAAGGAAGCTGCTTTCCGGCGCGGACGTGTCCGCCTCCAGAGGGGCGGCGGCCCGGGGCAAGCTCTATTACTCCTTCGAGGACGCGAAGGGGGGCGGCATCATAGAATACGACCTCCTGCGCCGCACCTATATGCTGCGCCGCGGCTTTGACGTGGGGGACATAGCCTCGTGGGACGGCAGGCTGTACATAGTCAATTCCGGCCGCTACGTATGCCTTTTCGACGAGGGGAAGAGCTACGACGGAAAGAGCATAGAGGCGTGGTGGCGCACGCCGGAGACGGATCTGTTCGACAAGAGCGGCGTAAAGGCCATGCGCTCCCTTTGCTTCAGGGGCCACGCGCAGGGCGGGGCCACCGCAATGAACGCTGAGGTGAGCGTGGGCAGCGCAAGGGCTGCCACAAGGGTGCTGCTGCCTACGGAGGAGAGCGAGGTGGTGGAGGTCCCCCTCAAAAACGAGGGCAGGACCTTTTCCCTCAGGTTATCCAACGAGGCGGGAGGGCGCTTTACTCTGCGCGGCGGCATAGAGCTTTCGTTTGAGACCTGGAGGAGGGTGGAATAGATGGCATTGGATATGCGGGCGCTTTACTATGTGACGCTGCCGGACGCAAGGGACGCGGAGCTTTACAGCGAAACGGTAAAGGCCAACGAAAACAACCTTAATCAAAACTTTACAGCCATTGCCCAGAAGATAGAGGAGCTGGAGGCGCGGCTTTCGGCGCTCGAATAGGCAGGGAAAAAAGGAGGAAAACACCATGGCAAGATATTATATGGACGGCTACGCCCCGCCGGAGGGGGTCAATTCCGCATCTAAGGTAAAGGACTACCAGCGGCAGCTTGGCGTTAAGGCGGATGGCGTATGGGGCCCGAATACCGATGCGGCGTACAGGGCGAGCCTTGAGCGCGGCGCAAGGCGGCAGAGCGGCGGCTTTGACTGGGGGGACGCCGGAAGGAACGGAGCCTTTGACGGCTACTACAACGCCATAAGGAGCAGCCTGTCGGCGCCCGCGGTGACGGTGAAGGCGCCCAGCGCCGCAGAGGTCAGGGACATGTGGAGCGGGGTGCTGCGCCCCGGCGCAGACGCCGCAATAGAGCGGCGCAGCAGGGCCGCGGAGCGGGAGATGGCGGAGATAGACGCGGACGCCGTTTCCCGGGGCATGGGGCAGAGCAGCTATGTTACGTCGGTAAAGGCGCGGCAGGCGGAGGAGGCCCAGGACGACATAAGCGGCATCGAGGCGCAGTACGGCGCGGCGCTGGCGGAAAAGATATACGACACGCTGTACAGGTACGACCAGATGAGCCTAAGCGCCCAGCAGTACAACGCGGAGGCATACACGGCGGCGCAGAAGACCGCGCTGAGCATGGCCTCGGACTGGTACAACCAGTATCTGAGCCAGCAGAACGCCGCCATGGCCGCCGCGGCAAAGGCGGGCTCTAAAAAGTCCTCCGGGGGCGGCTCCAAAAAGAGCGGCCTTTCCAGAGAGGACTACACCGAATACGTACGCAACCTCACCGCCGACCAGCGCAGGCAGCTATTCGGCAGCGAGAGCAGCTACTGGAGCAGCAGGCGGGACGAGATATACTCGGCCCTGGGCAAAACCCTTTACGATAGCCTTAAAAAGAAATACGGCGGTTAAGGGGGCGCTTATGGCTGCGGTAAAAAAGACCTTCGAGATAGCGCTGGACATAGCGGACGCGGGGGCGAACAGGGATTTTACGGTGGTGGACGGGGACAACGGCAACGTGCTGGCCATACTGCTGACGGACGGAGGCTACCCGGTGGACCTTACGGGGTGCCGGGTGATAGCGGTGTTTTCCAGGGGCGGCGGCGCCGCCTGCCAGGACAGCAGCGACCCGGAGGGCGGCGTCACCCTTTGCGGCGCGCTCAACAACGAGGTGGATATAGAGCTTTTTTCGGGCTCCGTCGCCCCCGGGACGGTGGAGTGCGAGCTTCAGATATATTCCGATTCCAACCTCTCCACCCTCGTTACCACGGCAAAGTTCAACTTCGCCTGCCGTAAGGCCATATTCTCCGGCGAGGCCATGGCCTCCGCGCCCCAGTACCCGCAGCTCACCTCACTAATGGAGAGGGTGGAGGAGCTGAGCGCCGAGGCCTCCGCCGCTGCGGGGGCGGCAAGCTCCGCCGCGGAGGAATGCAGGGCGGCTATGGAGGGGAACGTGACCACATGGAAAATACTGAGATACTCTTAAAAGGAAAAGGAGGGAACACCCATGGCAGTATACCTTGGGAAGGAGCTTGTGCTGGCTAACGGCGTGGGCGGCACGAGCCTTGCAAACGGACACGCCTCCACCCACGCAAGGGGAGGCAGCGACGAGCTTACGCCGGCGGACATCGGGGCGGCGGAGGAGAGCCACACCCACGAGGAATACGCGGCAAGGCCTGTGAGCATGGTGGCGGAGCTGCCGCTGGACGGCTGGGTGGTTGGCACATACGGCTGCACACAGGCCATAAGGGTAAGCGGCATGAGGAGCGGCAAATTCGCCATAGTGGGCCCGGTACCGAAGGACTGGGACGAATACGTGGGGGCAAACGTCCACTGCGCCGTGCAGGGCTACAACTCGTTAACCTTCTCGGCGGACAAAAAGCCCCCCATAGACCTTAAGGTAAACGTGCTGATATGGGGGTAGGATATGCTTTTTAATCTTCTCTGCGGCGTGAATTACGAGATGAAGATGGTTTCCGGCAGCTTTGAGGGCATTGACAGCCCGCGCGTGCTTACGGTGAACAAGACGGTGGACCCGCTGGCGCTGATAATAAAGACCTCTGTGGGCTCCTCCGGCGAGATGATAGCGTATTGCAGGGAAAAGCCGGCAGACGGCTTTTTCTCCGCCGCGAGCGGCAGCGCGCCGGTCACGTGCAGGCTGCTGGGGGAATACGGCGCAAAGCTGCTGCTCACGGTGCACGGCGCCAGCGCCGCAAGCTGCGCTGATGTTGAATACTATATATTGGGGGTGAAAAGGCAATGACGGCCACGGAAAAGAAGCTCAGTCTTATGAAGGTACACGTTTTCAGGACGGCGGAGGAATACGAGGCGGCGCGGGACGGCGGGCTCATAGGCGGGGACGACCTCGCCATAACGCCGGATACCGGCTCCATAGACGGCGAAATGTCGGATACCTCCGCGAACGCGGTGCAGAACAGGGTCATAAAGGCCTATGTGGATTCCGCCATAGCCGCCGCCTTAGCCTCCTTAAATGAATAAAGGAGAGAGCATATATGAAGGAGCTTTTCATAAAATACCTTAAAGGCCACGTGGGCGACATATACGTATGGGGCGCCCAGGGCGAAACGGATATAACCGAGAGGTGGATACGCCGAAGAGAGACCAGCGAAAAAAACGCAAGGCGCGCCATAGCCCTATGGGAAAAGCGCAAAGCGGAGGGCAGAGACCCCATAGCCGCCTTCGATTGCAGCGGGCTGATAGTGAGGTTTTTGCTGGATAACGAGCTTATAAAGCGGGATATGTCCTCCCGTGGGCTTTATTCCGCCTGCGAAAAGCTGAGCGACAGGAGCCAGCTTGAGCCGGGGGACCTTCTCTTTCGCCATAACGGGAAGCGCATACATCACGTGGGCGCGTATATAGGCGGCGGCCTCGCCATAGAGGCTATGGGAAGGGACGACGGGGTTGTGCTCAACTGCCTGGATTCAAACGGTGCGGGCTACTGGAACAGATACGGAAGGCTCCCCGCGCTGGGCGCCGGGGAAACGGAAAGGATATGGGAACGCTGCAAGGGGGAGGATTGCCCCTGCCGGCAGCTTATACTGGAAATACGGAAAGGAGAAAAAGATGAACAATAACCTTGTAACGGGCGTGATGGCGGGAATAGGCGGCGTGCTGAGCTATATTTTCGGCCCGTGGGACGCCATAATAACGGCGCTCGTCGCGGTGGTGGCGCTGGATTACGTAACGGGGGTGGCCTATGCGGCCATATCGAGGACGCTAAGCAGCGTCATAGGCTTCAAGGGGCTGCTCAAGAAAGTATTCATATTCGTGCTGGTGGCCCTTTCCACCATGCTCGACAAGCTGGTGCCTGCCACCAACGGCGCGGTGAGGAGCGCCGTATGTATGTTCTACATCGCCAACGAGGGGCTTTCCATATTAGAAAACGCGGGCCGCATCGGCCTGCCCCTGCCGGAGGCCCTGAAGGGCGCGCTGGTAAAGCTGAAGGACGGCGAAGGGGCGGAGGAGAAATAGAAACGGGGGCTTGCGCCCCCGTTTTTTATTTGTATTTGTATTTCCTGCGGTATTGCGGGTCATACTTGAGCATCAGCTTTACCTGCTCCCTTACCCGCGGCGTATCCAGCATTTTGGCCGGATCGTCAAGGTAGTCCTGCTTCATTTCCTCCAACATCGTGTCGAGCTTGTACATGGCCATATCGAACATGATATTATCCCTGCGGGCAGCCCTCAGGTAGTCGTATTCCTCCTTGATATAGCGCATCATGCGCTTTCTGCGCTCAAAGTCGCGCTTGCGGTATAGCTTTACGGGAAGGGTGCTTACGCTTCGCACGCCGAAAATCAGATATGTTTTGCGCAGCATATTATCACCTCCATTAAAGGATATATAAAAAACAGCGCAAAGTCAACTAATTGAGAACATTTTGATTAAATAAATGACTACTCATGCAAGGTATACTAGCAGTAAACGTGAGGTACTCAACATGGTTGACTTTGGAATTAAATTGGCAAAGCTGCGGGAGAACAAAAGGCTCTCTCAATCTCAGCTTGCCGAAAGGTTGGGAATAACCAAAAGCATGGTGTCCGCCTATGAAAACTCGGCGCGTATGCCCAGCTATGCCGTGCTGTTGAGGATTGCCGATATGTTTAACGTGTCCCTCGACTACCTGCTTGGAACGGAAGATCAGCTTACCTTCAGAACGGACGGGCTCAGCGAAAGCCAGATAGCGATAATAATGGATATAATCGAAGAATTTAAAAAATAAAGCCCCGTATTTACGGGGCAAAAACGGGGGCTTGCGCCCCCGTTTTTTTATTTTTGGCTTAGGCCTTTTCCACGCCCAGCGTGACGCTTTCGCCGTTTATCTCCCAGTCCTTCACATAGCCGGACGCGCCCGGCTTGATGGAGTCTGCAAGGGTGTCGGCGGATATCTCCGCGCCGTGCTTGGCGAATATGCCCTCGATAAGGCTGTTGCCGTGGTGGGAGAGCACGATGTGGTCTGTGACCTCGAAGCCCGCCTCCTTGCGCATGGTCTGCACCTTGGAGACTATCTCCCGCACGAAGCCCTCCTCGATGAGCTCCGGCGTAAGGTTGGTATCCAGCACCACGGAAAGGTCATGCTCGGTTACGGTGACGAAGCCGGCGTTTTCCTCGGTGGAGACCAGCACGTCCTCCGCGGAAAGGGCAATTTCAGTGCCGTCTATATCGAACCGGTAGAGCTCGCCGTTGCCGTGGGCGGCCACTACGGCGTTGCCTATGCCCTCGCCCGCGAGGTACTGGTTGATCCTGGGCAGGAGCTTGCCATAGCGGGGCCCAAGGGTCTTTAGCTGGGGCTTTACCCGGTAGCTTATGAAGGAGGAGGCGTCGTCCACGAACCTGACCTCCTTTACATTGAGCTCGTCCGCTATGATGGATACGTACATATCGGGAAGGGCCTTGCCCTGCACGTACATGGCGGCCACGGGCTGGCGGTTCTTGATGTTCGCCGCGTTGCGGGCGCTGCGGCCCAGCACCACTATATCCAGCACGGCGGCCATGTTGGCCTCAAGCTCGGGGTCTATGAAGCTCTCGTCCTTCTCCGGCCAGTCGCAAAGGTGTATGCTCTCCGGCGCGTTTTTATCCACCGTCCTGACCATGTTCTGATACATGGTCTCGGACATGAAGGGGGTGAAGGGGGCGGATATCAGCGCCATGGTCCTGAGCACCGTGTAGAGGGTCATGTAGGCGGCCTCCTTATCGGGGGTCATATCCTTGCCCCAGTACCTCTCGCGGCAGCGGCGGACGTACCAGTTGGAAAGGTCGTCCATGAAGTCCTGCATTTCGCGGCCCGCCTCGGTCATCTTGAGCTCGTCAAGGTATGCCTCAACGCGGCCCATGAGGGTATTCAGGCGGGAAAGTATCCACCTGTCCATGGGGGTGAGGTTCTCGCGCAGCAGCTCGTGCTCCGTGGGGTCAAAGCCGTCTATATCCGCATACAGAATGTAGAAGGCATAGGTGTTCCAGAAGGTTCCCATATACTTGCGCTGGCTCTCGGAGACGGCCTCTGCGGAGAAGCGGTTGGGGAGCCATGGCATGGAGCTGGTGTAGAAATACCAGCGCACGGCGTCCGCGCCCTGATTGTCTAACAGCACCCAGGGGTCTACCACGTTGCCTATGTGCTTGCTCATCTTGCGGCCCTCCTTATCCTGAACGTGGCCCAGCACGATGCAGTTGAGGAAGGCGGGGGAATCGAACAGGCAGGCCGCTATTGCGGAAAGGGTATAGAACCAGCCGCGGGTCTGGTCGATGGCCTCGCTGATAAAGTTTGCGGGGTAGCGGCGCTCAAACTTATCCTTGTTTTCAAAGGGATAGTGCCACTGGGCGAAGGGCATGGAGCCGGAATCGAACCAGCAGTCTATCACCACGGGCTCGCGGCGCATGGTGCCGCCGCACTCGCACTGCCACTTGAGGGGGTCCACATAGGGCTTGTGCAGCTCGACGTTTTCATCGCAGCCGGTAAGCTGGGAAAGATCCTTGCGGCTGCCTACCACGTGAGTTTTGCCGCACTTGTCGCATACCCATACGGGCAGGGGGGTGCCCCAGTAGCGCTCGCGGGAGATGCCCCAGTCTATAACGTTCTCAAGGAAGTTGCCCATGCGGCCCTCCTTGATGTTCTCCGGTATCCAGTTTATGCGGCGGTTGTACTCTATGAGCCTTTCCTTTACCTTGGTCATGGCTATGAACCAGGAGGAGCGGGCATAGTAGATGAGCGGGGTGTCGCAGCGCCAGCAGAAGGGGTAGCTATGCTCGAACCTGGGGGCGGCGAAGAGGAGGCCGCGCTCATCAAGATCCTTCAGTATCATGGGGTCGGCCTTCTTTACGAATACGCCGTCCCATGGGGTGCCGCCGCACATTTCGCCCTTGGAATCCACCATCTGCACGAAGGGCAGATCGTATCTCCTGCATACCCGGTTGTCGTCCTCGCCGAAGGCGGGGGCGTTGTGGACTATGCCGGTGCCGTCGGTGGTGGTGACGTAATCGTCCACCATCACATAGAAGGCGTCCTTGCCGCCGGCGGCCTTGCGGGTGCATTCAAAGAGGGGCTCGTAGTGCTTGTATTCCAGCTCGCGCCCGGCGACCTCTTTTATTATCTCGGTGTCGTGGCCCTCCAGCACCGCCTCTATGAGGTCCTTCGCCATTATGAAGGTCTCCTTGCCGTCCACCCTTACGTATGCATAGGTCACGTCGGGATTGACGCAGAGGGAAACGTTGCTGGGCAGCGTCCAGGGGGTAGTGGTCCAGGCGAGGAAGTAGGTATCCTCCTCGTCGGGCACCCTGAAGCGCACCGTGGCGGAGGTCTCCTTGACCTCCCTGTAGCCCTGGGCTACCTCGTGGGAGGAGAGGGCGGTGCCGCAGCGGGGGCAATAGGGGACTATCTTATAGCCCTTGTAGAGAAGGCCCTTTTCGTATATGGCCTTCAGCGCCCACCACTCAGACTCTATATAGTCGTTGTCATAGGTGATGTAGGGGTTGTCCATATCCGCCCAGAAGCCCATGCGGTCGGACATTACCTCCCACTCGCCCTTGTACTTCCATACGGACTCCTTGCACTTCTGTATGAAGGGAATCACGCCGTACTGCTCTATCTGCTCTTTTCCGTCGAGGCCAAGCTGCTTTTCCACCTCCAGCTCCACGGGCAGGCCGTGGGTATCCCAGCCGGCCTTGCGCAGCACGTCATAGCCCCGCATGGTCTTGTAGCGCGGGATTATATCCTTCATGGCGCGGGTCAAAACATGGCCTATGTGGGGCTTGCCGTTGGCGGTCGGCGGGCCGTCAAAGAAGGTGTAGGCGGGGGCGCCCTGCCTGAGCTGGACGCTCTTTTCGAATATCCGGTTATCCTTCCAGAATTTCAGCGTCTCCTTCTCGCGTTCCACGAAATTCAGCGTGGTGGGAACTTTCTTGTACATCTGCTTCTCCTTAGCCTTTTACAGCTTATTTAAAATAATTTTTTTCGGGCAAAATAAAAGCGCCCCATGTATCGGGACGCATTATTGCGCGGTACCACCCGAGTTGGCGCGGCGCGCCCTCTCTGCCGCGGCGTATTACAGCCGCGCGCCCGTATAACGGCGGGCTGCCGTCCGGCGCTAATGGCGAAAAATGCGTTTTCGCGCCGGCGCTCGCGGGTGATGCGTGTGGGTGGATGCGCCGCAGCCCTCGCACCGCAAAAAACGGGCCGCTCTCTTTGGCCTCCGGTACCACCGTGTGTCCCGGTCACAACTTTACAATTACTTATTATATTATTCCCGGCCTTTTTTGTAAACCCCTTAATTCGGGGACAAAAGCGGTATGCGTCACGTTTTTTTCACTTAAATTTGATTATTTGAGGTATGAATAGGCAGATATTTGTGTTACTATTAGATGGATAGTTTAAACTCGTAGGTGGTATGCTTAGCCATAGGGCCTTTAAGGGGGGCATACCGGGGAGGTAAAAATTTGAAGAAAAGAAACCTTACAACGCCGATAGTGTATCTTATAATGCTGGGAATCATCGTATTGCTGGTGTCCGGCTTTGACCTTTCAAGCGACAAGGCCGAGAAGATAAGCTATTCGGAATTTATAGATGGCGTCCGCAACGGCAGGGTACAGGCGGCGGAGGTTACGGACCTTAAGCTCATAGGCCTGTATTCCGACAGCAAGATAAGCAGGGACGTATTCCCGCAGGAGGCGGACTTCTACACCTATATACCCTCTGTGGATATCCTCAAGGACGACATGGACAAGGTGACGGCGGAGCTTACCGGCCGGGAGGCAAAGGATATAACCCAAGCGGATTATCCCTTCTCCCTGGTGCTGAACCCTACGCCCGGCCCCTCCATACTGGAGACCATGCTGCCCTACATACTGCTCTTCGGCGGCCTGGCGCTTTTCTATGTGCTTATGACCAGGGCCCAGGGCGGCGGCAACAACATAATGAACTTCGGCAAGAGCCGCGCCCGCACGAACCTAGACGGCAGGAACAAGGTCACCTTTGCGGACGTGGCCGGCGCAGAGGAGGAAAAGGAGGAGCTCCGGGAGGTAGTGGAGTTCATGCGCTCCCCCAAGCGCTTTACCGCCATGGGCGCGCGCATACCCAAGGGCTGCCTGCTGGTGGGCCCTCCGGGCACGGGCAAGACCCTGCTCGCAAAGGCGGTAGCGGGGGAGGCGGGCGCGCCCTTCTTCTCCATTTCCGGCTCTGATTTCGTAGAGATGTTCGTGGGCGTGGGCGCAAGCCGAGTGCGCGACCTCTTCAATACCGCTAAAAAATGCGCCCCCGCAGTGGTGTTTATAGACGAGATAGACGCGGTGGGCCGCCAGCGCGGCGCAGGACTGGGCGGCGGGCACGACGAGAGGGAGCAGACCCTCAACCAGCTATTGGTGGAGATGGACGGCTTTGCGGTAAACGAGGGCATAATAGTGCTTGCCGCCACCAACCGCCCCGACATACTTGACCCCGCGCTGCTCCGCCCCGGCAGGTTTGACAGGCAGATAACCGTGGGCTACCCCGACGTTAAGGGCCGCGAGGCCATACTCGCTGTCCATGCAAAGGGAAAACCCCTTAGCAGTGATGTGGATCTGGGGGTGCTTGCAAAGCGCACCAGCGGCATGACGGGCGCGGACCTTGAAAACGTGCTCAACGAGGCGGCCATACTTGCGGCGCGCTTCAAGAAGAAGGAAATAACCATGGTCGAGCTGGAGGAGGCCATAACCCGCACGGTGGTGGGCCCCGAAAAGCGCAGCCGCGTGGTCACAGAGGACGATAAGCGCATCACAGCCTACCACGAGGCGGGACACGCCATAGTGGCGCTGAAGATGGAGCACTGCGACCCGGTACACGAGGTATCCATAATACCCAGAGGGCAGGCGGCAGGCTATACCATGACGATGCCTGACAACGACGACAGCCATATCTCCCGGGGCAAGATACTGGATCAGATAGCCATGAGCATGGGCGGCCGGGTAGCCGAGAGCATTGCGCTGGACGATATATGCACCGGCGCCATAGGCGACCTCAAGCACGCCAGCGACCTTGCCCGCCGCATGGTCATAGAATTCGGCATGAGCGACGAGATAGGCCCCGTGTTCTTGGGGGGCGACTCCGAGGTGTTCATAGCGAAGGACTGGGGACACCAGCGCAGCTACTCCGAGGAGGTGGCCGCAAAGGTGGATAAGGAGATACGCAGGATACTGGAGGAGCAATTCGAGCGGGCGAAGCAGGTGCTGCTCCACGAGCGGGAGGCGCTGGACCGGGTGGTGAAGTACCTGATAGAGTACGAGCGCATAACCGGCGAGGAATTTGAAAAGATATTCCGCAACGAGGCCGTAGAGCTGGTATCCTACAAGGAACGCAAGGAAGCCCTTGAAGCGCCGGACGAGGAGGACGGCCCCCGCGACGAAAGCGAGGAGCCGGAGCAGCCCCATGAGGGCGGCGAGGACAAGCCGGAGGACAAGCCGGAGGAGCAGAGGTTCTACCGCCCCGGCGGCTTTGACGGCGAGGACAGATAAAATAAACCTTCGGGCGGAGAATAGCTTCGCCCGATTTTTTTGAGGATAAGGCAAGCATGGAAAAATTCGACCTGCACATACATTCCGACATGTCGGACGGCACCCTTGTGCCGGAGGATATACCCGCCCTTGCCAAGGCGCAGGGGGTATGCCATATCGCCCTTACGGATCACGACACGACGGCGGGCTGCAGGCGCGCCATAGAGGGCGGGAAGGCCATAGGGGTAAGGGTCATAGCCGGCATAGAGCTGGACGTGGAGTTCCCGGCGGAGCTTCATATACTGGGCCTCGACATAGACCCCTTTTGCCCCGCGATGGAAAAATTCGAGGCGTGGCGGGGCGAGAGCAGACGGGAGCGCAACGCGGCCATAATCGGCAGGCTCAGCGCCCTCGGCATACCCGTCGAGGAGCACATGGAGCACAGCCGCGGCAACGACACCCGGCTGCACATCGCCAAGGCTATAATCGCAGCGGGGTATGCGGAAACCCTGTCTGAGGCCTTCGGGAAATACCTTGCCCCGGGCTGCGCGGGCTTCGTGCCCGGCGTGCGCCCCTCAAAAAGGGAGGCCATAGAGCTTATCCTGGAGTCCGGCGGCAGGCCGGCGCTGGCCCATCCCTGCAAGATAAGGGCGGACGCGGATAAGCTCATAAGGGAGCTTGCGGACCTCGGCCTGTGGGGGGTAGAGGCCTTCTACCCTGCCTCCACCGAGGGGCAGAAAAAGGGCTTTTTGTCCCTCTGCGCCCAGCTTGGGCTGTACGCCACCTGCGGCAGCGACTTCCACGGAAAGAACCGGGAAAACCTCATCGGCGCCGCCTACGAGGAAAACCAGGCGCTGGAGGGGGCCTGGAGGGAGTTCTTTGGGGGTTAAGGCGGTATAATTTTTTGATATGAAGGAATAAATTCAAAAGCGGCCGAGCCCATGCCGGAATTAAGGGCGTATAGAGCAAGTCATACAAAAATGCGGTATGGGCGGCGGGCTTGCAATAAGCTGCGCTTATAATGAAATGCAGCCGCTCCTTCATCTTAATTGTCGTATTGCGTTGATTATACAGAGTATATTTGTTATAATGCAGGTGAACATTAAAAGGGGGTATATCGAAAGATGTCCGGCGACGGTACCATTAAGATCTTTGCGGGCAGCGCCAGCAAAGAATTTGCAGCACAGATGTGCGATTATCTCGGAAGCCCTATGGGCAAATGCACGACCCACGTATTCTCCGAGGGCAACACCTTTGTCCGCATCGACGAGAGCATAAGGGACAAGGACGTATATTTCGTGCAGACTCTGGGACTGGATCCCAACAACGAATTTGCGGAGCTGCTTTTCTTCCTGGACGCCTTCAAGCGCGCCAGCGCAAACAGTGTTACCGCCATTATCCCCTATTTCAGCTACGCCAAGGGCGATAAGAAGGACGAGCCCCGGGTGTCCATCCGCGGCAGGGTGTGCGCGGAGTGCATAGAGCTTGCGGGCGCCGACCGTGTGGTGACGATGGACCTTCACGCGGCGCAGGTGCAGGGCTTCTTTAAAAAGCCCGTGGATCACCTTTACGCGCAGGATCTGCTCTGTGCATACGCAAGGTATCTGGGCATAGTGGACGAAAACCTGGTGGTGGTATCCCCCGACGCGGGCAGCGCGAAGCGCGCAAGGCTCATGGCTAACGAGCTGGGCTGCGCCGTTGCCATAGGCGACAAGATGCGCAGCGGGCACGACGAGAACGCCAAGGTGCTGGAGATCATAGGCGACGTAAAGGGCAAGAACTGCATAGTGGTGGACGACTTCACCATATCCGGCGGCACCTTAGTGGACGTTGCCCACGGGCTTAAGGATAAGGGCGCAAACGACATTTACGCCTTCCTGTCCCATGTGGTGCTTCAGGAAAAGGGCGTTCAGAAGATAGTGAACAGCCCCATAAAGCTGCTGGTATCCACGGATACCGTAAACTGCCCCGCCGTAAGGGGACACGACAAGATAAAGATACTGTCCGCCGCCCCCATGTTCGCGGAGGCCGTGCGCCACATACACGATCGCATGTCCATGAGCAACCTCTTCGACAACCCCAGCCAGAGGATGCTCACCATGAGCTTCGCCAAGCAGATGTCCCTCGACGACATGATGAACCTGCATAAATAAAAAAATAATAGCCATTAACGTCTCGTGACCTTGTGCTGCGGGGCGTTTTTCATTAGGAGAGGATATGAACGAATTGAGCTTTACAGAGGCCCTCGGCATAGCGCCGGGCATTACCGCCATAATAGGGGGCGGGGGAAAGACCGCCCTTATGAACCGCCTCGCCGCGGAGCTTTCCTCAGCCGGCAGCAGGGTGATAATATGCACCAGCACCCATATATGGCGGCCAGTGGACGTGCCGGTGCTGGAAAACGCCTGTGAGGAGGATATATCGGCCGCACTTGCGGGGCAAAGGGTGGTGTGCGTGGGCGAGAGGGAGGGCGAAAAGCTCACCGCCCCAAGGCTGCCCATAGGGCGGCTTGCCGGCCTTGCGCCTTATGTTATAGCCGAGGCGGACGGCTCAAAGGGGCTCCCGCTAAAGGCGCACGGCGAAAACGAGCCCGCAATACCCGAGGGGGCGCGGGTGATATGCGTCATAGGCGCGGACGGCATAGGCAGGCCTATTATGGAGGCCGCACACCGGCCGGAGCTTTACGCCCGGCGGCTGGGGAAGGACGCGAGCCATATAGTGACGCCGGAGGACGCCGCCGCAATGGCGGGCCGCGGCGACGCGGCGCTCTTCAACAAGGCGGAGAGCCATCGCGATGTGGAGAACGGCAGGGCCTTCGCCAAGGCGTTCGGCGGCAGGACGGTGATAGCCTCCCTTAAGCAGGGCAGGGTGATAGAGGTTATAGGTTAGACCCTGTGCATTATGGGCTGCATATTTTTGAAGGTGGCCACGTATGGTATCCCGGCGGCGTGTATCATCTCCAGCGCCTCGTTGAGCCTGTTGCCCACGCTGCCCGGCCTGTGGGCGTCGGAGCCGGTGGTGACGTATTCGCCCCCCAGCTCCCGGTAGCGGCGCAGTATATCCAGTCCCCAGGAGGCGCTGCCCCGCCATGCGGAGGTGTTCACCTCAAACGCCTTGCCGCGGCTTATGAGCTCCCGGAATATGCCGTCGAAAACCTCCGGCGCAAGGGAATAGCTCATGGAGCGGTCGGGATACGGGCTGTGCTTGGCGCAGAAGTCGTAGTGGCCCATCACGGAAAAGTCCGAGACCCTTATACATTCCAGATCCTTTTCTATGTAGGCGAGGTAGGCCTCCTCCCGGCTCCTGCCCTCGAAATATTCGGGATAGTAGGCGTCCACGCCGTCTACTATGTGTACGGAGCCTATCACAAAGTCTATATGGCAGCCCCTTACGTGCCGGTACGCGCCCTCGCAGGCCGCCCTGTCCTTCATTCCGAGCTCCATTCCGAAGGATATGTCCATATCCGGAAACTGGCCCTTTAAGGACTCTATCTCGGCGTTGCGGGCGGCTATGTCTGCGGGGTGCAGGCCTATGCCGTCAAAATCCACGTGGTCGGTGAAGCATATATGGGTCACTCCGGCGTTCCTCGCGGCGGTGAGCTGCTCTATAACGGCTGCGTTGGAGTCGTCAGAGTAGCGGGTGTGTACGTGATAATCAAACAGCATGTCATTTCTCCGTGTAAAAGTTATGGACAAGCTGTATTATACATCATAAGCGCCCGCAAGTCATTGACTTTTATCCGCGGATAAAATATAATGTCCACAGTATAGGCAATGAAGCGAAACAGTAGAAAACAGCCATGCAGAGCGAGCCGCGGAGGGTGCAAGGCGGCGCAGAGGGCGTTTTCGAAGCTCGTCGCGGAGCCCCGTCCGTGAAAGCGGGCGGCGTACTGCCCGGCGTTAACGGGATTTGAGTTGGGCGAATTATCGCCAACGAGAGTGGTACCGCGGAAGCATGGCTTTCGTCTCTTGGCTGAGACGGAGCTTTTTTTATTGCTCAAAATAGTTAAATGCTGAATTGGAGGAAATGACAAATGGCAGAGCGCTACGATCACGATCATGTAGAGCTTAAGTGGCAGAAAATATGGGAGGACGCCCATTGCTTCGAGGCGAAGGACGACTATTCCATGCCCAAGTTCTATCCCCTGATAGAGTTCCCTTATCCCTCGGGACACGGCCTTCACGTGGGGCATCCCCGCTCCAACACCGCCTTGGATATAATCGCAAGGAAGCGGCGCATGGAGGGGTATAACGTGCTTTACCCCATAGGCTGGGACGCCTTCGGCCTGCCTACCGAGAACTATGCCATAAAGACCGGCATACATCCCGCCAAGGTCACCCACGACAACATAGAGCATTTCCGCGCACAGCTCAAGCGGCTGGGCTTCAGCTTCGACTGGAGCCGCGAGATCAACACCACCGACCCCGCCTATTACAAGTGGACACAGTGGATATTCCTGAAGTTCTTCGAGAAGGGCCTCGCCTACAAGGCGGAGATACCCATAAACTTCTGCACCTCCTGCAAGGTGGGCCTTGCCAACGAGGAGGTAGTGGACGGCGTGTGCGAGCGCTGCGGCGGCGTGGTGGTGCAGAAGGTGCGCAGCCAGTGGATGCTCAAGATCACGGAATACGCCCAGCGGCTCATCGACGATCTGGACGGGCTGGACTATATAGAGCGGGTAAAGACGCAGCAGAAGAACTGGATAGGCCGCAGCGAGGGCGCTGAGGTGATATTCCCCATAGAGGGATACTCCGAGGGATTGAAAGTATACACCACCCGGTGCGATACCCTCTTTGGCGCGACCTATATGGTAGTATCCCCGGAGCACCCCATAATCGACGCCATGAAGGACACCATTGAGAACATGGACGAGGTTCGGGAATACCAGAAGGCGGCCGCCCGCAAGAGCGATCTGGAGCGCGCCGAGCTGAACAAGGAAAAGACCGGCGTGATGCTGAAGGGCCTGAAGGCCACCAACCCCGCCACAGGAAAGCCCATACCCGTATGGATATCCGACTATGTACTCATGGGCTACGGCACCGGCGCAATAATGGCGGTTCCCGCCCATGACGAGCGCGACTGGGAATTCGCCAAGAAGTTCAACATGCCCATAGTGGAGGTAGTCGCCGGCGGCAGGGACGTTCAGGAGGAATGCTACTCCGACGTTGAGAGCGGCATAATGGTAAACTCCGGCTTCCTTGACGGCCTTACCGTAAAGGAGGCCATACCCGCCATGATAAAGTGGCTGGAGGAGAAGGGCATAGGCGAAAAGAAGGTAAACTACAAGCTGCGGGACTGGGTATTCACCCGCCAGCGCTACTGGGGCGAGCCCATACCCCTCGTACACTGCGATAAGTGCGGCTGGGTGCCCCTGCCATACAGCGAGCTTCCGCTGAAGCTGCCGGAGATAGAGGACTTTGAGCCCACCGACGACGGCTCCTCCGCACTGGCCCGCGCAACCGACTGGATAAAGACCACCTGCCCCAAGTGCGGCGGCCCGGCAAACCGCGAGACGGACACCATGCCCAACTGGGCGGGCTCCAGCTGGTACTTCATACGCTACTGCGACCCCCATAACGACAAGGAGCTTGCAAGCAGGGAAGCCCTCGAATACTGGATGCCCGTGGACTGGTACAACGGCGGCATGGAGCATACCACGCTGCACCTGCTCTACTCCCGCTTCTGGTATAAGTTCCTCTATGATATAGGCGTAGTGCCCACCAAGGAGCCCTACCAAAAGCGCACCAGCCACGGCATGATACTGGGCGAGAACGGCGAAAAGATGTCCAAGTCCCGCGGAAACGTGGTCAACCCCGACGATATAGTAGATGAGATGGGGGCGGACGCCTTCAGGCTCTATGAGATGTTCATGGGCGCCTTCGATCAGCCCATACCCTGGAGCACTCAGGGCGCAAGGGGCTGCCGCAGGTTCTTAGACAGGATATGGCGTATGCAGGATATGGTAAACGGCTTTGACGGCATACGCCCCGAGATGAAGGCACTGGTTCACGGTACCGTAAAGAAGGTATCCGAGGACTACGAGGCCATGAAGTACAACACCGCCATAGCCGCGATGATGACCATGGTGAACGAGCTGTACAACGACGGCAGCGTATCAAGGGAGGAGCTCCATATACTGCTCGCGCTGCTCAACCCCGTTGCGCCCCATATTACCGAGGAGCTCAACGAAAAGCTGGGCTATGAAAAGCCCCTGTACTGCACCCCCTGGCCCAAGTGGGACGAGAGCGCGCTGGTGAAGAACGCCATAGAGTACGGCGTGCAGGTGAA
The DNA here is from genome assembly GCA_934633985.1 of uncultured Clostridia bacterium. Classification (GTDB taxonomy): domain Bacteria; phylum Bacillota; class Clostridia; order Christensenellales; family CAG-138; genus SFEL01. The sequence continues at coordinate 28,744 of CAKTYU010000009.1, forward strand.
CGGCCGCATAAGGGCCCGCATAGAGCTGCCCGCCGACATGCCCAAGGAGGAGGTAGAGGCGGCGGCCAGGGCCCATGAGGACGTAAAGCCCTTCTTAGAGGGCAAGACCGTCCGCAAGGTCATAGTCGTTAAGAATATAGTGAACATAGTAGTCTCATAAAGACTTAATGCCGCTCAAAATGAGCGGCATTCTTAAAACGGAGGGAGCATGGATTCCATATACATGAAAAGCGCCATAGCCGAGGCGGAAAAGGCCTATGCAGAGGGTGAAACGCCTGTTGGAGCGGTCATAGTGAAGGACGGCGAGATAATCGCCGCGGCGCACAACATGACAGAGCAGCTCAGGGACTCCACCGCCCACGCGGAGCTTCTGGCAATACAGGCGGCGGAGAAGGCGACGGGGGACAGGCGCCTTTCAGGCTGCGCGCTGTATGTCACCATGGAGCCCTGCCCGATGTGCGCCGGGGCGGCGCTGAACAGCCGCATAGAGGAGATAGTATTCGGCGCATGGGACGACGAGATGGGAAGCTGCGGCTCGCGCACGGACGTTACGGACGGGCGGCTATCGCGCCGGGCACGGGTAATGGGCGGAGTGATGGAGGAGGAGTGCAGGGAGCTGCTGAGGGGCTTTTTCAGGGAAAGACGGGGCAAATAGCCCGTACATTGTGTATTTTTGATGAACTTTCGGCGGAATACGCCTGCTTTTAACGCAGGTTTAATCTTTGTAGGGTAAACTGAGCATAACAAAAGGCGAAAGGAGCGCAAGAGATCATGCTTAAGCTTATTGAAAAGGTTAAAAATACTATGGAAGCAAGCGAGGCCGCCGAGGCAATGAACGAGCTCATGGGACACGACCATGCGAGGCAGGGCAGCATGAAGGAATGCCTTTCTGCGCTGCTTCAGGCCGCAGGCGTCAGCCACGCCGCGGAGGTATACAAGGCCAAGGAGGGCCGCATGGCAGGGCGCAGGGGCTACAGCTTCGAGTTCCTGTCCAACGGGCGCAGATACTGGGGCTTTGTGGACAGGATGACCATGGAGGTGCTGCGTTTCCGCTTTCAGGCGGCATAACGCTTAAAAAAAACTTAAATATGTGATATAATGCCCATATCCAATATCGGATGTGGGCATAATTTTTATTTTTTTAAGGAGGATCGACGTGCGGATACTCGTTGTGGAGGACGAACAGGATCTGAATAACGTTATATGCAATAAGCTGCGCGCCTCGGGTTACAGCGTGGATAGCTGCCTTGACGGCGAGGACGCGCTGGATTATATCCGCATGGGCAGCTATGACGGGGTGCTTATGGATATAATGCTGCCAAAGATAAACGGCTTTGAGGTGGTGAAAAGGCTGCGCGCCGAGGGGGACCGCACGCCGGTGCTGTTCCTCACCGCCCGGGATACCGTGGAGGACATAGTTCACGGGCTGGATATAGGCGGCAACGATTACCTAATAAAGCCCTTCTCCTTCGAGGAGCTGCTGGCGCGTATTCGGGTGATCACCCGAAACAAGGACAAGGGCTATGCGAGCGTGCATACCCTTGGGGACCTTAAGGTGGACAGCGCCGCCCGCACCGTATACCGGGGGGATAAGGAGATAGAGCTCTCCCCCAAGGAATTCGCCCTGCTGGAATACATGATAATAAACAAGGGCAAGGTGCTGAGCCGCGAGGCCATAGAGGACCACATATACGACGTGGATTACGAGGGGGGCTCAAACGTGGTGAACGTGTACATAAGGTTCCTGCGCCGCAAGATAGACGAGCCCTTTGAAAAGAAGCTCATACACACCGTCCGGGGCTCCGGATATCTCTTAAAGGAAGAATAAGCGCATGGCAAAGAAGAAAAACGGCAGGCTGCCAAAGATAAAGCCCAAGTTCTGGGAAGGCATATCCGTAAAGTTCATAATCATATTCTGGTTCACGCTGCTCATGGTGATAGTTTCGGCGCTGGTAATGGTGTTCATGCTGACGGTCAGCCGGCTGACCATGGAGCAGGATATGCAGCGCAGGGTGCTTTCCGGCGTAAAGGGCAACAGGAACGACTTAAAGTGCGACAACGACACAATACAGGCCAAGGGGGGCTTCCAATATTACGTCAACGGCGTATACTGCCTGATATACGATGCGGGCTGCAACAAGGTTGCCGGAGAATACCCGGAGGGCTTCTATACCGACGCCGGCTTTGAGGACGGCATACTCCGCACCACGGAATGCGGCGGCAAGAAGTATTACATATACGACAGCTACATCACCTTCAAAAACGGCAGGCACGCCTGGATACGGGGCGTATCCCTCACCACGACCACCGTTACGGTGGCCAGCACCGTTGCAAAGGTCGCCTCCTATGTGCTGCCCGGCGTGGTGGTGGCCTCCGCCGTGGGGGGCTACTTCATAACCTGGGCGGCCCTCAAGCCCATAGACAAGATAACCAAGATGTCCGACGAGATATCCGAGGGCAGGGATCTTTCGAGAAGGCTGAATATGCGCAACGTCACCATGGAGGCCTACATACTCGCCCAAAGCTACGACAAGATGCTGGAGCGGCTGGAGCGCAGCTTCGATATGGAAAAGCAGTTCACCTCGGACGCCTCCCACGAATTGCGCACCCCCACGGCGGTGATAATCTCCCAGTGCGAATACGCACAGGAGCACGACACCACGCCGGAGGAGTTTCAGGATACCATAGCCATAATCAAGCGGCAGGCCCGCCGCATGAACGCCATGGTGTCCCAGCTTTTGAGCTTTGCCCGAATGGAGCAGGGCACCCAGAAGGTAAAGCTGGAGCACGCGGACGTAAGCGACATAGTCGAGGCGGTATGCGAGGAGCAGTCGGAGCTAAATCCCGAGGTGGACTTCCAGTGCGCCATAGATCCGGGGGTATGCTCAAACGTGGATATAACGCTTATGAGCCGCCTTGTGGAAAACCTCATAACAAACGCCTGCAAGTTCGGCGGGAAGCACGTCAAGGTGGGCCTTTACGAGGAGGACGGGCAGATATACCTCTTCGTCCGCGACGACGGCATAGGAATATCCCCGGAGAACCAGAAAAAGGTCTGGGACCGCTTCTGGCAGGCGGAGCCCTCGCGGAGCGACAACCGGCAGGGCAGCAACGGCCTCGGCCTCTCCATGGTGCGGGAGATAGCCAAGCTGCACCGGGGGGAGATGAGCCTGCAAAGCGCGCCCCGCCAGGGCAGCACGTTTACCCTGAAGATGCCAAAGGAAGAATGAGAATAATTAAGAAGCGGCTGAAAAGCCGCTTCTTTTTGTTTGATTAAAGCATTAAAGCACCTTTGAAAGGAAGCTGACGAGCCGCGGGCTTTCCGGGTGGGCAAAGAGCTCGCGGGAGGGCTTATCCTCCTCGATTATGCCGTCTGAAAGGAATATGGTGCGGTTGCTGACCTCGCGGGCGAAGCGCATCTCGTGGGTGACCACTATCATGGACATGCCCTCGTCTGCAAGGGACTTCATCACGTCCAGCACCTCGCCCACCATCTCCGGGTCAAGGGCAGAGGTGGGCTCGTCAAAGAGCATCACCTCGGGGTTCATCATAAGGGCGCGCACTATCGCCACGCGCTGCTTCTGGCCGCCGGAAAGCTGGGAGGGGTAGGCGGTTAGCTTATCTGCAAGGCCGACCCGGGCAAGGAGCTGGAGCGCCTTTTCCTCGGCCTCCTCCGGGGCCATGCCCTTTATCTTTACCGGGGCGGCGGTGAGGTTTTTAAGCACGTTCATGTTGTTGAACAGGTTGAACTGCTGGAATACCATGCCTATCTTCTGGCGGTGCAGGTTTATATCGGTCTTTTTGTCGCATATATTTACCCCGTCGAATATTATCTCGCCGGAGGTGGGCTGCTCCAAAAGGTTGAGACACCTTAAAAAGGTGCTCTTGCCGCCGCCGGAGGGGCCTATTATGGCGGCCACGCTGCCGCGCTCAAAGGTGGTGGATATATCCTTCAATACCTCTAACCTGCCGAAGGACTTGCACAGGTGATTTACCTGTATCATGGGGCTATTTTGTTCCATTGGACATCTTCCTTTCCATGAGGGATACGAGCCTGCCGCTTATGAAGGTCATTATGAAGTAGAGTATGGCGGCAATGGCCAGCGTTTCAAGGCTTATGTAGGTCACGGCGATAACGTCCTTGCTGCGGAACATGAGATCCGCTATGCCTATGACGGACACTATGGAGCTTTCCTTTATGACGGTCACGAATTCGTTGCCCAAAGCCGGAAGTATGTTCTTCACCGCCTGGGGCAGCACCACCATGGTCATGGTTTGGGACTGCCTGAAGCCCAGGCTCCTTGCGGCCTCGGTCTGGCCGTGGTCCACCGCCTGTATGCCTGAGCGGATTATCTCCGCCACATAGGCGCAGCTATTCATGCTCATGGCGACTATTCCGGCGGCAAAGCGGGAAAAGTTTGGTATCCATGATATATCCGGCAGCCTTATGCCGGTCATGGGCAGGCCGTAGAATATGAACATGAGCTGAACCATAAGGGGGGTTCCGCGTATAAACTCGATATATGCGGTGGCGAGGCAGCGCAGCGGCTTTACCTTGCTCATGCGCAGCATCGCCATGAGGGTGCCGAATACGGTGCCCAGCACCACGGAGAAGAACGCTATTATCAGGGTGTTTTTTATGCCCTCCGCAAAGAAGGTATTATATCTTGTGAACAGGGTCCACATCCGTGTAAGGAATGCTATAAGTGCTGCCATTAGTGCGAGCCGCCTTTCTTTTTTGCTTGCTTAAAACCGGAAAAGCCGGACCCGGGGCGGCTGGGCCTCGGGCACGGCGGGTGTGCTTGGATTTTTTGCGGGCCTTAGTCCATTTCAAGGCCCATGGAGTCCGCAAGGGCTACCGCGTCGTCATAGGCTTTCTGGAAGGAGCCGTCGGCGGCGACCTTGGCTATCACTTCGTTTACCGCGGCTACGAAGTCCTCGTTGCCCTTTGCGATGACGGCGGCCTTGCCGTAGTCTACCTCGTTGGGGTCAAACTCAAATTCAGCGAGAGCCAGCTCGGGATTGCTCTTGATGAGGGCGTCGGCGACTGCGGAATCCACCACCAGGGCGGCGATGTTGCCGGCGGCAACCTCCATGCCCAGCTCGGGGTACTTGTCAAGCTCGAACAGCTCGCTGCCGGTCAGCACGTTCTTGATGAGCAGGGACTGTACGGTGCCCTTCTGCGCGCCCACCTTCTGCCCGGCGAAGCTCTCCTTGGTGGAGTAGGCCGCCTCGTTGCCCTTCTTTACTATGACGGCCTGGGGGCTCTTCTCGTAAACCTCGGAGAAGTCTATGGCCTGCGCCCTCTCCTCTGAGACGGTAAAGGCGGCTATGCCCATATCCACCTGACCGGACTGTACGGCGGGGATTATGCCGTCAAAGCTCATATCGACTATTTCGAGCTCAACGCCCAGCGCGTCGGCTATCTGCTGGGCCAGCCACATATCGCAGCCCACGAAGTTGGCGTCCAGATCCTTGAACTCATAGGGGGCGTACTGGGCCTCGGTGCCTACGACCAGCTTGCCGCTTTCCTTGACCTTCTTCATCACGGCGCCCTCAGCGGTCTCGGCGGCGGGAGTCTCGGCGGGAGCCGATCCCTCGGCAGCGGGGGCGGCGGCGTCATCGGCGGCGGGTGCGGAGCAGGCCGCCATGGACAGTACCATCAGGGCCGCAAGGGCCAGTGCAAACAGCTTTTTCATTGAATGTATCCTCCAAATTTTAAAAAATTATTTGACTTATTCGGCGGTGCTCTCTTGCGGAGCACATGATTTATTATACACGCAAAATCCCGTTTGTAAATACCCAAAATGCAAAAATATAAAATATTTTTGATAAAAGGTGCATAAATACATCTAAAAACGCATAGTAAAGGCCAATATGCAGTATAAAAATGCAATAAGGGTATACATTATTCCCGGGGGCGGCCCTTGACGGCCCCAAGGGTTTAAGCCAAAAGAAAAAGCGGCTCAAAGCCGCTTCCAGTCTGTCAAAAAACCCCAGGGTTGATAAGGGGCCGCAGCCCCTTATGTTTAATCCGGCTCTGACGACATGTGCGTCAGAACGGATGAAAACCCAGAGGTTTTCGTACTTTGCGGATTTTGCCGCCCGGGAGCGAATGCGAGAGGCAAAACCCGTAAAACTCAAAAAAGTGGCATTCAGCCACTTTTTTGACACTCTGAAAGCGGCTCAAAGCCGCTTCTTCAGCATTCTCCTTATTCGTGCTCCTCCGCCCAGAGGCGGTCGGCCTCGGGCCGCCAGTAGTCGGCGTAGGCCCTGCACTTTTCGCAAAGGTGCTCCGCGCTCTCCGGCGCCTCCAAGTCGGTGGAGTGTGCGCCGGCCTCGGCTACCATCTTGGGCAGAAGCTCGGGATTTTCCAGCATGGGGCAGGGGCGCAGGTGGTTGCCGTTGAAGGGCTGCCCCTTGCGGTACAGCCTGAACAGCGGCTGCTGCAGGCACTCCAGGAAGCTCTTATCCCGTATGTTCGCGCCGGAATAGTGTATGAATACACAGGGCTCAACGTCGCCTGCGGCGTTGATGTGGCAGTATATGCGCCCGCCAGCCACGCAGCCGCCGGCAAACTCGCCGTCATTCTGGAAGTCTATGCAGTATATCTCCTTGCCGCCGGTGAGCCCGCGTATCTCGCGGACGCGGTCCTTCATGTAGGCGCGCTGCTCCGGGGCGAGCAGCAGGGAGGTATCGGCGTTTACGCCCACGGGCATATAGTGGAAATACCAGGCGAAAACGCAGCCCTTGGAGATCAGCAGGTCGAGGAACTCGTCGCTGGTGACTACCTTATAGTTCTTGCTGGTATAGCATATCGACACGCCGAAGGGTATGCGGTGGCTGTGCATCAACTCCATGGCGTCCAGCGCCTTCTGGAAATGCCCCCGCCCCCGGCGGCCGTCGTTTGCGTCCTCAAAGCCCTCAACGCTTATGGACACAAAGAAGTTGCCCACCCGAAGAAGCTCCTGGCAGAACTCCTCGTCTATGAGCGTGCCGTTGGTAAAGGCGTGGAAGGCCATGTCCCGGTGCTTTTCGCAAAGGCGTATTATGTCCTTCCTGCGAAGCAGCGGCTCGCCGCCGGTGAACAGGCAGGCGTGGGTGCCCAACTCCTTGGCCTCTGTCAGCACCCTGTCCATTTCCTCAAAGGTCAGGCTCTGCTTGTGGCCGTATTCCGCCGCCCAGCAGCCGGTGCAGTGCATATTGCAGGCGGAGGTGGGATCCATAAGGATCAGCCAAGGCACGTTGACATCGTACCTTGCGGCGTTTTCCTGTGCCGTCTGGTAGCCCCGGAAGCCGCCCTCGTAGGCCACGTTGGTAAGGAAGGTCTTGAGGATGTAGGGGTCGTTTTCCCGTATGAGCCGCTGGGTGTAGCGGGCCCATTTGCCGTCCGGGTTCTCCGCCACCATACGCAGAGTTTCGTAAGACTTGTCGCTCCAGGTGCCCTTGTGTATCTTCTGTATCATGTCGATGAGCTGCTCGGCGAGGTCGCCCACGTCCTGGGTCTGCCCCTTTTTCAGCATGGAATCCAGGATCGTTTCGAAGGCCTTGCGCTCCGCCGCGTGGGAAATTCTTTCGGTTATACTCATATTTGATTCCTTTCTGTGGTTTTGTACGGCGCCCATGCAGGCGCTTATCACGTCGGCGGACAGCACGTCCGGCAGACGCAATATTAGTATAAATACGCTGAGGCTCTTTACGGCGAACAGCGCGAGCATTATCAGCCCCGCTTAAAGCCTTATCCGAAGGTCGGTCTGCTCCCATGGCATCAGGCAGGCGTTGCTGCCGAAGTGCCCGTAGCAGGATACGTTGGAGAATATGGGGCGGGTCAGGCCGAAGCGCTGGATGATAGCGGCGGGGCGCATATCCACGCTGTTGCGTATTGCCCGGCTCAGCGTACCTCCGTTTACCTTTTCCGTGCCGAAGGTCTCGATGCGGACAGACATTGGCTCCGCAAGGCCTATGGCGTAGCTTAGCTGCACCTCGCACCGGCCGGCAAGCCCCTGCGCCACGATATTCTTTGCGATGTAGCGGGCCATGTAAGCGCCGCTGCGATCCACCTTGGTGGCGTCCTTGCCGGAAAACGCGCCGCCGCCGTGGCGGGCATAGCCGCCGTAGGTGTCCACTATGAGCTTGCGCCCGGTCAGGCCGGAATCGGCGGCGGGGCCGCCGTATACGAAGCGTCCCGTGGGGTTTACGAGGAACTGGGTGCCGTCGTCCAACATTTCATCGGGCAGCACGGACTGCATGACGCGGCGGCGCACCTCGTCGCGCACGGCCTTTATGGGGACGTCCCCGCTGTGCTGGGCGGACACCAGCACGGACGCGATGCGGACGGGGCGGTCCCCCTCGTATTCCACGGTAACCTGGGATTTTCCGTCCGGCATGAGGAAGGGAAGCTCGCCGCTGCGGCGCGCCGCCTCCAGCTCCTTCGCAAGCTCGTGGGCAAGCTCTATGGGCAGCGGCATGAGGCTCTCGGTCTGGGTGCAGGCATAGCCGAACATCATTCCCTGATCGCCGGCGCCGGCATCCAGCCTGTCCACCTCCCGGCTGCGGGTTATCCCCCGGGCTATATCGGGGGACTGGTGATGCAGGTCAACTGTAATTTCGCAGGAGCCCGCATCAAAGCCGCGTCCGGGCTGGGTATAGCCTATCTCGGCAATCACCTGCCGGGCGGCGGCGCGGTAATCCACCTTTGCCTCGGAGGTTATCTCCCCGAAGATGTGCATCTGGTTTTCTGCGCAGGTCACCTCGCAGGCGACGCGGGAATTCGGATCCTGCGCCAGAAGCTCGTCCAATATCTTATCTGCGACCTGATCGCAGACCTTGTCCGGATGACCGCATGTCACGGATTCCGATGTAAAAAGCGTCTTGTCCATTTGTAGTTGCCTCCTGTCAGGATCTCTTTGCCATTTTTCCGGTGAGCTGGACGCCCTTCTTATCGGGAAGGGAAGCCCGGATAGCGTCCGCCACGGGAGCCCCAATTCCTTGCGGCGGGAACGCAGCGGTTGCAATCCCTTCCTTTGCCATATATATATCGTAACTAAAGCCCTACGCGAAAGCCATGGCGGAAAAGGCCGAATCCTCCTAAATTCCACAGGACTCGGCACAATGCGCAATTTTGCACAAAAAAGCGATTTTACGCAAAAAAAGGCTGCCGGATAAAGCGGCAGCCCCTGTGGTATGTATTTTTTTGTTCAGTCCGCGGTTTGGACGGCGGCGGCTAAGAAGGTGTCAAAAAGCACGCCCAGCCATTCCACGCTCTCGTCGATGTCGTTCTCCATGCGGTTCCAGAAGAACTGCATTACAAAGCCTATGTAGGCATAACGGCAGAAGGAGGCGATGCTGCGGAGGCGGCCCTCCGAAAGGGAGCGCCCCTCGGCGGCCTGCTGCACCACCTTCATAAAAACGTCGTCCGTGAGGGAGAAGATGTAGCGCTCAAGGCGGTCCCGGGAAAGGCTGTCAAAGACGTGGTAGATTATTTTGGGATGGGCCTTGCATTGGTGCAGCATGGCCTTTGTGGTGCTTTTCCATTCGATGGGCGTGTCGGGGAGGAAATCCTCCACCTTTTCGTGGAACCACGTGTCCAGCAATGCATAGATATCCTGATAGTGGTAATAGAAGGTGTTGGGGCTGACGCCGGCCTGCTTTACCAGCGCCGCCACGGTGATCTTATCGAAGGGCATTTCCTCCAGCATCGCCTGAAAGGTAGTCATTATGAGCTTATTTGTGTATAAGGCCATGGCAGCTACTCCTTTCCGCCGGCAATTACCTCCAGCTCGTCCCCGGGCCTTACATAGCCACCGCTGAGCACCCTTACGAATATGCCCTCCCGGGGCATTACACAGTCCCCTGCGGTCTTGCGTATGGCGCAGTCATGGTGGCACTCCTTGCCTATCTGGGTGACCTCGCACACGGCGTCCGGCCCCAGCCGGAGCCTCGTCCCCACCGGAAGGCCGTAAAGGCGTATCCCCTCGGTGAGTATGTTCTCCGCGAAGGCGCCGGGGGCGAGCTTAAAGCTTAGCCTTTCCTGCACCTTTGCCGCGCTTTCCGCGCCCAGCAGGCTCACCTGACGGTGCCAGTCTCCGGCGTGGGCGTCGCCCTCTATGCCGTGCCCGGCCCTGAGCAGTATTTTATCGACCTGGTGCTTTTGCGTGCCTTTTTTTTCGGATATGCATACAGCCAGTATCTTAGCCATTTAAGCGTCCCTCCTTGTGCTCGTGCTCCGGGTGGGAGCCACATTCTCCGGCCCAGCCCCGCAGCATCTGTATGCCGTGCTTCAGAGCGGGAAGCACCTCCGTCAGGCATTCGCGGGCGGCCTTTTCGCTGCCGGGGCAGTTGATTATGAGCGTGTCGCCGCGTATGCCCGCGGCCTCCCTCGAAAGGCAGCCCCGGGGGGTGATGCGCATGGACTCCGCCCGCATGGCCTCGGGTATGCCGGGGGCCTCCCGCTCTATCACGGCCCTTGTGGCCTCCGGTGTGACGTCCCGCTTGGAAAAGCCCGTGCCGCCCGTGGTGACGATGAGGCAGGGGGCGGGGCCGTCCGCGCAGAGGGTAAGCTCGGATATTATCCTTTCCATGTCGTCCGGCACTATGGAGGCGCTTATGACCTCATAGCCGTCCTTTCTGAGCAGCTCGACGAGGGCAGGCCCGGAGGTATCCTCCCTAAGCCCCGCGAAGCCCTTGTCGCTTACGGTTATGACTGCTGCGGTGTAACGGTTTTCCATATCATTCCTCCCTTATGAACTCGCCGGATTTTCCGCCCGCCTTGTGCAGCAGGCGTATGCCCTCTATCACTATATCCCGCTGCGCCGCCTTGCACATATCGTAAACCGTCAGGGCGGCTATGCTCACAGCCGTCATGGCCTCCATCTCGACGCCGGTGGGGCCGGTGCATTTGGCCGTGGCGAATATGTCTATGGCGTGGCCCTCGTCGTCAAGCTCAAAGCTAATGTCTGCGCCGGTGAGGGCTATGGGGTGGCACATGGGTATAAGGTCGCCGGTGCGCTTTGCGCCCATTATTCCGGCTATCTGCGCCGTGGCGAGCACGTCGCCCTTTTTTATGCCGCCGGAGCGCACAAGGGCATAGGTATGGGCGTTTAGAAGCACGCGGGCGGCGGCGGTTGCGGTGCGCAGGGTATCCGTCTTTTCGGATACGTCCACCATGCGGGCGCGGCCCTGATCGTTAAAGTGGGTAAATTCCATGTTATCCTCCTATGCGGTTCATGTCCCGGGCGGAAGCGGATCTTTCGGAATGGGAAAGGGCGCAGTGGCGCTCCGGCTTGCGGGATACGGCGAAGGCGAGCTTCTCCTTCAGCGCGTCCCCACGAAGCCCCCTCAGGGGTATCTCCTCGGCGGAGTGCAGGCAGGGCTTCAGGCAGCCGTCCGCCGTGAGCCTGAGCCTGTTGCAGCCGGCGCAGAAGTGGTCGCTCAAGGGGCTTATGAGCCCCACCGTGCCCCTTGCCCCCGGCAGCCTGTAAAGCCGCGCCACGCCGCCGTCGCCCTGCACCGGCTCTAACGCCGGGAGCCTGTCCAACACTGTGCGTATGGGGAGGTAAGCGCTGCTGTCAAAGGGGCAGGCGCTGCCTATGGGCATAAGCTCTATAAAGCGCACCTGATACGGCTTTTTTATGGTAAGCTCCGCAAGGCGGGGTATTTCGCAGTCGTTAAAGCCGCCTATGAGCACCGTGTTGAGCTTTATATCGGAAAAGCCCGCCTCCTCCGCGGCGGCTATGCCGGCGAGGGCGTCCTCGAGGCGGCCTATACGGGTTATGCGGCGGTATTTGTCCGGGTCGAGGGTGTCGAGGCTTATGTTCAGCCGCATAAGGCCCGCGGCCTTGAGCTCCCGGGCCATATTGGGCAGCAGCAGGCCGTTTGTGGTCATGGAAAGGTCCTTTACCCCCTCGAGCCCGCTTATGCTGCGGCAAAGCCCGGCAACGCCCCGGCGCACCAGAGGCTCCCCTCCGGTCAGGCGGATCTTGGTGAAGCCCATCTCCACGGCGGCGCGCACTATCTCATATATTTCCTCAAGGCTGAGCATGTCGGCGTGGGACTTTTTTTCTATACCCTCCTCCGGCATGCAGTAGCGGCAGCGCAGGTTGCACCTGTCTGTCAGTGATACCCGGAGATAGTTGATATTTCGGCCAAAACCGTCCTTCATCGCGGCCCCCTGTGAGGATAATTTATTATATATAATTGTAGCACGGCCCATTGGCGAATACAACCGTTATACTTGTAAAACCCAGACGCTTGTTGTATAATTTAATCAGGCGTTATTTGCATACGAGGATAACGAAAACTGATATGATCGAGGGGAATGACATTATGAAGCTTATCAGAACAGAGGACGCCGTGGGCTGCGTGCTGTGCCACGATATAACCCAGATAATCAGGGGAGTTACAAAGGACGCGGTATTCCGCAAGGGGCATATAGTAAGGGAAGAGGATATACCCGTGCTTTTGAGCGTGGGCAAGGAGCATCTTTACGTATGGGAGAGCGACGAGAACACGCTGCATGAAAACGAGGCGGCAAAGGTGCTTCGGGATATATGCATGGGGAAGAACATGCACCCCACCGAGCCCAAGGAGGGCAAGATAGAGCTTATCGCGGATATAGACGGGCTGTTCATAGCGGACATACAAAGGCTCAGGGCGGTAAATTCCTTAGGGCGCATGATGATAGCCACCCGCTCCTCCGGCTTCCCGGTGAGGGCGGGGGACAAGCTGTGCGGGACGAGGATAATCCCCCTTATGATAGAAAAGCAGGCCATGGAGCAGGCCAGGGCCGCGGCGGGGGAGGAGCCCATACTCCGCCTTTTGCCGATAAAGCAGAAGAAATACGGCGTGGTAGCCACGGGAAGCGAAATATCAAAGGGGATAATCGAGGATACCTTCACGCCGGTGATAGAGGAAAAGATGAGGGAATACGGCTGCACGATGATAGCCTGCTCCAGGCCCGGCGACGACGACGGCGCCATCGCCGCCTCCATAAAGGACATGATAGGCGCGGGGGCCGAGGTGGTTATATGCACCGGCGGCATGAGCGTGGACCCGGACGACCGCACGCCCTTGGCCATACGAAAAAGCGGCGGCAGGGTGGTGGCATACGGCGCGCCGGTGCTGCCCGGGGCGATGTTCATGCTTTCCTACAACGAAAACGGCATACCGGTATGCGGCCTGCCGGGCTGCGTGATGTACGCAAGGCGCACCATATTCGACATAGTGCTGCCCTACCTCCTTGCAGACGAGCCGGTGACGGCGGAGCTGCTCAGCGGCCTCGGCAACGGCGGCTTGTGCCTTAACTGCAAGGAGTGCCACTACCCCAACTGCGGCTTCGGCAAGGGAGCATGATACCATCAGTTGACAAGGACACACAAGGTTTTAGGAGCCAAACAGCACGGCATAACTGTGTCGTCCTCATTTGAAATACAACCAGTATTTCTGCACTCGTCCTCCTTGTTCTGCCATACTCTTTGGCTTCTAAAACTCAAAGACCCCAAAGAGCTTGTTTTGAGGGCGATCCAAGGCCGAGGAGCGCAGTACTACTGGATGTAATACAAGCGACGAGAACGCAGGAGCGTACCAAAACAAGCCTTTCGGGCTTGTGTGCTCTTGTCAACTGATGGTACCGATACGAACGCGAAGGCGTTTTGTATATACTTGACAAAAAGGAGAAATGAGAGATGAGGAAGATTTTTGCATTATTGATGGCTGCCGTAATGGTGCTTGGCCTTGCGGCCTGCGTAGCCCCCGCGCCGGAGCCCACGCAGCCCGAGGAGACCGCCGTGGAGACCGAAGCGGAGACCGAGCCGGAGACCGTACCCGAGGCGGATCCGGTGGAGCTGATCGTATTCGCCGCCGCCTCCATGACGGAGACCATGAGCAAGATCGCGGAGCTTTACAAGGAGGAGGCCCCCAACGTTACGCTGGTATACAACTTCGATTCCTCCGGCACCCTTAAGACCCAGATACAGGAGGGCGCGGAGTGCGACCTGTTTATTTCCGCCGGACAGAAGCAGATGAACCAGCTGGACGTCAACGCCGACCCGGAGCTCAACCCCGACAAGCTGGACTTCGTGCTGGAGGGCACCCGCATAAACCTGCTGGAAAACAGGGTGACGCTCTGCGTGCCGGAGGGCAACCCCAAGGAGCTTAAGAGCTTTGACGATCTGGCGGAGAAGCTCAAGGCGGGCTCGGTGCTCATGGCCATGGGCAACAGCGACGTTCCCGTTGGCCAGTACACCCAAAAGATACTCGCTTTCTACGGCCTTGACGAAGAGAAGCTGGCCAAGGACGGCGTTATCACCTACGGCACCAACGTAAAGGAAGTCACTACTCAGGTAACTGAAGCTTCCGTCGACTGCGGCGTTGTATACTGCACCGATGCCTTCAGCGCAGGGCTCACCCCCGTGGATTACGCCACCAAGGAAATGTGCGGTCAGGTCATCTACCCCGCCGCCGTGCTTAACGTAAGCAAGAATCAGGAGGCCGCCAAGGAGTTCCTCGCATATCTCCAGACCGACAGCGCCATGAAGGTATTCGAGGCGGTAGGCTTCGCGCCCGTGGCGTAAGCTATGGACTGGTATCCGCTTTACAATTCTCTTAGAATCGCCGCCATAAGCTGCGTGATGGTGTTCTTTGCGGGCATTTTCGCCGCCTATTACGTGGCGAAGCTGCCCCGCGCCGTAAAGGGCATACTGGACGTCATACTCACATTGCCCATGGTGCTTCCGCCGACGGTGGTGGGCTACTTCATACTCTTAGCCTTCGGCGCAAAGCGCCCGCTGGGCATATTCCTGGCACAGTACGGCGTAAAGTTCGTGATGACGTGGTATGGGGGGGTGCTGGCCGCCGCGGTGGTGGCCTTCCCGCTGATGTACCGTACCGCCCGGGGAGCCTTCGAGAGCTTTGACGACACCCTGGCGTATTCCGGACAGACCCTCGGCCTTTCAAACACCTATATTTTCTGGCGCATACGCATGCCCTACTGCCGTCAGGGTATATTGGCGGGCACGGTGCTGGCCTTTGCGCGGGCGCTGGGCGAATACGGCGCCACAAGCATGCTCATAGGCTATACCCCCGGTCGCACCGCCACCATATCCACCACGGTATACCAGCTATGGCGCACCAACGACGAGGCGGGGGCCTTCTTCTGGGTGATGGTGAATCTGGGCATATCCGCCGTGGTGCTGCTGATAGTGAACATGCTGGAGCGCCGGACGAGGGGAGGTAGAGCATGAGCCTTAGGGTGGATATAAAAAAGCGGCTGGGCTCCTTCCGCCTTTCCGCCCAGATAGAGGTGGGGGAGGGGGTAACAGGCATACTGGGCTCCTCCGGCTGCGGCAAGAGCATGACGCTGAAGTGCATAGCGGGCATAGAGAGGCCGGACAGCGGATACATAGAGCTGGACGGAGAGGTGCTTTACGACAGCAAGAGGCGTATAGACCTTCACCCCCAGCAGCGCAGGGTGGGCTACCTTTTTCAAAATTACGCCCTGTTCCCAAACATGACGCTTAGGCAGAACATACTCTGCGGCCTGAAGAACCAGCCCGACAAGGCTGAGCGATTGAGGGAGGCGGAGGACATGATAGCCCTCATGGGGCTTCAGGGGCTGGAAAAGCACAGGCCCTGCCAGCTTTCCGGCGGGCAGCAGCAGAGGGCGGCGCTGGGCAGGATCCTCGTGAACAAGCCCAAGCTGCTCATGCTGGACGAGCCCTTCTCCGCGCTGGATACATACCTTCGGGAGCGGCTTCAGGCGGAGATGGGGGAGCTGCTCAAGGGCTACGGCGGCCCCGCCCTGCTTGTCACCCACAGCCGGGACGAGGCATACAGGCTTTGCCGCAGCATAGCCGTCATGGATAAGGGAAGCACCGCGCCCCCCCGCCCCACCAGGGAGCTGTTCGCAGACCCGCGCACCCTGGCCGCCGCCAGCCTTACCGGCTGCAAAAACATATCGCGGGCGGAAAAGCGTGGGGAAAGGGAGCTTTACGCCATAGACTGGGGCGTTTCCCTCGAAACCGCGGCGGAGCTGCACGACGGGCTTTGCGCCGTGGGCGTGCGTGCCCACGACATACGCGAGGAGGAGCGCCGCAACAGGTTTGAAATAGTCTGCGGCAGGCCCATGGAGGACCCCTTCGAGCTTATACAGCCCTTCGTATTCCCGCAGGGCGACGCGGGGAGCCCACTCTGGGCAAAGCTGCAAAGGCGGGAGCCCTACAGCCCCCCAAGGGAGATAGGCATAGCGCCGGACAAGGTGCTGCCGCTGTACGGGGAATAAGAGAAATAATATAAAAAACAAAGAGCCGGTGGACTAAGCCGACTCTTTGCTTTTTAGGGGGAGAAATCTTATGGATGGAGTTATTATCCTGCAGCGGTTTCCCTTCTGCGATTATTATAATACATTAAGATTGCGGCGGAAAAATGCCTAATTCATGTACGTTCGGTAAAGTAAGTATTAACAAACCGTGTACGGGGCAAAAAACGGAAAACAAAGAGCCGGTGGACTAAGCCGGCTCTTTGTTCTTAGGGGGGAGAAATCTTTATGGATGGAGTTACTGTCTGCAAGTTCTTTCCTTCTGTAATTATTATATTACCAGCTAAATGTGGCGAGAAAATGCATAGCAGGTGTATAATCGGTAAAGGAAGTGTTAAGAAAAATTCCAAACGGGGCTTTTATCCCAATATGGCGGCCTTGATCGCGGCGGCAAGCTCCGCCGGCGCCTCGCCCCGGGCTTCTGCCGCGCCCAGCGCCTCCGCCCATTCGGCGTTTTTTACCACGGCGGAGGGGAAGCCGCCCAGGAGCCTGTCCCGGTATTCCCGCCCCTGCGCCATGAACCGCCCGAAGTCCTCTATCCTTATGAGCCGCAGGGCGACCCCCTGCACCGCAAGGTACAGGGCGGCCCTTTGGGCAAGCGCCTCGTCCGCAGCGTCGAATAGCAGCGCCCCGTCCCGCAGCCCCTCGTGCGGGTCGGATATTATATACGCCCCCTTTAGCAGGTCCTCCCCGGGCGTGGTGTAGCAGCGATCCATAAAAACCTCCTAATACGGCGTGTAAAAAAATCGGAGAGGCGGAAATATCCGCTTCTCCGATAGCTTGATACTTAAATCAGACGAGGCCCTGAGCCATCATGGCGTCAGCAACCTTCTTGAAGCCGGCGATGTTGGCGCCCGCTACCAGGTTGTAGCCCAGACCGCACTCCTCGGCAGCCTTTGCAGAGGCGGCGTGAATGTTGGTCATGATGTGATGGAGCTGAGCGTCTACCTCCTCGGCCTTCCATGCGAGGCGCTCGGAGTTCTGGCTCATTTCCAGACCGGAGGTGGCTACGCCGCCGGCGTTGACGGCCTTGGAGGGAGCTACTACGAGATTCTTGCCCATCAGGAAGAACAGAGCCTCGTTGGTGGTAGGCATGTTGGCAACCTCGATGTAGTACTTGGTGCCGTTGGCGAGTATCTGCTCGGCCTCGGGCATGCCGATCTCATTCTGATATGCGGCGGGCATGCAGATATCGCCCTTGACCTCCCAGGACTTCTTGCCGGGGACGAACTTTACGCCGAACTTATCGGCATAGTCCTGAGCCCTGTTGCGGCCGGAGGCGCGCATCTCGAGCATGTAGTCCAGCTTTTCCTTGGTGCAGATACCGTCGGGATCGTAGCAGTAGCCGTCGGGGCCGGAAAGGGTGACGACCTTTGCGCCCAGCTGGGAGGCCTTGGTGGCGATGCCCCAGGCCACGTTGCCGAAGCCGGACATTATGATGGTCTTGCCCTCGATGGTGTCATGCTCATGCTTGAGGACCTCGCATACATAGTAGATAGCGCCGAAGCCGGTAGCCTCGGGACGGATCAGGGAGCCGCCGTAGCTGAGGCCCTTGCCGGTGAGGACGCCGTTCTCGTAAGCGCCGCGAATACGCTTATACTGGCCGAAGAGATAGCCTATCTCGCGGCCGCCTACGCCGATATCGCCGGCGGGAACGTCGATGTTGGGGCCGATGTGACGATAGAGCTCGGTCATATAGGCCTGGCAGAAGCGCATGATCTCCGCGTCGGTCTTGCCGTTGGGATCAAAGTCGGAGCCGCCCTTGCCGCCGCCCATGGGCAGGGAGGTCAGGCTGTTCTTGAAGGTCTGCTCAAAGCCTAAGAACTTCATAACGGAGAGGTTTACGTGGGAAGCGAAGCGCAGGCCGCCCTTGTAGGGGCCGATGGCGCTGTTGAACTGTACGCGGTAGCCGCGGTTTACGTTTACCTTACCGGCATCGTCTACCCAAACCACGCGGAACTCGATAGTGCGCTCAGGCTCTACGAGGCGCTCAAGAAGGCCAGCCTTCTCGTATTCGGGGTGCTGCTCGATGACGGTCTCAAGAGAACGAAGAACTTCTTCTACGGTCTGAATAAATTCTTTCTCGTTGCCGTCGCGCTTTTTGCACTTTTCGATCACGGACTCGATGTAAGCGTTCATTAAATTGTTACCTCCACGATTTATTAAATTACTTATTTGCCCCGCTAAGCGCGGGGAAATTTATATTCTAAAATGAACACAGTAAAGCCGGCGGACAGCTTCCTCCGCCTGACTTAATAATAATTCCCGCGGCCCGGAATGTCAACATTATAAAGTAATAAATAGATGCGGTATAAACAAATTAAATAAAGTTTTAGCGTTAAAAATATAACGCGCGCCGGATAAAAGCAGCGTCCCCCGGCGCGGCGCGGCGGGGGACGCAGTACATGGCGTAATTTAGAGATTGAAAAGAAGCTCCTCATAGCCGGGGAAGGGCCAGCATTCCCTGGCGGTGATGACCTCTAAGGAGTCCGCCGCCTCCCGGAGCGAGGCCATGGCGGGGAGCAGGCTGTCGCGGCAGTATTCCGCTGCGCCTACGTTGTCCCTTGGGGTGGCGGCTATGGCGTCGAACAGGCCGCCTATGCGCTTGTGCAGGGCGTTCACCCCGGCGGAGAGGCCCTTGAGCAGCGCGTATTCCGCTTCGTTTGGCACGCCGAGCCTGTCCTTGGCGGAGACCGCCTCGGCTATCCTGCTCTCATAGCCTATCACCGCGGGGAGTATGCTGCGCTGCGCCATGCTCAGCATGGTGTTGGCCTCTATGCGAATGAGCTTTGTGTAGTTTTCCAGGGAAATGTCGTACCTTGAGCGCATTTCCCGCTCGCTGTATATGCCCCATTTGGTAAAGAGGGCGATGTTCTTTTCGCTTATGAAGCGGTGCATGGCGTCCACGGTGGTGGGCAGGTTGGCAAGGCCGCGGCTTTCCGCCTCCTTTACCCATTCCTCGCTGTAATTGTTGCCGTTGTACAGTATGCGCTTGTGGCCGCGCATGGTGCGGCGTATTATCCTGAAGGCCTCGCGGCGGAAATCCTCCGCCCCCTCAAGGCGCTCCGCAAATTCCGAAAGGGCCTCCGCCACTATGGTGTTTATGACGGTGTTTACGTCGGCTATGCTCTGGCTGCTGCCCAGCATGCGGAATTCGAACTTGTTGCCGGTGAAGGCGAAGGGGGAGGTGCGGTTGCGGTCGGTGGTGTCTATGCGCAGCCTTGGCACGGTGCATACCCCGCTTTCCAGGATCCTGTCGCCCTCCTCCTCGTATTCCTCCTTGTGCTCTATGGAGGTGAGCAGGTCGTACAGGGTGTCCCCAAGGAATATCGAGACTATCGCCGGGGGCGCCTCGAAGCCGCCCAGGCGGCAGTCGTTGCTGGCGGCGGCGCAGCATATCCTAAGCAGGTCCTGATGCTCGTCCACGGCCTTGATAATGGCGGCTAAGAAGAGCAAAAACTGGAGGTTGTCCTTGGGGGATTTGCCGGGGGCCAGCAGGTTCATGCCGGTATCTGTGGAGAGCGACCAGTTGTTGTGCTTGCCGGAGCCGTTCAGCCCGGCGAAGGGCTTTTCGTGCAGCAGGCACACCATGCCGTGGCGGAGGGCCGTCCTCTTGATTATCTCCATCACAAGCTGGTTGTGGTCCGTGGCGGTGTTGGAGTCGGTAAATACCGGCGCAAGCTCATACTGGCCGGGGGCTACCTCCTTGTGCTCCGTCTTGGCGAACACGCCCAGCTGCCAAAGCTCCGTGTCCAGATCCCGCATGAAATAGCTCACCCGCGGGGATATGGCGCCGTAGTAGTGGTCGTCCATCTCCTGCCCCTTTGGGGACCTTGCGCCGAAGAGCGTGCGGGAGCACAGCACCAGATCCGGCCGCTTGTCATATAGTGACTTTTCCACCAGGAAATACTCCTGCTCCGCGCCGGAGGTGGAGATGGCCTTTTTTACGTCGCCGTGGCCGAAGAGCCTGAGTATGCGGAGGCACTCCCGGTTGATAAGGTCCATGGAGCGCAGCAGGGGGGTCTTTTTGTCTAGCGCGTCCCCGCTGTATGAAAAGAACAGGGTGGGTATGCAGAGGGTAGCGTCCTTTATGAAGGCGTGGCTGGTGGGGTCCCATGCGGTGTAGCCCCGGGCCTCGAAGGTGGGCCTTAGGCCGCCTGAGGGGAAGCTGGAGGCGTCCGGCTCGCTCATTATGAGCTCCTTGCCGGAAAACTCGATTATGGCGCTGCCGTCCCGCCCGCAGCCTAAGAAGCCCTCGTGCTTCTCCGCGGTCACGCCGGTCAGCGGCTGGAACCAGTGGGTGTAGTGGGTGGCGCCCTTTTCCAGCGCCCATGACTTCATGGCGTCCGCCACCGCGTTCGCCACGTTTATATCCAGCGGCTCGCCGGAGCGTATGGCCTCCTTGAGGGCGGCGTAAGCCTCGCCGCTCATGCGCTCCGACATGGCGCGGTCGCTGAACACCAGCTCGCCGAAGCTTTCAGTCAGATTGTCCATAATAATTCCCCGCTATATAATAAAAATTTATTGCAAAAACAGCAAAACTATAATGTTTTAGTCTATATTCACGCAGGATAAAAGTCAAATAAAAAATGCCGCGCAGGCGGCGATTTTCTGCTTCGGCTATATCAGCAGGCCACGGAGCTTGTATACGGCTACCGCTATGCTTTCCCGCATGTAGTTGTTGAGCTTGGTGTACCATACGTCCTTTGCGCCATAGCCCTCAGCTTCAATGCCGTTCATTATGGCTACCCTCCCCGCCCGGTAAACGTGAAAGTTGGTGGTGACGAAGGCTAAGGAAGCGCCGGGGAAGCGCTCGTCAAGTATCGCCTTGGAGAATTTGAAGTTTTCCCATGTGCTGGTGGACTTATCCTCCGTTATTATGCGGCCTTCGTCTACGCCGTGGGCTGCAAGGTACCGCTTCATGGCCTCCGCCTCGCTTATGTTTTCCCCGTCCCCCTTGCCGCCGGATACTATCACCGCGGTATTGGGGCTTTGCTGGAGGTATTCAAGCGCCGCGTCCAGCCTGAGCTTCAGCGTGAGGGATACCCGTTCCCCCCGCACGGCGCAGCCCAGCACTATCAGCACGTCCCTGCCGTGCTCCGCCTTTTTGTGGGCGGCGGAGCCCAGCATGGCCCCCATGCAGAAAAAGAACACCAAGGCCGCCGAGTAGCAGGCTATTATGACGGCCTTTATCACATGCCCCGCGGGGGTGCGGAACCACTGCATGAAAAAGCCCCTGAACAGGCCTATTAGCAGCAGCGGCACGCCCATTATTGCGGGGAGCGCCGTGCCGAGGTTGCCGTTGCATACCGTGGAGAGCCATAGCGTATCCAGCGTCATAAGCCCGCCGGCTATTATGAGAAGGTAGTACATATATCGCGCCTCCGCAAAGATAATAGATCGAATATACCTCAAATATATCATACAATCGCCCGGAGCAAAATAAAACAAACTGTAAAAGCACGGCAAAAAGAATGGGCCTTATTTGTAATGAAGCGCGGTTTATGCTATACTACGTTGGTATATAATTAAAAGTATAATGCCCTCTTTGCGGGGCTTACGGAGGAAAGTAATGGGATTCTTGGATAAGCTGCTGGGCAGCACTTCGGAGGCGCAGGTTAAAAAGCTCATGCCCATGGTAAAAAGGATAAACGAGCTGGAGGGGAGCATGGAGGCCCTTACGGACAAGGAGCTTCGGGCCAAGACCGAGGAGTTCCGGGCGCGCCTGCATAACGGCGAGACCGAGGACGGCCTGCTGCCGGAGGCCTTCGCGGTGGTGCGGGAGGCAGCAAAGCGCACCATAGGCCAGCGGCATTACGACGTACAGCTTCTGGGCGGCATAGTGCTGCATCAGGGCCGCATAGCCGAGATGAAGACGGGCGAGGGCAAGACCATAACCGAGACGCTGCCCGCCTATTTGAACGCCCTGTCCGGCCACGGCGTGCATATAGTCACCGTGAACGACTACCTTGCGGAGCGCGACGCCCAGTGGATGGGTAAAATATATAAGTTCTTAGGCATGACCGTGGGCTGCATAATACACGAAAAAGACAACGACGAGCGGCGGGAGGCCTACGCCTGCGACATCACCTACGGCACCAACAACGAGTTCGGCTTTGACTACCTCCGGGACAACATGGTGGTTTACAAATCCCAGATGGTGCAGCGGGAGCTCAACTATGCCATAGTGGACGAGGTGGACTCCATACTCATCGACGAGGCCCGCACGCCGCTCATCATATCCGGGCGCGGCGAGGAATCCACGGATATGTACGAGAAGGCGGACAGGTTCGTGCGTCGCCTCGAGCGGGGCGAGAATATCGTCAAGCTCAGCAAGTCGGATCAGCTCATGGGCGTGGAGCAGCCCGAGTCCGGCGACTACATGGCGGATATAAAGGCGCGCACCGTGGCCCTTACCGCCCGGGGCATGGAAAAGGCCGAGAGGTTCTTCGGCATAGACGACATATCCAGGCAGGAATATTCCGAGCTGAACCACCACATACAGCAGGCGCTGAAGGCCCACGCGCTGTTTGAGCGGGATAAGGATTACGTGGTGCAGGACGGCAAGGTGCTGATAGTAGACGAGTTCACCGGCCGGCTGATGCTGGGCAGGAGGTACAGCGACGGGCTGCATCAGGCCCTGGAGGCGAAGGAGGGCGTAAAGGTGGAGCGGGAGAACCGCACACTCGCCACCATAACCTTCCAGAATTACTTCCGCATGTTCAAAAAGCTGGCGGGCATGACCGGCACCGCCAAGACGGAGGAGCAGGAGTTTCAGGCGATATACGACCTGGACGTGGTGGAGATACCCACAAACAAGCCCCTTGCAAGGAAGAACCTCAACGACATAGTATACACCAACCAGAAGGCCAAGTTCAGCGCCGTGGTCAACGAGATAGCCGAGATACACAGCACCGGAAGGCCCATACTGGTGGGCACCATATCCGTGGAAAAGAGCGAGATGCTCTCCCGAATGCTGGATATGCGGGGCATAAAGCACGAGGTGCTAAACGCCAAGCTCCACGCCCGCGAGGCGCAGATAGTGGCCCAGGCGGGCAAATACGGCAACGTGACCATAGCCACCAACATGGCAGGCCGAGGCACGGATATACTGCTGGGCGGCAACCCGGATTTTCTTGCCCGTCAGGAGCTTCTCCGGGAGGGCATGGAGGAAAGCATGGTGGAGGAGGCCACAGGCCACGCCGACACGGACGACGAGGAAATACTTGCGGCCCGGGGCAGGTATGCGGACGCATACGCGAGGTACAAGGCGGAGACCGACGCCGAGCATGAAAAGGTGGTGGCCGTGGGCGGCCTGCATATAATAGGCACCGAGCGCCACGAGTCCCGCCGCATAGACAACCAGCTCCGCGGGCGGGCGGGCCGTCAGGGAGACCCGGGCTCAACGAGGTTCTATGTATCCATGGAGGACGACCTCATGCAGCGCTTCGGCGGCGAGAGGCTTCGCGACCTCATGCAGAAGATAAGCCCCGAGGAGGATATACCCATAGAGGCGGGCATACTCACCAAGCAGATCGAGGCGGCGCAGAAGCGGGTGGAGAGCTACAACTTCGAGATCCGCAAGAACGTGCTCCAGTACGACGACGTGATGAACCGCCAGAGGGAGATAATATACGGCCAGCGCCGCAGGGTGCTCATGGGCGAGGATATACACGACTCCATAATGGAGATGGTGGACGAGACGGTGGACCTCCGCTGCGCCCAGTACTGCCCCGGCTCACACCCCAGCGCCGAATGGGACACGGAGGGGCTGCGCGCCGAGCTTTTGAACATTACCGCAATGGACTGCGGCAGGGATATCGCAGGCATAACCGACGCGGAGAAGCTGCGGTCCGCCGCAAGGGAGTTTGCCCATAGGGCGTACAGGCTGAAGGAGGAGGGCCTCATGCAGGCCGCGGCCCAGCTCGGCGTGGAGGCGGATATGCGCGAGCTGGAGCGGGTGGTGCTGCTTCGGGCGGTAGATGAGCACTGGATGGATCACATCGACGCCATGGATCAGCTCCGTCAGGGCATATCCTTACAGGCCATAGGCCAGAAGGACCCGGTGATAGCTTACCGCAACGCGGGCTTTGATATGTTCGACGAGATGGTGCAGGGCATACGGGAGCGCACCGTCCGAAACCTCTACCATGTGGTTATCTCCGCCGGGGCCCCTCAGCGGCAGCAGGTAGCCAAGCCCATCGAGGCGAGGGGGGACTCCCCCGCGCGACCCAAGCGCATAGAGGGGAAGATAAGCCGAAACGCCCCCTGCCCCTGCGGAAGCGGCAAGAAGTATAAGCAGTGCTGCGGCAAGGATAAATAAGCCTTAGCGCGCTATAAAAATATTATCAAGGAAAAATCGAAAGGATGTGAGAAGAAGTGATCCAGTTGGAGGAAAGCAGGCAGCAGCTTGCGGCGATGCAGGAAACACTTGAAAAGGCAGGTGAATCCCTTTGACGTCGCGGGGTTAGCGGCTGAAAAGGAGGAGCTGGAAAAGAAAATGGGCGCCCCGGACTTCTGGGACGACATAGAGGCGGCGAACAAGGCCAACCAGCGCATGAAGACCATCTCCGCAAAGCTGGAAAAGTACAACAGGCTCAAGGGCCTGCTGGAGGACGCCGAGGTGATGGCGGACATGGCGGAGGAGGGCGACGACCAGGAGATGGCGGACGAGCTGATAAGGGATATGCCCCAGCTTGAAAGCAAGGTGGAGGCGCTCAAGCTCGAAACGCTGCTCAAGGGCCCATACGACAGGCTGAACGCGGTGCTGTCGCTGCACGCGGGGGCGGGCGGCACGGAGGCCCAGGATTGGGTATCCATACTTTACAGAATGTACACCCGGTACTGCGAGGGCAAGGGCTGGACCGTCAAGGAGCTGGACTATCTGGCGGGGGACGAGGCGGGCATAAAGTCCGTCACCTTCGAGGTGGAGGGCGACAACGCCTACGGCTACCTGAAGGCCGAAAAGGGCGTACACAGGCTGGTGCGCATATCCCCCTTCGACGCCTTCGGCAAGCGGCACACCTCCTTTGCCTCGCTGGACGTGACCCCCATATTCGAGGAGGACACCGGCGAGATAGAGATAAACCCCGATGACATACGCATAGACACCTACCGCTCCGGCGGCGCGGGCGGGCAGAACGTGAACAAGGTAAGCTCTGCCATCCGCATAACGCACTTCCCCACCGGCATAGTGGTACAGTGCCAGAACGAGCGCAGCCAGCTCCACAATAAGGATATGGCCATGCGCATACTTAAGGGCAAGCTGCTGGAGCTTGCGGAGCGGGAGCGCCTTGAGCACATGGCGGAGATAAAGGGCGAAATGAAGAAGATAGAGTGGGGCAGCCAGATACGCTCCTACGTATTCCAGCCCTATACTCTGGTGAAGGATCACCGTACCGGCGTCGAGGTGGGCAACATACAGTCCGTCATAGACGGCGACCTGGACGTATTTATCAATGCGTTTCTCGTGCAGCTATAAATAACGACAATAATGCGCCGCGGCCCAACGCCGCGGCGCATAGCTTTTGCAAAAAATAACCCTCGGCCGGTTAGCCGAAACGCTTAAAAGCCTACTCCGATCACCTTTACGCTTGCGGCCTTTTCCGCAAGGCCGTCTATGGGCAGCTCCTTCATGTGGATGGAGAAGCTCTTGGAGTCGCTGCCGTCCATGGGGGCGTTCTTGGTGAAGTGCCATACCCCTATGAGATCGCCGCCGCTGCCGTAAAAGCCAACGTAGACAAGGTTCAGGCTGCATTCCCCGTCCGAGGACAGCGCGCCGGTCATGGTGGTGAAGCCGGGGTAGTTGTCGGCTAAGAAGATGTCCCTTGCGTATACCGTCACGTCGCGCCCCCCTGCTTTGGCGCAGTCCAGGCTGGCGGTCATTGCCGCGGCCGCGCCGGGGGCGAGGGAGGGATCCTTGTGCCAGAAGGCTACGAAGGAGGTCTCGCCGGGCAGCACCACCGTCCTGTCGTTCATTATCGGGACGAAGGAATACTGGTAGGATGCGCCGCCCACGTTGAAGGAAAGGGCGGCGTTGGTGATGATCACGGGGCAGTTGCCGGTGTTCTCGTATGCCGCCGCTCCGTAAAGCGTCGGCCCCTCCGCCCCGTCGAAAACATAGGCCGCCGTGCCGGTGACGGCCACAGCCGGCGAGGGCGCGGCCTCCGGGTCCGCCGTGTAGGCGGGCTCAGCGGCGTGCGCTGATTCAAGGCCGGTGGCGGCGCACCTCGGGGAGGGCTGGGCGGCCTCCTCCGCCTCGTAGGCGGCGCCGATCGGCCCCACGTCGAACAGGGAGGACTTCTCCTCCTTTTTTGCGCAGCCGGAGAGCGGCAGCATTATGCATAAAATAAAAACAGCAAGCCTTTTCATAGGCTGATTATAGCACATTATCCGCCGTGGGGATACGCATAAAAAGTGAACAATTCGGCCTGCCGAAGCATCGCTTATGGCGAAAAGGGAGGTTATTAAAATAAGCGATATGCAGCCCGCCGCAAATGTGATAAAATAATCAATATGAAATGTGATAATATGCCGCGGAAGGGGCGTGGCCGCCGCCGCGGAGCTAATATGGAGGTTTAAAAAAATATTATGGCAAAGAAGACCGTTGAGGACGTAAACGTAAAGGGAAAGCGGGTGCTGGTGAGGGTTGACTTCAACGTGCCCCTTCAGGACGGAAAGGTAGCGGACGACAAGCGCATAACCGCGGCGCTGCCCACTGTAAAATACCTGCTCGAGCACGGCGCGAGGGTCATACTCTGCTCCCATCTGGGCAGGCCCAAGGGCGAGCGCAAGATGGAGTTCTCTCTTGCCCCCGTGGCGGAAAGGCTCAGGGAGCTGCTGCCCGGCGTTAATATCAGCTTCGCGCCGGACTGCATAGGCCCGGAGGCCGAAAGGATGGCGGGCGAGCTCAAGGAGGGCGAGATACTGCTCCTCGAGAACCTGCGTTTCCACAAGGAAGAAGAAAAGAACGACCCCGAATTTGCGAGAAAGCTGGCTTCCCTGGCGGATATATACGTATCCGACGCCTTCGGCACGGTGCATCGCGCCCATGCCTCCACGGCGGGCGTGGCCCAATATCTCCCCGCAGTGGCGGGCTTCCTTATCGGCAAGGAGCTCTCCGTGATGGGCGGTGCTCTGGAAAACCCCGTGCGCCCCTTCGTGGCTATACTGGGCGGCGCAAAGGTAGCGGACAAGATAGGCGTAATAACCAACCTGCTCAACAAGTGCGACACGCTGATAATCGGCGGCGGCATGGCCTTTACCTTCTTCAAGGCGCTGGGCTATAACATCGGCAACTCACTTCTCGACGCCGACAGCGTGGAGCTTGCGAAAAAGCTGATGCTGGACGCGGACGCAAAGGGCGTAAAGCTGCTGCTGCCCGTGGACGTGGTGGCGGCCAAGGAGTTCAAGGCCGACGCGGAGCACATGACGGTGGATTCTGACAAGATACCCGACGGCTACATGGGCATGGACATAGGCGAGAGGAGCGCAAGGCTCTTTGGCGATGAGATAAAAAAGGCCGGCACAGTGATCTGGAACGGCCCCATGGGAGTGTTCGAGTTCGACGCATTCGCAAAGGGCACCGCGGCAGTGGCCGAGGCCTGCGCGGAGTGCAAGGGCACCACCATAATCGGCGGCGGCGACTCCGCCAGCGCCGTAAAGAAGCTGGGCTATGCGGATAAGATGACCCATATCTCCACCGGCGGCGGCGCGAGCCTCGAGTTCCTGGAGGGCAAGGAGCTGCCCGGCGTTGCGGCCCTTGACGACAAATAAAAAATAAATTTGAATTGGAGATGTAAAGATATGCGCAGACCCATTATTGCAGGCAACTGGAAGATGAATATGACCCCCTCCGAGGCGAGGGCACTGATAGAGGAGCTCAAGCCCCTCGTCAGGGACGCGGAGTGTGAGGTTGTGGTATGCCCCCCTTATGTTGACCTGCCGGCGGTATCCGAGCATATAAAGGGCAGCAATATACGCCTCGGCGCCCAGAACGTACACTGGGCGGAGAAGGGCGCTTTCACCGGCGAGGTTTCCGCAAATATGCTCAGGGAGCTGGGCGTGGAGTACGCCATAATAGGCCACAGCGAGCGCAGGCAGTACTTCGGCGAGACTGACGAGACCGTGAACGCCCGTGCAAAGGCGGCCATAGCCGCGGGCATAACCCCCATAATCTGCGTGGGCGAATCCCTTGAGGAGAGGGAGAGCGGCTGCACTGAGGCCAGGGTGAGCGGGCAGGTCAGGAAGGACCTTGAGGGCATAGCCCCGGAGGACGTGGCAAGGCTGGTCATCGCCTATGAGCCTATCTGGGCCATCGGCACCGGCAGGACCGCCACGGACGAGCAGGCGAACGAGACCATAGGCATGATAAGGGAGACCGTAGCCGGTATGTTCGGCAGGGAAACGGCGGAGGCCCTCCGCATACAGTACGGCGGGAGCATGAAGCCCTCCAACGCAAAGAGCCTTATGGCAATGCCGGAGATAGACGGCGGCCTTATAGGCGGCGCGAGCCTCAAGGCTGTGGACTTCTCTCAGGTAGTGAATTATAATGATTAAGGCGCAGGCGCCGCGATGATTAAAGTATTAAACAGGAGATTTGTCTGATATGAAGAAGATGACCGCACTTGTAATACTGGACGGCTTCGGTCACAGCGAGGAGACCCGGGGCAACGCCATAAAGGCCGACGGCATAAAGAATATTTCCAAGCTGCTCTCCGAGTATCCCCATACCCTGATAGAAGCCTCTGGCGAGGACGTGGGCCTGCCCGACGGGCAGATGGGCAACTCCGAGGTAGGCCACATGAACATAGGCGCGGGACGCATCGTATATCAGGAGCTCACCCGCATAACCAAATCCATAAAGGACGGGGATTTCTTTGAAAATCCCGCCTTTTTGGGCGCTGTGGAAAATTGCAGAAGGCATGCTTCCGCCCTGCACATATACGGCCTCACCGGCCCCGGCGGCGTACACAGCCACCAGAACCACTTCTTCGCCCTGCTGGAGCTTGCAAAGCGGCAGGGCCTCAGGAAGGTATATGTACACTGCTTCATGGACGGCAGGGACGTGCCGCCGGAGAGCGGCAAGGGCTTCATCGAGGAATATCAAAAGAAGATAGCCGAGATAGGCGTGGGAAAGATAGCCACCGTAATGGGGCGCTATTACGCCATGGATAGGGACAACCGCTTTGAGCGTGTGGAAAAGGCCTACGCCGCCATGGTATACGGCGAGGGCAGCTATGATACAGACCCGGTACACGCCATGCAGGCGAGCTATGACTCGGGCGTCACCGACGAATTCGTCATACCTACCGTCATAACCGAGGACGGCAGGCCGGTGGCTACCATACAGCCCAACGACAGCATAATCTTCTACAACTTCCGCCCCGACAGGGCCAGGGAGATAACCCGCGCCTTCATAATGGAGGACTTTGACGGCTTTGAGCGGCGCAAGGGCTTCTTCCCCGTGCATTACGTATGCATGACCCAGTACGACAAGTCCTTCGAGGATAAGGTAGACATAGCCTTCCGCCCGGAGTGCCTGAGCAACACGCTGGGCGAGTACCTTGCGGCCTCCGGCAAGACCCAGCTAAGGATTGCCGAGACCGAAAAATACGCCCACGTCACATTCTTCTTCAACGGCGGCGTGGAGGCCCCCAACGCCGGCGAGGACAGGTGCCTTATACCCTCCCCCAAGGTAGCCACATACGACCTCCAGCCCGAGATGAGCGCCTATGAGGTGACTGAGGAGGCGGTAAAGCGCATAGACAGCGGCAAATACGACGTTATGATACTCAACTTTGCCAACCCGGATATGGTAGGCCACACAGGGGTAATGGAGGCGGCGGTCAAGGCAGTGCATACCGTGGACGAGTGCGCCGCCAAGGTAGTCGAGGCCATACTTAAAAACGGCGGCAGGGCGATAATCACAGCCGACCACGGCAACTGCGAAAAGATGCTGTCGGACGACGGCGTTACCCCCTTTACCGCCCACACCACCAACCCCGTGCCGGTGATACTCGTGGACGAGGGCAGGAGGGACGCAAGGCTCCGCAGCGGCGGCAGGCTGTCCGACCTTGCCCCCACCATGCTCGACCTTATGGGCATGGAGCAGCCCAGGGAAATGACCGGCAGGAGCCTTATAGAGAAGTAACAAAAGTATTTGATTTTTTACCGCGGGTGTGATATAATAGCCGTCGCGTGCAATGCGAAAGTATTCCAGGGGAGGAAGTATATATAATGCAAGCTCTGAACACAATCCTTAACGTCGTGCTGATAGTCCTGTCTATCGCAATGATAGCCATAGTGCTTATGCAGCAGTCCAAGAGCGCGGGCCTCGGCGGCGCGTTCGGCGGCGATACCCAGTCCTTTACCGCCCGCGGCCAGAAGGCCAGCAGGGAGGCCAAGCTCCAGCGCATCACAAAGATACTTGCAGTTGCAATCGGCGTGATCGCTATTGCCATGGCCATAATAAGCTGATAAAAGGCGAGGATATTATACTGGGGCGTGCCGCAAGGGTATGCCCCTGTTTTTGTGCGGAAAAATTAAAAAAGACAGAATAAGCAAAGGAGGAATTGAAGAACAACTTGAAGCTTAAACAGAGAATAAACGATATGATAGCCGAAACCGGCCGCCCCATGAGCGCGGAGGATATATTAAAGCGCATGGCGGACGACGGAGGCGAAATAGGGATAGAGGATATAAAGCAGGCGCTCAGGGAGCTTTCCCGGGAGGGCCGCGTCATGCTGACCCACCGCAAAAGGGCGGCGCTGCCCCAGCAGCTCGGCCTGATATACGGCCGCATACAGGGCAACGGCCACGGCTTCGGCTTCTTCATACCCGCGGAGGGGGGCAAGGACCTCTTTATAGCCGCGGAGGATATGAACGGCGCGCTGCACGGGGATACCGTGTGGGTGCGGAGGCTTTCCGGCTCCTTCAGGGGCAGGAACGACCGCGGGGCCGTGGAGATGATAGCGGAGCGGGCAGGGCGGCGCGTGACCGGCACCTTTGAGGAGGGCGGCGAGTATGGCGGCTACGTCATACCCGACAACAGCAGGGTGGCGGAGGATGTGCTTATACCCTTTTCCCATGCCAACGGCGCAAGCCACGGCGACAAGGTGGTTGCGGAGATAACCCAGTATCCCGGCGCAAGGCGGCCCATGATAGGCAGGATAGAGGAGGTGCTGGGCAGGCCGGGGGATAAGGGCATAGACATACTCTCCATCATACGGCGGCTGGAGCTGCCGGATAAATTCCCCAAGGGGGCGCAGGAGCAGGCGGAGGGGCTAAAGACCCCCGATGCGGACGCGCTCACCGACAGGCGGGATCTGCGCAGCGCTCTCACCATAACCATAGACGGCGCGGACGCAAAGGATCTGGACGATGCGGTATCCCTGGAGAAGGCGGACGGGCTTTACAGGCTGGGTGTGCATATAGCCGACGTGAGCTACTATGTAAAGCGCGGCAGCCCCATAGACAATGAGGCGTACAAGAGGGGAACCAGCGTGTACTTCCCGGACAGGGTGCTGCCCATGCTGCCAAAGGAGCTGAGCAACGGCCTTTGCTCGCTGAACCCCGATGAGGATAAGCTCACGCTTTCCTGCATCATGGATATAGACTCACAGGGCAAGGTGGTGCATCACAGCATCGCAAAGAGCGTAATACGCTCGAATTACCGCATGACATACGATCAGGTAAACGCCATATTTGCGGGCGACAGGGAGTTAGCTGAAAAATATTCCGACATTCTGCCCATGCTCGAGGATATGCGCCGGTTGAAGGATATACTCAGGGCAAAGCGGCAGCGGCGGGGGGCGATAGACTTCGACCTGCCCGAGGCGGACATACAGCTTGACGAAAACGGCAGAGCCGTAGACGTTTCGCTGCACGTCAGGGGCGAGGCGAACATGATGATAGAGGAGTTTATGCTTTCCGCCAACGAGACCGTGGCCAAGGAGGGCGTGGATAAGGGCCTGCCCCTTATGTACCGTGTGCATGAGGCGCCGGATCCGGAGCGGATAAAGGAGCTCAACGCATTCCTACGCACCATAGGCTTTTGCATAGACAACACGGAAAACGTAAAGCCCGCCGACGTGCGCAAAATGCTGCTCAAGGCTGCCGGAAGTTCGGAGGAGAGGGTGATAAATAACGTCACGCTGCGGGCCATGAGCAAGGCGAAGTACAGCCCCGAATGCGGCGGCCACTTCGGGCTTGCGGCCAGGTACTACTGCCACTTCACCTCCCCCATAAGGCGCTATCCCGACCTGCTGGTACACCGGGCGCTCAACGAGCTGCTGGAGGGCAGGCTGAACGAGGAGAGCCTAAAGCGCTGGCAGGCGTATTTGCCCGGCGCCTCGGAGCAGTGCTCAAGCCGTGAGGTCGGCGCGGTGGAGGCCGAGCGGGCGGCGGACAGCCTCAAGAAGTGCGAATACATGGCGCAGCACATAGGCGAGGAGTATCGGGGCGTAATATCCGGCGTGAACCAGGGCGGCTTTTTCGTGGAGCTGGGCAACACCGTGGAGGGCCGGGTTAAGGTAGAGAGCCTGAGCGGCGACAGGTACGAATGGGACGAGAAGGGCTACCGCCTTGTGGGCAGGTTTACCGGCTCGCAGTACCGGCTGGGCGACGAGGTAAGGGTGCGCACGGCGTCGGCGGATATGGCGACATACAGGATAGAGTTCGAGCTGATAGAGGAAAAGGGCCGCAAGGCGCCTGCAAAGGGCGCAAGGCGGGCGGAACGCGGCTCGACAAGGGGCAAAAACAGTGATAAAATAAAAGCTCCTAAAAGCAGGAAGGGAGGCCACGGCTTTGGCCATAGCAAAAGGCGTCAAAAGGGTCGCGGAAAATCGAAAGGCACGCCATGAGTACTTCATCGAGGATACCTATGAGTGCGGCATAGCCTTAGTGGGAACCGAGGTGAAGAGCATACGCGCCGGCAAGGTCAACCTGAAGGATTCCTACGCCCAGGTGAAAAACGGCGAGTGCTATCTGATCGGTATGCACGTAAGCCCCTATGAGCAGGGCAATATATTCAACCGCGATCCCTTCAGGGAGCGCAAGCTGCTGCTGCACAAGAGCGAGATACGCAAGCTGAACGCCCTTGCGCAGGTCGAGGGTTACAGCCTGATACCGCTTCAGCTTTACTTCAAGGACGGCAGGGTGAAGCTGGAGCTTGCTGTCGCCAAGGGCAAAAAGCTTTATGATAAGCGCAGCGATATAGCCTCGCGGGACGCGAAGCGCGAGATGGAGCGCCGCATGAAGGAGGAACGCTTCAGATAGCCCTGCGGGGTTTGAAAAAGCGCGCGGAATGTGGTATAATACTTACAGTAGGGCGGTATGCCAGCGTGCCCTGCGCTATCCGGGGTCGTAAATGGTTTCGACGGGGATCGTGGAGGCCGGATAAGCGAGCCGAAGCCCCGTGCTTCGTTAAAAACGGGAAAAACTTAAATTTAACTGGCAAATCTGATTTTGCACTCGCTGCCTAATTAGGCTGCGCGTCGGCCCGGCGCTTCCCACGGCTCCGGTCACCGGCGTCATCAATGTGGGGAACCAGCCTGCCTAAGCTTTGCGGCAGGTGGGATCAAATGAAGCTACCGAAGCCCTGATCCTGTCGGCGGGAGCTGCCTTGGCTGAGGGAACGTTAATACACCGGCTACGCTCGTAGAAAGTCTTGCTGACAGGTTTTCGGACAGGGGTTCAACTCCCCTCGACTCCACCAGCACAATACGATCCGAACCTTATCCTATTGGAAGGGGGTCGGATCGTTGTTTTTATTTACTTCGCCCGCCGTTTGGAGGAAAGAAAGGCATGGAGCGCGGGGAAAGCGGCGACGGCCAATGAGATAAGGAGAAACAGGACTGCGGCGTCGGGCCTTGCCTTTATCCATCCCGAGAAATGCGCCGTAATAAGGTAGATGAGAGCGCCGGCGGTTAGATGTATCAGAATCTTTAGCCGAAAGGAAAGCCCGCTGCTTTCGTAAATCAGGGTGGGGACGGAAAAACCCGTCGCTATTATTATGCAGTATGCGGCGAGCTGCTGCCAGCCTTCCCCGGTTTTTTGCCTGAAGAAAGCATTTGCACCACCTTCAAAAAGGGGAAATATAAAGATTATCGCCACGAAAGCAACACATCCGACGCTGATTCCCGAGCAAATCTTTTTTATCAGCTTTTTTATCGTATACACCTCCAAAATCCGTTTTCGCTCAAAACCGCGATCCGATGCAATGAAAAACAACTAATAATTATATTATACAATGCCCCGGCACTTCCTGTCTTTACTCTAATCAAAATCCCCCGCAGCTTGCTTACTGCGGGGGATGGCTTTGCGGTCCGGGCCTTTGGTCAGGGGTTATGCAAGCGCTTCCGCAAGGGTCTCAAAGGCGGGGATCTTGAGTATGGGTATGGATACCTGCTCCTTGCGCTCGTTTTCGGAGCCGGCAGCGGCGGTGACATCGTTGGAGTAGTTTGCGCGGAAGGTGCCTTCCTTGGCGTCGAGGTAGTTGTCAAAGAAGTTCCATGCTACGCCTCCGTCAACGGCGGCAGGCTCGCACATGAGCGCCGCAAAGGAGCCGAAGCGCTGCGCGGTGGAGATCACATAGGTACCGGCGGGGATAACGATATCGCCGTCGCCCTTCTTCCACTCGCCGGTCACGAGGGTCTGGAAGTGGCTCTCATAATCCTTGCGTTCGCGGCCGTCTATGACTGCGCCGCCGCTGGTGTAGGACTTGATGGCGAAGTGGAGATGGTCTGCGCCCGCGACGGTAACGTCGTTGGGAAGCTGGGTCATCTCAACGCCGTGGAACTTCATAAGCTCGATGAATTCAGTGCAATCCTGGTCTATAAGGTAGTATGCTCCCATGGTCTCGACGTCGGTGAGTACGAAGGTTCCCCAATATTCGGTCTCATAGTCCACCGGTGCGCCGTACTCGATGGCATAGGGATCGCCCTCGTCGTCGTACAGGCGCTCGCCGATAACGGTGCCGTCCTCGCCGGTCTCATAGGAGAGAACGGTCAGGGTGTCCTTGCCCTCAAAGGGCATGGTGGTCATTTCGGAGTTGAGGGCCACGAAGTCCTTTTCGGGATTGATGCCCTCTGTGGCGCGGGCCTCTGAGCGGGCGTCGGCGGCTGCGATCATGGCCTTGATCTCGTCCTTATCCTTTGCCACAACCTGCAGAGCGCCGTAGATGCACTCATACTGGGTATCCACGCGGACGGGGAAATCATCGTAGGAGTAGACCTCCAGCAGCAGGGCGAGCCTGTTCCTGAGACCGGCATAGTTGGTGGTGTAGCGAGCATAGTCCTCAAAGGTGCGCCAGCCCTCGGCTACTATGTCGCTGTAATAATAGCCCCAGTTGCCGTAGGGGACGGCTACCTTGCCCTTGGAGGCCAGATAGGAGCCCTCGCGCAGGGCCCGTGAGCAGAATACGTCGCGGTTGTAAGCGAGAAGCTCGGCGTCGGTTCCGGCGTTGAGGCCCCAGTTATAGGTTACGGCGTGACGCATATAGGAGCCGTCGGTCGCGTGGGCGTCGATGAAGAGGATGGGGTTCCAGTCGTTCATCAGCTTGACGATGGTGCGGCCGCAGGCGGTCTCCAGCTTGGTCATGTCGCGGTTGACGTTAAGGCCGTTGCCCTCGGCGCGGGTGCCTACCAGCTTGGGCATGAACTGGGTGGTTATGCGGTTCTTGCCCAGATTGTCGTTTCCATCGGGGTTGCTGTTGGGGACGATGATGACGACCAAATCCTTGAGGAGATCGTCATGCTTGCCCTGCGCGACTTCGCGGGCGAAGATCATCATGGATTCCTTGCCCTCGATCTCGCCGGAGTGGATATTGCAGTTTACATATACAACGCCCTTGTCCTCGGGCACGTCGGCGGGGGAGGCGGGGGCTACGTCGCTTATTATCATGTAGGATATGGGAGTGCCGGCCTCGGTGGCGAAGGTGGTGGTGTCCAGAATGATGCGGCCGGCGCTGTGCTCGGCTACTACCTTCAGAAAATCAATGACCTCCTGAGACGATGTGGTGCGTTCCCAATTGCTCTCCTCGGCAGGGGTCTTGAGCTCTGCCAGTATCGCCTGGGAATCGACCTTCTCGGTCTCCGGCTCGGCGGCGGGTGTGGGTTCTTCGGCAGGGGCAGCGGGGGCTGCACAGGCTGCCAGGCCAAGGGCCATGATCAGTACAAGAACGAGCGCCAGGATTTTTTTCATAGTTTCGTTTTCCTCTCCTTTTTTGTTTTTTTGTGAAATGTATTGCCAAGCCCTGCGGTGTGGGCCGCGCAGGGCTTGCGGATGCGCAAGAAAAGGCTATTCCTCCCTCTCTCTCCTGAAGAAGCGGCAGCCCTGATAGTGGACGCCCGTGATGTACGCTATGCGGTCCGCCTGCAAAAGCTTCTCGCCCAGCAGGGCGGAGCGGTCGCCCTTTGAAATGAGCTCCAAAAAAGCCCCGTTGGCGTCAAAGAAATCGAAATAGGCCCTGTGTGCGTCCATTATCCTGGGGCGGTATTCCTCCTGAATGACATACAGGCAGAGGCCCATCTTCACCCTCAGGCGGGTAAGCGCCTCCTCCAGCTCCGCGGCTTTTTGCTCTGCCATGCCGGCGTCCAGCCTGACCAGCCTGCCCTTGCTCCATTCCTCCAGGTCGGTTATGCGGTTGATGAGGAGAAGAAGCATGGCCTCCCGGTATACGTTGGTGCGCCTTTCCTGCCCGGTAACGCCGAAGTATATCTTCACGGGCTCCAGCCAAAGCTGCTTGAGGGCTTCGTCGTATGCGTAGTAACACCTTATCCACGCCTTCTGGGAAGCGACGAGCGCCTCCCTCTCATCGCCCTCGAGGGAGTTAAGATAGGCGCTGTAAGCGTATATGAGCCTGTTTTCTAAGTTGAGCCTGCTGCATAAAAATTCGTCGTCCGTCATGTGGAAGGACTCGGTCTCGTCGCAGGGCGCATCGTAAAATACGGCTGAGCCCGCCCAATTCTGAGTGACCAGCCTTTCGTCCCCGGCCTGCGCGGGGATGGCGGAAAATAGCATGAGGACTGCCGTCAGCCATAGAATAAATTTTTTTATCGGCGGTAATTCTATCATTTAATTTACAACCTGTTATTATGAATGTACGTTGGAATCTGAGCAGCATTAAGTCGTAATTGTATCTCAATATAGGACTATTGTAGCAGCAGCGCAGGCATAAAGCAATATTTATTAAATTTCTACCTGATATAATCGCGATTTATATTTTTTAACCGCGATTAGAAAATGTTAAAGCTTTATCAACAATGCGTGCTTATATAACGGTTATTATATAAATTTACAATAATAAAAATATAATTGAATCATACTGAGCCCCGGCGCTTCCTATCTTTACTCTGCGGCGAAAATGCACCTTGACTTTATCCGAAAAGAGGGTATAATAGGAAACAGATGTTACGCAATGATAGTTTCCTATCGTGCCGACGAGGGGGAGGGAAGAAAAATGCCGCCGAGGTTTAAATTTACAAGGGATGAGATAATAGCCGCCGCCTTGAACGTAACGCGAAGGAGCGGCGCCGGGGGGCTCACCGCAAGGGAGCTTGCGGCGGAGTTAGGCTCGTCACCGAAGCCCATATTCGGCCTGTTCCAAAGCATGGAGGAGGTAAAGGGGGAGGTCATGGCCGCCGCCAACGCCCTATATCAATCGTATATAAGCCGGGGCATGGCGGAGGGGAAATACCCGCCCTACAAGGCCAGCGGCGTCGCCTATATAGAATTTGCAAAGGAGGAAAAGGAGCTTTTCAAGCTGCTTTTCATGCGGGACAGGACGGGGGAGCGCATCGAGGAAAACCGGGAGGAGATACGCCCCATGCTGAACATAATCATGGAGAATTTAGGGCTGAGCGAGGATGAGGCCTGTATGCTCCATCTGGAGCTGTGGCTTTACGTACACGGCATAGCCACCATGATAGCGACGAACTATCTGGACTGGGACGCGGAATTTATAAGCAGGGCGCTTACAGACGCCTTTGAGGGGCTTAAGCGCCGCTATACGGGGGAAAAGGGAAATGTACGCGATTAAAACCGAGGGGCTTACCAAAAGATATAAGGGCTTGACCGCCGTGGACGGGCTGGACCTTTGCGTGGAGCAGGGGGAGCTTTTCGCGCTGCTGGGCGTAAACGGCGCGGGAAAGACCACCACCGTAAAGATGCTCTCCTGCCTGACGAGGCCTACCTGCGGCGACGCATTGCTAAAGGGCATGAGCATCGTGAGCGACCCTGGGGCGGTGAAGGGCGTGATAGGCGTATCGCCCCAGGAGACCGCCATAGCCCCCGGCCTGACGGCTAAGGAGAATTTGACGCTAATGTGCGGCGTTCACGGCTTTTCCCGGGAAAAGCGGGAGAATAAGATACGGGAGCTTTCAGGGCGGCTTGACCTTGACGGCATACTCGAAAAGAGGGCGGGCAAGCTGTCCGGCGGCTGGCAGCGGCGGCTGAGCATCGCCATGGCCTTGATAAGCGAGCCGGAGATACTCTTCCTTGACGAGCCCACACTGGGGCTGGACGTGCTGGCCCGGGCGGAGCTTTGGGACGCCATACGCATGCTCAAGGGGCGCATAACCGTCATACTCACCACCCACTACATGGAGGAGGCGGAGGCGCTTTCCGACCGTATAGGCATAATGAAGGGCGGGCGGCTGCTTGCGCTGGGGACTGCCGACGAGCTCAAGGGGCGCACCGGCAAGGGGACGCTGGAGGAGGCGTTCATAGCCATAGCCAGGGAGGGCCCCTGTATGGAGAAGGGGACGGAGAAAGGAAGGGGATAAGTATGAGACTGCTTGCTTTTTCGGACCGGAACGCGAAGGAGATATTGCGGGACCCCCTAAACGGGGTCTTCAGCCTCGGCTTTCCGGTGATACTGCTGATGCTTATGAGCGCGATAGGGGCGAGGGCGCCGGTGAGCGTATTTAAGATAGAAAGCCTTGCCCCGGGCATAACCGTGTTCGGCCTTTCCTTTATGACGCTGTTTTCCGCAACGCTCATCGCAAGGGACAGGGAGACGGCCCTGCTGCAGAGGCTCTACACCACGCCACTGACCCCGGCGGATTTTATACTGGGCTATATGCTGCCGCTGCTGCCAGTGGCTGCAGCCCAGTGTGCCGTATGCTATATTGCCGCCGCCGTGATGGGGCTTGCGTGGTCGGTAAATATGCTCTATGGGGTGCTTTTCATAATCCCGACATCGCTTTTCTTTATCGCGTTAGGGCTGCTTTTCGGCAGCGTGCTCAACACCAGGCAGGTGGGCGGTATATGCGGGGCGCTGCTGACGGTGCTTACGGCGTGGTTTTCCGGCGCGTGGTTCGACATTTCGCTGATAGGCGGCGCCTTTGAAAAAATCGCGTATATGCTGCCCTACATTCACGCCGTGGCCCTGCAAAGGGCGGTGCTTGCGGGGGACTTTTCAGGAATATTCCCCCATATATGGTGGATAGCGAGCTATGGGGCGGCGGCCCTTGGGGCGGCCGTGGCGGTGTTCCTTCGCCAGATGCGGAGGCAGTAAGGCAAATATATAGGGAAAATTCCCGGGCAGGAAAGGCGAACGGCGCCACGTTTGTCAGGCCGGAGGGCCGGGCACTCTCAGCGGGTAGCTTTTTCCGTAGTATTGCGGTATACTTTTTTTAAAATCAACCGTGGATCACCGCACGTACAGGAGAAGCAATATGACGCAGGAAAGCAATGCAGCCCACGAGAGCCAGAAAGGGCTTTTAGGCTTGAAGCTGCAAAAAGACGAGATCAAGGCGCTGATGCAGAATTATGCGCTGCCCTACCGCGAATTGATGAGCTACTATCGATGCGCGATGATGGAGGTGGAGACAAAGTTCAACGTGCTCAACGAGGAGCTGTCCCTGCGATACGACCGCAACCCGATAGAAACTATCAAGACGCGGCTAAAATCGCCGGAGAGCATTTTGGAAAAGCTGCATCGAAAAAACTACCCCGTTGCCTTTGACAGCATCGAGCAGAACCTCAGCGACATCGCGGGGGTAAGGGTGATATGCACTTTTCCCTCCGACATATACAAGCTGGAGGAAGCGCTTCTGAAGCAGGACGACATAAGGCTCGTGGAGCGCAAGGACTATATCGCCAGCCCAAAGCCCAACGGCTACCGCAGCCTTCACCTTATAGTAGAGATACCCATATTTCTGCACGATCAAAAGAAGATGATGAAGGTGGAGGTGCAGTTCAGGACGATATCCATGGACTGGTGGGCGAGCCTTGAGCATAAGATACGCTATAAAAAGGGCTTGCAGGAATCCGACTATGTGGATCAGGAGCTTTTCGAGTGCGCCAAGATGAGCGCCGAGCTCGACAGCCGAATGGAAAAGCTGCAGCACCTTGCGGAGGACCTGTACAAATGAGCGGCGGAGAAAAAGCCGCAGCCGCTTCGCATCGGCACTGCGCCGCTCAGACGGCAGGCAAAAATATTTCCCGGGCCGGAAAAGTCATCCGGCCCCTTTTTGTGCTATAATAAAAAACAAGGACGAATTGCGGGAGTGTTTTATCGCATGGAAATAAGGCGGGCCAAAAGGCACGATGTGGATATGACCCAGGGCAGCATATTGAGGCACCTGATGAACTTCGCCGTGCCGCTGCTGATGGGCAACATATTCCAGCAACTTTACAATACCGTGGATACATGGGTGGTGGGCAACTACGTGAGCAACGAGGCGTTTTCCGCCGTCGGCACCGTCGCCCCCATAATAAATACCCTCATAGGCGCATTTTCCGGCCTCGCCAGCGGCGCGGGGGTGGTCATTTCCCAGTATTACGGCGCGGGCAAGTACGACAGGGTGAGGGACGCGGTGCATACCGCCGTGATGATGACGCTGGTGCTTTCCGTGGCCTTTACCGCCATAGGCATAGCCATGACGCCGGATATGCTAAGGCTTATGAAGACGCCTGCGGAGGTGTTCCCGCAGTCCAGGGCGTATCTTTACATATACTTTTCCGGCATGGCGGGCCTGATGCTATACAATATGGGCGCGGGCATACTGCGGGCCGTGGGGGATTCAAGGCGGCCCTTTTATTACCTCGTGTGCGCCGCGGCCATAAACACGGTGCTGGATCTGGTGTTTGTGATAGCGCTGGGCATGGGCGTGGAGGGTGTGGCCTATGCCACCATAATCGCACAGGGCATATCCGCCACGCTGACTATCATTACGCTGCTCAGGAGCGATTCCTGCGTCCATGTGCAGCTAAAGCTCATAAGGCTCCATAAGGATATGCTGCTGAAGATAATAAAGGTAGGCATACCCGCGGCCCTCCAGATGGCGGTGACCGCCTTTTCCAACATATTCGTGCAGTCCTATATAAACTTTTTCGGCGCGGACTGCATGGGAGGCTGGACGGCGTACACAAAGATGGATCAGCTTCTGTTCTTGCCCATGCAGTCCATAGCGCTGGCGGCCACGACCTTTGTGGGGCAGAACCTGGGCAGGGGGCGCGGCGACAGGGCAAGGCAGGGGGTGCATACCTCCTTGGCCATGGCCATGACCGTTACGGTGTCGCTTTCGGCAATAGTGGTGGTGGCAGCGCCGTCGCTGGTGCTGTTTTTCAACTCCAAGCCGGAGGTGATAAGCTACGGCACGCTGTTCCTGCGCCGGCTCACGCCGTTTTATGTTCTGTGCTGCTTCAATCAGGTATACGCGGGGGCGCTGCGCGGCGCGGGCAACAGCCGTGCGCCCATGATAATAATGCTTTGCTCGTTCGTGCTGTTCAGGCAGTGCTATCTTTACGTTATGTCGAATTTCATATCCAATACCGTATTGCCCATAGCGCTGGGCTATCCGGCGGGCTGGCTGCTTTGCAGCGTGCTTACGGGGCTGTATTACAGAAAGGTACACCTCGGAAGCTCCGTGGTGGTGTAGCGGTAAGATAAAACAAAAGCGACCATCTGATCAGATGATCGCTTTTCTTGGTACACCCTCAGGGACTCGAACCCTGGACACCCTGATTAAGAGTCAGGTGCTCTACCAACTGAGCTAAGGGTGCATATATTGTGGAGCGGGAAACGGGGCTCGAACCCGCCACCTCCGCCTTGGCAAGGCGGCGCTCTACCAAATGAGCTATTCCCGCGTCTTTAGCATTTCGCTGCCTTTTCGTCAGCGCGCTTATTTATAATAGCGCAATACGGAATGGTTGTCAAGCCTGTCTTATACAAATTTTGCAACTTTTTTTGCGGGCCTATAACAGGCCGAAAAACTCCGCTGCGTTTTTGTGGAGTATCTTTTCCAGCGCCGTTCCCGATAGGGGCAGTGAGCGCAGCCGTGCAAGCTCTGTCCCCGCGTCCCACATGGGATAGTCGCTTCCGAACATCACCCTGTCCTCGCCGTACATATCCATGAACTGCATTATCCGCTCGTCGGTCATGGTAAAGAAGCAGGAGGAGCAATCCACCATTACGTTTGTAGCGGGTATGTGCTTTTCCGCCTCCTCCCATTCGGTCCAGCCGCCGAAGTGGGCGCATACGAGCCTGAGGCGGGGGAAGCTCTTCAAAAGCTCGGGTATGAGGCTGGGGTTGGAGTAGTGATAGCGGTAGTCGCCGGTGTGGAAGAGTATGGGATATCCCGTGGACTGGCAGAAGTCGTATATGGGCCCCATGCTCTTGTCGGTTATGGCGAACTTTTGAAAGTCCGGGTGCAGCTTTATGCCCTTGAGCCCCAGAGACGCCGCCCGCTCTAACTCTGCCGCCGGATCCTCCATGCCCGGATGTACGGTGCATAGGCCCACGAACCTGTCCGGGTGAGCCATGACGGAGGCGGTTATGAAGTTATTTATGCTTTTCACCTGATGGGGCGTGGTCGCCGCGGAGTGTACTATGAACTTATCCACACCCGCCCTGTCGCCTATCTCCAGCAGCCTCTTGACCGAGCCGTTGGGGTTGGTCATGTGCTTATCGTAAAAATAGCCGATGTTCATTGCCGCCTTTTCGGCGATGTTATCCGGGTAAATGTGCGCATGTACGTCTATCACCATGGGTAGAGAGTCTCAGTCCTTATCGTAAAAATAAATTATCGCATTATTATAGCATATTTTGATGCAAACGGGAATAAGGGGGCGGGCCTGAATGCAATACAGCGCCGCCCCCCCCGATTTTTTAACTTACGGATGTATCATTATCTTTATCGCCTTTCTGGCGCAGGCGACATCGAAGGCCTCGTGCATCTGCTCAAGGGGAAAATGATGGGTTATCATAGGCTGTATCCTTATGCGGCCGTCCTCTACCAGGGAAAGGCATTCCTTAAATTCCTCGCGGGTATAGCATATAGTACCCATTATGCCGATCTCGCTGCGGACTACCCTGCCGAGATCCGTGGCCACAGGCTGGTGGAAAAGCCCCGTTATGGCATAGACGCCGTTCTTTTTAAGGCAGTTCATGGAGACCTCCACCAAAGGGGCGGCGCCCGCGCAGTCGTGTACAAAGTCGGCCATGCGGCCGCCGGTTATCTCGCGCACAGCCTCGGTTATGTCGCTATGGGAGCCGTTTATGGTATGATGCGCCCCGAGCTCCCTTGCAAGCTCCAGCCTGGCCTCGTCCCCCTTAGTGCCTACGGATATTATGCAGCCGACGCCGTAAAGGCTGAGGAGCTGCACGGCATAGAGCCCGATGGTCCCCGGCCCCATGACCACGACGGTATCCTTTGGGGAAGGGTTAAAGGCCTTTATGGTCCTGTACGCAGAGGCTATGGGATCGACGGAGGCGCCTACGTCATAGCTGGAGGTATCCCTGAGCTTTGCGCAGGTCCTTGCGGGCACGCGCACATACTCCGCAAAGGCGCCGTCCACGTGTATTCCGGTCTCGATCAAATTATCGCACAGGTTTTCCCTGCCCTCGACGCAGTACTTGCAGCTTCCGCAGCCTATCACCAGGCAGGAGGCGACCCTGTCGCCCTTTTGGAAGCCGCGGACGCCGGAGCCGGCCTCTACCACGTCGCCTGCAAATTCATGTCCCGGTATCATGGGCCACGGTATCTCCCTCGTGCCCTTTAGTATGGGGATAT
This sequence comes from uncultured Clostridia bacterium, assembly GCA_934633985.1. GTDB lineage: Bacteria > Bacillota > Clostridia > Christensenellales > CAG-138 > SFEL01. The sequence goes on from CAKTYU010000009.1 coordinate 73,075, forward strand.
CGCTTCCGCATATACCTACGCTCCTTACGCGTATCAAAAGGTCGTCCTCCCGGCACACGGGAACGGGGACTTCTTTTATCTCAAAACCGGGGCCGGGGCCCTCCTTAACAACGGCACGCATCTACATTCACTCCTTATCCTTTTTTTCAATATATTTTCGGTATGCCCGAAGCGTATTGGCAAAGCGCCCCATATCCTTCAGGTCGTCTTCGTTTATCCGGGTAGCCAGCGCCGCGTTGTGGGGGGCGGACCTTACCCATTCGGGGTCCTCGCGGCACTCCTCGGCGATGCTCACAAAGGCCTCCACGTATTCGTCTATGTCGTCCTTGGAGTAGGTCTCCGTGGGCTCCGGCGTGAACGGCTCCGGCACTATGCGGGGGTGGTGGCTGGCAAAGTAATCCTGAAAGCCGTAGTCCACTATGCGCCTGCATATATCGTCGGTGGACACGCCGGTCTCATCGTAAAGCTCCTTCCAGCTCAGGCGCGCCTGCTCCATTCGGGAGACGCCCTCCGCATAGGGCATGGTAAGGCCCTTTATTTTGAGCAGCTTATGCAGCATGTAGTTGTTGTTGAGTATGGAAAGCTCCGCCACCTGCTTCAAGCCCTCCTGACCCATGCTGCGGATGTACGCGTATGTGCGCAGCACCACCGCCGGAACGCCGTAAAACTTGCGGAGCTTGCCTATGCTTTCGGGCTTGTCATAGTTAAAGCGGTATTTGCCGTCTTCGCATACTATCTCCGGCACCGGAAGGAAGGGCGCCAGCTTCGCCACCACGCCCTGTGCCCCCGTTCCGGGGCCCTGGCATCCGTGGGGCGAGGAAAATGATTTATGAAGGTTGTACTGGCACAGGTCAAAGCCCGCCTCCTTTGCCCGGGTGAGGCAGAACAGGCCGTTTAGGTTCGCCTGATCGTAGCAGCACAGGCCGCCGACCGCGTGTACCGCGTCGGTAAACTCCTTTATACGCGGGTTATAGAGGCCGGTGTCCTCCGGGTTGGTTATCAAAAGGGCCGCGGTGCGCTCCGAAAGCACCGCCTTTAGCGCCTCAAGGTTTGGGTAGCCGGTATCGTCCGGCATGAGGGTTATCACCTTATATCCGGCGGTGGCGGCCACGCCGGGGTTGCCCGGGTGGGAGAGCAGCGTGGTAACTATCTCGTTGCGCTGCTCTCCCTCGCCTATCGAGTCAAAGTAGGCCCGTATTACGGAGACGTTGGAATATATCGCCTGGGTGCCGCCGGAGGGCTGAAGGCAAAAGGCGTCCATACCGGATATTTCCTTTAGATATTGGGAGGTATTGAACATTATTTCGAGCATGCCCTGCACAGTGGACTCGTCCTGATAGGGGTGCAGCTCGGACATCTTCCCGCTTCTTACTAACTGCTCATTGACCTTGGGGCTGTATTTCATGGTGCAGGTACCGAGGCCTATGTCGATGTTGAGGTCGGTTCCTATGGTCTCCTGCGAAAGGCGCAAAAAGTGGCGGAGCACCTGCATTTGGCCCAGCTCCGGTAGTTTGGGCGGGGTTTTTCTTGCAAAGCCCTCCGGAAGCAGCTCGGAAAGCTGCGCCTCAGCCTCCTCCTCAACGCCGCCTATCACTATGCCGCGCTCGCCCGGGTTGCCCATATCCAGTATGAAGGGCTCGTCCCAGCGGGCCTGATGAAAATTCCTGTGTGTATTTATGGCTCCCACTATCTTTCACCTCCCAGTATATCCTCAAGGGCCTTTACAAGGCTGTCAACGGCTTCGCAGTCTGTTTTTTCCGTGACAGCATAGAGGGCGGACTGGCCTAAGAAGGGGAAATCGCGGCTCAGGTCCTTCCCGCCGAATATCCTGTATTTGAGCAGCGCCTGATTTATTTCCGCGACCGTCATGCCGCTTTGAGAGAAGTCTATAACAAACTCCTGAAAGCCCTTGCCGCCAAGGCTGTTTACCCTTATCCCACCCAAGGAGGAAAGCTGCTTTATGGCGTAGCTGCGCATTTTTATTATGTATTCCCCCAGCTCGCGCATGCCCTCCGGGCCCATAAGGGAAAGGTATACCGCGGCGGTGATGCTCCAGAGCCCGGTCTCGGTTCCGAAGTACTCGCGGGCCTTTTCCCTCGCCCCGTGCGAGCAGCGATAGTTCAGCGCCCTGCCCCAGCCGTATTCTCCCGGGTTTTCGGTGCGGGCGATGCCGTAAAGATAAGTCGGGTACTGGTCTATGTAGCTTTCGTCGTAGCGTGTGGCTATGAAGCCGGCGCAGCCGCCGCCGAACTGCATGTGCATGCCAAGGGGCTGGATGTCCCCGCAGACTATATCCGCACCGTACTGTGCCGGCGGCTTTATTATGCCGAGCGACGCCACATCCGGCTGAACGACAAGCAGCGCGCCCGCGTCGTGGGCGGCCCTGCCTATCTCCTCCGCCTGCTCCTCCCAAAAGCCAAGGTAAGAAGGGTTCTCAACGTATACCGCCGCCGCGCTGCCCTCTGCCAGCAGGCCCTTCAGCGCGGCCATGTCCATGCGCCCGTCGGCGCGGCAGGGAACGGGCTGTATTCGTGCAGTGCATTTGCAATAGTTTTTTAGCTGGGACAGTATTTCGGGGTTCATGGTGGAGGGGATGAGCAGGGCCTTCCTTTCCGGGCGGCCCGCCGCCTCCTGTATTCGCACGGCCATGCTGAGCGCCGAGCAAACGGCCTGGCCTCCGTCGTATAGCGTATAGCTTACCACGTCCATATCCAGCAGCTCGGCCATGAGGGAGGTATATTCAAAAATGGCCTGCATTTTTCCGTGATCCGAATATGTATCGCCGCAGTAGCCTGTGAGAAACTCCGCTCGGGTGTTTATCTCGTCGCATACGGCGGGCACATAATGGTCGTAGCAGCCGCCCCCCAAAAAGGACGAGTATTCCTCGCAGGTCGCGTTTTTGTCCATTATGGACATAACGTGCTTCTTGAGCCTGTGCTCGCTCAGTATGGGCTCGGGGATATCCATGCGTCCCCTGTAACGCAGCTCCTCGGGTATGTTTTTTCCGTAAAGCTCCTCGACGCTTTCTATGTTCAGCGCCTTGAGCATGGCGTCCCTGTTTGAAGGGGCTGAGTTGGGCATGTAGGGGTGAACAAAGGGTTTTGTCAAAGCCGTTAACCTTCCTTCCGTCAAAAGTTTTTCCGGGTAAGGCCCGGACGGGGGCCTATATATATAATAAAAGTCATCGCGATGACAATGTCAACAAAAAAAGACTCCGGCAATGCAATTATTCAATTAAAAAATAAAAAAGGCGTTGAAGCCCCCGGAGCATGGCAACGCCGCGATGGGAAGGGCAGCTCAAGGGCCAGCCCGCATAATAAAATCCAATAGAAAAAATCGAATAAAAGAGGTTGACAACGATAGCGGGTTGGACTATTATTTAACCATATTATTAAAACAGTTTTAAAAATGCAGCAAACGAAGGACATATATAACGGCACGCAAAACGGTCAGCATAGGCGAAGGATTCAACACGGGGCTAAAAATTGAGCGATGAACAGCCAGACGACAAAAACGATAAATAAAACGGTCATATTGAAGCTTGCCTGTACCCACGGCACATTTTCGAGGCTGGATCTCCACAAATGGAGCGGCCTGAGCAAAATGACGGTGACTAACCTCGTGAGCGAATTTTTGAGCGCCGGGGTAATGCGTATGGCGGGCACCGAGGATACGGTGATAGGGCGCAAAGCGGAGCTGATGGAGGTCGTACCCGATTCCATAATAACCATAGGCGTGCTTATCACGCACCACGGGCTTTTTGTGGCCGGCGTCGGGCTGGACGGCACGCAGTTCGGTGTCACCCATGCCGCCATGGAGCCGGAGATCGGCTTTGACGAGTTCTGCGAAAAAATATGCTTGGGCATTGACGGCGTGATCGAGGCGCTGCCCGGCAAGAGGTTCAGCGGCATAGCCATTTCCAGCCTGGGCTGCGTAGAGTCGGCGGCCAACGTATTGGAGCTTCAGGCCTTCTATCCAAACGTCGGAAGGGTCGAAACTCTGGACAGCATGCTTACCGAAAGATACGGCCTGCCGGTCATAAGCGAAAACGACGCCAACGTGGCGGCGCTGGCCGAGCTTTATTACGGGAAAAAGCCGGTGCCGCAGACGTTTATCTACATACAGATAGACGAAGGAATAGGCGCGGGGCTCATAACCGACGGGAAGCTCTTCGGCGAGGTGGAAAGCTTTGCGGGGGAGATAGGGCACATGACGGTGATCCACGAGGGGGTGGCCTGCCGCTGCGGCAACAGAGGCTGCCTTGAATGCTATATCTCCACTACGGCTATATGCAAAATGTACGCCAAGGTCACCGGCAGGGAAAGGGCGGACTGGGACGAGGTCATGGCGGACGCCGCGGCGGGCGTGGAGGAGGCGCTGGAGGTGCTGGAAAAAACAGGCGGATTCCTGGCCAGCGGACTGGTGAGCCTTATAAATATAATAGGCGCAGAAAAGATCTATATAGGCGACCGGGGGGCGGACATACTGAAATACGTCGGGGGCTGCATCGAGGGCGAGGTCAACCGCCGGCGCTTTGTGAAAAAGCCCGTGACGATATGCCCGGCGACCTTTTCCAAGGAAGCGAGGATCATGGGCGTCGCCCCGCTGTGGATAGAGCGGGCGGGAGTGCCGGAAATAACAGAGAAGATATAATTATTTTTCGATATACATTCGGAGGAAAAATGGAAAGCAAATGCTATAACGGCTCACCGGAGCCGGAGGTATACGCAAAGGAAGTAAGCGAGGCACTGCTAAGCACCGATTTCAACACGCTGCGGGCCATTGCGGAGGAGATACTCAAAAGCAAAAAGACGGACAGCACGGTATTTACCGCGGGCAACGGCGGAAGCGCGGCTACGGCCGGCCACATGATAAACGACCTTATGAAGGGATGCCGCGTGGAGGGCCGCGAGGGCTTTAAGGCGGTATGCTTGAACGATCCCAACGCGGTGGTGACCTGCCTTGCCAACGACTTCAGCTATGAGGAGGTATACGAGATAGAGCTGCGCACCATAGCGCGCAGGGGCGATATTCTCATAGTGTTCAGCGGCAGCGGCAATTCGCCCAACATAATACGCGCCTGCCGCACGGCGAAGGAAAAGGGCATGACGGTGATAGGCTTCGGCGGCAGGGATGGCGGCAAAATGAAGGATATATGCGATATATGCCTGATAGCGCCCACATACAGCATGGAGCAGATAGAGGATCTTCACATGTTCTATGTGCATTCGCTTATATGCACCCTCAAGGACAGGCTGCGGCGTGTATGGGATGTGGAGACCATAAGGTATCCCGAGAACAGGCCGGAGTTTGCCATTTTTGATTTTGACGGGACAGTAAGCCTGTTGCGCGAGGGGTGGCAGCCTATAATGTATAATTATTTCATTGATGAGATAATGGCCTGCCCGGAGGCGCCGGATAGGGAAGAGACAAGGGCTCTGGTGATGGACTTTGTGGATAAGCTCACCGGCAAGCAGACCATATTCCAGTGCATCCATCTGCGCGATGAGATAGTGCGGTTAGGCGGGGAGCCCAAGGATCCGCTGGACTATAAGAGGGAATACCTCAGGAGGCTGCTGCTTCATATAAAGGAAAGGCACGAGGCGCTGAAAAACGGCGGCGACGCGGAGCCCTACCTTGTGCCCGGCGTGAAGGATACGCTCGCGGCCTTGAAGCAGAGGGGCGTCAAGTGCTTCCTTACCAGCGGCACCGACGAGGAGGACGTGGTGGAGGAGGCGAAGCTGCTGGGTGTATACGACCTTTTTGAGAGTATACACGGGGCCACGGACGCAAATTCGACGGTATGCTCGAAGGAGCTCGTGCTGCGGCAGCTCATCGAGGAAAAAGGGCTAAAGGGAAGCGGGCTGCTCGGCTTCGGCGACGGCTATGTGGAAATAGAGCTTACCAAGCAGGCCGGCGGCTATGCCGTGGCGGTCGCCACAGAGGAAGGAAAAAGGGATACGTCGGTCAACGGCTGGAAGCGCAGCAGGCTCATAAGGGCGGGCGCGGACTGCGTGATACCGGACTTTACGGATACCCGGCGGTTGATGAGGTACATCTTCGGCGAATAGCCGGAGGCGGGATAGCGAGGACAGGAACGGAATATGCCATACAGTATGTTTGATACATCGAGGCTCAAGCTCAAGCCGCTGGCGGAGCGCGTACACGACGTGGACCTTATGAAGGTGCTGATACCCGTGGATGACAGCCCGGCGGCCATAGTGAACGAAAAGACCGAGGCCATATCCGACGCGATAGCCGCGGCGAAGAAGGCCGGCGCGGCAGTACTTCTCATGTACGGCGCTCATGTCATACGCACCGGCAGCGCCGCATATATGATAGAGCTTATGAAGCGCGGGCTGGTAACGCATTTTGCCACCAACGGCGCGGGCAGCATACATGACTATGAGTTTTCCCTCATTGGGCAAACCTGTGAGTCGGTTGCGAGGTACGTCAGCGAGGGGCAGTTCGGCCTATGGAATGAGACCGGCCGCATAAACGATATAATCCGGGAGGGCGTACAGGACGGGCTGGGAGCAGGGGAGGCTATAGGCCGCTATATATGGGAGCAAAAGCTGCCATACCGCGAGCACAGCGTGCTTGCAAACGGATACAGGCTCCATGTACCCTGCACCGTACATATAGGAATAGGAAACGATATACTGCACGAGCACCCCAACACCAGCGGCGCGGCCTTGGGAGAGGCGTCCTACAGGGACTTCCTCATATATGCCCAGACCGTTACAAACCTCGAGGGCGGCGTGTTTATGGATTTCGGTTCCGCCGTCACGGGGCCGGAGGTGTACCTGAAGGCCCTTGCCATGGCCCGCAACGTAGCGCATCAGGAAAACAGGAGGATCGCCCACTTTACCACGGCGGTATTCGATATGCAGCCCCTTCCGGACGAGGGCTACGACGTTACGCCGCCTAAGACGGATCCGAGGTATTACTTCAGGCCGTGGAAGACCATACTTGCGCGGACGGTGGCCGACGGAGGAAAGAGCTATTATGTGCAGGGACTGCATAAGGATACGCTGCCGAGCATAGCAAAGCTCGCGATGGAGAAGGACAGGATATGAATTTCAAGGCGACTGCGGAGCTTTTAAATGAGGGCGCGGCTCCGGTCATAACCGTATTCGGCGATTTCTGCTTGGACAAGTATCTCTATATTGACGCCGAGCTGGATGAGCCCTCCGTGGAGACCGGCCTTACGGCCTATCAGGTGACAGAGCAGCGGCTCTATGCCGGGGCCGCCGGCACTATAACGAACAACCTGTGTGCGCTGGGCGCAAGGGTATACTGCGTAGGCGTGGCTGGCGAGGACGGCGAGGGCGTCGGCCTGCTGCGGAAGCTTCGCGAGGCGGGGGCGGATACTTCATTTATGGTGAACACGGACAGGCGGCAGACCTGTACATACATAAAGCCCATGCGCCGCGAAAAGGGCAGCGTCCGCGAGATGAACAGGATCGACCTAAGGAACTTTACGGATACGCCGGCGCAGGTGGAGGATGAGCTTATAAGCAATCTGGAGAGGGCCGCCGGGCTTTCCGACGCCGTGATAGTATGCGACCAGTACCTCGAGGAGAACAAGGCCGCGGTGACGGCGCGGGTAAGGGAGGCCATTGCGCGCCTTGGGGAAAAATACCCGGACGTTATATGGTATGCCGATTCCCGCGGGTATGCGGACAAGTTTGACAACGTCATTATAAAATGCAACCACAGGGAAATAGCCGCAATATTCGGCGAGGACCCGGAGGACATGACGCCCGGGCGGGCGAAGGACTTGGCGGCGCGAATGTACGCCGAAAAGGGCAAACCCGTTATCGTAACGATGGGCGAAAGGGGGTCGGTGGTGTTCGACGGAAAGGGCTGCGACGTGCCGGCGTTCCCGGTAGAGGGCGAGATAGATATATGCGGCGCAGGGGACGCCTGTAACGCGGGGACGGTGTTTGCCCTGACAAAAGGCGCGGGGCTAAGGGAGGCGGCCGCCGTGGGCAACGCCTGCTCCAGCATAGTAATAAAGCAAATAGGCGCGACCGGCACGGCAGCGCTCCGGGATGTGCTGTATCTGCTTAAAAATTACGGAGGATAAGGAAAAGATGAAGACCAAGGCTCTTTGGGTAACGGCGCCCGAAAAAATCGAAATAAGGGAAGTTGAGCTTCCTGCTCCGAGGTATGATGAGATCCAGGTGCACACAAGGGCTGTGGGAATATGCGCGTGGGATTCTTACCTTTACAGGGGGATGAGCGCGCCCGGCCCCATACCTTACAGGCTGGGCCACGAGGGAGTAGGTACGGTCACCGCTGTGGGAGAGGGAGTAAAGGGCTTTAAGCCCGGCGACAGCATATTTGTCGGCACCGGCGGCGATGAGATGATGGCGGAGGACTTCAACGTGCAGTATGACTGCGCGGCAAAGATACCTGAGGGCGAGAGTGATTTTGCAAAATGGGTAGGCGAGCCTACGGTATGCGTGGTGAACCTCCTTCAAAAGGCCGACATACAGCCCGGCGACAGCGTAGTGCTCATAGGCGCGGGGTATATGGGGCTGCTGACGGTGCAGGGGCTTCGCGGCACGCCCTACGGAAGGGTGACGGTATTCGATATAAACGAGGATAACCTGGCCGTCGCGAGGGAGTATTTCCCGGAAGACTGCTACAACACGGCGACCCCGGAGGGACAGGCGAGGATAGCCGAGATAAAGGCAGAGGGCGGCGCAGACGTGGTGATAGAATTTGCGGCGGCGGAGGCCACCTTCCGCCTGGCTAACGAGCTTACGGCAGGCGTGGGCGGAAAGCTGGTATTCGGCGCATGGCACAGGGGCGAAAGGACCATTGACGGTAACCGCTGGCATACCACCGGCCTCACCGTGATGAACGTTGCGCCCAAGACCAACCCGAGGTTCAGGGACCTTACGGCCCCCACCGGCGCGCTCATAGCCCGGGGGCTTTACGACACGAAGCGGCTCGTGACCCACACCGCAAGGTTCGGCGATATGGACGGGATGAACGCCATATTTATCAAATCCATAAAAAAGACGGACGGATACATAAAGGGCGTCATAATGTTTGACGAGTGATCCGGGATGATACGGCGCAAGCCGATTATCAAATAAAACTTTTTTCAAGGAGGAAGAAAAATGAAAAAGTTCCTGGCTATTTTTGTAGTGCTGGCAATGGTTCTGTCCATGGCGGCCTGCGCAGCCCCCGCTGCCGAAGAGCCCGCTCCCACCGAGGAAGCTCCGGCAACCGAAGAAACTACTGAGACCGCGGCCCCCGATGGGGAGGCAAAGAGCTTTAAGATCGCCTGCGTCATACCCTCCGGCGACCATGGCTTTACCGGCGAGTCCGTCGCGCACTGCAAGATGGAAGCCGAAGAGCTGATGAAGAAGTATGACGGTCTTGAGATCGTCGTAAAGGACGGCCTTGAGGCGTCCGATCAGATCACCTCTATCGAGAACCTTATCGCGGGCGGCGATGTAGACCTTATCATGCTGTGGCCCATGGAGGGCGAAGCTCTCCGCAGCGCGGCCCAGACCATAATCGATGCAGGCATCGAGCTGGTGATCTACGACCGTCTCATCAACAACTTCCAGGGCCTTGTAGGCGAGATCATGGGCGATAACGTAGGCATCGGCAACATGATGGGCGAGTGGCTCAACACCTACTATGCCGACATGGACAAGGTACAGTACCTCCGCTTCGTGGGCGACAGCTCCACCGTTACCTCCCAGCGCTCCGAGGGCATGGACGCCAAACTGGATCCCAAGTTCGAGCAGGTAGCCGAGACCTTCGTTACCGACTGGTCCACTGAGAAGTCCCAGAACCTCATGGAGGAGTGGCTCAACGCCCATACCGCAGAGGAAGTAGCGGATCTTGATCTTATCGTTACCCACGATGACGAGATCGTTGACGGCCTTATGAACGCACTTGAGGCCTATACCGGCGGCGACGTCAACGTAAAGGTTATCACCTCCGTCGGCGGCCGCGAGGACACCATGAAGAAGTTTGAGAACACCAAGACCGGAATCAAGTTCACCACCTTCTACTTTGCCCCCTCCTTCATCCGCGAGGCCCTGCGCCTTAGCGTAGCCCACCTCTATGGCGAGGAGTACACCGGTGCGAAGCTGGTAGACGGTCAGTATCTGATCCCCTCCTTCTCCATCTCCAACGCCGACGGCGCCGATATGGACTTTGACGCCTATCGTGCATCCGACATCTACGCAGAGCGCTACTCCATCGGCAATTTCTAAAGAGATGACTGAAAAAGCTCTTTAAAGAGCGTAAATCGGGCCGGTCGCGGATCGGCCGGCCCGCATTTTACTTAACTTACCTTACGGCCATAAGGCCTTGCAGCTTATTTTAACCTTGACCAATGATTTCGTATCAAACAGCCATGGCGCATGGCGATCACCATATATATTAAACTTCAGAGAGGAGAGAAACGGCAGATGCTCGTAGAAATGAAGGGCATAGTGATGGATTTCGGGCCCGTGCGGGCTGTCGATCACGTCGATCTGACCGTGGAGCCGGGTACCATAGTCGGTCTTCTCGGCGAAAACGGCGCGGGCAAGTCCACCCTGATGAACGTGCTGGCAGGCACATATCAGGCGACGGCGGGCGAAATATTCATCAACGGCAAAAAGGTAAACATAGCAAACGCCAAGATCGCAAATCAGTACGGTATACGCTTTATACATCAGGAGCTCAACCTGTGCAACGACCTCAAGGTATTTGAGAACATGTTCCTTGGGGACGAGATGACGAAAAAGGGAGGCTTTCTCGACAAGAAGGAGATGATCGCCCGATGCAGGGAGGTCTTCGACCGCATGAAGGTGAGCATAGATCCCAGCGAGACCGTCGTAAACCTCACGGCGGCGGATAAGCAGCTCGTGGAGATAGGCAAGGCGCTGCTTTTCAAGAGCGAGCTCATAATAATGGACGAGCCTTCCACGGCGCTTTCCACTCACGAGATAGATAACCTCTTCGAGATAATGCGCCAGCTCCATACCGAGGGAGTGAGCTTCATATATATCTCCCACAAGATGCCCGAGCTTTTCGAAATATGCGACGTGTACTATGTGCTGCGGGACGGCAGGCTTGTGGCAAAGGGCAATTTTGCCGACGTGGACGAAAACGAGATAACGGAGCTAATGATAGGCCGCCAGCTTGCGGACGACGACTTCTCCGACCATGAAAGCGCGGCGACGGAGGAGGTGGCGCTGGAGGTGGAAAACCTCAGCGGCGAGGGCTTTGAAAATGTGAGCTTCAAGCTGCACAGGGGCGAGATACTCGCCGTGACAGGCTTGCAGGGCAGCGGCCGCGATTCCCTTGCGGACGCGCTGTTCGGCGTCATACCAGCCACAGGCCGGCTTGTCATCGCAGACAGGGCGATGCGCTCCGGGGCGAGGATATCTACATTTATGAGGAACCACGTTGCGTTGGTGCCGAGGATGCGCAAGGAGCGCGGCATACACAACGACCTATCGATAAAGGACAACCTTTACATGGCGTACCTCAACACCGACTTCGACAGGCTCTTCATAAGCAAAAAGGATGTGGAGGAAAGGTTCGAAAGGGAGAAGAAGGTGATGTCCGTAAAGGTCGGCAGCTCCGGCGACCCCATAACCTCACTATCCGGCGGCAACCAGCAGAAGGTCATATTGGGCAAATGGATGGAGGCGAACGCCGACATACTGCTGCTCGACAACCCGACCCAGGGCATAGACGTGGGCACCAAGTTTGAAATATACCACCTCATACTCAAGCTCGCCAAAGCGGGCAAGGCCATAATCGTATTCAGCCAGGAGTACCCCGAAATATACAAGGTGGCGGATAAGTGCATGGTGCTTTACAAGGGAAGGGTAAACGCGGTGCTGGATCGGGAAGAGCTTACGGAAAAGAATGTAATGTACTACTCTACGGGCGCTAATTTGGAGGGCGAAAAGAATGCTTAGTGCAAAGATAAACATTAAGGATATATTCAAAAAGCTGCTGCATGAATACAGCTTCGTGCTGTCGTTCATACTGCTGGTGGCCATAGCCGCCTCGGTAAACAAGAATTTCTTCACATGGACCAACATATCCAACATATTCGTTCAAAGCTCCATGATAGGCCTTATCGCAATGGGCATGAGCATGGTTATATCCACCGGACAGATAGATATATCCGTGGGCGCGCAGGTCGCCTTCATAGGCGGCTTCGGCATACTCGTCTTGAACAAGACCGGAAGCGTATGGGTAATGCTTGCGTTCTGCTGCGCGGTGGGCCTGGGCATAGGCATGATAAACGGCCTGCTCATAACCAAGGGCGGTATGCCCTCTATGATAGCTACTATGGCGATGCAGAGCGCCTGCCGCTCCGTAATAAACCACTTCGGATCCGGCGGCCCCTTCACGGTGGATTCAAAGCTCTATGAATCCTTCCGCGTGCTGGCCATAGGCGGCATACAGATAACCAAGAGCTTTAAGATACCCTATCTTATGATCATATTCATCGTTGCCGTGATAATTTTCGACAACATAATGAGAAACACTAAGCTGGGCAAGCACATATACGCGGTGGGCAGCAACGAGGTATCCGCACGGCTCTCCGGCATAAACGTGGATCTCGTAAAGATAACTACCTACGTTATTACCGGCCTCATGTGCGGCCTTGCGGCGTTCATATACGCCTCCAGAATGACCGCGGTGGCGGCGGCCTCCGCAGCCACTAACTACGAGATGGACGCCATAGCCGCCGTCGCCATAGGCGGCACGGCAATGAGCGGCGGGCGCGGCAAGATAATCGGCACCTTTGCCGGCGTGCTCATGTTCAAGATCATAAGCAATATACTTACCGCTGCAGACGTTTCCACCTTCCTCAACGGCGCAATAAGCGGCGCGATCATAGTTATCGCCGTGCTGCTTCAGAATTTCCAGAACCGCAAGCGCTAAGGCGCCCGGGAACATTAAAAAAGAAAGGAAAAACGACCATGATAAAAATCGGTATTATTGGCTGCGGCAAAATAACCGAGGTGCGCCACGCGCCCGAATACGCCGAAAATCCCAACTGCAAGCTCACCGCCTTCTTTGATGTGGTAAAGGACAGGGCGGAGGCCTTCGCAAAGCAGTACGACGCCAAAGCATACGATACGATAGAGGACCTGCTCGCCTCGGATGTGGACGCCGTGAGCGTATGCGTCGCCAACAGGTATCACGCGGAGGTCGCCATAAAGGCGCTCAAGGCGGGCAAGCACGTACTGTGCGAAAAGCCCATGGCCACTACTTCGGAGGACTGCGAGGATATGGTGAAGGCGGCGAGGGACGCCGGAAAATTCCTTATGATAGGCCAGAATCAGCGCCTTGCCAAGGCCCACGCCAAGGCGCGCGAGATAATACAGAGCGGAGAAATGGGCAAGGTGATAACCTTCGAGACCAAGTTCGAGCATCCCGGCCCGGAGGGATGGACGGGAGTCAAGGATTCCTGGTTCTTCGATAAAAAGATAGCCTCCTTCGGCGTAATGGCGGATCTCGGCGTACACAAGACTGACCTTATATATTTCCTTACGGGCAAGAGGGTGGCAAGAACCAGCGCCGTGCTCGCAACTCTGGATAAGAAGCTATCCGACGGGACGCCCATATCCGTGGACGACAACGCATACGCGATATATACTCTTGAGGACGGCACCGTGGGAACGATGCACGTAAGCTGGACCGATTACGGCGTAGAGGATAATTCCACCAAGGTATATATGCAGGGCGGCGTGCTTAGGATGTACGACGATCCCAGGTATTCCCTCATAGTCGAAAAGAAGGACGGCACAGTGACGCCCTATGAGCTGGATCTTCTCACCTCCAACAAGGAGCAGACCAGCGGCGGACGCACCTCGACCGGCGTTATAGACGCGTTCATAAACAGCATATTGACCAACACGCCCCCGGAAATATCCGGCGAAAGCGCTATATGGGCGATGAAGGCGATATTCGCCAACGAGATATCCGCCGAGACCGGCAAAGCGGTGGATATAGAGCTTAACTAAGGAGGATATTATGAAAAGGCCTATCACCATAACAACGGGTCAGTTCGGCGACCTCCCCCTTGAGGAGCTTTGCAGGCTTATGAACTCAATGGGATATGAGGGGCTGGAGATCGCCTGCCACGCCCATCTGGATGTTCACAGGGTGCTGGAGGACGAGGAGTATGTAAGGTGGTTTAAGGATACGCTCGCCAAGTATGATTTGAAGTGCTGGGCGCTGGGGGCGCACCTTATCGGCCAGTGCGTCGGCGACAACTGGGACGAGCGGCTGGACAATTTTGCGCCTGCCGCGCTGTCGGGCAAGCCGGATGAAATAAGGAACTGGGCGATAGAGGAGATGAAAACGGTGGCGCACGCGGCGCATAAGCTGGGCGTACATATCGTCACCTGCTTTTTGGGCTCGCCTATATGGTATTACTGGTATTCTTTCCCCCAGACCTCACAGAAAATGGTGGACGATGGCTTCGCGAGGATAAAGGAGCTTTGGAGCCCCATATTCGACGTGTTTGACGAGTGCGGAGTAAAATTCGCCCTCGAGGTACACCCCACAGAAATCGCCTTTGACTATTACAGCACGGAGAAGCTTCTGAAGGTATTCGACCGCCGGCCCACGCTGGGGCTCAACTTTGACCCCTCCCACCTCGTATGGCAGGGCGTTAATCCCTGCGTTTTCCTCAGGGACTTTGCGGACAGGATATATCACGTACACATGAAGGACGTAAAGGTGACGCTGGACGGGCGCGCAGGCATACTTGGCAGCCATATAGAATTCGGCGACACCAGAAGGGGCTGGAACTTCGTATCGCTGGGGCACGGCGACGTGGACTTTGACGGCATAATACGCGAACTCAACCAAATGGGATACCATGGCCCGCTTTCCGTGGAATGGGAGGATAGCGGAATGGAGCGCACCTTCGGGGCGCGGGAGGCCTATGAGTTTACTAAGAAGATCAACTTTGAGCCGTCGGATATAGCTTTTGACTCGGCGCTCAAGACGGACTGACAGATAAAACCTAAAAGCGCAGGGGCGGATGATCTCCGCCCCCCGATTATTTATACGGGTGAGTAAAAAATATGAATGAAACTGTTCTTGCCATAGATATAGGCGGTTCAAAATACATGGTAGGCCTCGTAAAGGAGGGAAAGGTGCTTCGTGCATCGCGCTTTACATGGAGGGAGCTTACCGAAAAGGGAATATTGGAAAGCATAACGGAATCGGCCCATGGGCTCCTTGACGGCTGGGAGGGGGAGCCGCCATACATGATAGGCGTGACTATACCCGGCCTTGCGGATCCCCAAAGGGGGGTATGGGTAGAGGCGTGCTTTTCCGGCGTGGGTGATGTGCCCATCGCCGCGGCGCTGGAGGAAGAGTTCGGCATACCGGCCTTTATAGATAACGACGGGCAGGCCTGCGCCCTTGCGGAAAGGCTGTACGGAGGATGCCGCGACACCGGGGATTTTATATACCTCACGGTATCCAACGGCTGCGGCGGCGCGGTTTTTGTAAACGATACGCTCTACTATGGGTGCAGCGGCAACGCGGGGGAGATAGGCCACATTACCGTAGTGGACGGCGGCAGGCAATGCAAGTGCGGGGCGAAGGGCTGCCTTGAAATGTATGCGTCGGGCCCCGCCATAGTGAATAATTTTATGGAGCTGGGCGGGCAGGCCGGCAACGGCCCCATCGATGCGCGGATAATAGCGGAAATGGCAAGAGGCGGCGATGAGATAGCCGTAAGGACATACGAAAAAGAGGGCTTTTACATAGGCAAGGCCCTTGCTGCGGTGTGCAATGTGCTGAACCCCGAGAGGATAATCATCGGCGGGGGAGTTAGCCTTGCGTTTGATCTTTTTGAAAGGGCCATGTGGAAAAAGATAAACGAATCCATATACAAAAACGCCAACCGGCGCCTGAGCATAGAGCCCACATGCCTTGGCTATAACGGCGGATTGATAGGGGCGGCCGCCGTAGCTGTTTGCAGCCGCGCCGGGCTTTACAGATAGGGGGGCTAATATTATATCTTATAGCGACTTAATGTTCCACCATGACAGGCTTATGCTTGGAGGACGTGGTAAAAACACTTACCGGGCTGTGCCATGGAAATTATACAAAAAGGTAGCCATTTCTACGGTTCTCCTTTTTGTTATCAACCAAAACCCCGCCATAGTGGCAGGGTAAAGAAAAGCTTGAGCAGTGAGTTAAAAAAATTAATGTGCTAAACTGTGTACAAGCCTGCCAGCCAAAGAAGTTTAACACATTAGTAAACATTAAATGCCAAAGCAAAATAATGTCACACACAGTTTAGCACATAAGAAGTGGAATTGTAAGTATCACATAGTATTTGCAATGGTATTTTCAATCACACATTGTTGTGTGAATTTCATCAAGGCAAGCTGTTACTCTATTTAACGATACCTTTTGAAGAAAAGCCAAAGACCAGTATGCCGAGTGATAACCTCAGATACTATCGGCGGCGGAATAATCTTACAACAAGACAACTTGCAGAACAGATAGGAGTTGTTCCGGCAACCATTGTGATGTATGAAAACGGAAAACATCCCATTCCGTATGATGTAGCTATCAAATTGGCAGATGTTTTGAAAATTGAAGTATCCCTGCTTTATGATGAGTTCTCTCGTTTCCTTGCTGCACCCTATACCGAGGCATTAAAGAGCGTTAGAACGGCTCTGGGACTGTCACAGAAGGCTTTTGCAGAACAAATGGGGCTTGTCCCGAGTTACTACTATAAACTTGAAGAAGGAAGCCGTAGACCGTCACGAAAGGTATATCAGCAGATGTGTGTTGCTCTCAAAGAGACCAATCCACAAACTTCACTTTTGAAGGAGTATCACTTACAATAGAGTTGCAAGATGAAATGATTGGAGGAATGACTATGGCACAGAAATTGATTTATACCAGTTGTGGTGATTATCTTATCCCTGATATTCGGTTAAGCTACACAAGCGATAAACCGCTTGGAAAATACGGCAGGATGCGCAGAGCTTATCTGGAGCAAAACAACCCTATGTTGCTCGATGATTTAATTCTTACTGAAACTTTGTTCCCGCATCTTTGGAAAATTGATGAGATAGCACATTGCAGAATGGAGCGGCTGACGGAGGAGCTTTTGGAAAGAAATCCTGCTCCGGATAAAGCAACTCAACAATTTGCATGGATTCAGCACATGAATATGCTGAAAGCACAGGCTGAAGAAATTATAGTTGCAGAGCTGATTTACAGTTAAATAACCAATAAAAGAATGGGCTGGCTCGAAAGGGTCAGTCCATTTGTTATGCAGAAGAACAATTCTTGAATTGTGATTTTCACAATTCAAGAGTTGTGAAAATCACAATGTAATAATACTGATAATAACTATACTGATTATAGTGATACTGATCCGTTCCTTTCTCTTCCTATCTGGAATGGAAAAGAAATGATAAGATGTTATATAACTGATGATGAGGCAGTGGTATGACTTTATTGCAGAATATCTTTTTCGCTATCTCATATAGAAATGTGATCGATGAGCATAAAAAATTAATAATTTTGTGATTGTAATTTATATGGATTTCGCATATAATAAAAGCGTGATTATAAAGCATAAGACTCCAATAAAAATGTGAGGAGTGATTCTATGGAACGATTTATCTTAAAAAAGTTGCTGGATTGGAAGAATTCTCCCTACCGCAAGCCTTTAATCTTGAAGGGCGTACGTCAGGTGGGTAAGACTTGGATTCTGAAAGAGTTCGGCAGACGCTATTATGAAAATACCGCCTATTTCAACTTTGACGAGAACGAGGAATACAAGCAATTCTTTGAAACTACAAAAGATGTTGACCGTATCCTGCAAAATTTGATGCTGGCAAGCGGTCAGAAGATAGTGCCGGAAAAGACCCTCATCATCTTTGACGAGGTACAGGACTGCCCGAAAGTCATTAACTCCATGAAATATTTCTGCGAGAACGCACCGCAGTACCATGTTGCCTGCGCCGGTTCTCTGCTGGGCATTGCTCTGGCAAAGCCATCTTCCTTCCCGGTAGGCAAGGTCAACTTCATGCAGATTGACCCTATGACCTTCACAGAATTTCTGCTTGCCAACGGTGATGAAAACTTAGCAAAGTATCTGGAAACGGTAAACACCATTGAACCGATTCCCGATGCGTTCTTTAATCCTCTGTATGAGAAATTGAAAATGTACTATGTGACTGGCGGTATGCCGGAATCAGTTAAGAT
>CAKTYU010000010.1 GCA_934633985.1 uncultured Clostridia bacterium
ACGCACATGTCGTCAGAGCCGGATTAAACATAAGGGGCTGCGGCCCCTTATCAACCCTGGGGTTTTTTGACAGACTGAAAGGACGGAAGCGAAGGCTTCCGTCCTTTTTTGCCTTGTCCCGCTATTGACATGCAGGGCTAAAAAAACTATAATAATGCAGCGCCATCCTACCTTGGAGATAGGTGATTTGCCGGAATTATAAACGTTTTTAAAGGATAGATCGCAATGAAGGATAACTTTGTTTCACCGCTCTGCTACGGCGGCTGCATGTGCGGACAAAGCGGCTGTTCCCCGTGCAGCAGCTATGCCGGGCTCATGGAGCAGACCGCCGAGCTCCTGCAGACGCTTCGCAGCGCAATGTACCCCAATATGTTCGGCTGCAACCTCGGCAACGGCGCGCGACTGCGCAACGCCGTTGCGGATTGCGTGATGCGGGTGCTGCCCGACGATTATCAGGAGATTTCCGACAAGCTGGTGGAGCTTCTGCCGGATATCAAGGCGGCGCTGGAAACGGACGCCCTTGCAGGCTACGAGGGGGACCCCGCCGCCACAAGCGTTGAGGAGGTAATGCTCGCCTACCCCTGCTTTGAGGCGATAAGCATATACCGCATCGCCCATGAGCTTTACATCATGAAGGTGCCTATACTCCCCCGCCTTATGACCGAGATAGCCCACCGCAATACCGGCATAGACATACACCCCGGCGCAACCATAGGCAGGTATTTTTTCATAGACCACGGCACCGGCGTGGTAATAGGCGAGACCACCACAATAGGCGACCATGTGAAGCTTTATCAGGGCGTCACCCTCGGCGCAAAGAGCTTCCCCACCAACGCGGACGGCACCCCGGTAAAGGGCATAAAGCGCCATCCCGATATAGGCAATAACGTGGTCATCTACTCCGGCGCCACCATACTCGGCGGCAATACCGTGATAGGCGACAACTGCATAATAGGCGGTAACGTATGGCTTACGGAATCCGTTGAGCCGGGCCACGCCGTATACGCCGCCCATGCCGAGACCCGCAGCAGGACCATACAGTAACAATTTTTATTTTATAAAAAAAGAAAGCAGCCATATCCGCATTGGAAATGGCTGCTTTTTTTGATCTCATCACTTGAGCCTGCAATAGCAGTCTATTGAGAATATCATGGACTCTACGCCGAGCAGTATAAGGTCTATGCCGAGCAGTATGCCCAGCGTTGCCGCGGAGGCCGCGGGGTCAAAGAGAAGTATTATGCCCAGTATGATCCCAACGGCATTTGAAACGAGGGCGAGCCAGAAGCAGGCGGCGCCCGCCAGGCGCTTCACAACATTGAGCAGCGCAAGGCGCGCCGTGCAGTGGGCTATTATAAACGCCGGGAAAAGCACCAGCATTATCCTTGTGCCCACGCCCGGATGGGCGATGAGCACGAAGCCCAGCATTATGGATATTATTCCGGCGACCATCGACAGCGCGGGGCGAAGGCCCGTGTGCCGCTCAAGGCGTATGTAGAACATCACGTCCGCAAGGCCGGTTATCACGGCGATGAAGCCGTATATCACGGCGAAGCTGTTGAGCACCTGCTCCGTGCGAAGCATAGTCGCAATGCCCAGCAGCACCAGCAGCACTCCCTCCAGCATCTCTACGAAGATATATCTGTGTTCCGCTCTCATACCGCCGCCTCCTTAAAGCTGTCCAGTATCTTCATAAATTCCTCTCCCGTGATGGTCTCCTTCTCAGTGAGGTACTGGGCCAATTTTTCGAGCTTTTCGCGGTTTTCCTTCAGCATGTTCACGGCCTTCTCATGCTGCTTCTTTATCATGTCCGTGACCTTCTGGTCTATGACCCGCTGGGTCTCTGCGGAGCAGCTCAGCGTGGTGTCGCCGCCAAGGTACTGGTTGGTGACGGTCTCCATTGCCACCATGCCAAATTCCTCGCTCATGCCGTAGCGGGTTATCATGGCCCGCGCGAGCTTTGTGGCCTGCTCTATGTCGTTTGAGGCGCCGGTGGTGATCTCGTTGAACGCGACCTCCTCTGCGGCGCGGCCTCCTGTGAGGGTGGCTATCTTATTTTCCAGCTCCTCCTTGGAAAGCAGGTATCTGTCGTTTTCCTCTACCTGCATGGTATAGCCCAATGCGCCCGAGGTGCGCGGGATTATGGTTATCTTCTGCACCGGGGCGGAATGGGACTGCAACGCCGCCACCAGCGCATGGCCTATCTCATGGTACGCCACTATGCTGCGCTCCCTGTCGGACATCACGGCGTTCTTCTTTTGATAGCCGGCTATTACAACCTCTACGCTCTCCTCGAGGTCCGCCTGCGATACGGTCTTTCTCCCGCCGCGCACGGCCCGCAGCGCGCCCTCGTTTATGATGTTCGCCAGTTCCGCGCCGGAAGCGCCGGAGGTCATGCGGGCTATAACATGGTAATCAACGTTTGGATCCGCCTTTATCTTGCGCGCATGAACCTTAAGTATGGCTTCTCTGCCGTTTAGATCTGGAAGCTCCACGGGTATGCGCCTGTCAAAGCGGCCGGGGCGGGTCAGCGCCGGATCCAACGACTCCGGCCGGTTGGTGGCCGCAAGTATTATCACGCCGTTGTTGCTGTCAAAGCCGTCCATCTCGGTAAGAAGCTGGTTGAGGGTCTGCTCGCGCTCGTCATTGCCGCCGAACTGGCCGTCGCGCTTCTTTCCGATGGCGTCTATCTCGTCAATGAACACTATGCAGGGCGCCTTCTGCTTGGCCTGCTCGAACAGGTCGCGCACCTTGGACGCGCCCATGCCCACGAACATCTCGACGAACTCCGAGCCGGATATGGAGAAAAACGGCACGTTAGATTCGCCTGCGACTGCCTTTGCAAGCATGGTCTTGCCGGTGCCCGGAGGGCCGACCAGCAGCAGGCCCTTGGGCATGGAAGCGCCCACCTCGCTGTACTTCGTGGGGTTATGCAGGTAATCCACTACCTCGGCAAGGCTCTCCTTGGCCTCGTCCTCGCCCGCAACGTCGTCAAAGTGTATGCCCTCGGTGGATTGTATGTATATCTTGGCGTTGCTCTTGCCCATGCCGCCGAACATGAGCGAATCCTTGCCGCCGGCCTGGCTCATAAGGCGCTTATAGAGATACTGACCCAAGGCGACAAAGAGTATTATGGGCAGCACGCCGGTGATAAGATAGCTCACCAGCGGGCTCAGTGTCTTTTCTATCACCCTGTCGAAGGCCGCGCCGGATTCATAGAGTCTTTGTGTAAGGTCGGGGTCCTCCATGGCGCTGGTGTAGTATACCTTGCCCTCCTTGTCCGTGAAGGTTATCTCGTCGGTATTCACCTGCACCTTGTCCACCTTCTTGCCGTCTACCATGCGCAAAAAGGTGCCGTAATCCACCTCCTTGACGGGGTCGTCCATAAGCATGGGCGCTATGAACGCATTGAACAGCACCACGCAAAGCAGCACTATGCTATAATAAAACAACAGCGGCTTCTTGGGCGGTTTTGCTTCCTTCATTTTTTCACTCCCTTTTTGTAAATGCATATCGCGTATCTAAAACGGTTCCGATTTTATTTAAAGTATAGCTTCCTAAATTCCCCTTGTCGATGCAGCATACGCAAACTTCACCTTTATTTTGCAATCCCAAAATCGAAAAACCGCGTGCGGCGACAACAGGCCGCCTGCGGTTCAAGGCTAAGGCTATTTTTTCTCTCCCTCCCGGAACACCTTTATGGCGCCGGATATGCTGCTCTCAACCGAGGAGCGGCCATAGGCGTTTACCTGGGCGGTGTTTCTTGCGTTGTGGCTGAGGCAGGCCGGGCCGCCTATGCAGCCGCCCTCGCAGGCCATGCCCTCTATGAAATTCTCCTTGAGCAGCCCCTTTTGCTTTTTAAGCAGCGCCGCCTTGCATTCCGCAAGGCCGTTGCAGGAAACGGCGGACAGCTTGAACTGCTCCTCCGTTACTCCCTGCTCCTTGAGCGCCTCTGTTACCGCCTCCGCAAGGCCGCCGCAGCGGGCGAATATCCTGCCGAAAAACGAGGCGTTGTCAAGCTGCGCCTTCTCCATGGCCGCCACGTCTATCCCCTTTGCGGAAAACATCGCCTGCATCTCCTCAAAGGTTATGGCATAATCCACATATTTCTTGGTCTTGGTGTACTTCACCTCGCCCTTCTTCGCTATGCAGGGGCCTATGAATACCACATGGCAGCCCTCGTCCTTTTCCTGCAGCCAGCGGGCTATCTGGGCCATCGGGGATAGGTTGTGGGAAATATTCTCCGCAAGCTCGGGGAAGTCCTTCTTTATGTAGTTCACGAAGGCCGGGCAACAGGACGAGGTCAAAAAGTGCTTTTCCGCAAGCTCCTCCGCCTCGAGCCACGCCACCATATCCGCGCCCCATGCCGCCTCCACAACATCATAGAAGCCGAGGGCCTTTATGCCCGCCATCACCTGCTCCGGCGCAACGTCGGTATACTGGCTCGCCACGGAGGGCGCGACCACCGCATACACCCGATAGTTGGTGTTGTTGCCGGAGTTGCGTATAAGGGATATCACCTGCGTGATGCTGGACTTATCGGTTATCGCGCCGAAGGGGCACTGATACACGCAGGCGCCGCAGGATATGCACTTATCCTTGCTTATCACCGCCTTCTCGGTGTCCTGATCTATATATATCGCCTCCGCCTTGCAGGCGCGGACGCAGGGACGGACGTGCTTCACTATGGCGGAATACGGGCATACCGACATGCACTTGCCGCACTCCACGCACTTTGTCTTGTCTATCCTTGCGTGATGATCCACTATGCTTATCGCCCCCTTGGGGCAGTTATCCATGCAGCGATGGGCAAGGCAGCCCCTGCAGGCGGCGGTGACCTGTATGCCGTCCACGGGGCATTCATCGCAGGCTATGGGCAGCACGCCTACCACCGTGCCGTCCTCCTCGCCGCCCAGCGCCATGCCTACCCGCTGGTTTATTATGGCCCGCTCTTTATATATGCAGCAGCGGAACATGGGCTTGCCCTCCGGTATTATCTTGGCGGAGATGTCCATTATCTTCTGCGGCGTCATTTCGTCATTATAAGCCAGCTTTGCCACTTCCCTGAGCACATTGTACTTCATCTTCTGCACGTGCGTATCAAACAGCAGCGACATATAATTTCTCCTTTTAAATATAAAAAATTTTAAATACTCTAAAGCTACCGGCTTTTTTTGTTTTTTATAGATACATATTATACTTATGCCTTATAACAAAGTCAACACCGGCTTTATTTGATATAATTATTCGTTATATTGCTGCGGGTTTTGAGCGGTTGGCTTTATGCTTTGCGCTTAGCCGCGCCCTCACTTTTCAAAAAAATCTCCCGGCTGGCACATTTGCCTTGTATGAGTCCGTTTATGTGATATAATAATGACAATCACAATTATTATTTTCGGAAAGGAAGGCCAATTTATATGAATAAGATCTATGATCCGCTCTTTACCCCATGGAAGATAGGCGATCTTGAAATAAAGAACCGCATAGTCATGACCTCCATGGGCGGCACCTCCATATTCGGCTGGATGGAGCCCAACCACTTCGATAAGGAAGCGGCGCGCTTCCTTTTGGAAAGGGCCAGGAACAACGCCGGACTCATACTACCCGGCATAGCCCCAATACGGGATATACTCTTCGGCAAGTGGCTGTATCAGGGCAAGGGCAAGTTCGACGAGCTGAAGGACTTTATGGAGGAGTTCCACAAGACCGGCTGCAAGATGTTCATACAGCTCACCGCGGGCTTCGGCCGTTCCCTCGCCATAAACGACATAATGGTAAAGGCCATGCACAACAAGGCCCTCGCCGCGGTAATGAAGCCCGTGCTGGACGTCAGCTACCTCACCGCCAGCGCCAGCGCCACGCCCAACCGCTGGGAGGATAGCTGCATATCCCGCCCCCTCACCACAAAGGAGATACGCCAAATGGTAGATGCCTTCGCCAAGACCGCCAAGCTCTGCAAGGACGCCGGAGTGGACGGCATAGAGGTGCACGCGGTGCATGAGGGCTACCTGCTGGATCAGTTCACCATGAAATACACCAACTTCCGCACGGACGAATACGGCGGGAGCTTTGAAAACCGCTATCGCTTCCCCGTGGAGATAGTAAAGGCCATAAAGGCGGCCTGCGGCGACGATTTCCCCGTGTCGCTCCGCTACTCCGTGCTTTCCAAGACAAAGGGCTTCGGCAAGGGCGCGCTGCCCGGCGAGGATTACGTCGAGGTGGGACGCGACATGGAGGAGAGCGAGCGCGCCGCAAAGTATTTGCAGGACGCGGGCTATGATATGCTCAACTGCGACAACGGCACATACGACGCATGGTACTGGGCGCACCCCGCCCCCTATATGCCAAGGAACTGCAACCTGGAGGACGTTGCGCACATAAAGAAGTTCGTGGATATACCCGTGGTCTGCGCCGGACGCATGGACCCCGCCGTAGGCGCGGAGGCGGTAGCCCAGGGCAAGATAGACGGTGTAGGCATAGCCCGCCAGTTCCTTACCGACCCGGAGTGGATAACCAAGCTGATGGAGGGCCGGGAAGAGGACATACGCCCCTGTATATGCTGCCATAACGCCTGCTTCAACATGGCCCACTACAACGGTGTGGGCAACGACCAGACGCTTGCGGACAATGCGGGCATGGCGCGATGCGCCCTGAACCCGGAAACCATGCAGTCCTCCAAGTATAAGATAGTCAAGACCGACAGGCCCAAGAGCATCGCCGTCATAGGCGGCGGCATAGGCGGCATGGAGGCCGCCCGCGTGCTTACGCTCCGGGGCCACAAGGTCACCATATACGAAAAGAGCGACAAGTTAGGCGGCGTATTCATAGCCGCGGCGGCCCCCGAATTTAAAGAGAAGGACCGCGAGCTGATAAAATGGTATGAGAAGGAAATGAAGGACCTCGGCATAGAGATAAAGCTCAACACCGAGGTGACGGACGCGGCCTCCCTGGGCGCAGATGAGGTAATAGTCGCTACCGGCAGCAAGGCGAGGATACTCAAGGTGCCCGGCGCGGAAAAGGCGATAGAGGCCTGCGATTACCTTCTCGGCCGCCGTGAGGTTGGCCAGAAGGTCATAATAATAGGCGGCGGCCTAACCGGCTGCGAAATAGCCCTCGATATGTACAAGAAGGGCAAAACCCCCGTCATAGTCGAAATGAAGAACGACCTTATCGCCGTGAAGGGGGTATGCCTTGCCAACTCCTCCTACCTGCGCGACTTCTTCGCCCTGAACAACGTGGAGGTACACCTCGACACCGTGCTTTCCGAGGTAACCGACAAGGGCGTGATAGTGAAGGCCAAGGACGGAAGCACCTTCGAGATAGAGGGCGACACGGTTCTGATAAGCGCCGGCTACATACCCACGCCCGCATTGCCTCAGGGCAAACATGTCCACCTTGTGGGCGACTGCAACAGCATAGGCAATCTTCGCACCGTCATCTGGCGGGCATGGGACGTTGCCATGGCGCTGTAACGCTTTTTTGCGAAAGGAGAAAAGATATGCAGCTTACAAAGGAACAGCAAGCCATACTTGACGGCAGCCAGGGCGAAGTATACGCCAAGATAATGAAGACCCTCGTCATGTACGGCGAGACCTTCGGCGCTACAAAAATGGTGCCGGTAACCTCTACCTACGGCCACATAGTCACAAGCTTTGGCGTCATCGTCATAAAGGGCGTATTCGACCTCATGGACGAGCTTATCGCTGCGGGCGTGACCTCCAAGCAGAAGTTCTCCGCCGACCCGCGGCCGGTGGATAAGAACGTTCCGTCCAATCTTTTGCAGGACATAGTATTCAAGGTGATGTACGGCCCTCAGAAGCGGTATGAGGAGCAGCTAAAAAAGATAGGCCTGCTCAGGGACGACGCCTTCACCTGCGCCTGTTACTTTCCCGAGGTCGGCAACAGGCCCAACAAGGGCGACGTGCTCTCCTGGGCGGAATCCAGCGCGGTTAACTATGCAAACTCCGTGCTGGGCGCGCGCTGCAACCGCAATTCCGGCATAATCGAGATGTTCGGCTCCATACTGGGCTTCGTGCCCTACTTTGGCCTATTGACCGACGAGGGCCGCAGGGCAAGCTGGATAATTGAGATAAACACCTCAAAAAAGCCCGAGGCGCAGCTACTGGGCTCCGCCATAGGCATGAAGGTCATGGAGGACGTGCCCTACATAAAGGGCCTCGATAAGTGGATAGGCACGGAGCTTAACGACGAGGCCTGCGCTTACCTAAAGGACTTCGGCGCGGCCACCGCCTCCAACGGCGCAGTGGGCCTTTATCACGTGGACCGCCTCACCCCGGAGGCCATCGAGCAGGGCGAAAGCCTTATAAAGCCCGACGCAAGGGTATATGTGATAGACGATGCGGAGCTGGAGCGCGTAAAGGCCTCCTACCCCGTTATCTGGAAGGATAAGGACGCCGCCCCCAAGCTCTGCTTCATGGGCTGCCCCCACATGACCCTCTCCCAGCTAAACGACTGGACGGAAAAGCTGGAGGCGAAGCTGAAGGAAAAGGGCCGCAGCAGGGTAACCATAAGGACGGTATTCACCTCCGCGCCCGGCGTGATAAAGGAATTCGAAAAGACGGAGAACTATAAAAAGCTTAAGGATATGGGCGTTGTTGTATCCTATATCTGCCCGCTGATGTACATGAACAATCCCATGTGCGCCAAGATGCCTGTCATCACCAATAGCAACAAGCTCCGTACATACACCACGTCCCGGTATTATTCCGACAGCGAGATACTGGACCAGATCACAGGAGGTACAAAATAATGGAACGGATTTTCAAGGGCCGCGTAGTGGTTCCCGGCGAAGTCACCCTCAAGGCGCTGGTATCCCACGGCGGATTCAACACCCTGGCCTCCTTCAAGGACTGCAAGGAGGGCAAGAACACCTGTACCGATCAAAACAACCCCGATCTGTACGGCAAGTCCACGGTGGGCGTGGCGCTGTGCCTGCCCCAGACCATAGGCTCCACCACGGGCGGCATGGTGCTTTACAACTCCGCCGTGATAGGCTGCAACCCCGGCGCGCTGCTGTTTTCCAACACCATAGATTCTCTGGCTGCGGCGGGCGCCATATTGGCGAGCGTCTGGACTCCCAACAACATACCCACCGTCGATGAGTTAGGTCAGGAATTTCTCGACTATGTAAAGGACGGCATGACCATCGAGATAAGGGCAAACGGCGAGGTGCTGGTAACAGACTAAATAATGTAAAATATAGAATAATGAAGCGGCCCTTATGGGCCGCTTCATTTATCCATTATCTATCGCTTTTTTCCCTTTCGCGCTTGCTGAATATGCAGCCGCAGTAATCCTGCCTGTAAAGGCCGTACTCCCGGCTAAGCTCAAGGCTCCTTTTGTAGCCGTCCCTCTTGCGGAATTCGCTGGTAAGGAAGCTCACGCCGTATTTTTTCGCCACCTCGGCGCCTATGCCGTTTATCCGCACTGGATCCTTCACGGGGCTTATGGAAAGGGTGGTGGTAAACCACGGGAAGCCGTTTTCCGCGGCGTATTTTCCTGTCCCTTCAAGGCGCAGCTTGTAGCACGCGGTGCAGCGCTCGCCCTTCTCCGGCTCCTGCTCAAGCCCCCTTGCAGCAGCATAGAACTCCGCCGGGTCGTATTCAGGCTCAATTAGGGTTATATGCGGATACCCCGCCTGTTCAAGAAAGCATTCCAGCTCCTGCTCCCGGCGGTGATATTCCTCATCAGGGGCGATATTGGGGTTGTAATAAAATATGGTCAGTTCAAAGTGCCTATCCAGCAGCTCCAGCACGGCGCTGGAGCATGGCGCGCAGCAAGCGTGCAGAAGCAGTCTCGGCCGCCCTTCAAGTGACGCTATTATCCTGTCCATTTCCTTAGTATAGCCGCCCTGTGCCATAGCCGCCTCCTAAACAGATTCATCGCCTTATATTATCACATCGGGTTCGCCTTTACCATAGGCACGGCCGGGTGGTATACTTACATCAGACTTACGGAGGCGACACTATGCAGTACACTTGCAGCTACTCCTCCCCGCTGGGAGAAATGCTCATAGCCTCGGACGGCAGCGCCGTGACCGGTTTGTGGTTCATAGGGCAAAAATACTTCGGCAGCACTCTTGAAGCGGAGTACGCTGAAAAAGCTCTGCCGATATTCGGGCAGACGGTGCGCTGGCTTGACGATTATTTCCAGGGAAATGTCCCTATGGAAATGCCGCCGGTATCCTTGAGCGGCAGCGATTTCAGCATGAGGGTGTGGGGGCTGCTCGCCGAGATACCGTATGGGCAGACCGCAACCTACGGCCAGCTTGCAAGGGCGCTGGCGGAGCGGACAGGCAGGCGCGTATCCGCGCAGGCGGTGGGGGGCGCGGTGGGGCGCAACCCCGTATCCATAATAGTCCCCTGTCACAGGGTCATAGGCGCAAGGGGGCTTACGGGCTATGCTGGCGGCTTGGACAAAAAGCTGGCCTTGCTTAGGCTGGAGGGGGTTAATGTCCATTGACATAATCCAATAAAATGCTATAATCATTAGTAAGCATTATGCGCGGACAGGAGGTTTTAGGCAATGGACGCCGGCGACGACGCCAACCCTAAGCGAAGAAAAAGCATAATACCCATTTGATATACGGACATGGTTTGCGAGGGTGCTCCCTACGCAGGTCATGTTTATTGTTGTTTTGGCGAAGAAAAGTATTTAAGAAAGAGGTTTGAGGTTTTAAGTCATGGACGATTCCATAGGTCTATTGCTGCTGTTCCAGCTTGCTCTCATCATACTCAACGCTATTTTTGCCAGCGCTGAGATAGCGGTGCTTTCCATCAGCGAAGCAAAGCTCGAGCACATGGCTGACGACGGCAGCGGCAAGGCAAAGAGGCTCTACAAGCTGGCAAAGGAGCCCGCGCGCTTTCTCGCCACCATTCAGGTGGCCATAACCCTATCCGGCTTTTTAGGCAGCGCATTCGCCGCGGATAGCTTCTCCGCCCCTCTGGTGGAGTGGATAATATCCCTGGGCGTCACCGGCATATCCCGCAATACCATGCAAAAGATTGCCGTGGTGGTCATAACCCTTATACTTTCATATTTCACCCTCATATTCGGCGAGCTTGTTCCTAAGCGCATCGCCATGAAAAAATCCGAGCAGATAGCTCTGGGGGTATCCGGCCTTTTGAGCTTCATCTCCGTAATATTCAAGCCCATAGTCGGCCTGCTCTCGGTCTCCACTAACCTCGTGCTGCGCCTTATCGGAATAGACCCCAACGAGACCGACGACAACGTGAGCGAGGAAGAGATACGCATGATGGTGGACGCCGGCAGCGAAAAGGGCACCATCGACCATCAGGAAAAGGAATTTATACAGAACGTATTCGAGTTCAACGACATAATGGCGGGCGAGATAGCCACCCACCGCACGGACGTCACCGCCCTTATGACGGACGATACCCTTGATGAGTGGGACGAGATAATACACGAAAGCCGCCATACCCGCTACCCCGTATGCGACGGCTCCACCGACAACGTGATAGGCATTCTAAACGCCAAGGACTACTTCCGCATAGCCGACAGGACCAGGGAAAGGGTCTTTGAGGAAGCGGTACACCCCGCCTACTTCGTGCCGGAGACCATCAAGGCGGACGTGCTGTTCAGGGATATGAAGAACACCCGCAACTCCCTTGCGGTGGTACTGGACGAATACGGCGGCATGGTGGGCATCATCACGCTGAACGACCTTATAGAGGAGCTGGTGGGCGAGCTCAACGACGAGCCTGCCGACCCCGAAAACGAGGATCCCCACATCGAAAGGATAGACGATACCTCCTGGCGGGTGATAGGCAACGTCGAGCTTTGCGACATTGAGGAGGAAACCGGCGTCGAGCTCGCCTCCGACGATTACGACACCCTGACCGGCCTCGTGTTTGACAAGCTGGGCATGATACCGACGGACGGCCCTCAGGACATCACCCTTGAGCTGGACGAGCTGACGATACATATAGACAAGATAGAAGCCCATCAGATAGACTCCGCCTTAATAACGTTAAAGCCCAAGGATGAGGCGAACGAGGACGAGTAAACCGCGGCATACAAAAAGGACGGCCTTCGGCCGCCCTTTTTATATTTTAGCTACTTAAACAGCGCCTTGAAGAAATCGTTGAGGAACAGCATGTAGACTATCACGCCCACATAGAACCCGCCGAGATATACTATGGCGCTCTTGTTGCCGCCGGCGGCTTTTACGTGCTGCCTGAGGGGGCAGCCCCCCGCCAATACGGACAGTATGCCTATCACGAAGGCGCCCGCTATCGTGCAGTAGGCCGAAAGATCCAGCTTTGCGCCCCATTTGTTGAACTTCAGCCCGCCGGACTTCTTTATGAAGAGATACAGGGGCTTGGTATTGGCGCAGGCAGAGGCCTCAATCGCCTGCTGATCCGTGGCGTCCTTTATGAACATGGGGTAATTCTTCATGTTCTCCTGATGGACGCCCAAAAGATGCAGGGCGAGGAAGAGTAGCGCCGCCGTGATGAGCAGCGCGAACATGCCGTTCAGCAAATACTTGTCCTTGACTATCATATAGTCCCGCACGCCGCCTATGAGGCAGAAGCGGGAGCGCTGGGCCACGTATCCTATTATCAGGCCCACGCAAAGAGTTATAAGAAGGTTGCCCATGTGCTTAGTCCTTTCTGCGGCTGCGCCTTTTGAGTATGAGGGTGCCGACCACGCAGCCCAGCATGAGGGCTATAACGCCCAGCAGCGCCTTTACGTCGCCGTATGCAGAGCGTATCATAAGCCGCATGGGGCAGCCCGAAATTATGAGGGCGCAAACAGCCACCACTGCACCGCGCAGGAAGGAGGCCAGCTTGCCCTCCACCCACTGCCAGCGGAACTCTCCGCTGGATACCGCGCCTATGAACGCGCCGCCCAGTATGCCTATTACGGTCAATACCGGGCCGGAGCGGGCGGATACCGACATATCCATGGCCTTGTGGAATACCGACTGGTATAGCTGCGCCAGCATATCCCTGCCGTGGCATACAAGGCAGACGCCGTATGCCTCGGGGTGGGAAAAGCCGAATAATACCTGTGCGGCTACCGCTACGGCTGCAATTATGACCCCGGCGGTCACCGCGCTTATCCTTATCTTCTTCATCTTATCCTTCCGTTATTTGCCAAGGAGCTTTTTAAGTATGCCCTTCTCCACCTTGGGTGTGTAAAGGTGTACCGCCTCAAAAAGCACGTCCTTTTCCTTGAGTATGCTCTCCACCTCGTCCTTGTACTGGGGCTGGAACTGAAGCGCCACGCCGCAGTTGGGGCTTATCTCCTTGGGGCCTGCCATGAGGCTCACCTCATAGCCCTTTTCCTTTAAGGTCTCCTCCGCCCTTATGGCGTGCTGAGAGGAGAAAAACGTAACGACGCCTATCTGCTTTTGCTCCATCGTATCATTCCTCCCTGTTTTCCGCCGCGTAATCCGCCAGCGCCAGTATGGCCTGAACCGCCACGTCCACCTGGTCTTTGGTGGAGAAGTTGCCGAAGGAGAACCTTACGGTGCCCTCCGGGAAGGTGCCGAGCGTCCTGTGCGCCCCGGGGGCGCAGTGGAGTCCTGTACGCACCATGATGCCGCACGCATCGTTGAGCTGCTCGCCGACGGTGGAGCACACCATTCCCTTTATGTTTATGCTCGTTACGGCGGTCTTGCGCCTTGCGTCCATGGGGCCATATATCTTTACCATTTCGTGATCCTTTATGGCGTCCATAAAGTACTGGTTAAGCGCCGCTTCCTCGCGGACTATATTCTCCACGCCCTTGTTCAGCACGAAGCCCACGCCCGCGCCCAATCCGGCTATGCCCATGGGATTGCCCGTGCCCGCCTCCCAAACGTCCGGCATGAAGAGGGGGTGCTCCTCAAGGTCGGAAAGGCTGCCAGTGCCGCCCCGCATAAAGGGCTCCGGCGTGATGGCGGGATCTAAATATACTCCGCCGGTGCCGGTGGGGCCCAAAAGGCTCTTATGCCCGGTGAAGCAAAGCACGTCTATGCCCATGGCGGGAACGTCTATGGGTATCGCGCCGGCGCTCTGTGCGGAATCCACCACCACTATCACGTCGTCCTTCTTCGCCTTTACAGCGCGGCTTATGGCGGCTATATCCTGAATAGTTCCGGTAACGTTGGAGCTGTGTGTGCACGCCACCATCTTGGTATTGGGCCTGACCGCCCTGCCAAAGTCGCCGGGATCGCAATAGCCCTCGCCGTCCGCATTTATCACGGTAAGCTCTATCACTCCGGTCTTTTCGAGGTGGCGGAGCGGGCGCATCACGGAGTTATGCTCCATGCTGGAGGTTATCACGTGGTCGCCACCCTTGAGCATGGTATAGAACACGCAATTCAGCGACTCGGTTATGTTCTTGGTAAAGGCTATCTGCTGAGGCAGCTTGACGTTGAAAAGCCTGCAAAGGTTTTCCCTTGCGTTAAGCACTATCTGCCCCGCCTCCACGCTGCGGCTGTGGCCGCTCCTGCCGGGGTTAGCGCCCACATCGTTAAGATAGTACATCATTGCCTCGCCGGTCTCCCTTGGCTTGGGCCAGCTCGTGGCGCTGTTGTCAAAATAAATAACGTTATCGCTGCTCATGGTAAATCCTTTCTTTAATTTAAAACAAGCATTAAAGCATATTTGCGGGCAAAGCACATCCCTCGCCTATTTTGCTATTATACCATCAGTTGACGAGGGCGCACAAGTCCCGCACGGTACAAAGCGGCCCACTTTCGTCCTTTCGCAAGCGCGCCGCCCGTTATTTTATATTTTGTTCATATTTTTTTATTTTTCCGCGCCGAGGTACTCATAGCCCGCGTCCTCTACCGCCTTTTTAAGGGCCGCCTCCTCGACTGGGGCGGAAAGCTCGGCCTTTGCGACGCCCTTTTCGTGGTCGGCTGCCGCCGATGCCACCCCCGGCACGGCCTCGAGGGCCTTTTTCACCGCCGCCTCACAGTGGCCGCACATCATGCCATTTACTTTGATCGTAACGCTATTATTCATTTCTTCCTCCTCCGACTCATTTGCGGCCTTTTTCGGCCTTGTCCCGCGGTCATGGGCCGCGTCCCGTATGTTCACCAGATTGAGCCTCAACGCGTTGGCGACGACGCAGAAGCTGGAAAGGCTCATCGCCGCGGCGCCCAGCATGGGGCTGAGCGTTATGCCCAGCGGTATCAGCGCGCCCGCCGCCACGGGGATCCCTATTGTATTATAGAAAAAGGCCCAGAACAGGTTCTCGTGTATGTTGCGAAGCGTGGCCCTGCTCAGCCGTATCGCCCCCGCCACATCCATTATGCTGCTCTTCATAAGCACCACGTCCGCCGCGTCTATCGCCACGTCTGTGCCCGCGCCTATGGCTATGCCGGTATCCGCACGGGTGAGCGCCGGCGCGTCGTTTATGCCGTCGCCCACCATGGCGACCTTGCCCTGCTTCATAAGGCCGCGTATCACGGCCTCCTTGCCCTCCGGCAGCACGCCTGCTACCACCTCGTCCACACCCGCCTGGCTTCCTATGGCCTCGGCGGTCTTTTTATTGTCCCCCGTGAGCATCACCACCCGTATGCCCATATCCCGAAGCTCCCTCACGGCCTCCGGGCTATCCTCCTTTATGACGTCTGCCACGGCGACGACGCCCAGCAGCGTATCCTCGAGGCCGAACAGCAGCGGTGTCTTGCCCTCGCCCGCCAGCCTCTCCGCCTGCTCCATCATGCCCTCCGGCACATTCACAAGGCCGGCTACAAAGCTCATGCTGCCGCCGAACAGCTTTTTGCCTTCCGCGGTGCATTGCAGGCCGTTGCCGGGAAGTACGCAAAAGTCCGCTACCTCCGCAGCGTCGATCCCATCCTCCGCGGCCCTTGCCATTATGGCTTTTGCAAGGGGGTGCTCGCTCCTCGCCTCAAGGGAAGCCGCAAGGCCCATAAGCCTGCCTTCGGTCACGCCCGATGCGGGCAGTATGTCCGTCACCCTCGGCTCGCCCTTGGTTACGGTGCCGGTCTTGTCGAGGGCAACTACCCGCACCCGCCCCGTCTCTTCAAGCGAGGCGGCGGTTTTGAAAAGTATGCCGTTCCTCGCCCCCACTCCGCTGCCCACCATTATGGCCACGGGCGTTGCAAGGCCCAGCG
The DNA here is from genome assembly GCA_934633985.1 of uncultured Clostridia bacterium. Classification (GTDB taxonomy): domain Bacteria; phylum Bacillota; class Clostridia; order Christensenellales; family CAG-138; genus SFEL01. The sequence continues at coordinate 16,115 of CAKTYU010000010.1, forward strand.
CGCAGGGGCAGCTTATTACCAGCACGGATATGCCCCGGGCCAGCGCAAAGCCCACCTCGCGGCCCAAAATCAGCCATACCGCCGTCGTCGCCGCCGCTATCGCCATCACCACCGGCACGAACACTCCTGAGACCTTATCCGCCACCTTTGCAATGGGGGCCTTTGTTGCGGCGGCGTCGCTCACCATGGCGATTATCTGCGACAGGGTCGTATCCTCGCCTACCCGTGTGGCCCGGCAGCGTATATAGCCGGAGATATTGCTCGTCGCGGCGGAAACGCTATCCCCGATGCTTTTATCCACGGGTATGCTCTCGCCCGTGAGCGCGGCCTCGTTCACGGCGCTGGAGCCTTCCTCCACCACGCCGTCCACCGGAATATTCTCTCCGGGGCGCACGGCGAATATATCTCCCTTTTGCACCTGCTCGATAGGAACCACGATCTCCTTGCCGTCCTTTATAAGCGTCGCCGTCTTTGGGGCCAGGCTTATAAGGCTTTTCAGCGCGTCGGTGGTCTTGCCCTTGGAGCGCGCCTCAAGGGTCTTGCCCACGGTAATCAGAGTGAGTATCATGCCGGCGGACTCAAAGTACAGCTCCATCATGTAGTGCATGACCAGCTCCTCATTGCCCTTTACCTGCGCGCCGGTCATTGCAAAGAGCGCATAGGTGCTATATACGAACGCCGCAGCAGCGCCCAGCGATACCAGCGTATCCATGTTGGGGGCCCGGTGTATGAGCCCCTTAAAGCCGCTTATGAAGAACCTCTGGTTTATCACCATTATGATTGCGGTTATAAGAAGCTGTGTAAGGCCCATCGCCACATGGTTGCCGTCGTAAAATTTCGGCAGCGGCCAGCCCCACATCATGTGCCCCATGGAGAAGTACATAAGTATCAGCAGGAAGCCTACCGACCATATAAGCCGCCGCCTGAGCTGCGGTGTGTCTTTATCCTTGAGTTCTTCCTCCTGAGCCGCCTTATTTGCGCCCTTGACGGAAGCGCCATAGCCCGCCCTCTCTACCGCGGCGATTATGGCGCCGTCCTCCGCGCTGCCGTTTACGCTCATGGAGTTGGTCAAAAGGTTTACGGCGCACCCGGTAACACCCGGCACCTCCCTTACGGCCTTCTCTACCCGGGCGCTGCAGGCGGCGCAGCTCATTCCGGTCACGTCGAATTGTTTCATATATTTAAGCCCTTCCTCTGCCATGCTGTATTTATCCGAGACCCTATAATGCCCATACGGCAGCAATATGGCGCGTCCTCGTCCTGCTTTGCATAAGCTCCTTTATATATTATCGCCTGCTCAAGGCTGTTTTTCAATGCCGTATTGATAAGGCGCGCCCGATATGCGTAATTTCCTAAAAAACGCCGCGGCGGTTCTTGCTCCGCTGCGGCGAGATCATTTGTATGGCTTATTTTTTATCCTGCCCGTAATGGTTTGCTGCGAAGTCCTTCATGTACTCAACGTTCTCCGCCGATATGAGCCTCGGCTTGCCTATGCTGCGCGCCATATAGTATATCTGGGCGGTCATCTCCAGCACATTGCACACCTTAAAGGCGGCCTCGGAGTCCTTGCCCACGCACACCGCGCCGTGGTTGGCGAGCAGGCAAGCCGCACCGTCCCCAAGGGCCGCAAGGGCGTTTTGCGCCAGCTCCTTAGAACCTGGGAGGGCGTACTCCGCCGTCCTTACGCTTCCGCCCATAGCCTGCGCCGCCTCGTCTATCACCGGCGGTATATCCTCATGGAGCACCGCGAACACCTGGGAGTATATGGGGTGGGTGTGTATTACGGCGTTTACGTCCCTGCGGGCGTTCATTATGCCAAGGTGCATTGCCCACTCCACCGTGGGCTTGCGGAAGCCCTCGACGACGGCCCCGTCAGGCCCCATGGCCAGTGCGTCCTCCTCGGTTATGACGTCATAGGGCATACCCGAGGGGGTAAGGTATATGAGGCCGGTCTCCGGGTCGCGGAGGCTTATGTTGCCCCATGTCTCCACGGTGAGGCCGGAATGCAGCAGCCGTCTGCCGCAGTCTATAAGATGTTTTTTATAATTCATGCTGGCCGTTTATATAGCGGGAAAGGAACTCCTTTGTCCGCTGCTCCTTCGGGCTGGTAAATATGCTTTCCGGGTCTCCCTGCTCCATTATGACGCCGTCGTTCATAAATACCACCTTATTTGATACCGCCCTCGCAAACGCCATCTCGTGAGTGACCACAAGCATGGTAAGGCCGGTCTTTGCAAGGTCCGTCATAACGGATAATACCTCTCCCACCATCTCGGGATCAAGGGCCGATGTAGGCTCGTCAAAGAGCAGTATCTCGGGATCCATGGCCAATGCCCGGGCTATCGCCACGCGCTGCTTCTGGCCGCCGGATATCTGCCGGGGCTTGGCGTTTATATACGGGGCCATGCCTACCCGCTCAAGGTACAGCATCGCCGCCTGACGCGCCTCTTCCTTGCCCTTCTTCAACACCATCGTCTGGCCTACCATACAGTTTTCCAGCACTGTCATATTGTTGAAGAGGTTGAAGGACTGGAACACCATGCCGACCTTTGCCCGGTACGCGCATTGATCGACCTTGCCCGTCAGTATGCTCTGCCCGTGGAAGAGTATCTCGCCTGAGGTAGGGGTTTCCAGCAGGTTTATGCAGCGGAGCAGGGTGCTCTTGCCGGAGCCTGACGCGCCTATTATGCAGGTGACGTCTCCCTTTTCCACCTGAAAGTCCACATCCTTCAATACCTGGTTGCTGCCGAAATCCTTGCGGAGATGGCTTATCTTTAGGATAGTTTCATTCATGTTATTACCTGCCCCCATCCCTTATGTCGTTGTTCTGGGTATTTGCCCGAGGCTTTTTAGGATAGCTGTAAAGGCCGGTGGTGTGGGCCAGGGTATCCGTCGTCGCAAGGTCGTAAAGCTCGTAGCTGTCCGGGCCGTCCATCCTGCTCTCCCACAGGCGAAGCAGCCGCGAGCAGGTGAAGGTGAGTACGAAGTATATCACCATAGTTATGGTAAATGCCTCAAAGTAGGTATACATGGCACCCGCCACGCTCTTTGTGGCGAAGAACAGCTCCACTGTGCCTATTACGCTCAGCACACAGGTATCCTTGATGTTGATTATCAGGTTGTTGCCTATTTGGGGCATAATGTTCCGAAGCGCCTGTGGCAATATCACGGCGTTCATGGTCTGCACGTGAGTCATGCCTATGGCCTTTGCGCCCTCGGTCTGTCCCGGGTCTATGGAGAGTATGCCGCCGCGCACGGTTTCCGCCATATACGCGCCCGTATTGATGGAAACTATGAACAGCGCCGCCTCCATTGTGCCGAGGTGTATATTAAAGAGCTGGGCAAGGCCGTAATATATAAACATGGCCTGTACCATCATGGGTGTGCCGCGGAATATCTCCACATAAGCATCCAGCAGGAAGCGGACGAGCTTCATAAGTATATACTTTACGGGATGCGCCTTGTCGGCAGGCGTGGTCTGCACTATGCCCACCCCAAAGCCTATCAGGCAGCCCACAGCCGTAGATATCACGGCTATGAGCATCGTGGTGCCCGCGCCCCTTAAAAAGCTCGGGCCGTATTGCTGGAGCAGGTATACTACCCATCCCCAGAAATTATCAGGTAAGCTGTTCATCGTCATTCTCCCCGATAAAGGCCAGCCATCATTCGCTAAGGGGCTGCACCGCTATGGCGTCGTTCATCATTGCGGTATAGTCGTCCACCGTCATGGGCGCAAGCACACCGTTTATGGCCTCACAAAGCGCGGCGTTGCCCTTCTTCAGGGAGATGCCAATGTTTATCTCCTCCTCGGATACCTCAAAATCGCCGTCGGTACCGGAAAAATCAAGCATCTTGAAGTTGGGGTAGGCTATGCAGGCAGCCATGGCGGTGGGCATATCGGTGACTACCAGATCGCAGCGGCCGCTGTTGAGGGCGACCAGCATCGCGGGCGCGCTCTCCTGCGCGGGAAGTATGTCGGCGTCCGCTATCTGGGGCAGGCAGGTATCGTACCAGACGGTATTTATCTGGCTGGTGCAGGTAGCGCCTGCAAGGTCGGCGACGGACGCGGCATTGGCGTACTTGCCGTCGGCGGAGGTAAGGGTCACTATTGAGGCATAGTAGTAAGGCTCGGAAAAGTCAACCATCTGCTTGCGCTCAGATGTTATGGACTGACCTGCTATCACGCAGTCCACAACGCCGCTCTGCACCGCCGGTACCAGGGAATCCCAGTCCAGCTTTACTATTTCAAGCTCCACGTTAAGGGCCTCCGCTATCTTCTTTGCCATCATAACGTCATAGCCGTAGGCATAGTCGCTGCTGTCCTTTATTTTAACGGCGCCGTTGGCATCCGTGGGCTGCGTCCAGTTGTAGGGCGCATAGGAGCACTCCATCGCCACGGTGAGCACGCCGTCTGCAAGGCTGTCCTCGGTCTTTTTGCCGCAGGCCGCCATGGACAGGCAAAGTACCAGCACAAGTGCTAAGCTCAGGAATCTACGCATTTTTTCTTTCCTCCGAAAAACTTAAAATTTTTAAAATCAAACGGCGGCAGGAGCATCACTCCGACCGCCGCAATAAACGTAAATAAAAATAATTTTGGCTTTTTGAATGATAGCACTCCACAGATATAGCTGTGACAGTCAGCGGGATATTATCCCGCCGCCCAGGTTCGCAGGGCCCGCATAAGCCCTCCGTCCTTCGGCAGCCTCCCCTTTAGCCCCCCGTCAACGCCCTGCGTGGCTGTTGAGGGTTAATATTGTCGGCTGCGCCTCTATCCAGTCGCTGTTCAATTTTGTTGTATTATATACTGAGCCTAATCCCTTGTCAACAGTATAATTCTTTATTTAATTTTTGTCATTGTAAAGCCCGCATACAAAACCGTATGCGGGCTGAAGGTCAATTTAACCGGGAAAGAGGGATATTACAGGGGCAGTATGCGGCCCGCGCCCTTTTCCATAGCCTTATCAAAGACCAGCTTGGCTACCGCCATATCGAACACGGATATGCCTATGTTAGAGCATACTATAACCTCATCCTTGCTGGTACGGCCCTCCTTGAGCCCTGCGATTATCTCGCCGGTCTCGCATACTATGTGGGGCAGCCCCTCGGGGAAATAGCCCATGGAGGCGAAGAGCTCATGCTCGTCTATGCTGTCCACGATGTACTTGTCGGCGTCGCGCTGTATGCTCGCCTCCCAGAAGCTGTTGAGATCCATGGGGAATATGGTCTGGCCCGGGCGTATCCATTCCTTTTTCACGATGTCGTAGGTCTCGCGGGTGATCTTGGTCGCGGAGCACATTGCGTCGCAGTTGTCCGCTATCTCCTTGGGATCGGCAGCCTTTATCAGCTGAATATGGGAGGGTATCTCCGCGCCGACATTCTCTATGAGCTTGTCCATCATAGGGGCGTAGGAGTCGTAGATGTATATCTTCTTGAGCTTCTTCAGTGTCTTTGTTATGAAGCGGACGTGGCCCTGGCCCTGTACGCCGCAGCCGAACATGCCGAAGGATTCCGCATCGGGGCATAGGGCTTCCGCGGCGACTGCGGTGACGGCAGGAGTACGCATCGCGGTGACCCATGCGCCGTCCATTATCGCCATGGGGTATCCGGTGATGAGCTCATTGAGCACCAGCACGGAGGAGGTCTGGGGCAGGCCCCAGTCCTTGGGGTTGCGGGGGTAGCACTCTATCCACTTGCAGCCCATCGCCATCTGGCCGGGAACATAGGCGGGCATAGCGTGATAGAATACGTCGTCGTGAGGATGTACACCTATCTTGGCGGGCATCTCGTATTCCTTTTTGCCGTGCGCGATGAAGGTCTTGCAAACGGCGTCTATGGTATCCTCGACGGAGGGGCCGTTCTCCATGCACTCGTCCTTGGTCAGGTACAGCGCTTCGCTGCCGATCTTCACATACTGTTCGATCCTCTTCTTTTCCGCAAGCAGTTCCGGGGTGTAAGCCATTTTTATTTTTCCTCCTGTTATTATATATGTGAGAGGTTTTACGATGCTCTGTTAAAACTCTCACAAAAATAATCGCGATTAGTAATCGGCTGAAATAAAGCCGGTAAAGCCCGGCGCTATTTTGAATGTATTCGGCTATTTCAGCCGGAAGGAATCCATGATCTTGACGAGGGTAGCCATGAAATCGTCACGGTAGCTCTTTGCGAGCTTTTCCGAGGGCTCGTTTTGCAGCAGCTCCTTCAGGTATCCAAGAAAGAGGTGTATGGATAAGCCGTTGAGGAACTTTGCGTCCTCCACCGTGAACCATCCCTCCTCTACGCAGCGGGATATCATAAGATAGTCCCTGTTGTTGAAGTTGCCATCGCTGAATATGTTAGCTATGGAGGGGGCTATGACGGCGAGATCCTCTGGGAACATGTCGTAATAGTTCTTGATAATGTCGTTCAGCGTGCTGCTGTGGCGGCCGAAAAACAGGTTATCGAATATGGGGGCGTTGGCGAAGGCATGGCGGCAGAAGCAATCCCATACCGCAACATGGGTTTGGTAGGTGGTCTCGGAACGGTCGTAGCAGACCGCAACATCGTCCAGATACGCAGCAAGGTACCGAAGCGAGGCGTATGCCACCAGCTCGTCAAGGTCCTTGAAGTATCGGTAGATGTTGGCGCTGTTGCAGCGCATATCCCGGGCAAGGCGGCGGATGCTCAGGGCTTCCCGGCCTTCGGTCGATATTACGCGGTAGGTTTCCTCTATAAAACGCCTCTGGGTAAGATCCTCTCGCATGATCCCTCCTTGATTTAGATTATAATCGCGATTATTTAGCGAGTCAATATGTTATCTAATTAACACTATAATACTTTATTATGGCGAAAAAAGCAATAACGCAGGGGCGCCTCCGCTGAAAAAAATATGCGTTCAACATAAAATTGGCCCAAGCGGCAATGCCGCCTGAGCCAACCATACCTATGCGGGCATCAGTCGTGCGATCTGGCCCTTACCTCCTCCAGTATCTTTTCCTTGAAGGCGTCGAGGGTCATTGCGCCCAGGTCGCCGCCCCTGCGGGAGCGGACGGATACCACGCCGTTTTCGACGTCGCGGTCGCCCACGACCAGCATATAGGGTATGCGCTGGAGCTGCGCCTCGCGGATCTTGTAGCCCAGCTTTTCGTTGCGGTGATCCACCTCCACGCGCAGGCCGAGCTTATCGAGCTCGGAGGCGATATCGTCGCATACCTGTGCGGTACGGTCGGTAAGGGGCAACACCTTTACCTGCACGGGAGACAGCCATGTGGGGAACGCACCCGCGAAGTGCTCTGTGATGACGCCTATGAAGCGCTCGATGGAGCCCAATACGACGCGGTGTATCATTACGGGACGGTGCTTTTGGCCATCCTCGCCTATGTACTCAAGCTCGAACCTTTCCGGCATCTGCATATCAAGCTGGATGGTGCCGCACTGCCATGTGCGTCCGAGGGAATCGGCAAGGTGGAAATCGAGCTTGGGGCCGTAGAAGGCGCCATCGCCCTCGTTTATGACGTAATCCTTGCCCATGTGCTCTATGGCCCTCTTGAGGGTATCGGTGGCAAAATCCCAGGTTTCCTTCTCGCCTATATGATCCTCCGGCATGGTGGAGACCTCGATCTGATAGGTCAGGCCGAAGGTGGAATAGACCTCGTCAAACAGGCGCACGACGTTCTGTATCTCATTCTCCATCTGATCCCATGTCATGAAGATGTGGGCGTCGTCCTGGGTGAAGCAGCGTACGCGGAACAGGCCGTGGAGCGCGCCGGAAAGCTCATGGCGGTGTACGAGGCCGAGCTCGGCCATACGCAATGGCAGCTCGCGGTAGGAATGGGGCTCAAGCTTGTATACCAGCATTCCGCCGGGGCAATTCATGGGCTTTATCGCGTAATCCTCGCCGTCTATTACGGTGGTGTACATATTGTTCTTGTAGTGGTCCCAGTGGCCGCTCCTGTGCCACAGGTCCTGGTTGAGTATCATGGGGGAGGATATCTCCACATAGCCGTAACGCTTGTGTACCTCGCGCCAGTAGTCGAGCAGGGTGTTGCGCAGCACCATGCCCTTGGGGAGGAAGAAGGGGAAGCCGGGGCCCTCCTCCATGAGGGCGAACAGGCCGAGCTCCTTGCCCAGCTTGCGGTGGTCGCGCTTCTTGGCCTCCTCGATGCGGTTGATGTACTCCTCAAGGTCGGCCTTCTTTTCAAAGGCGGTGCCGTATATGCGCTGGAGCATCTTATTCTTTTCGCTGCCGCGCCAGTATGCGCCCGCAACGCTCATGAGCTTTACGAATTTTACCTTGCCGGTATTTTCGACGTGGGGGCCGGCGCACAGGTCGGTAAAGTCGCCCTGGCGGTAAAAGCTGATTATGGAATCCTCCGGAAGATCCTCGATAAGCTCTACCTTGTAGGGCTCGCCCTTTTCTGCGAAGTACTTTATGGCGTCGGCTCTGGGCATCTCAAAGCGCTCAAGGGGCAGCGCCTCGGCGATTATCCTTTCCATCTCCTTTTGTATCTGCTCAAGATCCTCCGGGGTGAAGGGTTCTGCGTCAAAGTCATAGTAGAAGCCGTTGTCTATGGCGGGGCCGATGGCGAGCTTAGCCTCGGGATGCACGCGCTTTACGGCCTGCGCGAGTATATGTGCGGCCGTGTGGCGCATGGTCCAGCGCCCGTCCGCATCCTCCCAGGTGAGGAGCTTCACGCTGTGGTCGCCCGTGATGGGGCGGAAGGCGTCCTCCCTGTGGCCGTCTATCTCGGCGGCGAGCGTGGCTTTCTTGAGGCGGGGGCTGATGGACTCAGCTATCTGAAGGGCGGTCATACCGTCCTCGTATTGCTTTACGGAGCCATCGGGAAAAGTGATGTTCATGGTGTTCCTCCTTATGTGATGTAGATCAGGCTTTGCGGGTAATATAAAAATGCCCGCCCCAAGCTCGAAGCAAGGGACGGACAAATTATAGCGCATCTATTGTCCGCGGTTCCACCCTAATTGGCATAAAACCCACTTTATAGGGGCTGTATCGCGCCCAAAGCGAACCGCGGTAGCGGGGCGGTGTTCCCAGCCGCCGCACCGTAAAAGGGCTTTCAGCCGACGGCCCTCTCTCTCTTTACGGCGTGTTTGCGTTGGTACTTAACCCGTATCGACCCACGATAAATATAAGATATAAGCTGATTATATGCCCGCCCGCCGCCTTTGTCAAGGGCGGCCATGGGAAAAATTGCCGGCAGGTCAAAGCCCTGATTATACACATACTACGCTCACGCGCCTAAAAATGCGACGCTTATATGGCGGGGAACCCCTGCAAGGGGCCCGGCATATCATGCAGGTATAGCGGGATAAGGAGAGTAAGGTGCTATGGCGGTGTGCTCTGTGGGCACTATGAAATACGAGGCGGATATAGGCAGGCTTATGGAGCGGCGGCTCGATAGGCTGGGAGGCGGCATATCGCCGGAGTGCGGGCGGGGCTTTGCAAGGGCCGCGATAGAGGGCGGGGCCCAGCTTGCCCAGTGGTGCGAGGCGGTGGCCGAGCTGCTGCTCATGGACCTTGCCCAGTTTGAGATAGCCTATATGGTGAACGCCCTCCCCCTGACGCTGGAGGAAAAAAAGGCTGTGCTGCCGGAGGCCATATACAGGGCGAGGCGCGCCGCCGGCTTGGAAAAATTGCAAGGGGAGCTCATGGATTACTTCGAGGGCGGCAGCCATCTTCCGTTGGAGGGATATATGCGCTTCCGCATGAAGGACTACCGCGGGCAGTGGGAGCGCTGCGTATACGCAGCGGCCGACGAGCTGCTGCTCAGCGACGAGTATACCGAGCTGCTCAAGGTGCTTTCGGCCTTTGTAAGGCTGCGCTCATCGGGGGCGGGCGAGGTTTACGTCATACTCAATCCCGATGGGAGCTGCACCTTTACGGACGACAGCGACGTCAGGATAGACTACGAGCAATGCAGCGAGGAGGGGATAATGAGCGTGCTGGTGGGCCTCTCGCCGGAGCGCATCACGGTATACGACCTTTCGGGCGGCAGGAGCGCCGCTCTTTACAACGACCTGATTCGCGTTTTTGATGACAGGATAAGGTTTTTCAGATAGACCGCGGCTTGCATAGGTGATATAATCATCATGGGAGAAGTGTCCATGAATGATATAATAGAGGAAAAATTAAAGCTGCTGCCCGATGAACCCGGCGTATATAAAATGTACGACGGCAGCGGTGAGATAATATATGTGGGCAAGGCCGTGAACCTGAAAAACAGGGTGCGGCAGTATTTTCAGCATACCCCGAAGCCTCCCAAGGTGGAGGCCATGGTTTCCCATATCGAGGATTTTCAGTATATCATAACATCTAACGAGACTGAGGCGCTGACGCTGGAGAGCAATCTCATAAAGGCGCTGATGCCGCGTTATAACATACTTTTAAAGGACGATAAGCATTTTCCGTATGTAAGGCTGGATACAAAGCAGGATTTCCCGCGCTTTGAGGTCGTGCGCCGGGTAAAAAAGGACGGCGCAAGGTACTTCGGCCCCTATCTTTCCGCCGTAAGCCTGAAGGACGCGCTTACGGCGATACGGGATATATTCCCCGTCAGGCACTGCAAAAAGGACATACGCAAGGCCATCGCCCGCAATGAGCGGCCCTGCCTCATGTACCATCTGGGCAAGTGCTGCGCCCCGTGCAACGGCAAGGTCACCCCCGAGGAATATCACAGGCTGCTGGAAAGCGTGAGCAGGTTCCTCGAGGGGCATACCGGCCCCATAATCGAGCTGCTTACGGAGCAGATGCAGGCCGCCTCAGAAAATATGGAATATGAGAAGGCGGCGCAGCTTCGCGACAGGATAAGGGCCATAAGCAGCCTTGCGGAAAAGCAGCAGGCCATATCTGTAAGCGGCAGCGAAAGGGATATATTCGCATTCGTGAAGGATCGGGAGGACGCGGTGGTGTTCGCCCTATTTGAGCGGGGCGGCAAGATAATCTGGGCCGAGAGCATGGGCATAGCCTGCGGGGAAGAGACTGCGGGCGAGATAATGGCCTCCTTCCTGAAGCAGCACTATGCCGACGGCGCGCCGGTGCCTAAGGAGGTAGTGGTGCGGGACATGCCGGAGGAGCGGGAAGCGCTGTCCGAATGGCTCAGCGAGAGCCGCGGCAGCAAGGTGGAGATAATATGCCCCCAGCGGGGCGAAAAGAAAAAGCTCGCGGAAATGGCCTACCGAAACGGGGTCGAGGCCATACAGAAGGCGCGAGAGCTGGAGCACAGGAGCTGGGAGCGGGGCGAGGGCGCCATACTGCGCCTTTGCGAGATAATAGGGCTGGACGAGATACCCGAGCGCATGGAGTGCTACGACAACTCGCACATACGCGGGCGGGACACAGTATCCGGCATGGTGGTTTTCATAAACGGCAAAAGCGCGCCGAAGGAGTATCGCCGCTTCCGCATAAAAGAGGAGGCCAACGGAGACGACTACATGGCGATGCGGGAGGTGCTTACGCGGCGCTTCCAAAGGGCGAAGGACGGTGACGAGAAATTTGCGCGGCTGCCAGACCTCCTGGTGGTGGACGGCGGCAGGGGGCAGCTCAACGTGGCGCTTGAGGTGCTGTATGGATTTGGCCTTTCCCACATCCCCGCCATAGGCCTTGCGGAGCAGAACGAGGACATAATACTGCCGGATAAGGAGGAGCCCATACGCCTTTCCAGCAGGGATCCGGCGCTGCATATACTGGAGCGCATAAGGGACGAGGCCCACAGGTTCGCCATAACATACCACAGGAGCCTGAGGGCGAAAAACGCATTGATGTCGGAGCTGGACGGCATAGAGGGCATTGGCCCCAAGCGCAAGCGGGCCTTGTTCGACGCATTTATGACATCGGAAAACATAAGGAACGCATCAATAGAGGAGCTTTGCGGGGCAAAGGGCATGAGCAAGCCCGCAGCGGAAAAGGTATTCGCGCATTTTCACCCGGAGGCGCCGCAAAAAGAAGAAGGAAAGGACGATCAAAAGACATGTACAGGCTTATAGCGCTGGATATAGACGACACTATAACCCTCAACTCAAAAATAGTGCCGGATGAGATAATAGAGGCCGTAAAAAAGGCAAAGGAGCACGGCATACACGTGACCGTAGCCACCGGGCGCGGCTGGCTGGGCTCAAAGCCCATAATAGATCAGCTCGACATAACCGATCCCGCCATAAACTACGGCGGCGCGATGATCACCGAGCCGAGGACGGGCAAGGCCCTGCACGCCAATGAAATACCGCCGGAGCTCGTTACGGAGGTTCTCAGGGAGGCTAAGGCGCTGGGCATACACGCCCATATATATCAGGGCGACGCCGTGATAGCCGAGGGGCCAAATCCCTATGTGGCAGGCTATACCGAAAAGCTGAGCCTGCCCCGTGAGTACGATCCGGACATAATGAAAAAGGCCTGGCACAGCGTGCCAAAGGTGCTGATGATGACCACCGAGGAGAATGCGCAGCGGCTTATACCGGAGTTTCAGAAAAAATACGAGGGAAAGCTCAAGGTGTCCGGCTCCAGCAAGGGCTTTATAGAGTTCAACAACCCCGACGCCCACAAGGGCGCGGGCCTTGAATGGGTGGCGGGATACCTTGGCATACCCCAAAAGGACACCGTGGCGGTGGGCGATAACTCGCTCGATCTGGAGATGATATGCTGGGCGGGCCTCGGCTGCGCCGTGGATAACGGGAAGCCGGAGGTCAAGGAAGCGGCGGATCTTGTGATACCCTCGTGCGCGGACTTCGGGGTGGCACAGCTCATCGAATGCATAATAAACGGCAGGGTATAGCCCTGCGGAGGACGGTATGGCGGTAGAGGTAAGCGTAAGGGAAATATGCGGCGAGCTTGATATGACGGCCCTTGAGTCGGGCAGCGGGAGCATCAGCTTCCAGACCCCGGAGATAAGCCGGCCCGGCTTGCAGTTCACGGGCTTTTATGAGAAATTCTCACCGAAGCGGGTGCAGCTCATAGGCAACGCGGAGATGTACTATCTTTACAGCCTTACGCCGGAGCAGCTTGCGGACAGGATGGAGCGGTTCATGGGGCTGCGCGTCCCGTGCATAGTTTGCGCCAGGGGCAACAAGCCGCCGGAGATGCTGCTGGAAAAGGCGAGGCAGTACGGCGTGCCGGTGCTCATCGCAGACCGCACCACCGACAGGGTGGGCCACGAGATATCAAGCTTCATACAGAAAAAGCTGGCGCGGCGCATACTTCTCCACGGTGAGCTCATGGATGTATACGGGACGGGCGTGCTCATAAGGGGCGAGAGCGGCCTCGGCAAGAGCGAAACGGCGCTGGACCTCATACAGAGCGGGCACAGGCTGGTGGCGGACGATGTGGTGGAGGTATCCCGCCTGGACGAGCGGCTGGTGGGCAGCGCCCCCAACGCCACAAAGCACATAATGGATATACGCGGCATAGGCATAATCGACGTGCGGTACCTTTACGGCATGAGCGCCATACTGCCGGAGAAGGACATAGATTTGGTCGTAGACCTGAAAAATCTGGATGAATACCTAAATGCGGGGGAAAAGACCGCGGACACCATGGAAATACTCGGCCTGCCGGTCCCGCTTACGCCGCTGCCCATAAGCCCGGGCCGCAACGTCGCGGTGCTGGTGGAGGTGGCCGTTCGCAATTTCCGGCTCAAGCACATGGGCTTTGACTCTGAGCGCGAATTTGAACTGAAGCTGAAATAGCTTAGGAGGGGGAAATATATGTATCAGGTAGGAGTGGATATAGGCGGCACCAACATCGCCATGGGGCTTGTGGACGAGGCGCTGGACGTAGTGCAGCGCAGGAGCATGCCCTTTGAGGTAGAGGGCGGCGGGGAGCGCACGGCGGAGATAATATACGAGGGCGTGCTCGCGATGCTGAAGGAGCAGGGCGCAGAGACGGCCGACCTGGACAGCGTGGGCGTGGTGGTTCCGGGCAGCATAGACCCCGCCGGCAGCGTGATAATAAACGCATACAACCTGAACTTTCACAACGAGCCGCTTAAGGCTAAAATAAAAAAGCATTTCGGCGACATACCGGTGTTCCTCGCAAACGACGCGGACGGCGCGGCCCTTGCGGAGCTTCACAAGGGGGCCTTCGTGGGCTGCCGCACAGCCGTGCTGTTTACCCTTGGCACCGGTGTGGGCGGCGGCCTCATACTGGGCGGCAGGATGTTCCACGGCGGCCTGGGCAACGGCTGCGAGCTGGGCCATGCGCTGCTGGTGAGCGGCGGCGAGCCGTGCACCTGCGGAAATAAGGGCTGCATAGAGGCGTACTGCTCCGCCACCGCAATAATACGGGACGCGGTAAGGGCCATGGAAAAGCACCCCGAAAGCCTGCTCTTTGAGCGCACCATGGGCAAGGCCGAGCGAATGAATGCCAAGACCGCCATAGACTGCGCCAAGGAGGGGGACAGCGCCGCCTTGGAGGTATTTAATAATTTCGTGGATCACTTGGGCTCCGCGGTGGCCTCTATGATAAACCTGCTGGACTGTGAGCGGGTGGCAATAGGCGGCGGGGTTTCCGCCGCAGGGGAATTTCTCTTTGAACCTCTCAGAAAAAACGTACACGCGAAGAGCTTCTTTGAAAACCACGGCAGTGTAGTTCCGGCCGTGATGGGCAACGACGCAGGCATAATAGGCGCCGCGATGCTCAGGCGCAACGAAAAATAATTAAAAAATATAAAAGGCGGTGAGATTATGATACCGACCCTCTCGATTGTTTTTATGGCTATATCAGCCCTTGTGAGCATAGGCCTGCCTATAGCGCTGGGCATAATATGGCATAAGCGCACCGGCGCGAAGGCTTCATCGCTGTTCATCGGCGCAGCTGCGTTTGTGGTGTTTGCCATGATATTGGAAAATATTTGCCACAGGCTCGTGCTGTACGGCAGCGGCTCCTGTGCTGCCTTCATGCAGTCCAACCTGTGGGCGTATGGACTGTACGGCGCTCTGGCGGCGGGTGTGTTTGAGGAGACGGGACGGTTATGTGCCTTTAAGCTGTTTTTTAAGAAGAAGGACGACAGATGTGAGGGCGTTATGTACGGTATAGGGCATGGCGGCGTGGAGGCGGTGCTGGTCTCCGGCCTCACCATGATAAGCTATATTGCGATCTCCATAATAATCAACGCCTCCGGCGGCATGGCGGGCATTACCGTTCTCGGCATCGGCGAGGATACGGCCGCCGTGCTGATGGACGCGTTTACCGGAGCTGAACCGGGCATGTACCTCGTGAGCGGTATTGAACGTACCATAGCCATAGCCTTCCATATTTCAATGTCGGTGCTGGTATTCGCCGCGGTGAAGCAGGAGGGCAAGGGCTGGTATTATCCCCTCGCCATAGGGCTGCACGCGCTGATCGACCTTGGCGCAATGGCCTATCAGACGGGCTTCATAAAGAGCATTATCGCCACTGAGTGCTATGTGCTGGTCTGTGCGGCGCTGTGCGCGCTGCTCGCAGTCAAGGCGTATAGGGGGATGGCGGCGGACCTATAAATTTGCCCGCCGGCGTCGTGTCGGGTAATCTCCGCGACCCGCCGAAATCATAAATGTAAGATAAAAAGCAGAAAAGGACAGCTTCCGTTTATTATGAAACAAGCAAGAAACTTCCCCGCGGCGGCGATAACAAAAAAAGCAGAAAGCTCACTCCGGCTGGGCCACCCATGGGTATACGACGCCGAGGTGCTCTCCCTTGAGGGCGAGCCCGAAAACGGCTCCCTTGTGGACGTGTTCTCAGAAAAGGGCGCATATCTCGGCACCGGCTTTATAAGCTATAAGAGCAAAATACGCATACGTCTCCTTTCCTCCAACGCAAACGAGACCTTTGGGGAGGATTTCTTCGCCCGCAGGATACAGTACGCCTTAGCGTACAGGAGGACCGTAATGGGCCCCGCCGATTACCGCTGCTGCCGGCTGGTGTTCGGCGAGGCGGACGGGCTGCCCGGCCTTACCGTGGACCGCTATGAGAATGTCCTCGTCGCCCAGGTGCTTTCCATGGGCATGGAAAGGGTAAAGGACGCCGTATATCGCCAGCTCGTAAAGCAGCTCGCACAGGAAAGCGTAAACGTTGCCGGCATATTCGAGCGCAACGACGTAGCTATCCGTGAGCTCGAGGGCCTGGATAGAGGCAAGGGCTGGTACTTGGCTAATTATCTGCCCCAGCCTCCCTCCCCTATCACCGGGATAACCGAAAACGGCATACAGTACGAGGTAGATGTGGAGAACGGGCAAAAGACCGGCTTCTTCCTCGATCAAAAATACAACCGCCAGGCCGTGGCAAAGATCGCCGCGGGCAAAAACGTTCTGGACTGCTTTACGCACACCGGCTCCTTCGCCCTAAACGCGGCGCTGGGCGGCGCCAAGCGGGTCACCGCCGTGGATGTGTCGGATACCGCCATAGAGATGGCAAGGCTTAACGCAAGGCGCAACGGCCTTATCCACAATATGGATTTCATCGCGGCGGACGTGTTCGACCTGCTTCCTGAGCTTTGCAGCAAGCATGCGGATTACGACTTCATAATACTCGACCCTCCCGCGTTCACCAAGAGCCGCAGGGCCATAAAGGGGGCGGAGCGCGGCTATAAGGAGATAAACTTCCGAGCTATGAAGCTGCTGCCCCGGGGCGGCTATCTCGCCACCTGCTCCTGCTCGCACTTTATGGATAACGGGCTTTTCATCAAGATGGTGCAGTCCGCGGCCCGGGACGCAAACGTTTCCCTAAAGCTCATAGAAGCCCGCAGGCAGTCCCCCGACCACCCCACCCTTATGAACGTGCCGGAAACCGACTATCTGAAATTTTACCTGTTCCAGCTCGTATAAAAAAAGCACACCCGCCGCCCCTCGCGCATACCTTGGCAGTATAAAGCGCGGAAAACGCGCGATATCAGCGAGGTGCAAAAATGAGAATATTACAACGTGGTGACACCGGCAGCGATGTGCGTACCGTCCAGACCGCCCTCACCCGCGCGGGATATGCCCCGGGCAGGATAGACGGCATATTCGGCTCCAACACAGAGCGGGCGGTGAAGCAGTTTCAGCGGGTGCTCGGGCTCAGGCAGGACGGCATAGTGGGCCCGCGGACATGGGAATTTTTACAGCCCTTCGCCTTTGAGAGCGACCCGGACGTGCTGCGCCGGGGCAGCAGGGGCGACATGGTAAGGCTCCTCCAGCAGGCGCTGGAGGCCTCCGGCAACTCTCCGGGTACCATAGACGGCCTTTTCGGCACAAAGACGCAGGCGGCCCTGCGCGCCTTCCAGCGCTCGGCCCGGCTTCCGGCCACCGGCGTAGCCAACAGGGATACCTGGCTGGCGATAGCCCCCTTTATCAACTACGACAGCATATACCTCAGGCGCGGGGACAGGGGCATTTTAGTAGTGATACTGCAAACCGCCCTGCTCAACGCCGGCTTCGATCCCGGCGCTATAGACGGCAGGTTCGGCCCCCGCACCTACAACGCGCTGACGGCATTCCAGAGGTCGAGGGGCCTTTCACCGGACGGCATAGCGGGCAGACGCACCTGGGCGCGGCTCAGGCCCTACCTCTCCGGCGGCGTAATGACCTACATAATCAAGCCCGGCGATACCCTCTCCTCCATAGCGCGGCAGTTTGACACCACGGTGGAGGAGCTTGTGCGCCTGAACAACATTTCAGATCCTAATCTCATAATCGCCGGCGAAACGCTGCTTATCCCTGTGTAAAGCGCAAAAAGAGAAGGCCCTCCGCCTTCTCTTTTTTATACCGTTTTATTCGCCCGCGCCGTCGTCCGTGGGCTTGGGCCTGTCTATGCGGCCGTAAATGCGCGCCGCGTCGTATATCCTGTCCGCAAGGGCGTCCGTCAGCTCGCCGCTGAGCAGCCTCCATTCCCAATTTCCGCCGAGGGTACTGGGCGTGTTCATGCGGCAGCCCGCGCCCAGCTCAAGGTAGTCCTGCATCTGCGCCACGAAGAGCCGCGCCACAGAGCCCATCCCTCCCCTTATCATGCCCCAGTTGAAGCCCTCTTCTTTGTTCAGGCCGAGGTATTTTTCACAGTAGGCTATATCCGCCGGATCGGCCTCCTCGCGCCACAGCGCTATGGGGCTGTTGTCGTGCGTGCCGGTATAGCAGGTGCAGTTCTCGGTGTAGGCGTGGGGCAGGTATTCGCTGGGCTCGCGGGAATCGAAGGCAAATTCCAGCACCTTCATGCCGGGAAAGCCCGATTTTTTCAAGAGCTTCTCCACATCCGGCGTTGCATAGCCCAGATCCTCCGCTATGAACTCCAAGCCGTGGAACCACCCCTTTAAGGCGTTGACCAGCGCTATGCCGGGGCCGGAGCGCCATTTGCCGTTTTTCGCTGTGGTCTCGCCATAAGGCACGGCCCAATAGCTTGCAAGGCCCCTGAAGTGGTCTATGCGTATCACGTCATACATCTTGCCCGCGCCGTCTATTCGGCGTATCCACCAGCCGAAGCCGTCCGACTGCATCTTATCCCAGTCGTACAACGGGTTGCCCCAAAGCTGTCCCTCGGCGCTGAAGTCGTCCGGCGGCACGCCGGATACCTCTGTCGGCAGGTTCTTTTCGTCAAGCTGGAAGAACTCCGGCTCCGCCCACACGTCAGCAGAATCCATGGCGACGTATATGGGTATGTCGCCTATTATGCCTATGCCCAAGGCGTTTATGTATGCCTTAAGCCTCGTCCACTGCTCAAAGAACAGGTACTGGATATAGGTGAAAAGCTCTATATCCTCGCGGAGCAGCCCGCGGTATTTCGCCATTGCCTCGGGCTTTCTCAGCCGTATATCCTCGTCCTCCCACTCCGTCCATGACCTCATGCCGAAGTGCCGCTTGAGCGCCATGAACAATGCGTAATCCCCGAGCCAGCGGCTGTTCTCCGCGGCAAAGGCGTCCACCCTCTGCCTGTCCCGCTGCCAGCCCCGCTCCTTGGCTTTTGAAAGCACGCCGAGGCGGCTTTCGTATATCCTTCCATAGTCCACATACCGCGGCTCCGTGCCCCAGTTTATGCCGGCTACCTCGTCCCTCCTTAGCAGGCCGTCCTCTATGAGCATATCGAGGTCGATAAAGTAAGGGTTGCCCGCAAAGGTGGAAAAGCTCTGATAGGGCGAGTCGCCGTAGCTGGTGGGGCCTATCGGCAGCATCTGCCAATAGCGCTGCCCCGCCCGGTGGAGAAAATCCGCAAATTCGTATGCCGCCTTGCCCATTGTGCCTATGCCATAGGGCGAGGGCAGCGATAATATTGGCATAAGTATGCCGCTGCTGCGTTTCATTATAGTCAATAGTCCTCTTAGATATTCAGTTTATTTTTATCCCTTTACGGCGCCCGCCGCAACGCCCTTTATTATGTACTTCTGACAGGTCAGATAGAACACTATCACCGGCACTATGCTGAGCATTATAAGGGCCATGGTAGCTCCGAGATCCACGGTGCCGTAGCTGCCCTTCAGGTACTGTATATGTATGGGCACGGTGCGGTATTTGTTTATATCCAGCACGAGATACGGCAGGAGGTAGTCGTTCCACACCCACATTATCTCTAACACGCCCACGGAGATCATGGTGGGCTTAAGCATCGGGAACACCACCCGGAAAAACGTCCGCAGCGGGCCGCAGCCGTCTATGGCCGCCGCCTCTTCGATCTCCAGCGGCAGCGCCTTCACAAACCCAGTAAACATGAATACCGCAAGCCCCGCGCCGAAGCCCAGATACACCACGGGTATCGTCCAGGGGGTATTCAGCTTGAGCGTATCCGCCGTCTTAGCCAGCGTAAACATGACCATCTGGAAGGGCACCACCATGGAGAATACGCACAGGTAGTACACAATCTTGCTGAACAGGCTGCCCACCCGCGCTATGTACCATGCCGCCATAGAGGTGCATATAAGTATGAGCGCCGAGGATACTATTGTGACAAACAGGCTGTACAGGGCGGATTTCACGAAGGGGTAATTGCCGAAGGTCATGCCGGTCTTATAGTTGTCCAGCCCCACGAAGGACTTGGCGTTCGGCAACGCGAAGGTCTCCATATTCACGTATGAATTGGACTTTAGCGAGTTTATGAGCACCAGCACTATGGGCAGCACATAGAATATGGCTATCACCGCGAAGGTAAAGGTTAGTATGCGCTTTCCGCGCTGCTCCTGGGAGAGAGTTTCGACGTGCTTTGACATCACTGCTGCACCTCCTTTGAACGGGTGGATTTAAGCTGTATAAGGCCGATTGCCGCAACCAGTATGAAGAACAGCACCGCCTTGGCCTGGCCCACGCCCCTTGCATTGACGTTGGTGCCGTAGAAGGAATTGACTATGTTCAGCGCCAGCATTTCGGTGGTCTTTACCGTGAGCCCGCCCGGCTGCATCACGAAGGGGCGGCCCCCCGTAAGCGCCAGGTTCTGGTCAAACAGCTTAAAGGAGTTGGTAAGCGTAAGGAAGGTGCATATAGTTATGGAGGGCATGACGTTGGGTATGGTGATGTTCCACAGCGTCTGCCACTTCGTTGCGCCGTCTATCTTGGCGGCCTCCAGCATATCCTCCGGCACGGACTGCAAGCCGGCTATGTATATGATCATCATATAGCCTATCTGCTGCCAGCACATGAGGATTATGAGCCCCCAGAAGCCGTACTTGGTCTCCAGCAGTATGGAGGTGCCGTATCGGGTGAGTATGCCGTCGAATATCATGCTCCAAATATAGCCCAGCACTATGCCGCCTATCAGGTTCGGCATGAAGAACACGGTGCGGAAGAGATTGGAGCCCTTTATGCCCTGCGTCAGCACATAGGCCACCGCAAAGGCGAGTACGTTGATAAGTATGAGGGAGACCAATGCGAATACGGCCGTATACAGGAATGCATGTGTAAACGACGGGTCCGCAAGCGCCTTGGTGTAGTTGCTGAGCCCTACCCACGTCCACTTGCTGGTGGTCTTGAATTTGCAGAAGGATAAGAACAGTCCCTTGCAGAAGGGATAAAGGAAGCCCACGCAGAACGCCGCGAAGGTGGGCAACAGGAAAAGCCAGAAATAGCGCTGTATCGGCCTTCGGATAAGTATGGAATTCAGCGCCGCATTATCCCGTTTGCGTTTCCGGAATCGCATGATAATTTCTCCTCTCGTTAATATATTGTGCCGCTTATGTACAGGGGCCCTCCCCCATCGCTTCCCGGGGGGAAGGCCTCCGCACATTCCCCGTCCGCAGAGGAACGTTTTAACGGAAGTTTTCAAAACGGGGCGAGCGGAAGCCGCTCGCCCCGTAATGTTTTACAGAGTGAAATCGCTGTCGGTTATGCAGCATGCTCGGCAGTGTACTGAGCGGCCCAGCCGTCTACGAAGGCGGTCTTTACAGCGTCCCAGCTACCGCCCGCAACGTACTTGGACAGAGCGTCAACCACGCCTGCGCGCCAATCCTCAACGGCGGGGGTGTAGTTGAAGGCCCAGGTCACTACATAGTTGCCCTTTGTGATGTAGTCGTTTGCCTGTGCAAAGAATACGTTCTCAGGAGTCTTTGCAGACTTGAAGGGGCAGGGACCGAACTGCTCGGCCAGCATGGTGGTGCCCTCCTCAGAGGTTACGACCCACTTCATGAAGTCCAGAGTAGCCTGGATGTTCTCCTCGGAGGCTTCCTTGTTTACGGACCAGCAGTTCTCGGTGCCGCAGCAAAGACCGGCCTTCTCCTCGCCCTCAACGCCGCAGTAGATGGGGATCATGGCAAGATCCTCGGGCTTGAGACCGGCTTCTACGAGGCCGGCATACTCCCAGGTGCCGTTCTGATAGAATACAGCCTTGCCCTCCTTGAACTCACCGCTGGACATATCGCCGGTGGCGGTTATAATGGCGGCGCCGGTGGTGGCGGTATCGGTGGTGTAGAGATCCCAGATGGCCTTGTAGTTGTCCAGATACTTGCCGGTAATAGCGGCGGGCTGTTCAGTTACGTTGTCATCGCGGAACTCATAGAACATGGGCATATTGGCAAGGTGGCCGGAGAACCTCCAGGAGGAGGAGCCGTCAAGGCCGGAGGAGCTGAAGGCGTCAAAGCCCAGCTCGGCGGCGCGGGCATGGATATCATCGGCAACTGCCTTGAGAGTCTCAAAGTTGGTGATCTCATCGATGGAGTGACCGGCCTTCTCCAGCAGGGCCTTGTTCACGATGATGCCGAATGCCTCATAGCAGTAACCGGCGGCAAGCACCTCGCCGTTCTCGCCAAAGAGGTTGAAATCATCGGTGGTCATTTCCTTGTAGAAGTCGGTGTCCTTCAGATCGAGGCAGTAATCGCCCCAGGTGTTCAGAGCGCCCTGATTGCCGCACTGGAACAGCGTAGGGGCCTCGCTCTTGTCCATTTCGGAGGTCAGAGTGGTCTGATAGTCGCCGGAGGCGGCGGTAACGACCTTTACGGGCACTCCGGTGAGCTCGGTGTACTTCTTAGCCAGCTCCTGCCAAGCGGCGTCGGCCTCGGGCTTGAAGTTGAGATAATAGACGGAGCCTGCGGCGGCGGGCTTATCGGAGGTCTCCTCCGCGGGCGCAGCGGCGCCTTCCTCGGCGGGCTTAGTCTCTTCCGCAGCGGGTGCGGAGCAGGCTGCCATCGCGAATACCATGGCGACGGTCAGCAGCAATGCCAAGAACTTCTTCATTTTTGTTATCCTCTCTTTTTTATATCATTTCTGCGCGGCAGGGCCGCACAAATTTAATTCATATCCATTACCGAAGCGCCCCGGCGGAGCTTCGTCTCCAGCGTAAGGTGCCTGTTTTTTCCCCGGCCCTCTATCATGTCGAGGAGTATCTCCACGCTCTTCTGCCCCATTTCGCTCATAGGCTGGCACAGCGTGGTGAGCGTGGGCTGTATATAGTCGGATACCGTCAGGCCGTCAATAGCCATTACCGAGCAATCCTCCGGCACCCGCCGCCCCCCCTCGCGGAGAGCCTTCATAGCGCCTATCGCCATATCGTCCGCTATCGCGAACACCGCAGTAAAGTCGGGGTTTCTTTCAAGCTGCCCCTTCATTGCGGCGTAGGCGTCCTTTATGTCAAAGCTGCCCGCCGAGACCACGAGGCTTTCGTCAAAGGGCAGCCCGCGCTCCTCCAGCGCCCTCCGGTAGCCCCGGTAGCGGAGCTGGCTTATGGACCAGTCATCGGGCCGGGATATGAGCGCCGCGATGCGCCTGTGGCCGTTTCTGTAAAGCTCGTTCACGGCCTTATATGCTTCCTCCTCGTCCGCTATGGAAACCGAGGAATACTCGTCGTCGTCAAGGTCGCCGTAGCGGTTGGTGTATGAGCAGCACACGAAGGGCACGTTGATCAGCCTTATGCGATCCTTTGTGTAGTCGTGGCAGCCGCCTAAGAACACTATGCCGCGGAGGCGCTTTTCCCTCTCCATCTCCGCGCCGCACTTTATCTCGTCATCGCAGGAGGCTATGTGGCGCATCACCATGGTGTAGCCCGCCGCGTCTATGCTTTCCTCTACGGAGCGTATGATGTCCGCATAAAAGGCGTTGGAAACGCCGCGCACCACAAGGCCAATGGCGTCCGAGCTGGTCTTGACCAGATCCCTCGCGCTGTTGTTTGGGATGTAATTCGAGCTTTGTATTACGGCGTTCACCCTGCTCCTGCAAACCTCGCTCACGTCCGGTCTGTTGTTCAGTACGCGGGAAACGGTGCTTACGCTCACGCCGCTGAGTTTTGCGATATCTTTTATGGTCATTTTAAGCGCCGCCTGTTTTCGAAGGTTGCTGATATGGTTGCTGAAAACCTTACCGGTAACGTTACCGGAACTTTACGATGACATTATATATATTATCCTGCCCAAAGTCAATAGCGAACCGCCAAAAATTCACAAAAAAGGGGCGGTCGCAAAGGCCGCCCCCGGGAGCTCCGGGAAAAGCGGCCTGACGCCGCCCGGCAATGCCTACCCCTGTCCGAAGGCTTTTTCCGTGCCGTACATACCGGAAAGCACCGCCCAGTTGGGCCGGTACAGGGTATTTATGTTCCAGTAGCTCACCCCGCCGAGGCCGTACTCGCCCACCAGCTTCAGCTTGGCCTCTATGCTGCGCGGGTCCTCAAACCAGGCGATATGCTCCGTTCCGGCGCTGTCGTAATACCTGAAAAAGGGCGACTGTGCCGCATCGTCAAAGCGTATGTCGGCGTATTGACGGTATGCGGTCTGCGGTATCTCCGGCAGGGACAGCGGCTGCGCGGAGGTTCCCTTTTTGTATGGAAGCGTCCAGTTATAGCCGTAGCTCGCCATACCCATCATTATCTTTTCCGGCGGCATTTCCATTATTGCATAGTCCAGCACCCGCCTCACCCTGTCCATGGGCGCGACCGCCATGGGCTCGCCGCCGGCGCGCCCCCACCCGTGGGTCATTATTATCACCCTGTCCGCGATATTCCCGACGGCCGCATAATCGTGTGCGGTGTACGGCAGCCCGGACTGCTCGTGGCTCATCTTGGGCGCGAGGGCGACGTAAATGCCGCGGCCCGCCCTGTGCAGCGCCTCCGCCATATCCATCAAAAGCTGCGTATAGAGCGTCCTGTCCTCCTCCCATATATATTCAAAATCCATGTTAAGCCCGAAGTAATTGCGGCTATCCAGATATTCCGCAACATTTTCTATAAGCCTCGCCTTCACACCCTCGTCCGCCGTCACCGCATGGGCTATCTCCCCGCAGAAGCCGCCGTTTTCCCGCCGGTTTGTCAGGGTGAGCACCGGCGCCACGCCGTTCACATAGCATTTGCGTATGAGCTCCGTATCCTCGAGCTCCGAAATGCTGCCGTCGGCGCGGGCCTTGGCGGAAAACACCGAAAGATACGTGAGATGCCCCAGCGCGCCCAGCAGCGCCGCATCGGATATTTCGGGCAGGGCGTACCCGTTGACCGCAACGCTGCGCTCCCGTATGCCTTGGCCGGGTATCACGAGGGCGAGGCCGGAGGGCAGCTTATAGGGGTCGCTAAGCTGGTTCGCGGCAACCAGCGCGGAGATCGTCACGCCGTTTTTCCGGGCTATATCCAGCAGCGTATCCTCCGGCTTCACGGTATAGATATACATAATAAAAAAGCCTCCTTGCACAGGTCGTATTTGTATAAACCTATGCGGAAGGCCCTTAATTGATTACCTATGTATCTATCTAATCGTTGTATCTATCTCACCGTAAGCCCAAAGCAGCAGTTGCCGCCTATAAAGGCGCCGCTTTCATCTACCATGCCGAAGGGCTCCAGCTCCGGCATCCTCGCCAGCCGGTTATTTTCGATAAAGGGCATTTCCTTGCATAGCAGCGCGCAGAAATCCTTGTTTGCAAGTATGCGCCGGTAAACATTACGCATGAAGCTAAGGCTGCCGCCCATTATAACTATCACATACGCCTCCTCCACCCAGCCTCCGGAAAGGCTAAGGCCGGAGATACTGTAGCGCGTAAAGCCGGAAAGCAGCTTTTCCATGCAGCCCTTCGGGCCGATATCCATGTTTTCCTTGGGTATGCGCATACCCAGCGCAAAATGGTCTATGTACATTCGGCGTTTATGTCCTCGCTGTAAATTCTTCCCTGTATTATTGCACAATCCGCGCTTTTTATCAAGCGGCGGACAAAACCGCGCAAAAATATGGTATAATTATTTAACTCAAATCTATCGCTTTTGAAAGGAAACGTTTTGATATGACAGATATTACCGCTCTCGGCGAGCTTTTGGTGGACTTTACCCCGGCCGGCCTTTCCCCGGCGGGCTATCCCCTCTTTGAGCAAAACCCCGGCGGCGCGCCGCCAAACCTACTTGCGGCGGCGGCAAAGCAGGGGCTTTCCACCACATTCATAGGCAAGGTGGGGAACGACATAAACGGGCGCTTCCTAAAGGGCGCGATGGAGCGGGCGGGGATAAGCACCGCGGGCCTCGTCATGGATCCCGCCGCCGTTACCAGCCTCGCCTTCGTCGCGCTGGACGACAGCGGCGAGAGGGAGTTCTCCTTCGTGCGCGATCCCGGCGCGGACACGCTGCTCCGGCCCAACGAATTGGATCAGCAGCTCCTGCGCAATACGAAGGTGTTCCACGTAGGCTCGATCTCGCTTTCGGCGGAGCCCAGCCGCTCCTCCACATGGCAGGCGCTCATCACCGCAAAGTCCGCGGGTGCCGTGGTGAGCTACGACCCCAACTACCGCGCCTCCCTCTGGGCGGACGACGCCGCCGCCTGCGATCAGATACGCTCCATACTGCCCATAGTCGATATAATAAAGCTCTCCGAGAATGAGCTGCCCTTCGCCGCGGGCATAGACGACGTGGATACCGCCATAAAGGTGCTGCGGCGGGAGGGCGTATCGCTCATAGCCATAACCCTCGGAGAGGAGGGAGCCGTGGTGGCTGCCGGAGACCAGCAGCGCCATGTGCCCGCCTTCCCGCGCCGCGCGGTGGACACCACCGGCGCTGGCGACGCCTTCTTCGGCGGCTTCCTCAGCGAATTTGTAAAGAGCGGCAAGAGCGTATACGACGTGACCATAGAGGATGCGGCGCGCTTCGCCCGCGTGGGCTGCGCCACGTCCAGCCTCTGCGTAGGCAGGCGCGGCGGCATGCCCTCAATGCCCTCCATGGAAGAGATTACAGCGCTTTTAAACGGATAAGGAGGTCGTATATGCCGCTCACCATAGAACATCACGCCGTAATGTTCGCGCTGCTTGCAAAGCACGCCATAGAGATATCCGGCGAAAGGGGCAAGGAGGCCATACTTGCGGGAATGACCCGCTACGGCAACGAGAGGGGCCGGCGCATGGCGCTCAATGCCCTTGAGCGGGGCGATAGGCTCACCGTGCTCAACAGCCAGGCCTACGGCGAATGGAAGCCGGACTTCCCGGGCCAGATGGAATTTGGCGTAACCTGCGGTATGCCCGTGCTCCAGACCTACATATCGCGGTGCGCCTGGTGCGACGCATGGGCGAAGCACGGCCTTACGGAATACGGCAAATACTACTGCTGCAACATAGACAACGCCTGGTTTCAGGGCTTCAACCCGGAATTTGCCTGCACCCAGCTCAACCCGCCCATGAGCTGGGGCGGCGACTGCTGCCGGTTCAGTTGGGGCGAGGGGCTCACCCACAAGCAGATAAAGGCACTGGGCAAAAAGAAAAAGTCCCTCGGCAGCGCCTGCATAAAGGACTTTACATTCCACACCGCCCATATACTGCATACGGTAGGGGACGTGCTCATGGATGAGCTCGGCAATGACGGCGCCATAGCGGTAAGCCTCGCCAAGTCTGACTATTCGGATATCTTCGGCAAGGACGCCCTTGACTGCCTTGACGGGATATTCTAAAACAGCTCCCGCAATATCAGATCGGTCTGCCCTGGGTTGCTTCCCGGGGCTATTCTTTTCACCTTCCGGTGGCTTTTGTATTTGTAATGCACCATATCCCGCAGCACGGTGCTGTGGGTATAGCCGTGTATTATGCGTATGCGGTAGACAGAGGCGTTCGCCCTGCGCAGCGCCGCGTCTATGGCTATCTGCGCCTGTGTCTGGTTCATTCCGTGTACGTCCACCTCAACTATTCCCGTCATCTATCATTACCGCTCCTCAAAATTTGCAAAGAAGGCCCTGGTGCGCTCGCTCTTGGGGTTGTTGAAAACCTCCGCTGCCGTGCCCGTCTCCTCTATCGCGCCCTCTGACATAAATAATACCTTATCCGCCACGTTCTTTGCAAACTCCATTTCGTGAGTTACGACTATCATGGTGCTGTCCGCGCCCTTCAGGCTCCTTATCACCTTAAGCACCTCGCCGGTAAGCTCCGGGTCCAGTGCCGACGTGGGCTCGTCAAAGCAGAGTATATCCGGGTTCATTGCCAATGCGCGGGCTATTGCCACCCGCTGCTGCTGGCCTCCGGAAAGCTGATGGGGGTAGGAATCCATCCTGCCGCTCAAGCCCACCCTCGCAAGGAGCGCCCGGGCTTTTTTGTCTATTTCCGCCTTGGCCTCCCTCATGCCGCCGCGGCTCGGGCTTTCCGCGAGCATGAGCTCCGGGGCGAGCCTTACGTTTTGCAGCGCTGTATACTGGGGGAAGAGGTTGAAGGACTGGAACACCAATCCAAAGTGCAGCCTTTTTTTGCGTATCTCGTCCTCGCTAAACGCGGCGGGGGCGTCGGAATCCAACAGCGTCTCGCCGTTTACGGTGATCCTTCCCTCATCCGGGCTTTCAAGGAAGTTCAGGCACCTTAAAAGCGTGGTCTTGCCGGAGCCGGAGGAGCCGATTATGGCAAGCACCTCGCCCTTTTCGAGGGAGAAGTCGAGACCCTTAAGCACCTCGGTATCCCCGAAGCTCTTCTTTATGTTTTTTACTTCCAGCATCGCCATAAGCTCACACCCTAAAATAGTCCAGCTTCTTTTCCACGCGGCCCAGTATGACCGTCAGCACCCCGCAGAACAGCAGATAAAACAGCCCCGAATAGAACAGCGGCCATATAAGGCCCTTAACCGATATATACTCCTGCGCTATCATTATTATCTCCTTGCAGGCTATTACGCGGGCAAGGGAGGTATCCTTTACCAGCGTCATCATCTCGTTCCCGAGGGGCGGCACTATGCGCTTCACCACCTGAAGCAGTATTACGTTGAAGAACACCTGCTTTTTCGTCATGCCCAGCACCTGCCCCGCCTCGTACTGGCCCTTGGGTATGCTCTCTATGCCTCCCCGGTAAATTTCCGAGAAATACGCGGCGTAATTTATGGAAAAGGCTATTAGCACCGCACAAAGGCGGGAGACCGAATTGCCCTCCCAGAGCAGGCCGGGGCCGTAGTAAACTATCATTAGCTGGAGCATAAGGGGGGTCCCCCGCATGATCCACACGAAGCCGCGGGTGAGCCACGCTATGAGCCTGATCCTGCTCATGGAGCCGAAGGCTATGACTAAGCCCAGCGGCAGCGCCGCGAGCAGCGTCACTATGAATATTATGCAGGAGACGCCGAAGCCCTCAAGGAGCTTTTGTGTAACGGTAAGCAGCATACTTTCAATGATCCTTTATCGTCTATATCGGGCAGGGAGCCTTTCCCTGCCCTTTGTCAAGCTGTTCTTATTGCGCCTTATCAGTCGCCCATCAGGGCGAGGCCGTACTTGTCTGCGATGGCCTTTAGCGAGCCGTCGGCAAGCATATCCTCCATGGCCTTGTTTACGCTTTCCACGAGGTTAGAGCCCTTGCGGAAGCCTATGCCGTATTCCTCATATGCAAGCTCGATGCCGTCTACTATCTGAAGGTCGGCATAATCCGTGCCCTCGCCCACCATGGCCTTCGCCATTACGTAATCCACTACCGCCGCGTCCGCAGTGCCGGCCTTGACCTCAAGAAGCGCGTCCGCCATCTTGGATACGCCCACGTAATTGCATTCCTTGAGTTCTTCACAATCTGCTACGGCGCTCTCGCCGGAGGAGCCGGCCTCGGCAACTATGTTCGCCTTGGCAAGGGAAGCGAGGTCGGTATACTTGCCGGCGTTCTCGGCCTTTATGACCGCCACCTGCATGTTCTTGCAGTAGGGCTTGCTGAAGTCAACGCTCTCCTTAAGATCCTCGCGTATGGTAAAGCCGTTCCATATACAGTCAATATTCTTGGCCTTAAGCTCCACCTCCTTGGCCTCCCAGTCGATTACGGTGAACTCGGGCGCGACGCCCAGCTTTTCGCATACCGCCTCGGCAAACTCCGTGTCAAAGCCTATGAGCTTGCCGCCGTCGTCGTAATAATTCATGGGGGCGTATACGGTTATGCCTATCGTGAGCGTCCCCTTGTCCTTTACATAGCTCAGGTCGTCATCTGCCGCTTCCTTCTTCGCACAGCCGGCAAAGAGGCAGGCGGCCATCAGCATTGCCATAACGAGCGCAGCGATCTTCTTCATGGTTTTTCTCTCCTTTGTATATCAAAAATATTTTTTGCGTCCTCTTGCTTTAGCACTATATCACTTTAGCGCGATAAAGTAAAGTATTATTTTTTATTTCCCCCTTATTTTTTCCGCAGGCATGGAAAAAACGCCGCAAGTGATATATAATCACTGTGTTTAAGGCTATGGAGGGAGAAGCTATGGAGCAGCGCAAAAAGAACAATCTGACCGACTTACTTATGATACACGGCGCGGTGATGCTGTTCGGCCTGGCGGGCGTGATAAGCAGGGGCATAACCGCGGGCTCCATGATGATAACCTTCGGGCGGGTGTTTTTCTCGTCCATTACCCTTTATATACTTTGCAGGGCCACAAGGACCTCCATAAAGCTCAAAAGCAGGGCCGACCTTCTGTGGCTGGTGGTCACCGGGGCAGTGCTTGCGCTGCACTGGTTCAGCTTTATAGAGTCCGTTCGGGTGGCGAGCGTGGCCGTCGGCACCATAACCTTCTCCACCTTCCCCCTCTTCGTGACCTTTATAGAGCCCGTGATGTTTAAGGAAAGGCTGAGGCTTAAAAGCGTTGTGTGCGCCGTGATAATGCTCATAGGTGTGTTCGTGCTGGTGCCGCTGAACGACCTTTCCGGCTTCTCCGTGGCGGGGCTTGCGTGGGGCATGCTGTCGGCGCTGACCTACGCCCTGCTCTCCCTGATGAACCGCCGATTTTCCGCCGTCTACCCCGGCAGCGTGGTGTGCTTTTACGAGCAGAGCGCGGCGGCCGTGGTGCTCCTCCCCTTTGTGGCCGCAATGCGCCCCGCTGTCACCGGCGCAGATATAGCGCTTATCGCCGTATTGGGCGTGTTCTGCACAGCCCTTGCGCACTCCCTCTTTGTGAGCAGCCTGCGCCGGGTAAGGGTACAGACTGCGGGCATAATCGCCGGCATGGAGTCGGTATACGGCATAATACTGGCGGCGCTGGTGCTTAAGATGCCGCCCACCGCAAGGGAGCTCATAGGCGGCGCGATAGTGCTGGGCGTTTCGCTTTACACCACCGTTTCCGAAAACAAGGGCGCTTAGCGTCGCAGGCTTTTGTCAAATCTTTAATTTTTTTTGAATACACTGACGAAACCCGTGCCAAAGCCCTGTATATGTGTTAGTATTTGGATATATACTGACGCGGAGGAAGGCGGTACCCTTTATGCACAGCAGGAATGTATTGCAAGCGGTGCTGGAAGGCATACTCATAGGCGCGGTAGGGCTTATACCCGGGGCGAGCGGCGGCATAATGGCCGTGGCTTTCGGGGTATATCAGGAGGCCTTAGACGCCATAATAAGCCTGTTTTCCGATTTTAAAAAGAGCTTCGGCTTCCTGTGGCCTTACGGCTTGGGCGTGGCCATAGGCATATTCGGCTGTGCCTTTGCGCTGGAATGGCTGTTGCAAAACTGGAATATGCCCTTTATGTATCTGCTCATAGGCATGGTGCTGGGCGGCGTCCCGTCCATCTTAAAAGGGGCCGGCAAGCCCTTTTCCGCAAAGTACGCCGTATGCGCGTTGCTGGGCGCGGTGCTTGTGGCGGCCATAGCCATACTGGACGACAGGCTCACCGGAAGCGACCCCTGGGAGTACAACTACCTTACGGCGGCCTTGGCTGGCGGCATAATATCCATAGGAATAGTTATCCCGGGTATAAGCACCTCCTTCATACTGATGTTCATGGGATTGTACGAGCCGCTGCTCTCCTCCCTAACGAGGCTGGAAATACCCTATCTTATCTGCGCGGGATGCAGCGCGCTCATAGTCGGCGCGCTGTTGGTGGTATTTGTACGCAATATGTTCCGCAGGCACCCCGCCGGCGCGAACTACTGCGTGCTGGGCTTTCTCATAGGCACCACGGCGCTTATCTTCCCCGGCTTCGCGCCGTTTTTCAGGGAGCTTTTATATCTCGCCCTCGCCGCGACAGGCTTCTTCCTTACCACCCTGCTGAACAGGCGGGCCGCATGACGCTCCCGCTCGATATAAATACTTTTATCGGAGGATGATTTTACTGCAATGAAAAGACGCTTGCTCTCACTTGCTCTATGCCTTGTAACGCTCCTTTCCCTAACGCCCTCTGTGGCCCACGCTGAGGTCCTGTCCGGCTTTACCAGCAAGGTGGATTACGATAATACCGATCCCAACAGGTACAGCATAGAGATAGACCTCGTAAATCAGGTCATAACCGTATACGACCAAGGCGGCGGCATAGCTCTGCAAAGCCTATGCACCACAGGCAGCGAGAAAACCCCCACCGGCAGCGGCAGGTTCCGGCTGGGCGACCTAAAGGAGCGCTTCGGTTACTTCGTGGCCTACGGCGAATACGCCCAATATTGGACTCAGGTAGTGCGCGGTGTATACATACATTCCGTAATGTATAAATCCAAGAAGCTATCCTCCATGTCCAAGGCCGCCTACAACAACCTCGGCAAAAACGTCTCCCACGGCTGCGTCAGGGTGCTGCCCCACATCGCCCAGTGGATATACTACAACTGCCCCCCGGGAACGCTTTGCAGCATAGTAAAGAACAAGGCGGCGGACCCCTACCTCGTGAGCCGGCTGAAGAGCGCCATACCGGATTACGGCAGCTATCAGCAGCCCGCCGACTCCCACGCCACCCCCTCCGAGGTGCCGGCAACCGTAAGGCTCAACGATGTGCCCGTCCGCTCCGGCTTCTCCGCCAGCAGGGATAAGACCATCGCCAAGCTAAGCTACGGGGACCATGTGGAGCTTTTGCAGATAGGCGCAGAATGGTGCAAGGTACGCACCCCCGCGGGCAAGTTAGGCTATATCAAGACCGCGTACCTCGCCTGCGACCCCGACAACGTTCGTACTGCCCGGGCCTATGCCACCACGGGCAAGACCTATATCTACTCCGACGCAAGCCGCTCCTCCGAGACCCTTGCAGCTATACCCAAGGGCAGGGCGGTAAGCGTGACCCAGCAGGCCGGCAGCGGCTGGCTGTACGGCAGCTATAACGGCGTATCCGGCTATATGCGTACAAAGTACGTAAAGCTCACCGATACGCTGCTCTACCCCAACCCGGACGGCAGCTATCCCGACGGGACCTCCGTCGCCGCCGCGCCTCAGGCGCAGCCCCAGGCAAACGCGGGCTCGGCAGCGGCCGCCGCCCCCTCCTCCGGCGCGCGCATAAAGAGCGGCATCATCGCGAACTTCCGCTCCGGCCCCGGCTCGGAGTACGGCGTCATAGCCGAGCTGGAATCCGGCACCCCCGTAAAGATACTCTCCGTATCCGGCAACTGGTACTTCTGCGAGGCAAACGGCCTCCAGGGCTACCTGCACCCGAGCTGCATAGCTGGCTTCTAAAGCTTAACCCTTTTTCCCCGGCGTTTTTGCCGGGGCTTTTTTATTGTTTTTCGCGGCAGCCTTTTCCAGCACAGCGCTCTTAAACCAAAAGTTTTGTATTACTTTACAAAAGCCATTGACTTTTATGTCGAAAGGTGTTTTAATTGTATTCGGTTGTTTAGGATACCTAAACTTAAGGTTTATTTACGCCGCGCGTGAATAAGGAGGCGCATCAAATGGTAAACATAGGCGAAAAAATCAAGCGGTACCGGCAAAAGCTCGGTCTGACGCAGGAGGAGCTGGCCTCCCGCACGGAGCTTTCCAAGGGCTTTATATCCCAGCTTGAACGGGATCTCACCTCGCCCTCCATAGCCACCCTTACCGACATACTCGAGGCGTTAGGCACCAACCTGTCGGAATTTTTCACCGAGGCCAAGCCCGAAAAGATAGTCTTTACCTCCGAGGACATGTTCGAAAAGGAGGACGCCGAGGCCGGCTATGTGGTGCAGTGGCTTGTGCCAAACGCCCAGAAGAACTGCCTTGAGCCCATTATGATAACCCTTGAGCCCGGCGGCTCCACCTACGAGGAAAACCCCCATGAGGGCGAGGAATTCGGCTTCGTCCTGCATGGAAGCGCCGTGCTCCACCTTGGCGAAGAAAAGTACCGGGTGCGCAAGGGCGACAGCTTCTGCTTCAAGCCCACCAGCGTACACTGGATACAAAATACCGGCAGGACCGGGGCGCAGCTTATATGGGTAGCCACCCCTCCTTCCTTCTAAATTATCAATCGAGGTAACCGCAAATGAGCAAGCATCTGATAGACCTGAAGAACATCACCAAGACCTATGACGACACCGACGTATTAAAGGACATAAACCTCTACATACGCGACGGCGAGTTCCTTACCCTGCTCGGCCCCTCCGGCTGCGGCAAGACCACCATGCTGCGCCTTATAGCGGGCTTTACCCTGCCCGATAACGGCCAGATACTTGTGGACGGCAGGGACATAAGCGGAGTCCCGCCCTACCGCCGCCAGGTGAACACGGTCTTTCAGAAGTACGCCCTTTTCCCTCACCTGAACGTCTTTGACAACATAGCCTTCGGCCTTAAGATACAAAAGCTGCCCAAGGACGAGATAGCGGCCCGGGTAAACGAGGTCATGGAGCTCGTGAACCTTGCGGGCTACGGCAGCAGGTACATCGACCAGCTTTCCGGCGGCCAGCAGCAGCGTGTGGCGATAGCGCGCGCGCTGGTGAACCGCCCCCGCGTGCTGCTCCTTGACGAGCCCCTGGGCGCGCTGGACCTCAAGCTCCGCAAGGGTATGCAGATAGAGCTCAAGCGCATGCAGCAGAAGCTGGGCATAACCTTTATATACGTCACCCACGATCAGGAGGAGGCCCTGACCATGAGCGACACGATAGTGGTAATGAACGAGGGCGTCATACAGCAGATAGGCACCCCCGCCGACATATACAACGAGCCCAAGAACATATTCGTGGCAAAGTTCATAGGCGAGAGCAACATAATCCCCGGCGTCATGCTTAAGGATTACAGGGTGCGCTTCCACAATATCGACTTTGAATGCGTTGACGCGGGCTTTGGCTGCAATACCCCGGTGGACGTGGTGGTCCGCCCGGAGGATATAGACATAATGCCCCTCGGCAAGACCGCTCTCAAGGGCATTATAAAGAGCGTGCTTTTCATGGGCGTACACTATGAGTTCCGGGTGGATACCGGCGATTTCGTATGGACGGTACACTCCACCGACTACGTTGCGCCGGATACCGAAATAAGCCTCGAGATAGTCCCCGACGCCATACACATAATGCATAAGAGCCTCAAGCCCGACGAGCAGGAGCTGCTTACCGAGGACGAGATAGCAGACGCCGCGGTGGCCGCGGAGGAGGAATAGCGCCATGAAGCTCAAGCGTCAGGTATTTTCCTATCCGTACATAGTATGGATGCTCATATTCATACTCGCGCCCATGCTGCTCATCGTGCTGTTCGCCTTCCGCTCCGCCGATGGGCTCACCCTCGGCAACATCACCTCCGTCCTTTCAAACGGCATATACATGGAGGTGCTGGGCCGCTCGATATGGATAGCGCTAAAGGCCACGGCTATATGCCTCATACTGGGCTATCCCATAGCCTATATACTTTCCACCATGAACAAGCGCCATGCGGCTATACTCTACGTGCTTTTCATAGTGCCAATGTGGATGAACTTCCTGCTCAGGACATACGCCTGGCAGGTGCTACTCGACAACAACGGCGTTTTAAACACGCTTCTCAAGCTGCTCGGCCTGCCCGCACAGCAGATACTCTACACGGAGGGTGCGGTAATGCTCGGCACCGTATACAACTTCCTCCCCTTTATGGTGCTGCCCATATACTCCGTGCTGGTAAAGCTGGACCGCTCTTTAGTTGAGGCGGCGGCTGACCTCGGCGCCAACCCCATAACCTGCTTTGTCAAGGTGGTGCTTCCCCAGTCGGTACCCGGGATAATATCCGGCATAACCATGGTATTCATTCCCGCCATAACCACCTTCGCAATATCCCGCCTGCTGGGCGGCGGCAAGTTCCTGCTCTACGGCGATCTCATAGAGAACCAGTTCATAACGCTGGGCCAGTCCGCCTGGCCCGTGGGCAGCGCGCTCAGCTTTATACTGCTTATTCTGGTGCTGCTCTCCATGGCGGTAATGCGCCGTGCGGAGCGGGATTCCGGCGATGAAGGAGGTATGCTCTGGTGAAAAGGCTAAAAAACTTTTTTCGCGGCACCTACCTTGGGCTGATGCTCATATTCCTGTACGCCCCCATACTTGTGCTGATGGTGTTTTCCTTTAACGGCAGCAAGTCCATGGCGCGCTGGTCCGGCTTCTCCTTCAAGTGGTACGAGGCGCTGATGCACGACTCCACCATAATGAACGCACTGATCGTCACCCTCTCCGTCGCCGTGATATCCGCCCTCGTTGCCACCTTCATAGGCACCTTCGCCGCCATAGGCATACATTCCATGAAGAAGCGCCCGCGCTCCGCCGTGGAGAATATATCGCGCCTTCCCATGGTCAACCCCGACCTTGTAACGGGCATAAGCTTTATGATGCTCTTTGCGGCGCTGGGCATAAAGGGCAGCTATACGAGGATGCTCATAGCCCATATCACCTTCAATATCCCATACGTGATATTCTCCGTGATGCCCAAGCTGCGCCAAAGCTCCAACCTGCTTTATGAGGCCGCGATGGATCTCGGCTGCACCCCCATGATGGCAATACGGAAGGTGGTCATACCCGACATAATGCCCGGCATAATATCCGGCTTCGTGCTGGCCTTCACCCTTAGCCTTGACGACTTCGTGGTGAGCTGGTTCGCAACGGACGGCATACAGAACCTTTCCATCTATATCTACGGCATTGCCCGCCGCGGCATAAGCCCCAAGATAAACGCCCTCTGTACCATAATGTTCGTGGTGGTCGTCGCCCTTTTGGTATTCATAAACCTCAAGAGCATAAACGAGGAGCGCGCCGCGGAAACACAGCGCAAAAAGCTCAGGATCACCCGGTAATTACGGCAATAAATTTTTTAAAATATTTTAAATATGCAAAGGAGATAGTACACTAAATGAAAAAAATAGCCTTTCTGCTGATCATCGTCATGGCGATAAGCCTCCTCGCCGGCTGCGCGGGCAGCGCGGATACCGTAACGCTGAACGTCCTCAACTGGGGCGATTATATCGACGAAGAGCTCATCTCCCGCTTTGAGAGTGAAACCGGCATAAAGATCAACTATACCACCCTCGCCAACAACGAGGAAATGCTCGTAAAGCTCCAGCAGGAGGACTGCATTTACGACCTTTGCTTCCCCTCCGACTATATAATCGAAAAGCTCATCGGTATGGACCTGCTCCACGAGATAAACAAGGACAACATACCCAACCTGAAGAACATCGACCCCCGCTTCATGGATCTCGACTTCGATCCCGAAAACAAGTACAGCATTCCGTACATGTGGGGCACGGTGGGCATACTCTACAACACCACCATGGTAGACGATCCCGTAAATAGCTGGGATATACTCTGGAACGAGAAATACTCCGGCCAGATACTGATGTACAACAGCATACGCGATACCATAGGCGTCACGCTGATGAAGCTGGGTTACTCCATAAACACCCGAAATGAGGCCGACATCGCGGCTGCCGAGGAGGCGCTCATCGAACAGAAGCCGCTGGTTCAGGCATACCTTGGCGATGAGATCAAGGACCGCATGATAGGCGGCGGCGCTGCGCTGGCAGTGGTTTACAGCGGGGACGCTATGTGGTGCATGGACGCCGAGGACGGCAATCCCGACCTTGCATACGCCTGCCCCGACAGCGGCACTAACCTCTGGTTCGACAACATCATAATCCCCAAGTCCAGCAAGCACACCGCTGAGGCCGAGAGGTTCATCGACTTCCTCTGCGAGCCCGAGGTAGCCGCGCAGAACGCCGAATATATCGGCTACTCCACCCCCAACAGCGCCGCCCTTGAGCTCATGGGCCCCGGCTACATCGACAACCCCACCTACAATCCCGACCCCGCCTATCTGGAAAAGTGCGATATATTCCACGATCTGGGCGACTTCATAAACGTCTACAACGACGCATGGATGAGGATAATCTCCAAGTAAGCGCAAACGTTAAAGCCACCCTCCGTATTTGTCCGGAGGGTGGCTTTTTAGCTTGCCCTTATCTTTACCTGACGGCCGCCGCCCGGTAAAATTCCATCAGAGACGCGGACAGCAGTATTCCGCCCGCTATGTCGGTCATCCAATGCACGCCGGATACCAGACGGCCCGCTACCGTAACAGCCATCACCGCTGAGCAGAGCAGCACCGCTATGCCGCGCAGCGCATCGGATTTTATGCGCCTTTTGAACTGCCATGCAGCGGAGGACATTATGCAGCAGGTCAGCACGGTATGGGAGGAGGGGAAGGAGGGCTCGAGGCCCGCGCCCATGTCTACGGGACGATAGTTTACAATCACCTTTTCAAACAGCACATACGCTATCCCCATGGCTATATAAAGCCCTGCAAGGGCGTATAGGTCCCTATCCACCCTGCTAAGGCTCCTGCGCTTTATTAGCTGCCAAAGGCCAAACAGCCCAAAGCCGCACGCCACGGCTATGGCTGCCACGCCCAGCGCCTCGGTCACGTCGTACCATAGCATGTGTGCGCCGCCCAACAGCCCGCGAAACGCCCCGTTGAGCGTTGCAAGGCCCACCCTCGACCCATGCGGGCCTATGGGCTGCACATCTACCGTCTTAAGCACCGCTATCAGCAGCAAGAACAGCGCCATAAACGCCGCGCCCCTTATCAGCC
The DNA here is from genome assembly GCA_934633985.1 of uncultured Clostridia bacterium. GTDB lineage: Bacteria > Bacillota > Clostridia > Christensenellales > CAG-138 > SFEL01. The sequence goes on from CAKTYU010000010.1 coordinate 54,585, forward strand.
CCGCCTTTTTGATCTTCCTGCTTCTATTGCTCATATCCATGGCCTCCCGTGGTCTTTTTGTCCCTAAATATCCGCTTTATCATGCTATGCCCGCTCAGGCCCTTATATATCCTCCGCCGCCTCCAGCCGCGCGGCTATGCCGTCGAGCTCCAGCTCCCTGTATCTGCTTATCTCGCTGTAATTGCGCCACGGGGTCATGTCCGGCCTTATGGCGCTCATGCTCGCCAGCTCGATACAGCTAAGGCCGCCCTGTCCCTCTATGTTGCACAGCACGCAGCAGCCCCGCTTTAGCCACAGCAGGGCATACGGGCTTATACGCAGCCGCCGCGTCAGCCCCTCCATGTGGTCCTTGTCATAATATGTGACCTGCCGCCGCTGCTCGATCGCCGCGCTTAGCCGGCCTATATTCTCTATCATCTGATCGTCCGGGCATTTCATGGCGCCGTCCTCCGGCAGAGTCAGCGCGACCAGCCGCCTTCCCACTATGCCCTTTAGCTTTTCCAGCAGGGCCGCCGTCCGCCTTTCCGATAAAAAATACGCCGAGCGCAGAGCCCAGACGAGGCACTTAAGCTCGTCCCGCGAAAGCTCGCCTCCGGCAAGGTAATACCCGGTGCCTGTGTGCTTTATGTCCGCGCCATACTGTATGAGCGCGTCTATGTCCCGGTAGATGCCCTTGCGCTCCGCCGTAATGCCCCGCCTTTGCAGCTCCTCCAGCAGCTCCGGCACTGTCATCCTGTGCCGCTCATCCGTCATTTCCCGGAAAATATCCAACAAGTAAAGTGGCTTCAGCTTTGTGTTCGCCATACCGCACCCCTTATACCAGCCGCGAAAGCATACTTATTATCATCTCGCATACCGCCAGTATGCATACGCATATATCCGCCACCATGACGGTAAAGGCCTTGCCGCGCTTCTTCTTCGCCCGCTCCCGCGCCTTTATGTCGAAATACCACACGAGGGCAATAAGCGTCCCCGTTGCACCCGCAAGGAACGCCGTGAACCACGGCAGCGCCGCCGCAACGCCCGTATGCAGCAATGCGCCGTCCAGCAGCAGAAACAGCCCCATCCCGCCGAAAGCATAAGCAATAATACCCATTTTTCCCTCCCTGCGCCAAGAGTATTATACCATAAAGGGAGAGCAGATGGCAAAATAGCAAAAAGCCCCTTGCGGGGCTTTTATTTTGATATCCGGTTATTTCATCGCCTCGGCTACCGCAACGGATACCGCCACGGTTGCGCCCACCATGGGGTTGTTGCCCATGCCGATGAGGCCCATCATTTCAACGTGGGCGGGCACGGAGGAACTGCCTGCAAACTGGGCGTCGGAATGCATACGGCCCATGGTGTCGGTCATGCCATAGGAGGAGGGGCCGGCAGCCATGTTGTCGGGGTGCAGGGTACGGCCGGTGCCGCCGCCGGAGGCGACGGAGAAGTACTTCTTGCCGTTCTCGACGCACCACTTCTTGTAGGTTCCTGCGACGGGGTGCTGGAAGCGGGTGGGGTTGGTGGAGTTGCCGGTTATGGAAACGTCCACGTTCTCGTGGCGCATTATGGCCACGCCCTCGTTTACATCGTCGGCGCCGTAGCAGCGAACGTTTGCGCGCTCGCCCTTGCTGTAAGCGGTGGTCTTGGTGATGGTGAGCTCGCCGGTGTACTGATCGTACTCGGTCTCGCAGTGGGTGAAGCCGTTGATGCGGGAGATTATCTGGGCGGCGTCCTTGCCCAGGCCGTTCAGGATGACCTGCAAGGGCTCCTTGCGGACCTTGTTTGCGGTGCGGGCTATGCCGATAGCGCCCTCCGCCGCGGCAAAGCTCTCATGGCCTGCCAGGAACGCGAAGCACTTGGTGCCCTCGCTGAGCAGCATTGCGCCGAGATTGCCGTGGCCTATGCCTACCTTGCGCTGATCCGCTACCGAGCCGGGTATGCAGAAGGTCTGGAGGCCCTCGCCTATGCACTCGGAGGCTTCGGCGGCGGTCTTTACGTTTTTCTTCACGGCTATGGCTGCGCCGAGGGTGTATGCCCATACCGCGTTTTCAAAGGCGATGGGCTGTATGCCCAGCACTATGCCGCGCACGTCTATTCCCTTGGACTTGAGCAGCTCGTCCGCCTCCTCCAGCGATTTGAGGCCATACTGCGCCAGCACGGGGTTTATCTGATCTATCCTTCTTTCGTAACCTTCAAAAGTTGCCATTATCGCGCCCTCCTTATTCCTTGCGGGGGTCGATCACCTTGGCGGCCTCAGCAAAGCGGCCGTAGGTGCCGATGTTCTTCTCGTATGCTTCCTTGGGATCCATGCCCTTCTTGATGGCTTCCATCATCTTGCCAAGGTGTACAAACTTGTAGCCGATGATCTGATCCTCCTCGTCCAGAGCTATGCCCAGCACGTAGCCTTCCGCCATCTCCAGATAGCGGGGACCCTTCTTAAGAGTGCCGTACATGGTGCCGATCTGGCTGCGGAGGCCCTTGCCCAGATCCTCGAGGCCCGCGCCGATAGCCAAGCCGTCGTCTGAGAAGGCGCTCTGGCTGCGGCCGTATACGATCTGAAGGAAAAGCTCCCTCATGGCGGTGTTTATGGCGTCGCATACCAGGTCGGTATTCAGCGCCTCCAGAATGGTCTTGCCGGGGAGTATCTCTGCTGCCATAGCGGCACTGTGGGTCATGCCGGAGCAGCCGATGGTCTCCACCAATGCTTCCTGAATGACGCCGCCCTTTATGTTGAGGGAGAGCTTGCAGGCTCCCTGCTGGGGGGCGCACCAGCCCACACCGTGTGTGAAGCCGCTTATGTCCTTGATCTCCTTAGCCTTGACCCATTTGCCCTCCTCGGGTATGGGGGCAGGATCATGCTTTGCGCCCTTTGCGACGCAATACATCTCTTCCACTTCGCGTGAATACTGCATGAAATATCCTCCTTGAATATTAGCTGCCCGGTAGATCGACACGCCGGGTCATTCTTTCCTTATTATGATTTTATCACGGGGCGCTATGCCATTACAAGCCGAACGGCAAAAAAGCCCGATAATTATTAGCCTCCACTAAACTTCCCGCAATAACCTGTCTTAATATCACGGCACGTGGCGATGCATAATTAACAAATGCCGCGATTGATATAGCGGCGCCCGTCATGCTATAATTTGTATGTAGTATGCTGTCAATTTAGGGAGTTTAAATATATGCCAAGACGCCGTTTCAAAAGAGCTAAGCGCAGAAGGCGCAGACGCAGCCTAAACGCCTCGGTATGGGGCCCGATACTCAAGCTGTTAGCAGTGATATTGGTCTTTTTGGCGCTGCTTTACGCCATATTCTATATAGCCATACCCAAGGCGGCCGACCTCATGGGCTGGAGCTACACCCCCCCGTTTGCCCCTGAGCCTACCCCCGCCCCTACGCCGATACCCACGCCCACGCCCAACCCCATGAGCCTGTACGACTTCGTCGGAAGCTCTCAGGAGCTGGTCTTTGACGGTTCCTCGGGCTATAAGTGGTTTACCGACCCTTACTTTTACGACGACAAGATGGTCATATCCGCAGGCAAGCTGGACGCCACCGGCAAAAACGTGGTGTTTAAGGATATGTTCTTCTTCCATCCCGGCACCCGCATAAGCGAAAAGATAAGCCTTGCGCCGCAGAACGATCACTTCCTCTTCCCGAAGTTCAACGATAAGTGGCTGGTATACCTTGACGGATACCTCGCAGGCGGCGGCGCTGTCATGGCGGTGGATCTCACCGCTTCCCCACTCAAGGCCGTGAAGGTAAAGGACATATACTCCGGCCAGCCGGAGCCCTTCCTGTCGGGCAGCTATGTCGCCTTCACCGACCGTACAGGCACCAACAGGGACAAGCTATTCGTATACGACCTGACCACCATGGAATCCACCGTGGTAGCCATGTTCTCAAGCTCGGTATACGGCCAGAGCAAGCCCTTTTTGTCGGACGATACGCTGATATGGGCGGATTCCGCCACCTCCGACGGCAACTCGGACACCAGCGTGATACGCTACATAAACCTCAACGAATCCTCAATAAAGTCCATCAGGCCCGGCACCTTCGTGCACGACCCGGAGTACAACGGCAAATACATCGCCTGGCTCACCGAGCTTCACGGGCGGGATACCGCCCTCTATGCGGCGGACGGCCTCTCCGGCACCCCCGCCGAGGTGGATCGCTGCGTGGTGGAATTCGGGCTGGGCAGCCATTTCCTCGCCTATTCCCGCACCAATACCAGTACGGATTCCAGCAGCATATTCGTATATTCCTTTACGGACGGCAAGATATACCGCGTGACTCAGGAGTACGAATCCGCTCTGCTGCTGGGCGTATCGGACGACTATGTGATCTGGATGGACGTTACCTCCCGTGAGCGGGACATAGTAAAATTCACCAAAATACCCTGATAGAGGGTTCAAGGAGCGCAATATGGCAAAAGCTAAGGGCAGCGTATTCTTCTGCGGGGAATGCGGCTACGAAAGCACCAAGTGGCTGGGCAAATGCCCCGCCTGCGGAAGCTGGAACACCATGCTGGAGCAAAAGAAGGTATCCTCCGCCCCCTCCATAAACAGCCTCGCCTATGCCCACGCCATACCCCTGTCGGACGTCGCCACCACCGCCTCCGGCCGCGTATCCTCAGGCATAGGGGAGCTCGACAGGGTGCTGGGCGGCGGCATAGTGCCCGGCAGCGTCACCCTTTTGGGCGGCGATCCCGGCATAGGCAAATCCACCCTGCTTATGCAGACAGCCGCGGAGCTTACAAAGCGGGGCGCGGTATTATACGTCACAGGCGAGGAATCCGCCTCCCAGCTAAAGCTCCGTGCGGAGCGGCTCGGCGTGGGCGGGGATATGCTCATATTAGCGGAAAACGACCTTTCCGCTATCGAGGGCGAGGTGGACAGGGTAAAGCCCGCCTATATAATGATAGACAGCATACAGACCATGTACTCGGCGGACTGCTCCGGCACGAACGGCAGCACCTCCCAGATACGCGAGGCCACCTCCCTTATAACCCGCATGGCAAAGCGCACGGGCGCAGCCACGTTTATCGTGGGCCACGTCACCAAGGACGGGGCCATAGCTGGCCCACGCATACTCGAGCACATGGTGGATACTGTGCTTTATTTCGAGGGCGACAGGCAGGATTCCTTCCGCCTGCTGCGCTCTGTAAAAAACCGTTTCGGCAGCACCGACGAGATAGGCGTATTTGAGATGCGCTCCACCGGCATGGCGGAGATATCCGACCCCTCCACGCTTTTCATAACCGGTGCAGAGCTTCCGGGCTGCGCGGTCACCTGCGCCATGGAGGGCACCCGCCCCATGATGGTAGAGGTGCAGGCACTGCTTTCCACCTCCCCCTTCTCCAACCCGCGCCGCATGGCTGCGGGCCTTGACAACAACCGTCTGGTGCTGCTGCTGGCGGTGCTGGAAAAGAAGGCGGGGCTAAAGTTTTACGACAAGGACGTATATACCAACGTGGTGGGCGGCATACGCCTTGACGAGCGCGCCGGAGACCTTGCGGTAGCCATGTGCATAGCGGGCGCAGGCGCGGATATCGCGCTCCCGCCCCGCACAGCCATACTCGGCGAGCTTTCGCTCACCGGCGAGGTACGCCCCGTAAACCGGCTGGACAAGCGCATACAGGAGTGCGCCCGCCTCGGCTTCTCCCACATAGTCGTCCCAAACAGCGACGCGCTCCCGAGGGTGGAGGGCCTGAACTATACCCGCGTAAAAAGCATACGCGAGGCTCTTTGCATATTGGGTATTTAACTTTCCGGGGTTGAATTATCCCGCCCAAAATGATATCATATCATGGTAGGCGCCCGTAGCTCACTTGGATAGAGCGTATGCCTCCGGAGCATAAGGCAGCGCGTTCGAATCGCGCCGGGCGCGCCAGCATCGCCGCGGACTAAATAAGTCCGCGGCAATGTTTTTTAGATCACTTTTCATACATTCCCTTGTCTCTCCGCTTTTAAGCCCCCCTGCGCGCGCCGTTGACTGTGCCGCGCACGGCGGGTATAATATACATATACCTATAAGGAGTTGTCCCAATGCCCTCTTTTACAAAAAAAGCGATAAAGGAAGCTTTTATAAAGCTGCTGGAGCAGTATCCGCTCAAGCAGATAACCGTAAAGGATATAGTCGAGGAATGCGGCATAAACCGCAATTCCTTCTATTACCATTTTGCGGATATACCTTCCCTAATAAATGAGATAATGGTGGAAAACGCAGACAGGATAATCGAGGAATACGCGGGAGCCGACTCCCTCGAAAAGTGCCTTACCGCCGCGGCGCAGTTTGCGCTTAGAAACAAAAAATCCGTGCTTCACGTATATAAATCCGCCAGCCGCGAGCTTGTGGAGCTTCAGCTTATGAAAATATGCGAGCACGTCGTAAGCTCATACGGCAAGGCGGTGTTCGGCGGGATAGACATCGACGAAAGGGACAGGGAGATACTTCAGCGCTTTTACAAGTGCGAGCTTTTCGGGCAGATAATAGACTGGCTCAACTGCGATATGCGCTACGATATACAGTCGCAGTTTTCCAGGCTTTGCGAGATACAGGATAGCATAACGGCATCCGCGATACAAAAGTGCATATCTAAATAGCCCTTGCTATATGGGGGACGGCGCGCGCCGCCCCTCTTTTTTTGTGCAAAGCGCCCCTTTTGTCCGGCATCCGGTCACCGCCGCCCTTATGCCTATTTTTTGCCATATCCCTATTTGTTAAAATTCATCAGTAATATATATTCGGAGGAAATCAGGCTTAAAGTATGAAATTCGCAAAATCGGTAGTAAAGTACCGTATACCTATACTTTTGACAGCGGCGCTGCTGATGCTGCCCTCCTTCTACTGCATGACGCATACCCGTATAAACTACGATATGCTGGATTATCTGCCCGCCGATATGGACACGGTAAAGGGGCAGGACGAGCTTATGGAGGACTTCGGCAAGGGAGCTTTTTCTTTTATCGTGGTGGAGGGCATGCCGGTAAGCGAGGTATCAGCGCTCAAAAGCCGCATAGAGCAGGTGGATCACGTTGAAACCGTGCTGTGGTACGATTCCATATCGGATATTTCCGTACCTATGGAGCTGCTGCCGGATAAGCTATACAACGCCTTCAACTCCGGCGACGCCACTATGATGGCTGTTTTTTTTGACAGCGCCACCTCGGCGGACGTCACTATGGACGCCATACGCGAGATACGCGCCGCAGCGGACAGCCGCTGCTTCGTATCGGGCATGTCTGCGCTGGTCACAGACCTGAAGGATCTTTGCGAGGCGGAGGAGCCCACATACGTCGGCCTTGCCGTGATTTTTGCCTGCGCCGCCATGGTGCTGCTGTTAGATGGCTGGCTCGTGCCCTTTGTGTTCCTGATGAGCATAGGCGTAGCTATAATGTTCAACTTAGGCAGCAACCTCTCCTTCGGGGAAATATCCTATATAACAAAGGCGCTATCCGCCGTGCTGCAGCTCGCCGTCACCATGGACTACTCCATATTCCTCTGGCACTGCTACAACGAAAAGCTGCGGACTATACCGGACAGCAAGGAGGCCATGGCCGCCGCAATAAACGACACCCTCGTGTCCGTCGTCGGCAGCTCCACCACCACCGTCGCAGGCTTTGCCGCGCTATGCTTTATGACCTTCACCTTGGGGCGCGACCTCGGCCTCGTCATGGCGAAAGGGGTGCTTCTGGGCGTGATATGCTGCGTAACGGTGCTGCCCGCGCTCATACTGCTGCTCAACAAGCCGCTGCAATCGACCCGCCATAGGTCCCTGATACCCGATATGACGGCCTTTTCCAAGAAGATGTGCGGCATATTTCCGGTATTCCTGCTTATCTTCCTGCTGCTGATCCCCCCGGCCTACTACGGATACAAAAAGACCAACAAGGAAGTCTATTACGACATGGGGCAATGCCTGCCCCGCGATATACAGTACGTCGTGGCAAACGAAAAGCTGTCCGAAACGTTTAACGTGGCCTCGACACACATGCTGCTGGTGGATCCCTCGCTCCCCCCAAGCGAGGTGAGGCAGATGGCAAAGGACATGGAGAAGGTCCCCGGCGTAAAGTACGTCCTCGGCCTTGAAAGCGTGTTGGGCGCGGAGGTGCCTGAGGAGCTGCTTCCCGAGGAGCTTGTCAGCACGCTGAAGAGCGGGCGCTCGGAGCTGCTGCTGGTAAATTCCGAATACAAGGTCGCAAGCGACGAGGTGGACGGGCAAATAGACAGCCTTAACGCCATACTCAAGCGGTATGACCCAAGCGGCATGCTGATAGGCGAGGCGCCCTGCATGAAGGACATGATAGAAACCACCGACCACGATTTCAAGGTGGTAAACGCGGTATCCATAGCGGCGATATTCATAATTATCGCAATAGTGGAGAAGAGCATATCCTTGCCCTTCATACTTATCGCGGTAATAGAGCTGGCCATATTCATAAACCTGGGCCTGCCCCATTACCTCGGCCAATCCCTGCCCTTTATCGCGCCTATATGCATAAGCACGATACAGCTCGGCGCAACGGTGGACTATGCCATACTTATGACCACCCGCTACAAGGCGGAGCGGCGCACCAAGAGCAGCAAGGAGTCCGCCGCGGCCGCCCTCGCCGTATCCCTGCCCTCCATAATCGTGAGCGGCTGCGGCCTGTTCGCCGCCACCTTCGGCGTTGCGGTGTATTCGGATATGGACATAATAAGCTCCATGTGCATGCTCATGGCAAGGGGCGCGATAATAAGCGTGCTTATGGTCGCGTTTATACTTCCCGCGATGCTGATACTGTGCGATAAGGTCATCATCGCAACTACGCTGGATATGCGAAAAAACGTAAAACCGGCGGCTGAAAGCGCCGCCTTATAAGGAGACCTGAGAAATATGAATGACAAGACGTTAAGGATAACGGCGGCGGCAGTGCTGTGCTGCCTGATCGTAGGCGGCTCAGCGGGCGTATACGCCGCGGCAAGGGCAAACGACGGCGGCGACAGCTCCCTGTTTTCCGATGTAGATGCCTCTCCCGCGCCTGTGCAGGAGACCCCGCAGCAGGCCGCAGAGGATATAAGCGCGAACAACGTCTATATCATAGCCGGAGCCGGCGGCGATACTAAAAAGGTGATAGTCACGGACAGCATAAAAAGCCGCCTCGGCGCGGGCAGCGGCACGGTCTATGACGTTGACGGCAACAAGGCCGCCGGCGTTGAGGACGTATGCGCCTCCCTGCCCGTAAGGCTGAGCATAAGCTACACCCTAAACGGCGTATCCGTAACGCCGGAGGAGCTTACCGGCAAGAGCGGTAGCGTCACCATACGCATAGACTACGAAAACACCCGCGCCGAGCATCACAGCATAAACGGCAGGCAGGAGACGCTTTATTCCCCATATATTGCGCTCACCGCAATGGCGCTGGACAGCGACGTGTTTTCCAACGTATCCATAACCAACGGCAGCCTCGTCAACGACGGGAGCCGAACAGTGGCGGCGGGGCTGGCCTTCCCCGGCCTGGCGGAGAGCCTGGATATAGACGGCGACAAGCTGGATATTCCCGGCTATATCGAGATCAGCGCATACGCAAGGGACTTCGACTTCGGCGGCACATTTACGATAGTCACCAACGAGCCGTTCAGGGAGGCCTCTAAAAAGGAAAAGGACGAGGATATACTCGACGCCGATGAGCTTTCGGATTCCATGGACAAGCTAAGCGACGCCATGGATAAGCTCATGGACGGCTCCGGCGAGCTCTATGACGGGCTGCGGACGCTGCTGGATAAGTCATACGAGCTGGTGGACGGCATAAACCGGCTTGCGGACGGGGCATACGAGCTTTATTCCGGCGCGGCGAAGCTCGATTCCGGCGCGGGCGAGCTTTACGGCGGGGCAAGCGAGCTTAGCGGCGGCCTTTCCCGGCTTGCGTCAAACAACGCGGAGCTCAACGGTGGTGCAAAGAAGGTATTCGACAGCCTGCTTTCCGCCGCGACAAAGCAGCTTCGCGCCGCCGGCATAGATGAAAACATGGCTCCCGACCTCACCATTGAAAACTACGGCAAGGTGCTCGATTCTCTTGCCGGCGGCATGAGTGTCAGCAGGGATGAAATTCGGGCGCAGGTGGAGGCCGCAGTGCGCCAGCAGGTGCTTACAGGTGTACTGGCCGAATTCAAACTCACTCCGGAAGATTATTCCGCGCTGCCCGATGACGACCCGAGAAAAGCAATGATCGACGCCGCGGTAGACGCGCAGATGCAGTCCGAAGCGGTGCAGGCGCAGATCGAGAAAATCACGGAGAAAAATTATCAGTCCGCATCGCAGGGCGCGGGGCAGATACAGGCGCTTAAGGCCCAGCTTGACGAATACAACAAGTTTTATACCGGCCTCAACGATTACACCGCCGGCGTATCCGAGGCGCAAGCAGGCGCCGCAAAGCTCGCAGGCGGGGCGGCGGAGCTAAAATCCGGCACGGCGCAGCTTTATTCCGGCACGGCCGAGCTTTACTCCGGCGTCAAAAAGATGCAGGACTCCACGCCGGAGCTCATAGACGGGGTGCGCCGGCTCACCGACGGCTCAAAGGAGCTGCGCGACGGCATAGTAAAGCTGAACGACGAGGGCATACAAAAGCTCATCGACGCCTTCGACGGCGACCTTTCCGGCCTTTCGGACAGGCTCAAGGCCCTGCGCGATATGGCTGACAGCGAGCTCACCCTCGGCGGCCTCAAGGAGCAGCCCAGGTTCATCTACAAGAGCGCGGGCTGCGGGGCGGACTAAAGCCCGCCCCCGCCGTCTAAGCTGATATTCCAGCGCACAAAACCGCCCCCGACCGTTTGGTCGGGGGCGTTGTTCGTTCCTTTATCCGCTTACCTTATCCCTAAGAAGTGCAGTATGCTCTGCCATATCGTCATATCGCCTGTCTTGGGGGGTATCACCACCACGGGCACGGGGGTGGGGTCGGTGTGGTAGTGGCCGCCGTTGCCGCCGGGAGTGGGAGAGGGCGGAGTAGCCTGCGCATCGTGAGCCGCCTTGAGCGCCCTCATGCCTTCTATCTTACCGGCGCTCACCCTTACTGCATGGTCAGCACGTCCATCAATACAAGGCTTACCGTCATAAGTGCTGTTCCAGCGGCTTTCCTCAGCATCGTCATACCAGCCGTTTATCGTGTGGTTACAATCGTCAAGAATCCAATTACTGCCTACATTGCCAAAGGTTATAGATGCGCCGTCTGCATTGTAAATATCATCACCGGCTTTTACTGCGTGGTTGTTGTAAAGGGAAACATTGTTACCTAATACAGATGTACCCTCGTTATATACTCCTCCGCCATAATCCTTGCCGGAATTATACATCACAGTACCGGTTTCCATGTTAAGTATTCCGCCCACCCTAACGTATATTCCTCTTCCATTATTCTGTGCTGAGAAGGTAGCGCCATCCGGTATATTTACATTTCCATTCCAGTTCCCGCCCGCGTATACGCACAAGCCAGCATTTTTATTTCCGTTGAGTGTCAGCTTTGCACCTTTATCAATTTTACCGAGGCCGCCAATATCAATACCATAGCCCATATTATCACAAGAACTGAGAGTAGATGTGCCGTCCATTTCAAGCTCTTTTACAAATATGCCCCAAGCACTGCCACGATTTTTATTCGTTTTAACGGTAGCATTGCTTGTCAAAGTCATTTTTCCAAAATAGCAACCTATTCCACCGCCTTTTAATTTATTTCCGCAATCGGTAATATCTATTGTACTGTTATCTACGAACACATCTATGGGGTTTATGGTCATGCCATGCCAATCACAGTCAGATATATTGAGCATCGATCCGCCTTTTACTTCAATGCGCCTATTTGGTTCATTGGTGTATCCGGAATAGTCGGCATATATACCGCTTGCCTGATCCTCATTGAATCCCGAAATAGTTACCTGCGAACCATCTATATAGAGGTTGCTTTGATAAAGATACATTCCGTGTATACCTGCGGTTTCATGTTTTTCGATACGAATATCAGCATCAAGGAATATCAGGTCATAATTGCTTATTAGATTAGCGGTTTTGCCACCCTTACTCGGATTATTGTTCGCCTTGATTTCAAGCACACAGTTTTCAAATTTCAAATATCTGCCGTTAGAATTCCCTGCGTCTAATGATGTATGTATGCCAAGGTCATTAAGCGTTATCTTTCTTTTTGTTTCACCTGTGCTTTTTATAGTCAAACTTTTATTTTTTACTGTTATTCCTGATGACGTTGCGCAGTCCGCCAGCAGTTCAATAGTATCACCGTCAGCCGCTGCCGCTATCGCCTCGTCCAACGTTGCGTATTCGACGGTGCCTATCCGCGCTACTACTCCATCCGCCAGCGCAGGAACCATCGCCAGCACCATGATAAGCGCCAACATAATTGCAAGTGTTTTTTTCATTGGATTCTTCCCCTTTCAAATTTTGTATACAAAAATACCGCTCCGGCGCTTTACGCCGTAACGGTATTCAATGTACGCTTATATTCCTTTGAACAGCCCCAAAAGGCCGGACTTACCCTATCCTGCCTGCCTGCCTGCCTGCCTGCCTGCCTGCCTGCCTGCCTGCCTGCCTGCCTGCCTGCCAAAATTATGGACTGCTTACTCATGGCAATGTCAACCCTCTTGTGGAAAATTAAGCGGAAGCACATTCCGCCTTGTATATTTAGATATATTTTACCATAGCCTAACTTATTTGTCATTACCAAAAATGCACGTTTTCCTGCCAGTTATGTATTTCGGGCGCAAAAAACCCGCCTTTCGGCGGGTCTTTGCTGTTATTTCTCCGTGCTGTCGGTCACGGGCTTGTATTCTACGTCTATCTTCTGCGCGCCGCCCAGCGTTTCATTGCGCCAGGCCTCGTATTCCTCCGCGCTGATGTACCTGCTCGCGTCGCCCTCGGTAAGTATCACCACATAGCCGTCGCCGTCCACATCGGCTATGGCGTACTTGTTCTCTTCCATATCGCCGAAGGAGCCGTCCTCTTCAAAGCCGGTCTCCTCGCCATCTGGGAATACCTTGTCGGTCATCAGCTTTTCGATGCCGTCCTTTCCTCCATAGGCACATACTTATCGCGTATGGTCACGGCACGGTATGCGGGGCGCATTATGCGGTGGCAGGTGACTACCTCCTCTATTCGGTTGGCACACCAGCCCGCTATGCGCGCAGAGGCGAAAAGCGGCGTAAATACATCCTCAGGTATTCCGAGCATGGTGTACACGAGGCCGGAGTACATATCCACGTTGGCGCACATTGGCGCGTCGCTCTTTTTGCGCTCCTGTATGAGCGGAATGCCCAGCTCCTCCACCTTTTGCAGCAGCTCAAAATCCTCCGAATAGCCCTTTATCTCGGCCATGTGGCGGGCGTATTTCTTGAGCAGCACGGCGCGGGGATCCGACATGGTATATACCGCGTGGCCCAGGCCGTAGAGCTTGCCGGAGCGGTCCCCCGCCTCCCTGTCCAGTATTTTGTTTAGGTAGTCCTTTATAGAGCCATCGTCATGGGGATTGACGTTTTCCTTTATGTAGCGGAACATCTCCATCACCTTGGCGTTTGCGCCGCCGTGGAGCGGCCCCTTAAGCGAGCCCACGGCCCCGGCGATGGCGCTGTATGTGTCCGTGCCGCTGGAGGAGAGTGCGCGGCATACGAAGGTGGAGTTGTTGCCGCCGCCGTGCTCCGCGTGTACCATAAGCATCATATCCAGCAGCTTTGCTTCCTCGTCGGTATAGCTCTTGTCCGGCCGCAGCATCCTGAGGAAGTTTTCCGCCGTGGAAAGGCTTTCCTCCGGAAAATGTATGTGCAGGGAATCCCCGTCAAAATAGTGCCGCTTTACCGCGTAGGCGTTGGCGACTATGGAAGGGAAGTAGCCTATTAGCCTTACGGATTGCAGCAGTATGTTTTCCGTTTCGGTGTTGTCCGGCTCCGGATCGTAGGAATACAGGGACAAAATGCTCCGCTCCAGCTCGTTCATTATATTGCGGCTGGGGTGGCGCATTATCATGCCCTCCGTAAAGCCGTCCGGCAGCTTTCTGGCCCGGTTCATTATATCGTTAAAGCGGTTAAGCTGGCCCCGCGTGGGTAGGTAGCCCATGAGCAGCAGGTATGCCACCTCCTCAAAGCCGAAGGTATCCGCCCTCCTGTGTGCCTCCACTATTTCCGTAAGCTCTATTCCCCGGTAATACAGTTTGCCGGGGGCGGGCATGCGCTGCCCGTCCTGCATGAAATAGCCCTGTACGCTGCCCACCTTGGTAACGCCTACCAGCACGCCGGTGCCGTCATTGTTGCGAAGGCCCCGCTTTACGTCGCCCTGATAGAATTTCTCGTCGATGTGGTATTCCTTCTGTATGCTCTCCGTTAGAGAATCGGTATACTGTTCAAGCATACCGGCGGTATCTTCGATCATGGCTAAGCTCCTTCCCTTTTCCTCTATTCTGTTTATATGTTATATCATTGTACTGTCATATCCCCCTCGGTGCAACGTTTATTTTTTTTAATATCTGTGTTTGCCGGCCCGTTTGTGCTATACTATTGGATAATTTATTTTGTATACCCAAAGCTGTAAAGGGGGATTTAGCATGATAGAGCTGCACGGCGGAGCAATAGAGATAAAAAACGGCGTTCCCGTTCCCGCAGGCAAGGACGCGGACAGGACGGGCACGATGGCCTATAAGATACTTAGAGCCCACAGCGCAGGCGGCGGGCAGGGCCGGCTCCGTATAAAATTCGACAGCCTCATTTCCCACGACATAACCTATGTGGGCATAATACAGACCGCAAAGGCCAGCGGCCTTACCGAGTTCCCGCTGCCCTATGTGCTGACCAACTGCCACAACAGCCTCTGCGCCGTGGGCGGCACCATAAACGAGGACGACCACGTATTCGGCCTCTCCGCCGCAATAAAGTACGGCGGCTGCTTCGTGCCCGCCAATATGGCGGTGATACACCAATACGCCCGGGAAATGATGGCGGGCTGCGGCAAAATGATATTAGGCTCGGACAGCCACACCCGCTACGGCGCAATAGGCGCCATGGGCATAGGCGAGGGCGGCCCGGAAATAGTAAAGCAGCTTCTGAAAAACACCTACGATATAGCCGAGCCGGAGGTGATACTCGTATGGCTCACAGGCTCCCCACGGCGCGGCGTCGGCCCCCATGACGTGGCCATCGCCCTCTGCGGCGCAGTATATAAAAACGGCTTTGTAAAGAACAAGGTGCTGGAATTTGCAGGCCCCGGCGTGGCAAGCCTTCCCATGGACTACCGGATAGGCATAGACGTTATGACCACCGAAACGGCCTGTCTTTCCTCAATATGGGCGACTGATGAGGCGGTAAGGGAATACCTTGCCATACACGGCAGGCCGGATGAATACAAAAAGCTTTCCCCCGGCGAGGGCGCCTGCTATGACGGCATGATAACCATAGACCTTTCCGCCGTTGAGCCCATGGCGGCGCTGCCCTTCCACCCCTCCGAGGCCGTGACGCTGCGCGAGCTTATTTCAAACCCCGGCGACATACTGCGCGAGGTGGAGCGCCGCGCCCAGGAGCAGCTTGGCGGCAAGGCAAAGCTCAGCCTTACCGGCAAGGTGAAGAACGGCAGGCTCACCGTGGATCAGGGCGTCATCGCGGGCTGCGCCGGCGGCATGTACGACAACATAGCTGAAGCCGCCGCCATACTAAAGGGGCGCAGCGCAGGCAGCGGATACTTCTCCCTGTCGGTATACCCGCCCTCCGTGCCGGTAAACCTCGAGCTTATACAGTCCGGCATACAGCAGTCGCTTCTCGAATCCGGCGCGCTGTTCAAGCCCTGCTTCTGCGGCCCCTGCTTCGGCGCGGGAGACGTGCCCGCAAACAATGCGCTCTCCATACGCCACACCACCCGCAACTTCCCCAACCGCGAGGGTTCAAGGCCATCCGACGGCCAGCTTTCCGGCGTGATACTCATGGACGCCCGCTCCATAGCAGCCACGGCCGCCAACGGCGGCGTGCTGACCTCTGCGGCGGATATTGACTACGACCAGCCCGCACAGCATGAGCGCAGCTTTGACCGCATCGCATACGACAATCGCGTGTACTTTGGCTTCGGCAAGGCCAAAAAGGACGCCCCGCTCAGGCTCGGCCCGAACATAACCGAGTGGCCCCGCATACCTCCGCTGGGCAAAAATCTGCTGCTCAGCGTCGCAAGCGTCCTGTTAGACCCCGTGACCACCACCGACGAGCTGATACCCTCCGGCGAGACCTCATCTTATCGCTCCAACCCGCTAAAGCTCGCCACCTTCGCCCTCTCCCGCCGCGACCCCGGCTATGTGGGCAGGGCAAAGGCTGTACAGGAATTGGAAAAGCAGCGCGAAGAAGGCATACTGCCCGACGGATTGAAGCCCGTGTTTGCCGCCCTCGACCTGAAGCAAGATGACCTTGCGGATATCCAGATAGGCTCCGTCATATACGCCAACAAGCCCGGCGACGGCTCTGCCCGCGAGCAGGCCGCGTCCTGCCAGCGCGTGCTGGGGGGCTGCGCGAATATCTGCATGGAGTTCGCCACAAAGCGCTATCGCTCCAACTGCGTAAACTGGGGCATACTGCCCTTTACCGTGCAAGGCGGCTTGGACGTATCCGTCGGGGACTTCATATACCTGCCCGACGTGCGTTCAAGGGTGGAGAACGGTGACGAGGCCTTTGACGCAAGGCTTGTAAGCGGCGGAAGTGTCCGCGATATTGCGCTCTACCTCAAAAACACCACCGCTGAGGAGCGGGAGCTGCTGCTCACCGGATGCCTGATGAACCACTATGCCGCGCAGAACAGGGAGTGAAAACATGAAAAAGATAAGTATGCCAAACCCCATAGCCGAGCTGGACGGCGACGAGATGACCCGCATAATCTGGGCAATGATAAAGGAGGAGCTGATAAAGCCCTTCGTGGAGCTCAACACCGAGTATTACGACCTTTCAATACAGAACCGGGAAAGCACCGAGGATAAGGTCACCTTGGAGGCGGCAGAGGCTATAAGGCGGCTCAAGGTGGGCGTAAAGTGCGCCACCATAACCCCGAATTTACAGCGCCAGCAGGAGTATCACCTGACAAAGCTCTGGCGCTCTCCCAACGCCACCATACGCGCCGCGCTGGATGGCACGGTATTCCGCGCCCCCATACTCATCTCAAACGTAAAGCCGGTGGTGTCCTGCTGGAAAAAGCCCATAACCATAGCCCGCCACGCCTACGGGGATATATACAGGGCCGTTGAGTATAGAGTAGAGTGCCCCGGCAAAGCCGAGCTGCTGTTCACGGATGAAAGCGGCCATGAGCTTAGCCGCCAGACGGTATTCGACTTCAAGGGCCCCGGCGTTTTGCAGGCCATGCACAACAGGGACGATTCCATTTTGTCCTTCGCCCGCTGCTGCTTCTCCTACGCCCTCGATGTAAAGCAGGATGTGTGGTTCTCCACCAAGGATACCATATCCAAGGACTATGACCAGACCTTCAAGCTGCTCTTCCAAAAGGTCTTTGACGAGGAATACGGCGCCGCCTTTGAGCGGGCGGGCCTGCGCTACCGCTATGCCCTCATAGACGACGCCGCGGCAAAGGTGATACGCTCCGAGGGCGGCATCATTTGGGCCTGCAAGAACTATGACGGCGACGTGATGAGCGACCTTATTGCCGCCGCCTCCGGCTCCCTCCCCATGATGACCAGCGTGCTTGTCTCCCCCGACGGCTGCTTTGAATACGAGGCCGCCCACGGCACGGTGGTGGATCACTACCAAAGGCACCTGAAGGGCGAAAAGGTCTCCACCAACCCCCTTGCTACCATCGCCGCATGGGCGGGCGCGCTGAAAAAGCGCGGCGAGCTGGACGATAATGCCGCGCTCATAGGCTTTGCGGAAAATCTCGGCCGCGCCGGTATAGAGATATTCGAGGAGGGCTATCTTTCCGAGGATCTGGCCGTGCTCTGCGATCCCTCCGCCCTCCGGGAAATGCCCGACAACCAAAGGCTCATGGGGCTTATAAGGGAAAAGCTGACGGAAATGATGCAGGGATAATTGCGATAACAAACAATAACAAACAAAAAAGGCGGCAGAACGGAGCCATGATGCTCTATCCTGCCGCCTTCATCTATACAGTTCTTTTTACCGTGTTGTCTGCGATATTCCCTTTATCGCGCACAGAGCCCAGTCGTGCTCGTCAAGCGTTACCACACGGCCGCAATATGGGCACTTTGCCGTGGTGTTTATTGAGAGCGGCGCGCCGCAGCCCGGGCAGGATACGCTCTGCATGGCGCCCGCCTTGGTGGTCACGGAGCCCTCCGCGCGGCACATATCCCATTCGTAGGTCATAAACTTCTCACGGTTCCTGTCGCCGGAGACCAGCTTCTTGTCGGAATCCTGCACGGTGTAATCCACTATCCTCGTGCGAAGCTCGACTATGAGATGCTCGTCGCCGCCCTGCTTATAGAACCCTCTGAGGTTCACGCCAAGCACCGCTATGCGATCCACATGGTTGGTGAGGCCCCTGCTCTTGAGGCCGTTGAGCTGCCTTTCCATCTGGGTAAAGAAGGCGTCAGTAAAGTACGGTCTGAGGGACTCTATGTTCTTATCCGTCCAGCAATTCTGCATCTGCACGTACAGGTTGCTTATCTTCTCCTGCATGGCGTTGGCGTCAAAGCTCGGGTCGGTCACGGCAAGGTCGCCAAGGGGCTGCAGGCGGGAATCAGGCGTGCGCTGTGCGCCCTGGGGCCTGCCCTGTGCGCTCTGTGGCCTGCCTGCGCCATACTTCTTTTTCTTCTTCCTTTTCTCTGAGACGTCAAATATCAGGCTTAATACCACTATTACCACCATAACAACTAAGCCTATCCCGATATCGCCCACGCTTACGTCGCCGTCGTCAGAGTAGCTTCCGGAGCTGTAATCCGAATCCCAGCTTGACGAGCTCCAGTCGGAGCCGGAATCCCAGCTTCCGCCGTAATCGCTGTCGCCGCTGAAATCGCCGAAGTCCGCTCCGGCAAAGGCGGGGAGCGCCATCAAAAGAATACAAAGGGCAAATACCAGAATTTTCGCAGTCCACTTCATTTTATACAGATTCCTCCGATATGGCATTTGAATTAGAGAAGTACCTCTGCACGGGTACTTATGTTTTTATATTCTACATTATATTATTGGTTTTGTCACCATAATAAATGGCGCAGCCTTACGTCGCTGCGCCTTTACACCGCACCATCGGCGGTTCTTTATGCAAATTCGCCCATGGGCAGGGTATGCCCGCAGGCCGGCCCCTCCGTCATTTGGAAAGGCTCTCCACGGGGATTATGGGTTCTTCCTTTATAAATTCCATTATCATGTTGGATTCCGTCTCGCCAAAGGAGCGAAGCTCGTCCACCAGCTTGTTGAATTCGCTGGTACGGCAGTACACGTCCAGCACCATATCCTTGCTGCCCGCCACGCCGTGGGCCCCTGCGATGAGCTTGTTTTTGGCTATATACTCCAGCAGCCCGGGACGCTTGTTCTGGTTTACCTCTACAAATATATAAATATGCATATCGTAGCCCAGCGCAATATAATCCACCACAGCCGCATAGCCCTTTATAACGCCGGCCTCCTCCAGCCTGCGTACCCTGTCTATCGTAGAGGGCGTGCTCATATTTATGAGCTCGCCAAGGTGCTTCATGGTTATGCGCCCGTCCTTCTGCAATATTGATATGATTTTCCGGTCGGTAAGATCGAACTGCATCGCCCTTCGCCCCTTTTCAGAATATTTCCCAAACTTTCATGCATATCATTGTATCCTCACTTTATAACCTTGTTAAGTGTAAAGTTTAGGTTTAATTAGGCGTTTACCTAATATTTTAAGGTTGAAAGTTTATGCAAAAGCCACCCGAAGGTGGCCTCAGATCAATAATTCGGTTTTTCGTAAAGGCTGCCCTCGTATTTTTTAAAGTGCTCCTCCCACCTGTCCTTTTCCACCTCCTCGATGGATACGGAAAAATACTTTTTGTCCATTTTGAGGGTCTCCGCGGCGCAATCCCTCACGTTCCTGGCAAGCTCGGCCTTCAGCTCCTCGCTGCGGCCCGGATACATAGTTATATCGATATGTGGCATGGTCAAAGCCTCCTTGTTATTATGCTTAAAGTATACCCTCGTTGGGCGGTCAATTCAATATCCCCCGGCGCGGCGATAAAAAAATTTTTGCCCGGTTCTGCGGGCAGTACATTGGCTTGCGCTAAAAAACAAATAATCCGGACAATTTCTATCCGGATTATTTATTGGTGCGGCCAATGAGACTTGAACTCATACGGTCTCCCATACGCCCCTCAAACGTACGCGTCTGCCTATTCCGCCATGGCCGCAATATTAAGTTTTGCAACAGAAATTATTATAACCAACTCCCGCGCCGTTGTCAACATCAATTTTGCCGCGCTACGCTTTTTCACGTTAAGCTGTTGAAAAAGCCCCCTCCCTTACAGGGAACGGCGCGTATGCCCCCGCCTGACGGTCAATATTCGCCGCTCAGCAGCATTTCCAGCGCCTCATAATATCCTTCCGCCCCGCGGCCGATTATGCTTTTCGCGCACACCTCCTCGGTGACGGAAACCGCCCTGAAGGGCTCCCTTGCGCGTATATCGCTCATGTGTACCTCTATCACAGGCATTTCGCAGCAGGCGACGGCGTCGCGCAGGCTGTAAGAGTAATGCGCCAGCGCGCCGGGGTTCATCACTATGCCGCCGCATTGCCCCATGGCCTGCTGTATTTTATCTATGAGCGCCCCCTCGTGGTTGCTCTGGAAGCATTCCAGCTCCGCGCCGTGGGCTGCGGCGATCTCGCCGCACCTTTTTTCTATGTCGGCAAGCGTCGTTCTCCCGTATATACTGACCTCCCGCCTGCCCGTGAGGTTGAGGTTGGGGCCGTTCAGCAAAAGCAGCTTCATTTTAGATATCCTATTTCCCTTCCGTCGGTCTCTTTTATGGTATAATACCATAAAACAACTTATTTCAAAAGGCAGGAATAAATGAAGCATTACGCTCTAATAGGCGACCCGGTGGGCCACAGCCTCTCCCCCGCAATATACGGCTTTCTCTTTGAAAGGTATGGCGTTGACGCGGACTTTTCCCTCATACGTCTCCCCAAGGGGCGCGCCGGAGAGGCCGTGTGCATGGGGTTGGACGGCTTTGCCTGCACCATGCCCCATAAGCAGGATATAATACCCTTCCTCGCCTCCCTTTCGCCGGACGCAGCCGCCATGGGCAGCGTAAATATCGCAAAGCTGGAGGGGCACGGGTATACGGGCTACTCCACAGACGGCGAGGGGCTGCTTTCCGCCATACGCCCAAAGCACGCCGCCATGGGGCAAAACGTCTTTATAATAGGCAGCGGCGGCGCGGCCCGTTCCGCAGCCCTCTCACTTGCAAGGCATAACGGCGTCACCCTTTTCGCCCGCAATGATACCGCCGCCACCCACGTCGCCGCAGCGACCGGGGCCGGCCGGCTTCCCCTTTCCCTGCTCCCGGAATACATCGCGGATTGCGATATACTCATAAACGCCACCCCCTTGGGCATGTCCGGCTACGAGGGCTTTAAGAGCCTCGCTTTTTTGCAAAAGCTGCGCCCCTCCTCCCTCGTGTGCGATATGGTGTACACGCCCCGCGAAACCGAGCTTCTCAGGGCGGCACGCGCCCTCGGCCTTGACGCCGTTGAGGGCATAGAGATGCTGATAGGCCAGGGCCTTGCCGCCTTCGCAATATGGACGGGCATACTGCCTTGCGACTTGCTAAAGAAGGAATTATACATTAAAATATGTAAGTAGGTCTATTTGGGAGGGTATAAAATGCCGGTAGGTTACAGCATCGCGACGGCGGTGATATTCATAGCGGGCGGCTTGTACTGCCGCAACTCAAAGCGGCTCCGCACGACCAGCAGGTGTATGCTTTTTTTCGGCTGCCTCATGGCGCTGTACAGCATACTGACGATAATCATGATGCACCGCGGCGCTGCCGTCAGTTGACAACTCGGCTTCATCTAACATTTGCAATTTCTCCCGCCATGCTGTATAATCTTCCCTGTGCATCTTGCGCTGCCAACACGGAGCGGTATCGAAGTGGTCATAACGGACATGACTCGAAATCATGTGATTAGTCCCCAAAAGTGAATATTTATACATGGAAGCGTATCGAAGTGGTTGTAACGAGCT
>CAKTYU010000011.1 GCA_934633985.1 uncultured Clostridia bacterium
TTTCAAATGAGGACGACACAGTTATGCCGTGCTGTTTGGCTCCTAAAACCTTGTGTGTCCTTGTCAACTGATGGTAATATAATACCATTATCATCACATGCGGTCAATGAAGGGGAGCACTTCCCTGATTTTTTTATCGCAGCCGTACAGGGCCGCAAGCTCGTTCAGGCAGCCACTGTCTATCCTGCCGGTCTCGCGCATATCCCCGTCAAGGGCGGTAATAACGGTATACCCGCCGCCGGAATAGGATATGGCCTCCGAGAGAGTGGCATTTTCGCTCAGAGCGATGTGCCTTACCCGCATGGGCCGGCAGGAGGCCAAGGCCCCCGCCCTTTTGAGGTAGCTCGAAGCCCTGCTCTCCCCCATCCCCTTCAACGAGAGCAGCAAAAAGACGCCGAATATTATCACAGTAGGGTTTTCGGCCATACAGCCGAGAAATATAAGCGCCGCCGATACAGCGATATTCATTATGGTGCTTGCCCGGCGCGGGGGCTTTATATCCGCCGCCTCCAGCGCAGCGCCGAGGGCCCTGCCGCCATCTAAAGGGTATACCGGCAGCATATTAACCATGGCGATGTACATATTGGCGTCCGAAAGCTCCCTCAGCCCTTCGAGGCCCGTCACCTCTGTGCTCATGTAGGCGATAAGGCTGAATACCGGCCCCGCAAGGGCTATGAGCAATTCGTCCGAAGGGCTGACTATGCCTATTATCTCCGCGCGGCAGCCGTATGGCATAAGCTCTACGGAGCGCACCTCATAGCCCAGCATATCAGCCATGACGCAATGAGCGCATTCGTGCGAAAGCACGGCAAGCATGTAAATAAGAAAGGACGCTATGTTGCCGCTTGCGGCGCAGAAAAGACACAGCAGCACAAAAAACGGGCTGCATTTTATCCTGGGGATCATGCGGGTATATCCGCGCCTATATCAAACAGCTTATCCGCCTCCATGGGCCGCCCGCCCTTGTATGCGCGTATGCTCAGGCTGTCGCCGCCGATGCCGAGGGTATCCCCACGGCTCACCGGCTGCCCCTCCTCTACCCAAAGCTCGCTGAAGCCGTCCATGCTTATCATTATGTCCCCCTCCGTCCAAAGCTCCACCGCGCCTTTTTCGACATTCTTTATCTTGCCGCTGCCTGGAGACTGCACGGCCTTATCCGCCGCGTTGGATACCGTCATAAGCGTTCCGCCGTCGCTGCTTTGATATACTGCGCCGCTTATATTCAGGCTTAGCCGCGAATCGCGGGAGAATACCTGTATTATGCCGGGAAGCTCTACAAAGCGTAGCTTGCCCAGGTATTCGCCGCCTATATCCTCTGCTCTTTCGGCAAGGCTCGCGGTAGTCTCGGCGATATCCCTGTCGCTGTAAACGGCCTTTGCCCCCAGCGTCAGTCCGCACAGAAGCAAGCATATCCCCATTTTCGCCAGCATGGAAGCCCCGGCGCTATGCTCCTCATGCCTCTTGCAGCGTCTTTCCGGGCGGCTGAAATACCGCACGGTATACTTGCGGCTTCTTCCCCTGCCGTATTCGTATGACTTAAAATCCTTATGATCTATCCTTGCAGCCATAAAAAAACCTCCTCTTTTATGCACACTTGATTATATGTGCGAAAAGGGAGGAAAATTTATTTATTACGCCCGTCCGTCATCGCTTCTTGCTCTGGCGGCGCATCCATACGTTTTCCACGATGCCCACTCCGATGAGATTGGTCAACAGGTTTGAGCCTCCGTAGCTTATAAAGGGCAGCGGTATGCCGGTAACCGGCATAAGGCCTATCGTCATGCCGATATTCTCAAATACGTGGGCCGTAAACATTCCCGCCACGCCGACTATCAGGCATGTGCCGAAGGAGTCCTTGGTACGCATGGCAATGAATATCCAGCGGAATATCAGCGCAAAGAACAGGCAAATTATTATAGTGCCGCCCACAAAGCCGAGGCCCTCCACTATCCCCGCAAAGATAAAGTCCGTATGCCGCTCCGGAACGAACCTTAGCTGGGCTAAGGTTCCCTCTGAGAAGAAGCCCTTTCCCATAAGCTGCCCCGACCCTATGGCGATTTTAGACTGCGCCACGTTGTAGCCGGAATTTTGCAGATCGGACTCCGGGTTCAGGAAAACGTCAATGCGCTCCCGCTGTGAGCTGCTCAAAACGAAGTAATACGCCAGCGGCATACATACCACCAGCCCGCCGGCCGCGGCGAGTATGTACGCCCAGGATATCCTGCCGATAAAGTATATGAATACCATTATGCAGATAAAGACGAAGGCCGTGCCGAAGTCGGGCTGAAGCATTACAAGCACCGTGGGAACGGCGCAATACATGGTGGTCTTAATTATATACCCCAGCCCCTTGAGCTTGCCCTCTTTGTCCATGCAGTCCCCGACGTACTTTGAAAGCATTATGGTTATGCTGATTTTGCACAGCTCGCCGGGCTGAAGCGCCCTGTCGATGAAATCCAGCTTGAACCAGCCCGCTATACCGCGGGTCTTGCCTGCGGCGAATATTATGACGAGCAGCAGCAGGTTGGCTGTATAGACGTATTTGATGAGGAACCTGAACACCTTATAGTCCACCGCCATGAAGATAAGCATGGCGGCAACGCCTATCATAAAGTTTACTATCTGCTTTTGGACGTAGTACAGATTCAGCTTATCCAGATAGTCTGCTATACTGGCCTCCGTGCCGTCAAAGGGGTCGGCCATTATGCTGGCAATGCTTATAAGCCCTATGGTAAACAGGGCCAGCACTAAAAGTATGGTTATCCAGTCTATTTTTTTCAGCAGGTCTTTATCCAACATTTACTCTACGCCAAACAGCTCCTTGACTTCACTATATATGGCCCTGTATTTATCTATGGTATCGCTGTACGCTATGGGGCGGTTCACCGTTACCTTTTTTGCGGTGTCCTCGCCCTGCATAAGCCTGTCCAGCATCATGGTAGCGGTAGCCGCCGCGTCGTAATACGGCTCTATGCAGAGGCCGTATATGTCGTTATCCTTGAACAGCGCCAGGTTTTCATCGCTTAGGCCGCAGCCGAAGGCCGTTATGGATATCTGCTTGAGCAGCGCCGGATTCGGTGTGGGCGCGGCAGGATCCGCCGCTGACCCCGGCGCAGGCGTTGCCTCCGCCTCTTTGCTCTTCGTTTTCTTCTCTGCGGCCTTTTCGGCGGCCTCTATCTCCTTGAATGCGGCTATCGCCTTGCTGCGGGCCTTGACCGCGACAGGCACAGACTGTGCATCGCAGGCGTAAAGCCCCTTTACATCCCGGTTATTCAGAAAATAATCCGAAAGCTCGTCTATTGCCCCGCCGTCATCCAAGCCGGGGGTCCTGTTTAGGCTTACGGCCTCAAACTGAGGATAGTATTCCTTTACAGCGGCGTCAAATGCCGCAAAGCAGCCGCCCGCATCGCTCCCATATACAAGTATCCTGCCCGACTTCAGCCCGCGCTCGGTCAGCCTCTCCGCTATGCCGCGGGCCAGCTCCTCAATATATTCAGAGCCGTCTGCCACCACGTTTACGTTTGCCTCGTCCCCGTTGTAGGCCTCGTACGGGCATACGACATACAATCCGGCGTCATGGGCGCGTTTTACCGCCTCGGTATAGCTTCCGGGTATGAGAAGCCCGGTGCAGCCGTCCTCGGCGGCCTTTTGCACCATGGCCGACGCATCGCCCTTCACCCTGTAAAGCCTTGCGGGATAGCCGAGGTTCTCCACGGTACGCAAAAAGCCATGCATCATCATGTACCCGCTCATGCTGCCGTCGTCCTGTATTATCATACCCATGAGCTTTATCCCGCCTTCGTCGGCAGCCTCGGCGGCGCCTTCATCGGCGTTTTCGCCTTCGGGCGGGAGTGAAGCCTGTAAGGGCTCCTCCTTGCCGCAGCCGCATAGAAGCAGCATCAGCACGAGCATTATCGGAAATAACCTTTTCACTTAAGCGCACTCCTTTCAGCCGCGGCAAACAGTCGCAGACCGCGCACGTCTAATTTTACATTAAAACCAGCGCGCAGTCAGCATAGACGCTGCTTTGTTTACAAAAACGTCAGATTATATAGCGCGCTTCCTTTTTGGGCGCGGCGTCCAGCTCCTTCTTTTTTTCGTCGTAGCCGTGCTTGCCGAGAAGCGCATAGGTGGCGTTCTTGCCCTCCTCAACGCCGGGCTGGTCGAAGGTGTTTATGCCTAACAGCTCGCCCGCGAAGGCGGTCTCAAGCTGGAAGAAGAACAGAAGCTGGCCGACGGTAAAGGCGTTCACCTCGGGCAGCGTCACGGTGCAGTTTATATGCCCGCTCTTCTGTACTGCGTACTCCGTTGCGAACTGCTCGCACTTGATAAGCTCGTTGAAGGTGTGCCCGCTCAAAAAAGCCACGTCGGGTATGCTGTCAAAGGCATGGGGTATCTCCACGGTGCTCCTGTACTTATCTACCCCTATGAAGGTTATGACCTTATCGAAGGGGCCCTCGGTATAGAGCTGCACCTGGGAATGCTGATCCGTGACGCCGAGGGACTTAACGGGGGTCTGACCGGTATGGGCGGCGCTGCCGTCAGTATGCACTGCCTTGCCAAGGGACTCCGCCCAGAGCTGCGCGAACCAGTCAGCCATATATTTAAGGGAATCGGCATAGGGCATCATGACGTTTATGTTGCACCCCTTTTCCACCGCCTTCATTTGCAGGGCAGCCATCATGTAGGCAGGATTATGCCATATATCGTGCGTGCTGCACAGCTCATCCATATAGGCGGCGCCCGCAAGCAGCTCCTCTATATCTATGCCGCATACCGCGGCGGCAAGGAGGCCCACGGGGCAAAGCTCGCTGAACCTTCCGCCTACGCCGTCCGGCACATAGAAGGTATCGAGGCCAAATTCCCGCGATATCTTTATGAGATTGCCCTTGTTATGGTCGGTGGTGGCTACCACGTGCTTAGTCCAGTCCTCCCCCAGCTTTTCCCTGAGTGCGCTCGTGGCGAGCAATAGCTGGGCCATGGTCTCGGAGGTGCTGCCGGACTTGGTTATGACGTTGAACATGGTATGCTCAACATCTATGACCTCGAAAAGGGAAGCCATCCTTTCGGGATCCACGTTGTCCTCTACAAAAAGCCTCGGCCCACCGCGCTTCTCCCTGGGCAGGTCGTTGTAGCGGAGGTGGCACAGGGCCTGATGTACGGCTATGGGGCCGAGAGCGCTGCCCCCTATGCCCAGCACTACGAAATCGTCGAAGTTATCCCGAATATCCTTGGCCTTGGCGTTTATTTCCTTAACTATTTCATCCTGATTGAAAGGCAGCTCTCTCCATTTCATGCCGCCGCGCTTTTCGTCCATGGCCCTTGCCGCCGCCTCATACGCCGCCGCATTTGCCTCAAGCTCCTCAGGGGTTATGCCGCCCTGGACGAAGCCGCTCATCATATTGTTGAAATCCACCCGAAGTCTCATTTCCTTTTTAAAGGTCTCACAGGTAAAGCGCTTCATTAAGAAATACCTCCGTATTTAAAAATATAATTGCATACGAATACAACAACTCAATTTTGATTATAACACATAATCGCCGGACACGCGCATAAATTTAAGCTGCGGGGTGGCTGATTTGATAATTAAGCATAAAAAAAGCGATATATTTCCAATAGTTGCCGTGCTTCTCGGCCTTTTAGGGGCTGCCGCGCTGTTTTTGAGCAGCGTAAAAATGCAGAATAGGGGCGGGCTAAGCGTTCGAGTAGTGGACGCTTACAGCCTTGCGCCGGTAAAAAACGCAGACATAATAATACCCGCTGCGGATATATCTGCAAAGACCGACTCATCAGGTCTTGCGGCGGTAACGCTCCCAATAATAAAAAACGGCCCGCAGGAAAGGGCCCTTAGCCAGCCATGGGGCGAGTGTACGATCATCGCCGGCTGCCCCGGCTACCGCCCTACCGTTATGCTGTATACGCACGTATACCGGGATAAGCAGCGCAGGGCCGTCATATACCTTTTCCCGGAGGATAAGGACGGCGAGCGGATAATAACCGTCGCAGAGCCGCCGGATGAAGAATGGATAAGGGCGCTGGTTGAGAAATACCTGAAGTGATGCTATAATTTTCGGTATGGATACCAAGGAAAAGCGCCCTCTGGGCATTAAGAGATCTATATTTACCAAGCTGCCGTTTCTGCTGCTCATACCCTTGGGCCTGTGGCTTCCCACATTAGCCTCGGCGCACCCGCTGACAGTAGAGAGGCTGTACAGCCGCGGCATATACCCGTATATAAGCAGAGCGCTGGGCGGCTTTATGTCGCTGTTCGGCTTTTCTGTCGCGGAGTTTTTCGTGTATTTCGTCATATTGGGCGTGCTCATAGCCATCATAGCAAACGCCGCAATGCTAATAAGAAGGAAAAAGCCGCCCGCCGCTTTTCTTTCCTTCCTGCTTTCCCTCGCCGTATTCGCTGGGGTGATGCTGAACCTTTTTTATATACTTTGGGGCTTTAATTATTCCCGTCCCACGCTTTACCAGCTTGCGGGGCTCGAGGTAAAGGCGAGGCCGGAGGATGAGCTTCAGGAGCTTTGCCATAAGCTATCGGCAGACGCAAACGAGCTTAGGAGAAGCGTTCCCGAGGACAAAGGCGGCGTATTTTACATAGCGGACTGCGGGAGTTACTTTGACAAGATACCGGAGGCATACGAAAGTCTCGGGGAAAGCTGCAGCCTTTTTTCGGGAAAAGTATACCCCGCAAAGGGCATCATAGCCTCCGAGGGGATGTCATGGGCTGGGATATGCGGTATTTTCATGCCCTTTACCGCCGAGGCGAATGTAAACACACATCAGCCCTCGCTTTTGCTCCTTTCCAGCGCGGCCCACGAAAACGCCCATTCCTTAGGCTTTGCCCGCGAGGACGAGGCTAACTTCATAGCCTATCTCGCCTGCATGAGCTCGGAGGATCCTTCTATAAGATATTCCGGCGCGATGCTCGCGCTGATAAACTGCGGCAACGCCCTATATAAAAGCGCACCGGACAAAGCGGCGGCGCTGAGAGAGACTTACAGCGACGCCGTGATCCGGGATATTGCGGCATATAATCAATACTGGGAAGGATACGAAGGGGAGGTAGAGGAGGCGTTCGACAGCCTCAACGACAGCTATCTTAAGTTCAACCTTCAGGAAAACGGCGTAAAGAGCTATGGCATGATGGTAGACCTCATGCTCGCCTATTATGACCTTCAATCAGATCAAACTAATCAATAGCCCAGCTTTACAGCCTTTTTGAAGAGCTGCCCCGCGAGGGGCGCCGCCGCGCTTGCGCCGCCGCCGGCCTGCTCGAGTATCACCGCAACGGCGAGGGGATGCTCGTCGTCCGCGATAAAGCCCGTAAACCACGAGTGGGTCTTTACGCTCTTGTTTGAGGATACCTCGGCGCTTCCCGTCTTGCCGCCCACCTGATAGCTCTCCAGCGCAGCCTTCCTGCCTGTGCCGTGATTTACAGTATCGAACATGGCTTTTTGCATTATTTCAGACTCTGCGGCCGTGAGCACTGTCTTATAGACCCTGCTCCCGGCTGTTAATTTTACCCTGTTGTTGCCGTCCGCTACCCTGCTCAAGAGCCGCGGCTCCATCATCACGCCGCCGTTTGCAATAGCCGCGGTGAGCATGCAGGTCTGCATTGGGGTCATAATGTCCTTATACTGGCCTATGCCCGACCATGCCACCTCCAGATCCGTGCTGCCCTTCTCAAATGAGCTTGAATAAAGCATCATATCGTTGAACAGGAACTCGTCGCCTATTCTCAGCTCCTTTGCGACCGTGGCGAGCCGCGCCGCCCCCAACTCCATCGCCAGCTTTGCGAAGGTGTTGTTGCAGGATTTTGCGAATGCGGTATATATGTCTATCTCGCCGTGGTATTCGCTGTGGGAGTCCCTGACGATGCTGTAAAGCTCGCTGGCGGCGGGCTCCGCGCCCACGTCCTCCGCCCCCTCCTGTTTTCTGTCGTACTTTATGCTTTCGCTGGCGGAAGCAAATTCCTTGTCATCAACGTGTATGTTGGGAAGATACTTGCCGGTCTTTTTATCGAACACGAGCGCGCCGTCGCAGTTGAAGGTGCGGCTCTCTATGCCGGGAAGATAGCGCAGCGCCGCTATCATTGTGACGATTTTGAATGTGGAGCCCGGGGTATAGCGCCCCATGGTCACACGGTTCACCATTGCGCTGGCGGCAAGCTCCTTGTCGCCGTTCAGGTAATCCTCCATATATTTGGGGTCAAACGTGGGCTGGCTGACGGAGGCAAGTATTTCGCCTGTCTTGTAGTTCATAAGCACCACCGCGCCCCAGTAATCGTCCATCAGCTTGTAGGCGTACTCGCAAAGCTCCGAATCCACGGTGAGCAGCACGCTTGAGCCCACCTTCTGCTGGGTGCCTATGAGCTGCTCGAACTCATCGGTCAATCGGCTGTCAAAACCTAAAAGGTACTTTGCGAACATGGATTCCGCGCCGAAGGTCTGACCGTATGTGTCGCCTATAACGTGGCTCATGGAGCGCCGCAGGGATTTTACATCCACGTATTTGCGCTTGCCCTCGCTGTTGGTATAGGCGAGCCTTACGCCGTTCCTGTCCAGCAGCATACCGGCGGCGATGGTCCCCTTCCTGTTTGCGACCCTTGTATTATACGGGCTTGCGAACCAGCGGTTGCCGTATACGTTTACTATGTAGCCCAGGTAGACGCTCAGCACTATGAACATAACGCAAAACAGCGCCAGCATGGCCTTTATGTGATTTCTTGTGCTGTCCTTTTTCATATAATATCTTCCTTAAGCGTTTTCCTCGCCGGCCTCGTACATGGCTTCCTGAAGCATCTCCCCGTTTTGTATGGATACGCCCTCGAGTATGCCGAGCAGCATCATGCAGGCTATCATCGAGCTGCCGCCATAGCTTACGAAGGGCATGGTTATGCCGGTCAGCGGTATGAGCTTTATCACGCCCGCTATTATTATAAAGCTTTGCAGGGTTATCAGCACCGTGCAGCCAAAGGCTATGAGCATAAGGTATCTGCTTCTGGCGTTGAGCGCTATCAGCGCGCCCCGGATTATAAACACCAGATAAAGCGCAATAACGGCTATCCCGAATACTATGCCGAATTCCTCGCATATTACCGCGAATATATAGTCCGTATTGTATGCGGGTATGCTCTTGGGAAGCCCCTTGGTAAGGCCGAGGCCCCACATCCCGCCAGAGGCTATCGCCATGAGGCCCTGGGCGATTTGGTAGCCGCTGGTGGAGTAGGTGGCCCAGGGGTTAAGCCATATTGCGACGCGGGCCTTTACGTGGTCGAACATATAATAGCTGGCGACGGCGCCGGCAGCGCCGGCTCCAATGCCGACCAGCGTAGTGCCTATCTTGCCGGTCGCGGTGTAGAACATTATAAGATACGTCCCGCATATCAGCAGCGCGGCGCCGAGGTCGCGCTCCGCAACCAGAAGCCCCGCCACGATTATCGCAAATATTGCAGACGGCAGCCAGTCCCAGGTCCTTTTCACCTTTGTAAAGTGGTTGGCCATGACGAACACCAGCGCTACCTTAACGAATTCCGAGGGCTGGACGCTTATGCCGCCCAGCTTTATCCAGTTTTTTGCGCCGCCGTTTTCGGTGCCTATAACCAGCAGCACCCCCAGCATGGCGATGCTTAGCGCCATGAGCGGGATATCCATGGTCTTGAAGAACTTCGGCGCCCGCATGAGCAGCGCGCAGACTATCATGGCGACTATGCCTATGCCGAACCATACTAACTGCTTGAAGGCCACCTCATATGAGAGCCTGTACTGCACTATCATGCCTATGCCCGCAAGGAGATTGGCTATGACGAGTATGAACCTGTCGGCGTATTTGGATATCCACAGTATGATTATATACTGCAACAGCAGCACCACGATAAGGCCGCCTGCAAATATCAGCGCCTTGTAGTCAAAGCTCTCGTCCCTTAAGGAGAGCAGCGCAAAGGCCGCAAGCTCGAACATCATAACTATGCCGAGAAGCCCCGCTGCGCTTAGCTGTCTAACCCTGTTCATTTCCCGCCTCCTCACACAGCACACGCTTCATCCTGTAATAGAACCTGACCTCGCCAAGCTGCACGAGATCGCCCTCCGCCAGCTCCTCCGTCCTGTGCTCCATGGGCTCGCCGTTTATGAGTATATGGGCCCTTCCATAGCGTCTGATGTACACGAAGCCGCCCTTTTCGTATATTTTGGCGTGCTTGCGGCGCACCGAGCCGTCGTCGATGCATATATCGCATTTCCTGCCCCGGCCTATTATATTGCTCTTTGCGAGTATGAAGCCGTCCTCGTTGGTGTCAAAGGGCGGAAGGAATTCGATATGCCTTGCATAGCCCTTTTCCAGCCAGCTCTTTACCCGGCGCAGCTCGTTGTATTCGCATACGGAGTGGTACACTATCCTGAATAATATATAAACTATGGCAGCGACAAAGAAGTATCTCATACCGGATACCAGCAGTGAATATACGTCGGACCGCACGCTATCGCCTCCAGTGCATTTTATATCAGTACCATCAGTTGACAAGAGCACACAAGCCCTAAAGGCTTGTTTTGGTACGCTCCTGCGTTCTCGTCGCTTGTATTACATCCAGTAGTACTGCGCTCCTCGGCCTTGGATCGCCCTCAAAACAAGCTCTTTGGGGTCTTTGAGTTTTAGAAGCCAAAGAGTATGGCAGAACAAGGAGGACGAGTGCAGAAATACTGGTTGTATTTCAAATGAGGACGACACAGTTATGCCGTGCTGTTTGGCTTCTAAAACCTTGTGTGTCCTTGTCAACTGATGGTATGATTATAGCACAGAATCGCGTCGTATCTGTGTCCTGTTTATCAACAATGATGGATTTCGCCGCAAAAATACAAAAAGAGCCGCGAATCTGCGGCTCCTGGCGCAGTTTTGAGTTTAGATCAGGTTAGCAGCGGGGATTTAAGCAGCAGATTCTTTGTGCGCTGCAAATGCGTCCTGAGTATCGCCGTAGCGAGCTCGGTATCCTTGCTTTCGCAGGCGGAAATTATCTGGCTGTGCTCATCAACGGTATACAGTTCTGCCGATACCTCTTCTTTCCCGAAAAACGGGGTCACATACCTATCCACGTTGGCGTGCATCTGATCTATGAGGGCAAGCAGGGTCTGGTTATCGCAGGGGTCATACAGCGAAAAATGCAGCTTAAGGTTAAGCTCCGCGCCCTTTATGGGATCCTTCTCGTTGGAGAAAAGCTCCAAAAGCTCCCTTGCCCGCGCAAGATCATCTTTTGTTATATGCGGAAGGGCAGAGCGGAGCGCGCCCACCTCCAGCAGTATGCGTGTATCCATTACGTCGCTAAGCTCTTTGGCGGAGAGCTTTGTCACCACCGCTCCCCTGTTGGGATATATCCTGACTAGCCCCTGTGCCTCAAGCTGGCGGAAGGCCTCCCGCACCGGTATGTGGCTGACGCTTAAGGCGGCGGAAATCTCGTCCTGCCTCAGGGGCATCTCTCCGGGCAGCTCGCCGCGCACTATGGCTGTGCGTATCACCTGAAAGACCCAATCCCGCGCCGCCATGGAGCGGGGCTGCATTTCCTCGGCGATTTTTCTAAGATCCATATATGTTGCCGTCACTTTCAATGATATTATATGATATATTTTATCCGAATTGCGGCAATAGTCAATACATCTGCTGCATAATGTCCGCTGTTTACGCACATCTTATTCATTTGCGTATAGGCCGCCTGCGCTAAACCCGGCCGGTACGAATGCGTATCTCGTGGCCAGCCCCTCTACCGGAGCGCCGCCTATGCGCAGCTCCTCGTGCTTTACCGTCACCCTGTACCTGTAACCCTTCCCCGCCTTTGCCGCGGCGTCTATGTACTCTATATGGCCCTCGCGCCCGCTTCGGGTAATGAGCGGCTTTTCCGCCTTGCCCGCCTCGCCGCGCCACAGGGTATACATCCCGAAATCGTCGGGGCAGTCGAAGGATACCGCAATGCCCCCCTCCCTTCGCACCGCCGCAAG
The DNA here is from genome assembly GCA_934633985.1 of uncultured Clostridia bacterium. Classification (GTDB taxonomy): domain Bacteria; phylum Bacillota; class Clostridia; order Christensenellales; family CAG-138; genus SFEL01. Next base: position 11,991 of record CAKTYU010000011.1, read on the forward strand.
GTTCTGCGCCGCGCCCGGCACTGTCCAGTAGCCCGATATGTCCTCCGGCGCCGTTTCTTCCGTAAAGTATTCGGTAATTCGGCTGCTTTGCGGCGTCATGGCGTTGGCAAGGACTGCCTTGTGCTGCTTTTTAAGCGTCCTTGCGTCTATGGAGCACCGCTTCACGCTTTCCGGCATTTCAAAATCCCCGCTCCTGCCGTCTGGGTAGATGTGGTTAAAGAGCTCATACAGCATCAGCGCGGGATAAGTGCCGCCCGTGGCGGAGGAGGGCAGCAGCCCCAGCCTGTCGCTGTCGTACCCCTGCCATACGACGGCGGTATATTCGGGCGTGTATCCCGCCATCCACGCATCCCTGTTGCCGTTAGACAGGCCGACGGTGCCCGTCTTTCCCGCTATGGGTATATCGAGCGTATTGAGCCTGTGGCCCGTGCCCTCGGTCACAACGCTTTTTAGCATACTGGTAAGAATATAGGCGTTTGCCTCGCTCATTACTCTCCGGTTGTCCTGCCTGTATTCATATACCGTCAGGCCGTTCCTGTCGGTTATCTTCTTTATCAACGTTGGGGTATTGTATATACCGCCTGAGGCAAAACAGGAATATGCCCCTGCGATCTGTAAAGGGGACACGCCATAGGTAAAGCCGCCCAGGGCGAGGGCAAGGCTGTCGTCCTTATGGTCAAACTCTATGCCACACCTTTTTGCGAAATCCTTCGCCCTGTCCACCCCTACCGCCGAAAGCGTCTTTACCGCGGGCACGTTTAAGGACTTGGTGACGGCCTCCCGCACGGTCACCCAGCCGTAATACTTATTCCCGTAATTTGACGGAGTATAATCGTGAAATGTCGTCTCCTCGTCCAGAATCATATCCGCCGCGGTGTAGTTTAGGTATTCAAAGGCCGGCGCGTATGCTATCACGGGCTTTATCACGGAGCCGGGCTGCCGCCGTATATCGGTCGCCCGGTTGAAGGATATGCCCCCCGTATAGCTGCGCCCTCCCACCATGGCCACTACCGCGCCCGCGGAGGGCTCCAGCACCGCTATCGCGGCCTCCGAATCCTCCGCCGGAAAAAGCTCGCTGTTTTTAAACATATCCTCGCAGTAATGCTGTATATCGCCGTCCATGGCGGAATAAATGCCGTACCCGCCCCGTATAAGCTCGTCCACGGTTATGCCCATGAGCGCGGCCGCGCTCTTTGTGACGGCATCCGTATAGTAGCCGCTGTACTCCTCCTGCCTATCGTACAGTATCGTTGGGCGCTTGGCGGCGGCCTGCTTTTTCTCATCGTCGGTTATATAGCCGTAATCCCGCATGAGCCTGAGTATATTGTTGCGCCTGTTTATTGAAGCCGCATAGTTTATATGGGGTGCGTAGCCCGATGGGGATTTTAGTATCCCTGCCAGCATGGCGCTTTGATCCAGTGTAAGGTCGGAGGCGTGTACCCCGAAATAGCCCTCCGCCGCCGCCTCGATGCCGTAATAGCCGCCGCCGAAGTAGACGTAATTGAGGTACATTTCAAGTATATCCTCCTTGCTGTACTGCCGCTCCATCTCATAGGCGAGGGCCGCCTCCTCCGCCTTTCTGGATATGGTCTTTTCGGAGGTGAGGTGGCTCAGCTTTATGAGCTGCTGACTTATGGTGGAGGCCCCCTGAACATAGCTTCCGGCCTTTATATCCGCAACGACTGCGCCTGCTATGCGTATCATATCCACCCCCTCGTGTTCAAAGAACCGGGCGTCCTCGGCGGAGATAAAAGCATACACAGTGCCTGGGCTCAGCTCGCCTATGCTTACCCACGTCCTGTCCTGAGCCCCGTGCAGACGGGTCACAGCGCTACCCTGCCCGTCGTATATCACCGAGGTCCTGTCGCAGCCCGTTATCCTGTACACGTCGAAATCCACCCACCTGTCCATGCCGAGGATCCTGACCGCGCCGAAAAGCAAAAACAAAGCTGCCGCGGCGGTAACGCCAAGCAGCAGCAGCTTTAATCCTCTGAACCTCATTTTCCTTATCCCTCCATCGTATTCCTGACATTAGTATCGCCAGAGCCGCGGAAGAATAAAATCCAAATCGGCGCAAATATCATTAAGTTTTTCTTATGTATATCAGCAGCAGAAAATGTAGGGCATTCCGCCCATCGAGCTGCAGCAGAGCATGCTGGCGCAGAGGGGGCAGGGAGTGCAGTTATAGGTGCCGTAGCCGCCGGTGCTTCTGGTATAGGCGCCGCCGCTGTTTTTTATCGAGCTGTACGCCGCGGCGTACTCCGGGTTGTGGGGCTCCTGCTGATAGGCTATCGTCAGGTATTCCCGGGCCTTATCGTACCAGCCCTGGCGCAGGTATATTATGCCGTATAGATAGTACCATTCGGCGTTGCGGGTAGATATGGCGTCCAGCACCGCCTTGGCGGCCTGAAGGTTGTTTTGGTTGATGAAGGCCCTCGCCCGGTTAAATTCCTGGGCGTTCGGGCCGGAATATGAGCTTCCGGAGCCGGTATAGCCGCCGCCGTAGGAGTCATAGGTGCCGCTGCCGTTCCTGTTGGCATAGCTGGAATTTTGGCCGTTCTTCCTCGTCAGTAGCTCATAGGCCTCGTTGACCTCCACCAGCTTTTCGTTTGCAAGCTCCTTCAGGTCGGAATCGGCATACTTGTCGGGGTGGTACTTCTTTACGAGCTTAAGGTATGCGGCCCTTATCTCCTCCTGGGAAGCGCCCTCGTTTACTCCAAGCACCTTATAGGGGTTGTTCATCTTTTCCTCCAAGAACCTCTATGTTTTTTGCGGGGCAGCCGTCAAGTATTATGTTATCCAGCAGCCCCTCGTGAGAAACTATGTTTAAAAGCTGATAGGCGTTTATCGCCTCGTTGAGCGAGCAGTTCAGCAGGAACTCCGCCCTGTCCCTGCCCGCGCCCGACGCTACGAAGGGATTGTAGCTGCCCTTTCTCTTGTCCTTTTCCCTGTCGTCCCATGCGTCTATTATATATACCCAGCGGCCGAGGTGGTACAGGGTGTGCGCGAGGGCCGTCCTGTTCCCCCGGTCCTCGATAGGCGCGGAAAGGCCCACGGCCTTCATCATTCTTGCAAAGGCGTCAGCCGGCGCGTCTAACTCGGAGCAGTTGGCTCCTTCAAGCTCGCCGAGCTCCCTGAGCCCGCAGGATATGGCGCGGTCCAGCTCGGGCTGCCTGCCGGCCGCCTTTTTTACGGCGTTCCCGAAGGCGGCCTTTGCCAAGGCTGCCGCAGGGCTTTTGTCGTCCCGCCAGTCGTCGTCCAGCTTATAATACGCCAGCAGCACGTCCATATCTGCGGCAAAGCGGAGCATATCGTCGGCGGCCGCGGCGAGGCGCGGCTTTGACAAGGGCTTGTATATGCAGCGGCACTTATGCACATCGTCGGTTCCGGCGATGCCGGAAAGCAGGAGGGCGATAAAGGTGCAGTCATAGCTGAGGGCGTTGCGCGCTATTTCGCCGTACTCCGCGCCGAGGCATTTGCACAGCCCGCAGTAATACGCCCTGTATTCGTTGTATTCTCTTATTTTTAGCTCATCCTGATTCGGCCGGATGTATCCGTACATGGCTATACCTCATTATTCCTTGCAATATTGTATCATCAATTAACGGCAACTCCAAATATTATTTGCTCCAAACCGGGGCAAAAATATAAAAAACAGGAAAAAAGCCTGCGGCACGCCGGATTTTTTAAAATCCGACGTCTCTATTTCACATTAAGATGGCTGAATTATATTTGAAATAACACAATGCATTTGTTATAATGTTATTATCAGTGCGGCAAACAAAATCAAGCTGCATAATTTTAAGGAGGAAACTTATACATGAAGAAGCTCATCGCTATTCTTATGGTAGCCATGTTCGCTCTGTCTATGGTAGCCTGCTCTCAGCCCGCTACCGAGGAGCCCGCCCCTACCGAGGGGACTCCCGCAACCGAAGGCACCACTGAGACTGAAGCTCCCGCTGGGACCGCTTCCGAGTACAAGGTCGCTATGATCACCGACTACGGCGATATCACCGACCAGTCCTTCAACCAGACCACCTACGAGGCCTGCAAGGCTTTCTGCGAGGCTAACGGCATCGACTTCAACTACTTCAAGCCCGCCGGCGACTCCGATGCGGAGCGTATCGCCATGATCGAGTCCTCTATCGACGAGGGCTACAACGTAGTCGTAATGCCCGGCTATGCCTTTGCCGGCGCCATCAAGGAGACCGCAGGCACCTACACCGACGTTACCTTCATCGCTCTGGACGTAAGCGCCAGCGATCTGGGCGACGATTATCAGCTCCCCGCCAATCTGTATTGCGCGGTATATCAGGAAGAGCTCTGCGGCTATATGGCCGGTTACGCTGCCGTAAAGCTGGGCTATAAGAACCTGGGCTTCCTGGGCGGCATGGCCGTTCCCGCCGTGGTTCGCTATGGCTATGGCTTCGTACAGGGTGTTGACGCCGCTGCTGCCGCCATGGGCCTCACCGACGTCAAGCTGAATTACGTTTACGGCGGCCAGTTCTTCGGCGACGCCGACATCACTGCCGTTATGGACACCTGGTATGCCAACGGCACCGAGGTCGTCTTTGCCTGCGGCGGCGGTATCTTCACCTCTGCTGCTGAGGCTGCTGCCAAGGTAGGCGGCAAGGTCATCGGCGTTGACGTTGACCAGGCTGCCATCATCGACGGCGCTTATGGCGAGGGCATGACCGTTACCTCCGCCATGAAGGGCCTCGCCCCCACCGTAAAGACCATGCTGGGCGAAGTAGTTGCGGGCAATTTCGCAAACTACGGCGGCAAGATCGACACTCTGGGTCTCGTATCCGACAACCCCGAGGACAACTACGTCCAGATCCCCATGGGCTCCACTCAGTTTGAGGACGGCAAGTTCACCGTTGACGATTATAAGGCTCTGGTAGCCGATATGTTCGCCGGCAAGATCACCGTTTCCAACGATACCACCAAGGCTGCCGCTGATTTCGCCACCGTCATCGCCGTTGACGATCAGGGCGCTATAAAGTAATCTGCTTTGACCCTAATAAGGGGGCCGCTTCGGCGGCCCTCTTTTTATGTATATACATAAATTGTCTAAAGCGCTAATTTTTCTTTGCTTTATGCATGTAAATATAGTAAACTTTATTTATATTTATATGGTTTCCGTCCCCGTGAAACAAGTAGCGCCCGGGCCATAAAAACGGAAGGAGGGACAGTGGCTTGGAAAATCAGTATGCGATAGAAATGCTGAATATAACCAAGAAGTTTCCTGGCATAATCGCCAATGACAACATCACGCTTCAGCTCAGAAAGGGCGAGATACACGCCCTGCTCGGAGAAAACGGAGCAGGCAAATCGACCCTTATGAGCGTGCTTTTCGGGCTGTATCAGCCTGAGGAGGGCGAGATACACAAGGACGGCCGCAAGGTTGAGATCAAGGACCCCAACGACGCCAACGCACTCGGCATAGGCATGGTGCATCAACACTTCAAGCTGGTAGAATGCTTCTCTGTTCTGGATAACATCATACTTGGCGTCGAGCCCAACGACCACGGCTTCCTGCAAAAGCAGGACGCCCGAAGGAAGGTCATGGAGCTTTCGGAGAAATACGGACTCGCCGTTGACCCTGACGCTATCATAGAGGATATCACCGTAGGCATGCAGCAGCGCACAGAGATACTCAAGATGCTGTACCGCGACAATGAAATACTTATATTTGACGAGCCTACCGCCGTGCTTACGCCTCAGGAAATAGACGAACTGATGCAGATCATCAAAAACCTTGCCGCCGAGGGCAAGAGCATACTCTTCATATCCCATAAGCTCAATGAAATAATGGCGGTGGCGGATCGCTGCACCGTCCTTCGCAAGGGCAAGTATATAGGCACCGTGGAAACCGCCAACACCACCATGGAGGAGCTTTCCGCCATGATGGTGGGCCGCAACGTTAATTTTCACGTGGAAAAGGCCCAAGCCAAGCCCGGCGACGTTATTCTCTCCGTAGAAGATTTGACCGTAGCCTCAAAGGTACACAAAAACAACGCAGTAAAGAACGTTTCATTAAAGGTGCGCGCAGGCGAGATAGTCTGCATAGCGGGCATTGACGGAAACGGGCAGACCGAATTCGTTCATGCCCTTACCGGCCTCGACCCCGCCGTATCCGGCAGGATAATGCTTTCCGGCAAGGATATAACCAACGCTCCCATACGTCAGCGCAGCATAATGGGCATGAGCCACATACCCGAGGATCGCCACAAGCACGGCTTGGTATTGGATTACACCCTCGAGGACAACCTCGTGCTCCAGCGCTACTTTGAGCCGGAATTTACCGACAATGCGGGCTTCCTCCGCAGGAACAACATACGCGCTTACGCGGAAAAGCTCATCGGCCAGTACGATATCCGTTCCGGCCAGGGCCCCGTCACCATCGCCCGGAGCATGTCCGGCGGCAATCAGCAAAAGGCCATAGTCGCCCGCGAGATAGACAAAAAGCCCGAGCTGCTGGTAGCCGTCCAGCCCACCCGCGGCCTGGACGTGGGCGCGATAGAGTATATACATAAGCAGCTCGTGGCCCAGCGCGATGCCGGAAAGGCGGTGCTGCTGGTATCCCTTGAGCTTGATGAGGTAATGGACGTTCCGGACCGCATACTCGTAATGTACGAGGGCGAGATAGTCGGCGAGCTCGACCCGAAAGCTACCACTCAGGAGGAGCTTGGCCTCTACATGGCGGGCGCAAAGAGAGACGAGGTGAAAGCATGAAAAAGAATCTGCTGAAAAACGACGGCGTGCAGTCGCTTATAGCGTCCCTCGTATGCATAGTGCTGGGGCTGTTCATAGGCTATATCGTGCTGCTGTTCATCAACCCCACCGGCGCAGGCAACGCCATAGTTACCATAGTAAAGAACTTTATGACCTATAACAGGCCCCAGGCGCAGCTAAAGTACATGGGCAATACGCTGGTAAAGACGGCTCCCCTGCTCCTCTGCTCCCTGTCCATACTGTTCTCCTATAAGGTGGGCCTGTTCAATATAGGCGCCGCCGGTCAGTACTGCGCCGGCACGGCTCTGGCGCTTTACACGGCGCTGGGCCTGGGCTGGGGCTGGCTCCCCTGCATGGTATTCGCAATGCTGGCGGGCGCGCTGCTCGGCTGCATAAGCGGCGTATTGAAGTCCTACCGCAACGTAAACGAGGTCATATCCGGAATAATGCTCAACTGGATAACCCTATACCTCACGAATATGCTGCTCACGAAGGTAAAGGAAGAGACCAGCCCGTATACCATGGTGCTTAACACCACCAACCCCAACGCGGTGCTGCCCTCCCTGGGCCTGGGCAAACTTTTCAACAATAACCAGTATGTGGGCCTCGCTATCCCCCTCGCCATATTCATCGCCATAGTGGTGCTTATAGTATTGGAAAAGACCCGCTTCGGCTATGAGCTTCGCGCTACCGGCTACAACAAGAACGCGGCCAAGTACTGCGGCATGGCGGAAAAGCGCAACATAATCCTCTCCCTCGGCATCTCAGGTGCGCTGGCGGGGCTGGGCGCGGCTATGCTTTACCTAACCGGCTATGAGCAGTGGCAGTGCTCCACCTCCTCCGTCCCCGGCATGGGCTTCAACGGCATAGCGGCGGCGTTCCTCGGCGGGCTCAACCCCATAGGCTCCATATTCTCCTCCTTCTTCATTCAGCACATAACCGCCGGCGGCGCATACGTGGATAAGTCCATGTACTGCTCCCAGATATCCGACCTTATCTCCGCAATAATCATCTACCTTTGCAGCTTCGTGCTGTTCTTTAAAACGGTGATGAACCGCGGCATAGCAAGGAGCGAGGAGAAAAAGGCCCGTCTGGAGAAGCAGGCGGCACTCAATGCAAATACCGAGAAAGGGGGCGACGAATAATGGTACTGCTGATCCAATACACACTGCTGTTCGCTTCTGTTCTGCTTCTTGTGGCCCTCGGCGGCTGCTTCTCAGAGCATTCCGGCGTTATCAACCTCGGCCTTGAGGGCATAATGGTAATGGGCGCTTTGGGCGGCGCGCTGATGATGCGCTACCTTCCCGACGGCACCCCTGCTGTCATAATAGTGCTTCTGGTAATACTTACCAGCATCATCGCGGGTATGCTCTACTCCTGTTTGCTGGCCATATCCGCAATTCACTGCAATGCCGACCAGACCATCGTCGGCACGGCCATGAACATACTCGGCACCGCGGCGGCCACCGTTATCGTCAAGGCCATAAACACCGCGGCCAATCCCGACGACGTATCCTCCACCATACAGTACGTCAGCGCAAAGAAGGCCTTCCTCGTAAGCATAGGCTCCTTTGAGTTCAACTGGTTCATGCTTGTGGCGGTGATAGCGCTTATACTCTCCTACATCACCCTATACAAGACCAAGTTCGGCCTCAGGCTCATGGCCTGCGGCGAGCATCCTCAGGCAGCCGACAGCGTGGGCATAAATGTGTTCAAGATGCGCTGGGCCGGCGTGCTTATTTCCGGCCTTCTGGGCGGACTCGGCGGCATAGTATATATCACCTGCGGCGTAAGCGAATGGAAGTTCGAATACGGCGTTGCGGGCTTCGGCTTCCTCTCCCTTGCCGTTATGATATTCGGCCAGTGGAAGCCCACCAAGATAGCTCTTGCGGCTTTGCTGTTCGGCTTTTTCAGGGCGCTGTCAAACGTATACTTCGGCTTCGCATTCCTCAAGAACCTGAACATACCCAGCGGCATATACAATATGCTTCCTTATATCATCTCCCTTGTGGTACTGGCCTTCACCTCCAAGAAATCCAGAGCACCTAAGGCGGAGGGCATCCCATACGATAAGGGTCTGAGGTAAGTCCATGGCAAAGCTCTATTTCCGCTACGGGGCGATGAGCTCAAGTAAGACCGCCAACGCCCTCATGGTAAAATACAACTACGGCGAGCGGGGGCAGCATGCCCTCCTTGTCAAGCCCGCCATAGACGTGCGGGACGGCGTTCGCACGGTAAAGTCCCGCTGCGGCCTCTCTTCCGACTGTATGCTGTTTCACGAGATGGACATGGCCGCAATAGGGCGCGGCGACTACGACTGCATAATCGTGGACGAGGCGCAGTTCCTCTCAAAGGACGAGGTAAAGCTGCTGACCGATATAGTCGATGATTACGATGTGCCGGTGATATGCTATGGCCTCCGCACAGACTTTCAGGGCAACTTCTTCGAGGGCAGCCATTGGCTCATGGCTTGGGCCGACACCATCGAGGAGATAAAGACTATATGCTGGTGCGGGCGCAAGGCTATATGCAACGCGCGCCTCGACGGCAGGGGCGGCATAACCAAGGTGGGCGAGCAGGTGGTCCTCGGCGCAAACGATAAATACATCGGCCTTTGCAGGAGGCACTGGCGGCTTGGGGATCCCGGCCCGGGGCTCAGGAATTAAAGAAATAAAAGATATGCTAAAAGGCGCGTACTGCAGGGTACGCGCCTTTGCTGTGCCTTCAAATTTTACTTATTGAACAGGCCCGAGAAGAACTTGCCGACGCTTCCGAAGAATCCCGTCACCTTTTCCGTGATGGTCTCTACGGCCTTTGCCGCCTTATCCTTGGCGGTCATGGCCTTTTCCACGGTATTGGTAATGGATACCAGCTTTTCCTTGAGCTGGTTGGCGTCCAGCTTTTCAAGCTGGCGGCACAGCTTCAGAAGCTGCTCTATCTGCCCGTCCGTCACCTGCACGTTGTACTGATCCGCGAGCTTTTTTATCTCCTTCTTCACGTCCGCGTCGGACATGGTTTCGGTAATATCCAGTATGCCCTTAAGCTCATTTATGAGCGCGGTGGCGTCGTCGCTGCCTATATACTCTGCAAGCTGGCCGGTAACTATAAGCTCCTCCGCCCCCACCATCTTTGCGAGGCTGGAAAGCGAATTGCCGGTTATATCCTCATAAGCCTTGTAAATGCCGGTGAGTGCCGCGGTGCCGGATACCTCAAAAGGGGCCGTCACCTTCACGTCCGCATCGGTTATGCCGGCGGTAGTCAGGGCGTTCTTATACATCTGCTCGGTACACCAGTTGATGTTCTTGGTGGATACATTCAGCCCGGAGCCTGCATCCAGTATAGTGATATACACGCAGGATATGGCCTTACGGCCTATCTTTTTATCGTCCACCAGTCCCTCGAGGTACTTCCTCTCGTTTTCGTTGGTGACGGTTATCTCGGGTACAGCGCCGCGCTCAATGCCGAAATCGCGGTATACCGCCGCTATCTGCTCGGAGTTTAGGTCGGCGCCTATCGCCGCCCTCGCCTCTCCTATCTTATAGGCAAGCGCGCCCGACATGGTGAGCAGGCAAAGCGCCGCCATTATAATAGAAATAGCTCTCTTGTATTTCATCGTTAAAACCTCCGCTCGTGTCATTCCACGCTTGCAATTATAGCACGATGCTTTGGAAATAGCATTAACATACTGTAAACAAACCCGCAACATTCGATGGAAAATGGCGGAATGACCGCGTTTATCCCCCACCCTGCCATTTTACACGGGTTTTACATAACGGTTCTTTTTCATTTTACACGGCAAATGTAACATGATAACCGTAAAGGAAAAAAGAAAGGAATCAAAGAAAATGAAGAAGGTCATAAGCATCGTACTCGCAGCGGCCTGTGCCGCCGCACTTTTTGCCGGCTGCTCCGCCAAAGCGCCCGAGGCCTCCGCAGATGCGGGCAACGCGTCGCTGGACGGCTCCACCTCCATGGAGAAGGTCATAGGCTCCCTTGGCGAGTCCTTCACCAACAGCAACCCCGGCGCATCATATACCTACAACCCCACCGGCTCCGGCTCCGGAATCAAGGCCGTGTCCGAGGGGACCTGCGATATCGGCCTCTCCAGCCGCAACCTTAAGGACGAGGAAAAGGCCTCCGGCCTCACCGGGACAGTGCTTGCCCTTGACGGCATCGCCGTTATCGTAAATCCCAACAACCCCGTATCCGACCTCTCGGTAGAGCAGATCGCTTCTATATACAAGGGCGAGATCACCAACTGGAAGGACGTGGGCGGCAATGACGCCGAGATCGTGCTCATAGGCCGCGAGGCAGGCAGCGGCACCCGCGACGGCTTCGAGTCCATCACCGGCACCAAGGAAGCCTGCAGGTACCGTCAGGAGCTTACCTCCACCGGCGACGTCATCACCACCGTTTCCCAGAACCCCGACGCTATCGGCTACGCTTCCTTGGCTGCTCTGAAGGATGACGTAAAGGCGCTGACGGTCGGCGGCGTTGCCCCCACCGAGGAGACCGTTAAGGACGGCAGCTATGTTATCCAGCGTCCCTTCGTGCTGGTGACCAAGGATGGCGTTGAGCTTTCCGAAACGGCAAAGAAATTCTTCGGCTACGCTACCTCCGCCGAGGCCGCAGAGATCATCTCCGCAGCGGGCGCTGTGCCGGTAAATTGATAGACAAACGGACGGATACAGGGCAGCCGGCAGCGGCTGCCCCTAAGCCTTGAGAGGGGATACGCAATTATGAAGAAAAGCAAAAAATTCAGGAAGCTGCTCGAAGCGGTGATGCACGGCATATTCCTCCTGCTCGGCCTTATAACGGTGGGCTGCGTGCTGCTCATCACGGTATACCTTGTCATATCCGGCATACCGGCAATACGCGAGATCGGCCTCGTCCCGTTCCTCTTCAACAAGACCTGGGCTTCTACGGCCGCTGCCCCCTCCTTTGGCATACTGCCCTTCATACTCACCAGCGTGTATGGCACCGCCGGAGCAATATTGCTCGGAGTGCCTGTGGGGTTCTTTACGGCGGTATACCTTGCAAAGATGGCGCGCCCCTCGGTGAAGGCCGTCATGCAGTCGGCGGTGAGCATGCTGGCGGGGATCCCCTCTGTAGTTTTCGGCCTCGTGGGTATGCTCGTGCTCGTGCCGGGCATACGCGGGCTTTTCAACGTGCCTGACGGCTCCAGCCTGCTTGCCGCTATCATAGTGCTTTCCATTATGATACTGCCGTCCATAATAAAGGTTTCCGTAACCGCGCTGGAGGCCGTGCCTAAGGAATACGAGGACGCCTCCCTCGCCCTCGGCGCAACGCCCGTGGAGACGTATTTTCGGGTGTCCGTGCCCGCTGCAAAAAGCGGCATAGCGGCCGCGGTGGTGTTGGGCGTCGGCAGGGCCATAGGCGAAGCGATGGCTGTAATGATGGTTTCGGGCAACGTGCCGAACATGCCCTCGCTCTTCCAGAGCGTGAGGTTCCTGACCACAGCCGTTGCGAGTGAAATGTCTTACTCCAGCGGCCTGCAGCAGCAGGCGCTGTTCTCCATAGCGCTGGTGTTATTCCTGTTCATTATGCTGATAAACGCCGCGCTCAATTTCTTTCTCAAAAAGGAAAAGGAAGGTTAGGCCATGGAAGGAAAAAACGTATCGGCCAAGCGCCGCGCATATACCGGCCTTATGAAGTGCCTGATGTGGCTCTCCGCCGGGCTCACCTGCCTGCTTGTGCTGTTTCTGATAGGCTATGTGCTGTGCAGGGGGCTGCCCAACATAACATGGAAGCTGCTCTCCACCTCCCCAAGCTATCTTGCGGACAGCATAGGCATACTGCCCGATCTGATGAATACCCTGTATATCGTGATAGCTACCATATTCATCGTGATGCCTCTGGGGGTAGGGGCGGCGATATACCTTACCGAGTATGCCTCAAACAAGCGGGTGGTAAACGCCATAGAGTATGCCGCGGAGACGCTGTCGGGAATACCTTCGATAATATACGGTTTAGTGGGAATGCTCTTTTTCTGCCGGTTCTGCAAAATGGGGACCTCCCTTATGGCAGGAGCCCTTACCCTGGTGATAATGAACCTGCCCACCGTGATGCGTACCACTCAGGAGAGCCTTAAAACGGTTCCGCAAAGCTACCGCGAGGGCGCATTCGGCTTGGGCGCCGGCAAATGGCGCGTTATACGCACGGTGGTGCTTCCCGGCTGTACGGACGGCGTTATTACCGGCTGCATACTCGCCATAGGGCGCATACTCGGCGAATCGGCAGCGCTGCTGTTTACGGCGGGCCTTGCCCATACGCTGCACGGCTTCATCCTGGGGCTTAAGGGCTCCGGCGCTACCCTTACCGTCGCCCTTTACGTATACGCAAAGGAGCGGGGCGAGTTTGAGGTGGCCTTTGCCATAGCCGCCATACTCATGCTGCTTACGCTGATAATAAACCTCTCTGCCGACCTTGCGGCAAGATACTTCAGGAGGAAAAAGGAACTATGACCAACATAATCACCGCACAGGATCTATGCCTCTGGTACGGCAGCCATCAGGCGCTTAAGGATATAAATATAGATATACCCGAAAAGAGCATAACCGCCCTCATCGGGCCCTCCGGCTGCGGGAAATCCACCTTTCTAAAAACGCTGAACCGCATGAACGACCTAATACCCGACGTCAGGATAACGGGCAGCGTGAAATACCGGGAAGCCGACATATTCAACCCCGCTACGGACGTAAATGAGCTGCGCCGTCAGATAGGCATGGTTTTCCAGAAGCCCAACCCCTTCCCAATGAGCATATACGACAACATCGCATACGGCCCGCGCACCCACGGCGTCAGGAACAAGGCCAAGCTGGACGACATCGTCGAGCGTTCCCTGCGGGGCGCCGCTATCTGGGACGAGGTAAAGGACAGGCTCAGGAAAAACGCCATCGGCCTTTCCGGAGGCCAACAGCAAAGGCTTTGCATAGCCCGCGCCCTGGCCGTGGAGCCGGAGGTGCTGCTCATGGACGAGCCCACCAGCGCCCTTGATCCCATCTCTACTTCTAAGATAGAGGAGCTGGCGATGCAGCTCAGGGAGAAATACACCATAGTCATAGTCACCCACAATATGCAGCAGGCGGTGAGGATATCCGACAACACCGCGTTCTTCCTGCTGGGTGAGCTTATAGAATACGGCAACACTGAGCAGATATTCTCACAGCCCAAAAACAAAAAGACAGAAGACTACATCACGGGGAGGTTCGGTTAAAGATGAGAAGCCGTTTTGACGAGCAGCTTGCGCTGCTCAACAAGGAACTTATAGAGATGGGCGCGCTGTGTGAGGAGGTAATAAAGCTGGCCTCGGAGGCGCTGACGGAGCGCAGCGCGGCACTCGCCGCAAAGGTGACTCCTTTGGATTCCGAGATAGACCAGAAGGAGCGCACCATAGAATCAATGTGCCTGAAGCTGCTGCTTCAGCAGCAGCCTGTGGCGCGGGATCTCCGGCAGATATCCGCAGCGCTTAAAATGATAACCGATATGGAGCGCATAGGCGATCAGGCCGAGGATATCGCGGAGATAATCACCTTCCTCGACGGGCGCCCCGCGGAAAACGATGACCTCATGCGGGAAATGGCAAAGGCCGCCATCAAAATGGTGACGGAAAGCGTTGATGCATACGTAAAGCATGATATAATGTTGGCAGAAAAGGTCGTGGCGGATGACGATACCGTGGACGATTACTTCGACCAGGTAAAGCGGCGGCTCATAACCAAGATAGCCGAAAAGCCCGACGACGGCGAGTACGCCCTCGACCTTCTGATGATTGCAAAATATTTCGAGCGCATAGGCGACCACGCGGTAAACATTGCCGAATGGGTGATATTCTCGGTAACAGGCGTTCACAAGGAGGTATAGCATGATCTGGTGCGTTGAGGATGACGCGAGCATCAGGGATATCGAGGTATACGCACTGCAATCCACCGGCTTTGAGGCGCAGGGCTTCGAGGACGGGGCTTCGTTTTGGGAAGCGCTGCAAAAGCAACAGCCCGAGCTGGTGGTGCTGGACGTCATGCTGCCCGGCATAGACGGTATGGAGCTGCTTCGCCGCATGAAGTCCTCCCCCAAGCTCGCCTCCATACCCGTGGTGATGGCTACCGCCAAGGGCGCGGAGTACGATAAAATACAGGGGCTCGACCTGGGCGCTGATTACTATATCGCAAAGCCCTTCGGCGTAATGGAGCTGGTCTCCTGCGTAAAGGCCGTGCTGCGCCGCTGCGCGCCAAAGCAGGTGGAGCATCTTCTGAAGGCCGGCGGCCTAATAGTCAACCTCGACCAGCATACAGTCTCCGCGGACGGCGAGCGCATTGCCCTCACCTTCAAGGAATTTGAGCTTCTGCGCCTGTTCCTCTCCCACCCCGGCATGGCCTTTACCCGCGATCAGCTCATGGAGGAAATATGGGGCACCGACTATCTCGGGGAAAGCAGGACGGTGGATATGCACATCCGCACGCTGCGCCAGAAGCTCGGTAAATACGGCGATATGATAGAGACGGTGCGCAATGTAGGCTACCGGCTGGAGGTATCACAATGACGAAAAAGATATTCCACTCCATACTTCTCGTTGCAGGGGCGGTATTGCTCGCCAGCCTGTTCGTAATAACCGGCGCGCTGTACGAATACTTCGGCATAGTACAGAAAAAACAGCTGAAGGACGAGCTCGGCCTTGCGGCAGTATCCGTCGAGCAGCAGGGCGACGGCTTTTTAAGGCTGATATCCTCTGACCGCTACCGCATTACATGGATAAACGCCGAGGGCGGCGTCATATATGACACCCGCAGGGACGCTGAAAGCCTTGAAAAGCACGATGACCGCACCGAGATAAGGCAGGCGCTTGAGAACGGCTACGGCGAAAGCGTCCGCTACTCCTCTACCCTCCTCGAAAAGACCATATACTGCGCACAAAGGCTCAAGGATGGCAGCGTGCTGCGCATCTCCATAAGCCAAGCCACCATAGGCGTGCTGGTAATGGGGATCATCCAGCCCATTCTCGTGGTGCTGATAACGGCGCTGGCGCTGTCCGGCGCGCTGGCAAAGCGCCTGTCAAGGCGCATAGTAGAGCCTCTGAACAGCCTCGATTTAGAGCATCCTCTGGATAACGATTCCTATGAGGAGCTCTCTCCCCTGCTCAACCGTATAAACAGGCAGCATAACCAGATAAATGCGCAGATGCGGGAGCTTAAAAAGCGCACCGACCGGTTCGCCCAGATAACGGCCAGCATGAACGAGGGCCTCGTGCTCCTGGATAACCGCGGCTGCATAATGAGCATCAACCCCGCCGCCATTGATATTTTCGGCGCTGAGCCCTCCTGCGTCGGCCGGGATTTCCTTTCCGTAGACCGAAGCCACGACATGAGCGTGGCCATACAGTCCGCGCTAAAGGAAGGCCACAGTGAGATACACGCCGAGCGCAAGGGGCTTATATATCAATTCGATATAAGCCGCATAGCGGCGGAGGGCGAGACCGCGGGCGTGGTCATACTTGCCTTCGATATAACGGAAAAGGAGACCGCCGAGCAGAACCGCCGCGAGTTCACCGCAAATGTCTCACATGAGCTCAAGACCCCCTTGCAAGGAATAATCGGCAGCGCCGAGCTGATAGAAAACGGCATGGTAAAGCCTGAGGATATGCCCCGTTTTATAGGGCATATACGCTCTGAGGCGCAGCGCCTCGTCGCCCTTATAGGCGACATAATACGCCTTTCCCAGCTTGACGAGGGCTGCGATATGCCACGCGAAAACGTCGATCTTCTCTCCCTCGCCTCCTCGACGGCAGACGATCTTCGCCAATCCGCCGAAGGGAAGGGCATAAGCATCGCCGTCGAAGGCTCCCCCGCCAATGTATACGGCGTCAGGAGGCTGCTGCATGAGATAGTATACAACCTCTGCGACAACGCCATAAGGTACAACAGGCAGGGCGGCAGCGTAAAGATAAGCACGGCAAGTGCAGGCGGCTCCGCCTCCGTCACCGTTTCCGACAATGGGATAGGCATCGCGCCGGAGTACCAAGGCCGCATATTCGAGCGCTTCTTTAGGGTGGATAAGAGCCACTCCAAGTCCTCCGGCGGCACCGGACTAGGCCTTTCCATAGTAAAGCACGCGGTGCAGTACCACCACGGCAGGATCGAGCTTGCCAGCGCCCCCGGCGAGGGCACCTCCGTAACAGTTTCATTCCCCGCCATACGCTAAACGCCATATACCATCTAAAAGCAGGCTTCCCCAATATCGCGGGAAGCCTGCTTTTTTGTGTGTAAGATATTCTTGTTTAACCTATGGTATCCTTTATAACGCGCTGGAAGTTGAGCCTTGCGACCTTCTCCATATCCTCCTTGCTCATGCCCATCTTCTCGAAGCAGGCAAAGAGATTAGGTATCTCGGAGCAGTTTGAGAGCCCCTTCGTACACGGGCTGCCGGTGTCGGTCATCGAGCCCATGGTATCGGGGTTGTCGATGAACTCGAAGAAGTCGAAGCCGCAGCCGACATGGTCTATACCCATTACGTCTATCATGTGCGCCGCGTGCTCCGCGAGGCGCTGGACTGTTTGATTCTCGGGGTCGTCGTCTATGAAGATGTTAAACGCATTCAAGCCCACGACGCCGTTTATATCGCGTATGGCGCGGAGCTGATCGTCCGTAAGGTTGCGGAGCACGCCGCAAAGCGCACGGCTGTTGGAATGAGATGCGATAAACGGCTTACGGGTGATCTTGATAAGATCCCAGAAGCCCGTGTCGTTAAGGTGCGAAACGTCCAGCAGCATACCCTTTTCCTGCATGCGCCGGACGGCCTCCTTGCCGAGATCCGTCAATCCGTAATCCTTGCCGGAGAGCGCGCCCGCGCCAAGGTCGTTTGCCTCGTTCCAGGTCAATATGCCGTGGCGGCAGCCGAAATCGTAATAGCGGTCTATCCAGCTAAGGTCCTTGCCCATGGCCGCCATGCCCTCTATGCCGATAAAGATATATATCTTGCCGTCAGCCTTGGCCTTCATCATCTCGTCGTAGGTATGGACGATACGGAATGACCGGCACTCGGCGATCTCCGCCCTGACGGCGGACATTATCTGCTCTGTGCGCTTTACGTAGTCTACATCATACGGCGGGTCTACCCAAATGACAAAAATGCTTCCTTCAACGCCACCCTTGCGAAGACGCTCCAGATGGCAGTGATCAAATACGTTCGTCTCGCCTTTCATGCGGTGAGTCGTAACGTCACACCAAATGTCTGAGTGTGCATCAAAATACATAGCTTCGCCTTTCGTAAAATCACAAAGGTCACAGGCGCACCTCTGTTTTATAAGAGGTGCGCCGGAGTTGATACTATGGTCACAAAACAGCCGGCTTGATCAGATAGAGCTTATGCGCCGAGGAAAATGCCGACCATGGTACCGGCGTAGTTGCCGACAACATAGCCCAGCACGCCCACCAGCATCGCAGGGCCTACCAGCCTCGTCCAGCCCTGGGAGATCGCCATGCCGGCAGCGGTCGTCGGGCCGCCGATGTTGGCATTGGAGGCGATTATGGAATCCTCAAGCGTAGCCTTGAAGATCTTCGCGGCGAGGAAGCAGAAGAGCATGTTCGTGAGAACCATTATGGTGGTCAGCACGAGCAGCAGCGGGGACTTGGTGAGGACGGTCATTATATTGGCAGGTACGCCGATGACGAACAGGAAGAGGTAGATGAGATAAGTACCGATCTCCTGGGAACCGTGCATCTTGGATACCTTCTCTGAGCAGAAGGTTGCGACTATTACGGAAATAGTGGTTATCCAGACATACTGGCTGCCGAAGAACTGGCCGATGAAGTTAAGGAACGGGTTGCCGCCGATGCCGGAGAAGATACCGGATATGAGACGGGATACCCAAACTACGATTATAGCGTAGGCGAAGTTATACGCAATATCCTTGAGGGATATGTCCTTGCGGCTCCAGAAAGCGGCAGCCTGAGTCTGTGCGGCTTCCTTAGAGGCGCCGGCCTCTACATCTTTGATGTGCGGATGCGCGAAGTGCTTGCGGAAGAACTTGGAGCCCGCGCAGGCGATAAGAACGAAGAAGTAAGCGGCCATAAGCAGGTTATCCGCTACGGTAGCGGCAGCGGTGAGATCATCACCGGCAGCATACTGGGAAGCCATTGCCGCAAAGTTTACGCCGCCGCCGATGTAAGAGCCGGTCATCATGGAGGCTACCTTTGCAAGGCCCTGTGCATCGCCGAAGGGCGCGCGCAGGATGTAATAAGCGAGGAATGCGCCGGCTACCGTGCCGAGTGCGCCGATAAGGAACACTATAAGCATACGGCCGGTATCCTTCCATACGCGGCTGAGGTTGCACTGCAGCAGCAGCAGCGGGATCGCCATGGGAACTACCACACCCCAGACGATATCGTCATACAGCGCGCAGCTCGTCGGGATAACGCCGAGGTTTGCGAGCACCATCGCCATTATCAGCGCGATTATGGCGCCGGAGACCTTGGAGGCCCACTGATACTTCTGCTCAAGGTGTATTGAAAGCGCAACGCCTATGCACATTACACCCATCAGACCCCAGATGTTGTCCGCCGCAATCAGGGTATGTCCGAAAAGATTTTCAAATAACGTCATACTAAAAAAATACTCCCTTCTGACTTCTTCTCCTAAAATGATTAAGTAAAAATACGATGGGTAGAAAATATGTGATTTCGGCGGCGCCGGCCACCCGTCGAAAAGCTATATCAATATTAGCACTATTTATGTCGGAAAGCAATAGCGGGACAGCGCGGAGGAGCCACTTTTTTTATATATATTTTACAAAGGGCCGCTTTTGAATTTGACATTGGAGAGTTACCATCTTATCATAAAGATTGAATAAGAAAAAGAAAGAAGGTATGATATGATCGAATTAAGGAACAAAAAGGGCTTTATATGCGATATGGACGGCGTAATTTACCACGGCAACAAGCTGCTGCCCGGCGTAAAGGAGTTCGTTGACTGGCTATATAGGGAAAACAAGAACTTCCTTTTCCTCACCAACTCCTCAGAGCGCTCCCCAAAGGAGCTTCAGCAAAAGCTAAAGCGCATGGGACTGGATGTGGACGAAAGCCATTTCTATACAAGCGCGCTGGCGACTGCACGCTTCATAAGCTCCCAGTCGCCTGAAAGCAGCGCCTATGTGATAGGCGGCGCGGGCCTCATAATGGCTCTGCACGACGAAGGCATAACCATGAACGACGTTGACCCGGATTACGTTATAATCGGCGAGGGCAACACCTACAACTACGAAAACATACTAAAGGCGGTGCATCTGGTGATGAAGGGCGCAAAGCTCATCGGCACCAACAGCGACCTTACCGGCCCCTCCGAGGACGGCATAATCCCCGCCTGCCGGGCGATGATCGCCCCCATTGAGATGGCCACCGGTCAAAACGCCTATTTCATAGGCAAGCCCAACCCACTTATGATGCGGACAGGCCTTAGGATACTGGGCGTACACTCCGAGGACGCGGTAATGATAGGCGACCGCATGGATACCGACATGGTTGCGGGGATCGAGACCGGCCTTGATACCTGCCTCGTGCTCTCAGGCGTGACCGACCGCTCCGACATAAAAAAATTCCCCTACCGCCCGCGGCTGGTGCTGAACGGCGTAGGCGATATACCGGCAGAGCCGAATAGTTAGGCTCATAGACTGTTTTATTCCGAAAATTGCAGAGCACACCCTTTTCGCCTAACGTAAGGACTATATCTGTATTCTGGTACTTTGCCTTTAAACTCTTGATTATATCCTCTGGCTCCCTTTCTCCCGAAAGTGCTTCTCCTTTCTGGTTTGATTATCCTATAATTTGATTAGCAATCACACTCACGTAGCGTATAATATGATGAATTTTTTCGGTTTCTACGCTACGTAGAGTGAAATTTGAAGTTACAGAACCATTTCCCATAGTAAAGATGAAATAAATGGTTGAAGGAAGAACATAATAAGTGCTACAGATGCACATATTATGTAAAAGTCGTTCTTTTTTGAATTTTCCACTATTCTTCTTGTAAAGATACCTGTAAACCAATATGCAATAAGATACCCGATTAAAGTACCTGTAATGTTTGTAATAATGTCATCTATATCTGTCGTTCGTCCAGTGAAAATTTGAGCTATTTCGATAAATGATGTCATTGCAAATCCTGCTGTAAATAATTTTCTCGCATTCCTGAATTCTTTCCATAAAACTGGCAGAAAGAAGCCAAGGGGAACAAACAATAACACATTCAAGCACGCATTACTGAAATCATTTATCATATATGCAAAAGGAATTATATTTACCGTCAATTCAACTTTTAATGATATTATATTTGGAAAACCTACCAATGCTAAAACAGCAGTTAAATAGAATCCAAAATTTCGATAAGTGTACTATATATTCTATACATGTTTTTCTACCTCCACAATTGCTCTCCCCTTATCTTCCGGACACTGTGGTCGGCTACTGTCTTCATTTTGTTGGGACAAGAGAGCGACCGTCTCATATATTGGTCAATGTAAATAATCGCTCGGATCCTTATGATTAAATCCATGTAAACCGTCCAGCAAGCTCTTAACTTGCTGCTCTTCCCAACGATATCCTCGCTGGTAATCTTTGATATAAAATGTGCTCTTTTCCAGACAATGTTCTTCCGTGTCATTTGGAAGAACCGTCCTTGTTTCAATCTTAGACATAGCGTACGCTCCTTTTA
This sequence comes from uncultured Clostridia bacterium, assembly GCA_934633985.1. Classification (GTDB taxonomy): domain Bacteria; phylum Bacillota; class Clostridia; order Christensenellales; family CAG-138; genus SFEL01. The sequence goes on from CAKTYU010000011.1 coordinate 33,447, forward strand.
TTTATACTTCTTCAATCCATCTTCAAGGGCTTCTTTAACCCGAATTCTAAGTGACTCGGGAGAAACTATCACAACATGGTTTATATACTGCATGGCCCAGTGTTCCATCGCATTCGGGCTTGCCACCACACTTACATTGATCTTCTTTTCATCGTCACTATTTTTCGTTATTCTTATGTCATTACCAAACCAGTCAATAATTTGATCCACTATTCCGACATCAGCCACAAAATCAATTCGTTCCGGTTCGTCCGAAAACATATACGGCATTGATGATGAAAGCTTTTTGTAGTCAATTCCGTTTTTATATCCGGGTATCGTCTGCAAATCAGTGGCCTTTTCCTCCGTCAGTTTCATGTTTGTTATCCGATCAAGTCGATGAAACACCATATTGCCCCAATACTCACTGTATGCCATGAGATAATACCGCTGATTGTGAAGAATCATCTGATATGGGCTTACAACCTGATAAGACGATTTTTTGAGTTTCTTATCTATTCCGATCTTATTGTAATCGTATGCAATACGAAGCTTCTGCTCAATAGCAGTATCAACCAATTCAATGTTATAGAACAATGCTTGGTTATCTGTTTTACTCCAATCGTTAACCGAATGAATGTGTCTTACGCTCGCGCGGAAGTATTTGTTGGAAAGTCCGCACAGCCGGTCAATCAGGTCTTTTGAGTGCTTTGCCGTAATATGCTTACTGCTCAAAACACCGTCAATCAGCATATGCAGCTCGGAATCCTCAAAATCGCGGCATTCTAAATAACAGCCGCCTCTGCGCGATTCTATGTCAATCCCGGCCTCTTTCAGCAGTGACAAATTTCTGCTGATAGCTTTGCGTTCTATAACAATCCCATATTCGTTCTCTAAATGGCGCGAAATGTCCTCCTGTGTCAATGGGTGATCGTAATCGCTGTATTCCTTTAAAATCTGCCATATCCTTATCAGCGCCAGTTTTTTGGGTTCAAATCCCTTCATCCTTATAGCTCCTTCTTTTCCGGCCTTCGGTTTTTTCTTCGGAAGGCTGACGTCATTGTACCGTGATCGGCACGGTAACAGCATTGCAGGGGGATATGCCTTTTCTAAATAGCCGTATACCGTTTAAATAGAGGGATATGCTTAAAACATCATACTTTTCGGCTGCTTTGCAATAATATAATCATTCACCTATCACAGGAAGCTTTCAAAAGAAAAATTATTATCTAAAAGGCCAAGATGATACATGGCTGCAAATCGTGCGGCAGCCGCAGCCTGAGAATTCAAACTCTTTTGCTGATTGAACTCGATATCCGTAAAGGCGTCATACGAAAGCACCGTTTCGGCAAGGGTCGGATTTTCAAGCAACGCCGTAATGTAGATATAGTCATAAAAAGCAGTTTTAGGTTCCGTAGGATAGGTTTGTCCCTCAAAGGCAAAGCCCGTTAGGCTGCCGCTTGTGCGGAGGCGTTCATCCCTTTTGGCGTTTCTTGGCGATACGGCCAGCAAATCAGAGTATGGTCCGCCATGTGCAAATATTTTTCCTGCCTGAAACACATTTTCCACGGGGACGGAGCTGCCGAGCGCGGGTACGTATTTGAGCAGTGAAAATGCGCTGAGTGCCGCCCCGTTTTCCTGCATGGATTTACTGGAAATCTCCAGTACCCGCATACCCGGATGCGCCTCATTAAAGGCACCGTGCAAAGCCCTGATGTTCTTTTGTTTCTGACTAGGCGCAAGGCCTCCGTTCCATGAAAAAACTGTCTCGATTGCCAGAACAAACGGTTTCTGTGTTTGTGGTATAAATACCGGTCGCTTTGCCATAAAATCACCTCTTGTTATTCTATCAGCTTCTTCATAATTGTACAATAGCTTATGAGGCAAAAAGGGGACATGCTAAGTTCATAAAGCAACGAATGCTGCACCCGGTTTGCAGAAATGCGAACCAATGAAATCCGAGATTTTTGAGCGCTAACAGCGAAAACAAACGGGGTCAGGGGGAGTCCCCCCGAAACTGCGTTTGTGCTCCCAGTGGGAGCACAAACGCTATGCTTGTAAAGGTATTCCCGGCACAAGTATTCCCCATGCGGTAGTTAGCATCGTGCCGCTGAGGCCCACGTTCGCCCCGTGTGGCCTTAAGGTCAGGCCTTATGGTTTGGGCGGCAGTATTCTGCCCGTCATTTATCTTCACCATGCAGGATCTCCCACGCCTGCTTTGCTATGGCGGGCAGAAGGTCATAAATTATCATCAGATCGCCGTTTTTTAGCCTGAGTGTCGCTTCGGTCACGGGTATATATGTCACATCGTTATCGCCATTTTTCTTTGGCACTGCCCCTTCTGCGGTTTCCCATGCTGCCCGCTGCAGTTGTTCGTCCATGGTCAGCTTCCTGTATTCGCCAGCCAGCCTTTTTTCGGTCTGCATCGTGGATATTGATCCCATTATCCCACAAGCGATGCCCGCAAGGCCAAGCAGCCTGAAGGCTCCATTGGCACTCCAGAACATAACGGTAAGTACCGCACCGAATGCAAAGACGCATATATAGGGCAGAATTTTTTTCAGTCTTACCCCTTTCCGCACCACAACCAGCCGTTCCATGGCGCATTCCCGGCAGGCACAAATATCTTCAAACGCACCTGCGGCCTGCACCCTTTTTTCGCCGGTAATATCCCTGACACGCAGCGTTTCCACCTTCATAACCTTAAAGCAGAATTCCGCCTCCTTACCGCATTTTGCGCATCGTAACATATATGTGCTCCTTTCGGCAGTTTTTTGAAAAAGGCACCGCTCCGTATCGCAGGGCAGCGCCTTCTCCATTAATAAACCGTGACCGTAGTATAATTTATAGCAGACTGCCCAGTGTTGAAAGGAGCAGGCTGCCTATTATGAGTATTATCGCGCCGCCGAGGCGGGAGGATATCTGTGCGAAAGGCATAAGCTCCATGCGGTCGGAAGTGGACAGTACTGCAACGTCGCCAGTGCCGCCCATGTTGGACATGCAGAGGCCAGCGGTGATTCCCGCCTCAATAGGATAGAAACCGACCCACTTGCCTACGGCGGCAGCGCCAAAGAAAGCACCGATTACAGTCACTAAACAAAGCACCAGATAGGTGAGGCTGAAGCTCTCGATAACGGTATCGAGGCTTAGGTAACAGAGGCCTATACCTACCAGGAGAGTGGTAGTCAGGTTCTTCATTATGAACTGAAACCACTGATAGCAGGCCACCTCGATATTCTCCGGAATAACATTGGCTATCTTGCAGATAGCTACGGTAATTATCATCCATGCGTAAGCATGTATGCTTACGGATGGAACCAGCTTTCCCCAGAACTTAGCCACTATGAAGCCCCATGCGAAGAAGGTGCAGGATACGAACAGGCCGATACCGAGGTTCTTGATGTCTATCTTCTCGCGCTTCACCTGCATTTCGGGGCTTATCTCAAGCTCCTTGGAATCCATGGCCGTGGCCTGCATCAATGCGCCCTGACCGTTCCATTTTTTATCGGTTATAACTTTTACTATAATACCCGCAAATACTATGGACAGTGCATTGCCTATAGCTACCGCAGGTGTCATGACAGATATAGCCTCTGCGGCACTCATGGTCTGGGAACTCTCGAATATTTTGGAGAGAGGCACTGCGCCGGCACCCATTCCACCGCCCATTATGGGCAGAGCGATGAGCAGTAGGGCCTTAAGAGCACCGTAACCCATCACTGTGGCAACCAACATTGCAAGAGCGAAAGAAAGAATGATGCCACCGAATATCGCCGGGAAGTATCGAGCTGCAGCCTTCTTGAGCAGTTTGCCGTTCATGCCCAGTATAGAGCCGGTTATCAGCGCGGCGATGTAAAAATCCAGGAACGCGCCGGTAGGTTTGAAGAAGCTGTTTATGTTGCCAACAAGATCCAGATTGGCTGCCATGTTGTACACCTTAGTTCCATCCTCAAGGGTCTCGGTAAGAGCCGGCAAGAGGTTGAAATAGTTGAGCAGTGCAGTGCCGAATATAATTACTATTGCGCCGCCGCCCAGATATGAACGCACGATGGGGGTCTTTTCGCCTATCTCGTTTAGTATTGTACCAAGCACTATCATGAATGCAAAGCAGCCCACCATGCCCTGAGGCAGAGCGCCAAGATAAGTCGCCGCCAGTACTACCACTGCGAACACCGCAAAGAAGTACCATGGCAGGTTAAAGAGTTTGTAAATATTCTTTTCCTCTGACATAAGATTTTCCTCCTGATTTAATATTTTATTATCCTGTGAAAACCGCATTTTGCCGATCAGGATTATATGCGGGCAACTCCACTCTTTCTTGCCGCCTCAGCGACAGCCTTTGCCACGGCATTGCCCACGCGGGGGTCGAAGGCCTTTGGTATGATGTACCCTGCGTTCAGCTCGTTATCCGAGATGAGGGACGCAAGCGCCTCTGCCGCCGCCACCTTCATCTCCTCGTTTATGTCGCTGGCACGCACATCGAATGTCCCCCGGAATATTCCGGGAAAAGCCAGAACGTTGTTTATCTGGTTGGGATAATCGCTGCGACCGGTGGCTATGACAGCCGCCCCGCCCGCCTTCGCGTCGTCCGGGAATATCTCCGGCGTGGGGTTGGCACAGGCGAATATGATAGGATCTTTCGCCATTGTCTTTACCATCTCGGTGGTGACGGTACCGGGAGCAGAGACACCTATGAATACGTCTGCCCCGGCCAGCATATCGCCCAAGCCGCCAGCCTTTTTCTCAAGGTTTGTTGCGCAAGCCATCTCTTCTTTTATCCAGTTCAACCCCTCTCGGCCTTCATATATCGCACCCTTGCGGTCACACATTGTGACGTATTTGTACCCCGCCGAAAGCAGCAGCTTCACTATTGATATTGCGGCAGCGCCAGCGCCGGAGGTGACTATCCTTACGTCCTCCTTCTTCTTCCCCACCACCTTGAGCGCATTTGTGAGCCCGGCGAGGGTTATGACAGCGGTACCGTGTTGGTCATCGTGAAAAATAGGGATGTCGCACTTTTCCTTCAGCTTGCGTTCTATCTCAAAGCAGCGTGGGGCGGATATGTCCTCCAGATTGATGCCGCCAAAGGAACCCGAAATGAGATACGCAGCATTTACGAACTCGTCCACTTCTTTGGTTTTGATGCAGAGTGGGAATGCATCCACGCCGCCAAAGGACTTGAACAGCACACACTTCCCCTCCATGACCGGCATACCCGCCTCGGGTCCAATGTCACCTAAACCCAACACCGCACTGCCATCCGTTATCACGGCACAGAGGTTCCATCGACGGGTCAGTTCGAAGCTCTTGTCGAGATCCTTCTGTATCTCGAGACAAGGCTGCGCCACACCAGGGGTATACGCGAGGCTCAAATCGTCCTTCGTTGCTACCGGCACCGTAGCTATGACCTCTATCTTGCCCTTCCATTCCTCATGCAGCTTGAGCGATTCCTTTGCGTAATCCATGCGTTATCCTCCTTATTGTTTTGACATAGAATCTGATATGAAATTATCATTGTTGTTTCCTGCAAAAATCTCGCTAAATAAAATATACCCCATGTCTTGCGTTATGGCATCCTTTTGAAACTATTCAAATGGTTTTGAAAGTAAAAAAAGCCGGGATTTGGCTTGATTTGCTGAGCTTACCTCATTATGTATATGATATAATTCATATTGAATACTTGCGGCATAACCATGCGCCATACAATAATCCGTGAAGCCTTTAACACTTTCCAATACTTCTTAGCCGGCCTTTACGCACATTAACGGTGAGGGGAAGGGAGCAGCTATGTACGACACAAAAGAGCATGGCAATAAAAAGCAGCTCAGCCTAATGAAGCTGTTTCTGAGGGTAGTTCTTATGCTTATGGCAATGTGGGCCATAATATTGACCATAACGCTCTCGGTAACCATGAGGTTTTCCATAGTTAACCTCGAGGAAAAGATAGAGAGCTGCCTCACTTCCACCGCTTCGACGCTGGCTCGGAGCCAAATGGTGCTGGACGCCATAAAGAAAGGCGAATGTTCGGATGACCTGATAGAATACCTGGATTCGATGGCGCGTCTCACCGCCGACCTTGATGTAATAACCATAGCCGGCGCTGATTCTATTCGACTTTACCACGTTGTCCCCGAGAGGATTGGAGAAAGGTTCGTGGGGGACGACCAATACCGTGCCTTGCAGGGGGAAAGCTACATAAGCGAGGCCATAGGCACACTGGGTCTGCAGCGCAGGGCATTCTGTCCGATATACACCGATGACGGAACTTTCGTTCAGGGTTTCATCATGGTCAGCGCACAGATGGAAAGCTTGGATAAGCTCAAGTCCGAAATATATCAGCGTTATCTTAATATAACTGTGCTCATTCTGTTGGTCACGCTGTGCGTCTCCAGCTTCTTTACCCTAATGCTCAACCACTACCTAAGGGGATTCAGCCTGGAATGGTTAGTTCATAATTACTTCATGCAGAATGACCTCATAAATAGCCTCGACGAGGGAGTAATACTTACCAATGAAAAGGGTTTGCTCCAGTTCGCAAACAAGGCGGCAGAGACCATGCTGGGTCAGAAGGAGGATATACTCACCAATCAGCTTCTCGACGAGCTGATACTGGACGAAAGCGGCGAAAGCCTGCTGATTGGCAAACGAAGCAATGCCGCTACCTCACGGCCCAACGTGCTTTGCGGTCGCGTAAGGATACAGGGCAGGAACGGCGGCCATATGCTATTATTGAAGGATCGCTCTGAGGTCGTTCGCAGAGCACAGGATCTCGCTGGCACCCGCCATATAATTTCAGCCCTCAGAGCCAACACCCACGAGTTCATGAACAAGCTTCAGGTGATATCCGGACTCATGCAGATGGAAAAATACGATGAGGTGCGGGAGTATATAGGCGAAATATCCAATATGCAATCAAAGGCCATAAGCCCCGTGCTGCAACACATACATAACCCCAGTGTGGCGGCGCTCCTCCTCGGCAAGCTGGGTAATATGCGTGAGTTAGATATAAACATGACGCTGCTTACGAACAGCTATCTGCCGGAACATAGCAGTTATCTTTCCACTACAGATCTCGTAACTCTCACCGGAAATATAGTCGAAAATGCCATAGAAGCTATAAATGTCCGGCAGAACAGTTCCCCCAGAGAGATTGTGTTGCAGCTTACTGAAAACGATGATGGCCTGCTTATGATGGTATCCGATACCGGAATAGGCATACGCTCGGACGACATACCGCACATATATGAGTCAGGATTCAGCACCAAAGCCCCCGAAGGGCGCGGCATAGGCATGGGTCTTGTAAGAGAGATAGTGCAGCGTAGGCAGGGGGATATTGAGGTGGATTCTGAGTCCGGAGTAGGAACTGCTGTTACCATCATATTCCACAGTCCCAGATAGCGCCCTGAGTTTGCTTTCAGAAAGGAGTCACGTAATGGTCAGGACAATAATCGTAGACGACGATCCCATGGTCGCCCAAATAAACCGCCAGTATCTCGAACAGCAGGAAGAATTCGTCGTAGATGGGGTATTCTTCAACGGATACGATGCACTGGAATACATGCGTGGCAACGCCGTTGACCTTGTTATACTTGATGTATACATGCCGAGCATGAGCGGTATGGAACTGCTTCGTGCCATGCGCTCGGAGAACATTTCCAGCGCGGTGATAATGATAACTGCGGCTACCGAGATAGATGTGGTAGACGAGGCGCTTAAGCTTGGCATAACCGATTATCTGGTAAAGCCGTATCTTCTTTCCCGCTTTCTTGAGGCGTTGCAGAAGTATCTGCTAAAATCCCAAATAATCAGGAGCGCACAGACGGTAGATCAGTCTGTGGTAGATCAGCTTCTCAGCAATCCATCCTACCGTGCGGAAACCGCAAACCTCTATAAAGGGCTGAACCAGAAAACCCTCGAGCTGATACGGGAGCAGCTTATATGCTTGCAGAAGGGGGAACACACATGCGAGAGCATATCTGCGTCCACCGGTCTTTCGAGGGTAACGGTACGGCGATACCTAAACTATATGATAGAAACAAGCGAACTGGAAAGCTCCATAGACTATGATACCGGCGGCAGACCGCGGGTGCTGTATAAAGTAAGATAGGCTCGGAGGAATTATGTACGATAGCTTTTTTGTTGCCCTTAAAGTGGTCTTTCCCATGGCGCTGCTCATGGGAACCGGCATGCTCCTGCGCAGGGGCGGCGTCATAGACAGGGTTTCAATGAGGTCGCTGGACAAAATAAGTTTCCAGCTTTTCATGCCCACTTTGCTGTTCATCAATATATACGACATAGATTTTTCCAAACCCTTCGGCGGTAAGCTGTTTGTGTTTTCTTTTATCGCCCTGATGATAATTTTTGCGACGGCGGAAATCCTCCCCAAGCGATTGGTGGCAAACCACGACAAGGCCGCCGTCATAGGTCAAGCCATGATCCGCTCGAACTATATACTTTTCGGCATAGCGGTATGCGAATCCATATACGGCAAGGGTAACGCCGGAACCGCCGCGCTACTCGGTACACTGGTCGTTCCTCTCACCAACGCCCTCGCCGCAATAATACTTGAGATAAACCGTTCCGGCAAGGCAAAACCCGGCAGGCTGCTGCTTTCCATAATCAAAAATCCAATGGTCACGGCGGCGTTGCTGGCGCTTGGTTTCAAGACACTAAACATAGTTATACCGGATATGACCTATTCCGTGATAGAGAATATAGCCGGCGTCACCACCACATTAGCCTTTATATCATTAGGCGTCAGCCTTGACCTTGGTGAACTCCACCATAACCGCGGACCGCTCACCATAGGCGTGCTGCTGCGTATGATAGCCATACCGGCAATATTTCTTCCCATATCCGTGCTGCTCGGCTTCAGGGGACAGGAACTGTGTACGTTGATGATACTCTTCGCCGCCCCCGCCGCCGTAGCCTCATACCCTATGGCGGTCGCAATGGGCGCGGACGGTCAACTTGCAGGCCATCTCGTATGCTGCACCACTGTTGTTTCCGTCTTTACGGTGTTTGCCTTTACGTTCGTATTCCAATCCCTCGGGATGCTGTAAAACATTTTTAAAGGAGGTGCTACTGTCCTTTCTGAACGCAAAAAACGCACATGAGTCCACATAGATACTCATGTGCGTTTTAATGCGCCCGATCCAT
>CAKTYU010000012.1 GCA_934633985.1 uncultured Clostridia bacterium
CTTCGCTATCCGCGAGGGCGGCCGCACCGTTGCCTCCGGCGTCGTTTCCCAGATAATCGACTAAAGACGATAGATAAAGAGCCCCTCTCGGGGCTCTTTTATTTTACCTATAAACGGTCATTCGTTTATGGCAACGGTATGGTTTGCGTATGTAGCCCATGTGGGTTCATAGCTGCTGGTAGCCTGATTTCCCCACATATCCCAATTATCTCTGTCGCCTCTTGCAAACATTTCCAGATATGGCCCGGGCGAGCAGCTTTCAATAAGGTTGATGAACTCATCGGGCTTTCTGCTGTGCTCTCTCTTGATTGAGCGCAGCAGGTTAACCTGCGAGCGCCCCGGTTGAAGCGTCCTGTTATTATCCCCCTTGATGCCAAAGAGAAGTATTTCAGTGACGTTGCGAAAGTAAAAACCAACGCCGCGGCCGTCTGGCATTCCGTCCTTGCGCACCTTTTCCCAAATGAGGTTTGTTTTGTATTCAAAGCCCCAAGCGTGCATAACCTCTAAGCCTTCGGGCAAAAGCGCATTAGGTACCCACAGGTAAAGATGAGACTTTTCAGCGGCGACGGATGAAACGGGAAGCTTCATTATATCGTTGAGCTTCATGGTGGAATATCTGCTGAGCCGCTTGTTTTCGGGAGCCATTTTTCCGGTTCTGTTTGCAAACTGCCATGGCGGATCGGCGTAAATTGTACAGTATTTCTTCCCATGGGTAAACTGCACAAAATCGTTTATGGTATCCTCGATAATGTATGTATTTTCCATATTACTCATATCCTTCCACACACGGTTTTTTAATTCCTATTGCCAAGACCGGGCAACCGCCGTTTCTGCGCGATTTCAAACGTTGTTCCAGCTTACCCATCCACGTTGTGCTTGCGCCGTACTTTTTTCTGATATCCAGCCCTGAAAAAATATCGTTTAACTCTCCGGACCTTGTTATGATAATGCCTACCTCAATTAAGCCGCAGTCAAAGTAGGTTCGCATTGCCATAAGGTCGCGGTCAAAGGTTTGATCCTTGCTGTTCCACTCCAAATCAAAGGCAACCTTTCCTTTTATAAAATCAATATTGTGTCCGTCTATATAGCCCTCTATCAACCTTTCCTCAAAGGGCTCGCTTGCAAAGCGGCCTCTGGACTTTCCGCGCGGATAAAGCTTTACCAAAAGGTCTCCGGAGATTCTTATTTCGCGCCAGCCGCGGGGGTACAGGACATCGTCAAACTTCTTAGGAATTGCAGTTTCGTTTCCTCCTGCCTCCGTCAAATCCGATACTGAAATTTTTAGTGAAGCAAGACAATCCTGAATATCGGCCCATTCCTCCGTAAAGGCCTCCGAAAGTATTTCTAAGGCGTGGCCGTAATTTTGGAATTCAAACCTGTTGAGCAATTCGCTCCGAATGTACTGTTCCATTTTAGCCTCTCCATGCCATATAATTTAACTGCTGTATATACCTATATTATAAAAAAACGTGCGAAATTACAATGAAATATAATCCAAATTAAGGCATTAAATGAAATTGAAATTCTTTCCGCATAAAAACACCCTGTTTTATATGCAGAAAGCAGCTTGAGGGGGCAATTTCTTGTCCCTACCTCTCCATTCCCTCACCGAGCTTCTTTTTTACCCGGGAGAGGGCGTTGTCCACGCTCTTTATGGGGCAGGGCACGGCCTCGGCTATCTGGCGGTAGGTCATGCCCTGGAGGAAAAGCTCCGTCACCTGCTTTTCCAAGGGGGTAAGGCGGGTGTTTATCACCCTTCGCATGGCGTCCGCCGTCTCGCGGCTTATGAAGCGCTCCTCCGGGTCGCCCCCCGGCTGCTCGATAAGCTCAAGAAGCTCCCTGTCCCCGCTCTGGGGCGTGCGGTAGAGGGATATATAGCTGTTAAGCGGCTGATGCTTCTGGCGGCGGCTGGCGTTTATGGCGCTCAATATCTGGCGGGTTATGCAAAGCTCCGCAAAGGAGGCAAAGCCGGCGTTGTGATCCTCCCGGTAGTCCCGTATGGCCTTGTACAGGCCTATCATGCCCTCCTGGATCAGGTCGTCCCTGTCCGCGCCTATGAGGAAATAGGGGCGGGCAAGCATACGCACCACGTCCTTATACTTGGCGCAAAGCCGCTCCATGGCGTCGTTGTCGCCGGACTGGGCAAGGCGCACCAGCCCTTCGTCCCTATCCCCGATCTTTTCCATTATAAGCTAACCCTGCCTCTTCTTTTCAAACATGAGTATGGCCGCGGCCACCGCCGCGTTGAGGGAATCTATATGCCCGCTCATGGGTATGGACACGAGGAAGTCGCACTTCTCGCGTATGAGCCTGCTCATGCCCTCGCCCTCGCTGCCTATGACCAGGCCTATGGCCCCCTTGAGGTCAGCCCTGGTCATTTCAGTGCCCGCCATGTCCGCGCCGGCTATCCATAGCCCCTCGTCCTTCAGGCGGTCTATGGCCCCGGCAAGGTTGGATACCCGCGCTACCCTCATGTACTCAACGGCGCCGGCGGAGGCCTTGCAGGCCGCCGCGGTCACGGAGGCGCTGCGCCGCTTGGGTATTATCACGCCGTGAGCGCCGGCACATTCCGCGCTGCGGATTATGCTGCCCAGGTTGTGGGGGTCCTCCACGCCGTCAAGGAGTATTATGAAGGGCTTCTCGCCCTTTTCCTTAGCGGCGGCGAGTATGTCGGATATGTCGCAGTATTCCACACCCGGCACCTGCGCAAGTATGCCCTGATGGTTGCCCGGCTTGCCGCCGTGGCCGAAGGGCATACATATATCGTCCAGCTTGAAGCGGTCTACCTCGCGTATCTGTATGTTCCTGTCCCGGGCGAGGTTCACCACCTCCCGCAGAGAGCCGTCCAGCTCCTTGTTCACCAGTATGCGGTCTATGCTGCGGCCCGACTTCACTGCCTCCCGCACGGCGTTGCGCCCCATTATGATGTAGGGGAGCTCGTCCGGCGCGTTTATGTTGGGTGCGTCCCGCCCTTCCTCGGGCCTTTTGCTGAGGGGCTTGTCCTTAAAGGGCTTATCCGCCCCCCTGTCCTCGAATTTGCGGTAGGGCTTTTCCTGCCCGTCCCGCCTGCCGTAGGGCTTTTTGCCATCGGGCTTATTGTATGGCTTGCCGCCGCGGGCTGTGTCCCGCTCAAAGTCCTTCTGGCCGTAGCCGCCCCTGTTGCAGCTTTTCCTTCCGTAATCGCCGCTGCTGCGCCTGTTGTCGTATGCCATGTCAATTCTCCTTATACTTGTCCTCTGTAAAGAGGCTTTGCTTTATGCCGTCCATAAGCTCCCGTATGCGCCCATCCTCGCCGGAGAGGAAAAGGTACCCCAGCAGCGCCTCCAGCCCGGAGGCCGCCCTGTAATCCGACATCTCCGCGTGCTTTGGCACCGTCCCCATGTGGCTGTTGCGCCCCCGCTTGAATATGTACAGCTCATCCTCGGTGAGCTTATCCATTATCGCCTTGGCCCCCGCCGCCTGCGCCCTGGCGCATACCCTCTTGGCCGCCATTACGTGCAGGCCGTGGGCGGTGGCGTCGCTGCGGGCGATGAGCCAGCTGCGCACGTAAAGGTCGTACACCGTGTCGCCTATGTAGGCCAGCACCAGCGGGTTCATCAGGCGGGGGTTCTTGCTCTGCTCCCCCAGTATGCGGTTTATCATGGCGTCCATAAGCTATCCTCCGCCTTTGCATATCAATTCTATTATATTATAAGCTACAAAGGCCCATTAGTCCAGCGGCTTGCCCGCAGGTTCCCCCTCGAGATAGCCGGATATTCCACGGGCTATGGCATGGGCGAGCTTCTTTTGGTGCTGCTCCTGCTGCAACAGCGCCTCGTCGCCGCTGTTTGAGAGGAAGCCGCACTCCACCAGCACCGATACCGGCCTGCTCTCCCGTATCACATAATAATCCCCGGGGTTGGCTATGCGCCGCGCAGCGCCTAATTCGTCTGTGATGCTGTCTATGACGGCCTTTGCAAGCCTTTCGCCCTCGGCGCTGCCCCGCATGTAAAACGCCATAGGCCCCCGCACGGAGGGATCCTTGAACTTGTTCATGTGTATGCTCACCACCAGGTCCACGCCTTCCCCGTTCATTATCCTGCCCCTTGCCGCCATGTCCGCCCTCTTGCCCTCCGCAAGCGCCCTTTCATCGCTTCTGGTGAGTATGGCCTCCATGCCCAGCGCCTCCAGCTCCTCCTTCAGATAAAGGCTCACGGCAAGGTTCAGCCCCGCCTCCCTTACGCCGGATACCCCCACCGCGCCGCAGTCCCCGCCGCCGTGCCCCGGGTCTATGACTATCCGGTACCCCCTCTTGGGGGCGGCCACGGGTATGGCGCGGCTCGCCGCCAGCATTACCACCGCCGCCAGCCCCAGCGCCAATATCACCAGCTTGCCTATCAAACGCCTCTTGCCCATGCTGCACACCTCACGGGTAAAGCTTATGTGCCAAAAGCTGCGCTTATTCCTTTTTTCCGTATTTTGACCTTTCCGCAGCCCTTTTGCACATTATCCTGCAAGGCGAAAGCGGCGGCGTTATGAGCTTTACATGTATATTCACTGTATATTCAGCGCAGATATCCACACTACCAACATAGTTATCAACATTCCACCTGCCCTAAAGGGGGGTTTTTGGCATTTTACCCCTATTCTCAACATGTGCATACTCAATGGAATGTTGGCAGCGCTATACAGGGAAAATTCACCGGCATTATTTTTTGCGCTTATAACAGATGGTGGAAAATGCATGTCCTGCCATTGCATACCGCTATGGTCTCCGGCAAAATTCGCCCTTGACATTCCCCTAAAAATGTTGTGCGCACAAAAATAAAAAAAAGACGGAGAAGCGGCTCCTGCCGCTTCTCCGAAATACTTATCTGTCGAATTCCTTCTTTTCCTTCTCGTAGGGTATCTCCGGGTGCTCCTTGAGCATCCACGCCTTGAACTCCTCCGGCGTGCCCTTGGTGAAGCCACCCTTGTCCAGCCGCACAAAGTCGTTGTCCACCGCAAGGTCGAAGTAGCTCTTGGCCTCCACGAACTTGCTCACCTGCTTGAAGAACACCTCGTTGTTGAATTCGCCGTCCTCGAAGAGGCGTATGGTGTTGCCCACCACCACCTTGCAGTCCCAGGACTTTTTGCCCTTCTGCACCCGCATCAGCTTGAACTGCTTGCCCGCCAGCATGGGGCGGAACAGCACGCTGCGGTATACGCTTATGAGCATGAGCATCAGCGCTAAGGACTTCCAGCGTATGGGCAGGTCGTTTTTATAGAATATGTACGCGCCCACAGAGGCGAGCAGGAAGATAAACAGCCAGGGCCAGAAGCTCATCACCTTATAGAATATGGGGGTGGTCCAGCGCTGATAGCGCCTTATGTCCATCTTGTATTGGTTTTCAAACATTATGCATCCTCCAGAGACTTGTCAGCTTATGGTAATATTTTAGCATATTCCGCCGCCGCAGTCTATATAATACTTTTCGCATAAATGGCTACGCCGCTTCTGCGAAATAACAAAGGGGCCGCCCCGGATAAGGGCGGCCCCGATTAAGCGCTTTAGCTTATTACGCCTTCTTGGCCTTGAGGTCCTTGGCGCGTGCGGAGAGTATGCTGTAGGAGGTCCAGAGGAGAACTACGCATACTACGTAGATCAGGATGTGCATGGGCAGGCTGGTGATGATCTTCCATGCGATGAATACGCCGATGCAGCCGCCGATCATGTTGCCCAGGGTAGCCACTACGTCGTAGCGGGACTTCTTGATGAACACGATGGAGTTAGCGGGCATGAGCAGAGCGCAGGAGCCCATGAATACGGGGAAGCAGGTGGAGGCGGAGCAGCCCAGCAGCAGGCAGGTAGCCATGCAGGGTGCGTACAGGCCGAAGCCGACGTCCATCAGAGCGCCCCAGAAGAAGTTCAGGATAACGGCTACCCAGAACTGCCACTGGCCTACGGTGAAGCCAATGCCCTCGCCGATGGTGCCGAAGGGGCCAACGCCGGCGTTCTTGCAGGCCATGATGATGGCGGTGCCGATCATTGCGCAGCCCAGCCAGATACGGATCTGGTTAACGTCCCACTTGGTGATTATCTCAGCCATGGTGTAGGCGCCGATCATGGCGGCTACGCACATCGCTACGAGGAAGATGGGTTCGCACTCAACGGTGTTGGTGAAGATCAGAGCCTCGAAGATAACGGGGAAGGTATCGCCAACGTTCAGCGTGCCGGGGATGTTGATGTCGTCAACATTCTTGAAGGCCTTGTAAAGGAAGGTGGAGGGCGCGAAGGAGCCGCAGCCGAGGGTGTCCAGGAAGTTGGCCAGGATGCCTACGAACATGCCCTGAGCCCAGAGCTTGCCGGAAGCCTTTTTGCATTCGCCCTTGTGGTTCTTGTTAACGTCTACGAGCAGGTCAACCGCTATGCCTACGAAGCAAGCTGCCAGGATGATTTGAAGTGCAAGTACCATTAAATAATTCCTCCAACTAAAGATTTAGATAAATTTGAATTGGCGGCATTTCTTCCTCCGGCGACTATGCGCCCCGCATTTCCCCTATGCGCGAGTATAGTTGAATCGGAATCAGTCATGTCACGTTAATATTGTAACAACAGTGTGTCTTTTTGTCAACGAACTTTAGACTTCTGACATTCTTTTTCCCCGGTTTTTTTGGCGCCGGCGGCTTGTCCGCGTCCCGTTTTGCTCTATATGTACGGGCGCATTGCCATCTTATCCACAATATGATGTGGGTATTCCCATGCGTTTTGCTTAACATTCCACTTTCGCATGATTTGCCGCTAATCCGTGGGAATCTCTCATAATAAAGTCGTGCCGCCCTTTTTACACGCAAATGGGGCGGCCCTTTCTTCCTCCCGTGAAGATCCGCTTTTTCTTTCATATATATTTCCCGTGTGCTATAATATCCATTATGAAAGCTGTCGACAAAAAAAGCGTTCTTATAATATCCGCCGCCGCCCTGCTCGCGCTGGCGGCGTGGTTCGCGCTCTGGTGCATATCCGCCCGGTACGCCCTGCTCCCCATGCTTTACGGGGCGCTGGCCGCGGCGCTGTTCGGCCTCGCCCTGCTGAGGCTCATACCCGCCGCCCTCTCCTTTGAGGAGGCGGCCCCGCCCGAAGCGTCCCCCCGGGCTTCCCGCCGGGACAGGCGGCACCCCTGGCTATGCATAGCCTGCCGGGTGCTGCTGCTCCACCTTGCGCTCTACGTTATAGCCTATCTTTTCGACCTCCTCAAAAACGGCTATTCCGGCGGCATTCTGGATACCATGGGGCGGCTGTGGCTCCGCACCGACGCCCCGCACTACCTGGGCATAGCGGAAAACTGGTATGTGACCACGGGGGACGCAAGGTTCCATATAGTGTTCTTCCCGCTGTATCCGATCCTGATAAGGATATTTTCGCTGTTCACCGGCGGCAATTCCTTCGCCGCCGCCATGCTTGTGACCACGCTCTGCGCCCTAGGCTCCGCCATCGCAGCCTACGAGCTGTTCGCGCTGGATACCGACAGGGAGGGCGCGCTGTTCGCCGTAACGGCGCTCTGCCTTTTCCCCGGCAGCATATTCCTGCTGGCCCCCATGACGGAGAGCCTTTTCCTGCTTACCGGCCTTCTCTGCATATATATGTGCCGCAAAAAGAAATACCTGCTCAGCGGCCTTTTCGGCTGTCTTTCCGCCCTCACCCGCTCCGTGGGGCTGCTTTTTGTGCTTCCGGTATTCATGGAAGCGGTATACGATCATCTCAACGGGGCGGCGCCCGGTAAGAAGGATACTGTCAGCCGTCTGGCGGGGTGCCTCGCCATAGCCCTGGGCACCGCCCTCTACCTTATAATAAACAAGGCGGTGACCGGGGGCTTCTTCACCTTCATGGGCTACCAGCGCGACCACTGGAGCCAGGGCCTGGGCCCCTTCTTCAACACCGCCGCCTATCAGCTCCAGTACCTGCTCTCCTCGCTGCACACCGGGGAGGCCGCAATGGGGCTCACGCTGTTCCTGCCGAACCTGCTCTGCTGCCTCGGGGGGCTGGTCATAATAGCACTCTCCGCGGATAGGCTGCGCCCCTCCTATACGGCGTACAGCCTGCTCTATTACGCCGTGACGGTGGGCTGCACATGGCTTTTGAGCGGCCCAAGGTACCTCGCGGTGTGCTTCCCGCTGGCCCTCGGGCTCTCCGCCCTGATAAAGGGGCGGCTCCCCCGGAGGGTAACGGCCCTCATCTCCCTCGCCCTGATGCTGGCGTACATGTGGGCCTACGTCCTGGGCTACAGCGTATATTAGGGCCGCAGCCTGGCTATCTCTATTCCGGTATAGTAGTGCTTCAGTATCTCCTCATACCCCGCCCCCTCCAGCGCCATGGCCCGGGCCCCGTATTGGCTCATGCCCACGCCGTGGCCGTAGCCCCTTGTGCGTATGGTCACCCTTTCCCCTATGGATATGCTGAAGTTGGCGCTGTTCAGGCCGAAAAGCCCCCTGAGCTCCCGCCCGCTGACGGTTACCTTGTTCAGCTTCAGCTCCTTTACCCGCCCGCTGTCATAGCGGGAGGCGATCTCCACCTGCTCGCCCAGCCTGTGCTTTTTAAGCCCTGCGGCGGGCCATTTTTTATTTACTCTGTCCGCAAACTCAGATAGGGACACGCTCACCTCGGCTGCGTACTTCCCCGCCGTCTCCTCCCCGGGGCTGTCCACCCCGATAAGATATGGCAGCGCCGCCGAAAACACGTTCTGCGCGTCCTCCGTCCGTCCCCCTGCGGAGGAGTGATACAGGGCCTCTATGGGCTCCCCATTGTACGCGGCGTACTCCCCCTCCGTCTCATACACCGCCTGACGAAGCTTATCCATATAATGCTCCGCCTCGCCGCCGAGCTTTTCCCTTAGCTGCTCCGGGCTCTTATAGCTTTGGCAGCAGCCGCTGTCCGTGCATATATCCGCCCCGCCGCAGCCGCCGCCCCCAAAGGCCCTCATGCGCCTTACCGCGTATGTGCGGGCGGCCACCGCCTGGGCCTTCAGCGCCTCCAGAGGGAAGGAGGCGGGCATCTCCGCCCCAACCACGCCTATTATGTACTCCTCCAGCGGCATTTCCTCTATGCGCCCCTTCTCCCTGTCGTAAAGGGCTATGGCTGCGCCCGTCTCCGTTTCCCCGCCCCGCCGCGAAAGCATATAGCCCCGTGCCCCGCATATAAGCACTATTGCGGCTGCGGCGGCCAGCCCCAGCGCTCCGAGGCGCGGGCAATAGCATTTGTCATATCTTCTCATGGCAATATATCTATGCGCCGGGGCAAGCTAAAATACATTGCGGCGGGGGCGTTTACGGTTTATAATGGTATTGAGGAAAATATCGTTTTACGGCGAATTTTGGAGGATATGATGGCACAGGACACTCAAAGGCTTCGGGAGCTGCTTTCGCACTACATAGGCGACGTATACGCGGAGGCCCTGCAACATACCGGCGACCCCGCCGCCGCAAAGGAGGTCACCCGCCGGGTGATGACGCTGCTCAAGCGCAGCCAGGAGGCCGGCCTCGCCGTGAACCCCTCCATGGCGAAGCGGCTCACCGAGGACTGCTGCCGGGAGCGGGAGTACTATGAGGACCGCAGGGCCACCTTCGTAAACGGCACCGTGGCGGATATGCCGGACTTTGACACCGCCCTCTCCGAGATCTCCCCGGCGGAGGTGAAAGCCCGCGCCCGCAGCGAGGCGGAGAGCAAGGCCGCCGAGGCCCATGCCGCCATACGCGCGGCGGAGGCCATGGGCGCAAGGGTGATAACCTCGAGGCCCGCCGAGGCCGCAGGCCTAGAGCCGGACGAGGATTACGAGGAGGAATACGGCGACTACGGCGAATACGACGACGAGGACGAGGACTACGGCGAATATGCCGAGGAGGATGAGCCCCCCCTCATGGAAAAGCCGGCGCGCAAGAGGGCGGGAGGGTTTTCCGTGTTCCTGCTGGCGCTTATGATAGCGCTGCTGCTGTTCCTGCTATTGTGCCTTGGGGTGATGCTCATGAAGTGCGGCATACTGCCCGGGGCGGACAGCTATCTGGTGCGGGGCTTTGCGATATGGTTCAACTCCCACCTTTTCCCGCTGTTTTAACGTACTGTTTACAATTTAGACTATATATAATGATATTATATGGTTAGGAGGTGATACCATGGACCCTGTAATGGATTACATCATGGGCTGGAGCCCGCTCGCCCTGCTCTGCCTTATGGCAGGGCTGATACTCATGGTCTATGAAATGTTTACCCCCGGAATGGGCGCTCCCGCCCTGCTGGGCGGCATCTGCCTGCTGGGGGCGATAGTGCTGAGGGCGGATTCCCTTACCACGGCGCTGATAACCCTCATACTCATACTGCTTCCTTTGATGATAGCCGCCGGAATAATATTCCATTCCTTTTCCAAGGGCGCGCTGTCCCGCTCCGGCATAGTGCTCAGGGATTCCATAGACGGGGACTCCACCCCCTTAGGGGATAAGGGCGCGGAGAGCCTTATAGGCTTAGAGGGCCAATGCGTAACGGCGCTGAGGCCCGTGGGCGTGGGGGACTTTTCCGGCAAAAGGCTGGATATAGTAAGCGCCGGAGGCTTCATACAAAAGGGCGCAAGGGTAAGGATAACCGCCATAGACGGCGTAAGGATCCTCGTGGAAGAGATACGATAGATATGAGCTACAAATTCTGCAAAAAGTGCGGCACCCTATACAACGAGTCGGACGGCGAATGTCCCCGCTGCGCCGATAAAAGGCTAACCGCCGAGGGTATGCGGGACACCGTATACGACGGCGGCATGAGCGAGGAGGAGCTTCAAAAAAAGCGCAGAAGGGACTGGAGGTGCCTTATCATAGGGGTCCCCGCCTTCATAGCCTTCATATACGCCGTGTTCTTCCTGTATAAAATAATTATCAAATAGAATCTTTTAAAAAAGGAGAAAAAACATGCCATTCTTCGCACCCATACTCATAATCGTACTTATAATAGTATTCCTCGCCATATTCTTCAGCTTCGTGCCCATAGGGCTCTGGATATCCGCCACCGCCTCCGGCCTGAAGGTGGGCATAGGCCAGCTTGTGGCGATGCGGATAAGGAAGGTAGTGCCCTCCCGCATAATCAACCCCGCCATAAAGTCCACCAAGGCGGGCATGAGCCCTTCCCTGAACAAATTAGAGGCCCACTACCTTGCGGGCGGCAACGTGGACAGGGTGGTAAACGCCCTCATAGCCGCACAGCGCGCAGGCATACCGCTGGACTTTGAGCGCGCCTGCGCCATAGACCTTGCGGGGCGCGACGTGCTGAACGCCGTGCAGATGAGCGTTAACCCCAAGGTGATAGAGACCCCGGTAATAGCCGCCATAGCAAAGGACGGCATAGAGCTGCGGGCAAAGGCCCGCGTTACCGTCCGGGCAAATATCGACCGTCTGGTGGGCGGCGCGGGCGAGGAGACCATAATCGCCCGTATAGGCGAGGGCATAGTCACCACCGTGGGCTCCTCCCAGAGCCACAAGGACGTGCTGGAGAACCCCGACCTCATTTCCCAGACCGTGCTGAACAAGGGCCTCGATGCAGGCACCGCCTTTGAGATACTCTCCATAGACATAGCCGACGTGGACGTTGGGCGCAACGTGGGCGCACAGCTCCAGATAGACCAGGCCGAGGCGGATAAGCGCATAGCCCAGGCCAAGGCGGAGGAGCGCCGCGCAATGGCGGTGGCCCAGGAGCAGGAGAACAAGGCGGAGGTGCAGGGTATGCGCGCCCGCGTCATAGAGGCCGAGGCGGAGGTGCCCAAGGCCATAGCCGCCGCCTTCCGCGAGGGCAAGCTGGGCGTGATGGATTACTACAACATGCAGAACGTCATCTCCGATACCCACATGCGGGACGCCATAGCGGGCGACAGCTCCAAGAATTCCTGATGCATTATCCCGCCGCAAATGAGGTGCAGCCATGAGCTACCTTATAATACTTTTCGTAGTAATATACGCCATATCCCGCATACCCAAGGCGGATAAGCCACGCCGCCGCGGCAATGAGCCGCGGCAGGAATACCGCCCGCAGCAGGAATATTATCCGCCGCAGCAGGAGGATCCGGAGATATGCCTGCACGGCAGGCCGGAGACCTTTGATCCGGCGGCGCCCTTTAAGGAGGCTTATTCCGGCAGCCTGAACTATGCCTCCACAGAGGGGGAGGGTACGGAAAGCGTACCGTGCAGCCTTACGGGCCACGACCACCCCAACGTCCATGCTGACGCCCACCACGACGTTCACTCCGACGTTCACTCCGGCATACATTCCCCGGAGGAGCCCGTCTCCCGCCCCTTCCTCTCCGCCGCCGACCGGGACTCCTGCCGGCGGGCCATAGTCTATTCGGAGATACTGGGCCGGCCCAAGGCGCTGCGCCGGTAAATAACACGCAGACTAAAAGGAACGGCATTGCCGTTCCTTTTTGCTTACCTGTCTTTTTTACTCGCCTATATTAAGCGCACCCTCGGCCTCTGCGCGGCTTTCCCTGTCCACGCGGAGCTTGTCTATGCGGTGGTTGTCCACGGTCAAAACCTTTATCCTGAGGTTTTCGTATTCCAGGGCGTCCCCCGCCTCAGGTATGCGCCCGAGCTGCTCGGTTATCCAGCCCCCTGCGGAGGTGGCGTCGGTGTCCGCCTTTATGCCGAAGTAGCTGATGAAGTCGTCCATGTCCATGCCGCCGTCCACGGTGAAGCTGTTCTCGGCGGTCTGCTTGACGGTCTCGGTTATCTCGTCGTGCTCGTCCCAGATCTCGCCCACCAGCTCCTCTAATATGTCCTCCATGGTTATCATGCCGCAGGTGCCGCCGTATTCGTCCAGCACCACCGCCACGTGGGCCTTTTTCCTTTGCAGGAGCTTGAGTATGCTGCTTATCTTCTCGTTTTTCAGCACATACACCGCCGGCGCGATTATGTGGCTTATGTCCCGCCCGGTTATGCCGCTGCCGGTGTAGAAGTCCTTCTGGTGTATAACGCCTATTATGTTGTCGATATCCCCGTCGTATACCGGAAGGCGGGAATACTTTGTCTCGGAGAATACCCTTGCGATATCCTCCTTGCTGGCGTCCACGGACACCGCCTCCATGTCTACCCGGTGGGTGAGTATATCCTCCGCCTCACGCTCGGTGAACTCTATGGCGTTCTTTAAAAGCTCGCCCTCGCTGCCGTCTATGCTTCCCTCCTGCTGGACCTCGTCCACGAGTATGAGAAGCTCCTCCTGGGACATTTTGCTGTCGCTCTCCAGCTTGAACAGCCTGTTGAGCAGCCTTTTCCACATGGAGAACAGCCAGTTGAGCGGGAAGAGCAGCACAGTGAGCAGCCTTAAAAGCCCCGCCGACCTTAGCGCGAACTTCTCCGGGCAGTCCTTTGCAAGGCTCTTTGGGGATATTTCGCCGAATATCAGCACTAACACCGTCACCACGCCGGTGGATATGGCAGCGCCCCCCGCGCCGTAAAGGTTTACGAATATCATGGTGCCAATGGAGGCCAGCGCGATATTCACTATGTTGTTGCCCACAAGTATGGTGGAGAGCAGCCTGTCGTAGTTTTCAGAGAGCCTGAGCGCAAGCTCCGCCCCCTTGTCCCCCTTTTCCGCCATGGCCCGCACCCGGGTCCTGTTCATGGAGTTGAAGGCGGTCTCCGTGGCGGAGAAATACGCCGACAGCGCCAGCAGCGCCGCCATTATCAATATATTTTTACCTAAGCCTTCCATCTTTTCACGCCGCAACTGTCACATTCCATTTTAGTTACATCACCTTCCTGCGTTTTTTAGTGTATATTCACTTATCATAATTATACTGCCCGTGCGCATAAGCGTCAACCGCGCCGGGGGCATAAAAAGGAGGCCCCCTTGGGGGCCTCTATTATCTTTGCTTTCGTTTCGGCTGTTAGACCTTTGCCACGTACTCGTAGGGCAGGGGTACTATGGTGCCGGGGGTGGAGATCTTCTCGAGCTGCTCCAAGGTGGCCTTGACTATTGCAGTCTGCTGCTCCACATTGTGGGGGCCGCCGGCGTTCGCGCCCATGGGTACCAGGGGAGCGACGGCACGGGGGGTACCGGTCTGCTTTACGACGGGGGGCAGGGCCGCGATGATGATGGTGGGGATGCCTGCTGCTTCGATTGCTCTCTGCACAAGAACTGCAGAGCGGTGGCAGGTGCCTCAGCCAGCGGTCATCAATACGGCGTCTACATTTTCATCCTTGAGGCGCTGGGCTATTGCGGGGCCGGTCTCGTGGGTGAACTTCTCGATGTTGCCGCCGCCGCCCATGAAGCCTACATGAACGGGAGCAACGCCCTTGATGAAGCCTTCCTTGGCAAGCTCATGGAGCCTGTCGATGGGGAACATGCAGTTGATGTCCTTGTTGACGTCGCTGTTGTCATAGCCGCCGTGGGAAACCATAAGATCATCGGACGGAGTGCTGTCATAGATCTCACGCCAGGTGAAGTCGCCTGCCAGGTTGAAGCGCTTATCCTCTTTGCGATGTACGCCCGCCGCGGTGGCGAGGGCTACTATCATCTCGTTCAGGGGCTTGGTTACGGGCGTCCATACCGGTGGAGGCGTAATGGGAACGAAAATCTCGGACTGTAGTCCCTTAACAACTGTTAAGTTCATTTTTATCCTCCTATTAAAATTCAATTATCTTTTTTGGCCTGCATCTCTGCCTGCCTTCTCATGTACATATCGTGATTGCTTACGTATTTTTTGTTTGGCTCGGCGCTGAGCTGCCTCGGGGCGCTCATCGTCCATGCCACGGGCTGACCATTTTTTATCTCGTAATCTGTAAGGAACATGCGCATGGGGAATCGGAATCCACCCGGGCAGTTTGTGAGTTGCAAACCCGTGGCCCCGTCCTGCACGTCGTTTACCCTGCCCTCCATCACAAAGGACTCTCCCTCTGCGGCTTTGGTTATTGCCGGGTACTGCACAGGCGCCTCCACAGGCCCGAGCTGTTCCGGAAAACTCATGCTCCAGCCAAACTCCTGGCCGATCACCAGCGGATGCTCATGGAGCAGCAGCCACTGGGGTATCTCAAGATACCCGAGGCGTCCCTTAAGGTCTATGGCGGCGGAGCCGTCCTCCCTTATCTCCACAAGAACGCCTTCCATGTAAATGATCTTGTCGCCGAACTTAAGCATATCTTTAGTTGTACTTTTCCTTGCGCTTTTCGCTCATGGGCAGGGACTGCTCATTCTCCACCAGCTCGATCTTCTTGCCGGTGGCGGTCTCTATAAGCTCGATGTTGGTGGACTTGACGTTGGGGTTCCACTTCTTCTCGGGAGCCTTGACCGCCTCGCCCGCCATCTCGGCCTTCAGCATTGCGAGGGCGCGGACGGCATCCTCCTGGCAGAGGGTGTTGCAGCCCAGGACCTCGTTCTCGATGCCGGCCTCGGACTTGTTGTTGTCTACCATGCAGGTCATGTACTTGTTGCCCACGACCAGGGCGCCCTGTACCGCGCAGAAGGACATGCCGACTACGGGAACGCCGCGCATACCGATCTGCTCGAGGTGGCTTGCAAAGTCAACGTGGTTGTTGCCGAAGCCCTCGGTGGTAACGAACGCGCCGTCAACGTCCATGGATTCTACGGTCTGGCCAACGCGGCGGGATACGTAGAACTTTTCGCCGTTGATCTGGGGGGAACCTACCAGCACTACGCCGCACAGGTCGATCTCGGGATCGGCCAGGCACTCCAGCACCAGGGGCTCTCTCCAGTAGTGGCGGGACATTTCCTTGGAGGCGGGGCCTATGCAGGTGAGGGCGTGTACCGCGCCGTCCAGTATCTCAAGGGGATTGCAGACCACGGGCACGTTGCCCAGGTCTACGTTGGGCTTGCCGCCCAGCATTCCCACAGGCTCCATGGGGAGGAGCAGGTTATCGTGCATTGCGCCCTGGCCCATGATCTCCTTGACGATGACCACCTTTTTCTTATGGGGATGGCGCTTCTGCTCGAAGGTCTCGGTGGAGACCACCAGGCTCTCGTCCAGCTCCTTCATGGCTACGCGGATCTCCTGGGTGATGACGTCGGTGGCGTGGTGCGCCGCCAGAGGTCCGGGGCGGGTCATGTTGGTCTTGGCTTTTATGGTCATCTGAGTCTTGATGAAGATCTCACCCTTCTCAGGACAGCCGGGGCGGCCCCACATGATGTTCTCGTCCAGTATGCCCTCGGAGGAGCCGAACTCGCCGATCTGTACGCCGTCGTCGTCGGTGCCGGTGAGCATCATTACTACGCCGTCCAGAACGCGGGTAACGCCTGCGCCCAGGTCGTCGTCGCCTTCCTTGGTGGCGATGGGCTGAACGTCCATGATGGTCTCGGAATAGGTATGATATTCGGCGGGGGTGATGATGTCGATCTTAAGGTCGTGTACCAGCTCCTGGGAGTCGATGCACTCCTTCTCTATGCCCTCGCGGATGTAAAGGGTGGTTCCCTCGATCTTGGTCTTGGGGCCGCGCTTTACCTCGGTGATCTTGAAGTGCTTGCGGGTGAGGGTGCGTATGACCTTCTCCTCCGCCTCTGCCTCTGCGGGGGCGGCGGCGGCTGCTACTGCGGCAGGTACTACTGCGCCGGCTGCGCCTGCGGCGGCGAAAGCGCCTATGGGCAGCTCGAGGTCGATGCCCTTGCCCTCGTCGATGTGCAGCCTCAGTACACCGCCCTGTATAGCAGCGGGAGCGGCGGCAACGGGAGCGGCAGCGGGAGCGGCTTCCTCAGCGGCGGGAGCCTCCTCCTCCACGTCCTTCATGCCCTCGAGAAGATCGGGGGTAAGGGGAGTGAGGGAGTCCGCGGTCTTGGTGAGGGTCGCGCCCATGGCCTGACCGATGGTTACGGCACCGTCGAGCTTGAGCAGGCCAGACTCTACCAGATCGTCAAAGATGGCTGGGTCTTCCAGATTGTGCTCGGAAAGCACTACGCCAGCTTCTGCTCTGCAGCACAATACAGCGGGGTCGTTTTTGTGCTCAAGTGCGTATTCGGCTGAAATAGACATGTGTTTCCTCCTATATGAATAATATTTGGTACTTAAGTTTTTTGCTTAAGTGTAACCACTGGATAAGGTATTGCCCCGCCGCGGGGCGGCCCCTTGGCCGCCTTGCGGCGGATATGCTTATTTATATGAATTAAAACTCGCTGAGGTCCTGGTCCACGGTCTTGCTTATGGTCAGGTGCCTGTAAAGGGGGTGATGTATGGTGCGCATCACGTGGTCGGTCTGGTGTATCACCTTGAGGCCCATCTTCAGCGTGCCGCAGGTGACCACGGTGTTGGAGCAGTCGGAGCAGTTGCCTATGATGAGGTACTCGGCGCCTGCGCGCTTCATCTCAAGCACCTTTGCTATCTGGCCGGGGCAGTTGCCGGGGTTCTCGCACTTGCGGGGGGCGCCGGGCTTTACCTCTATGGCCTGCTTGCAGAAGGTGACGGATACCACCTCGCCGTTGTACTTCTCGGCTATATCCCTCATGCGGGCCTCGCCGCCGCCGCAGGCGCAGACCAGAAGGCCCACCTTTGCGCCGTGGAGGTCGGGGAAGGGTATGGTGACTATGATAGCGCCGGTGGTCTTGGTGGTGGGGGCGTCGAGGGTGGTGGGAAGGCCGGTGAACGCGCCGCCCATTATTATCTCGCCGTACTCGCCGTCGATGCCGCCTACCTTTTCCAGCATATCCTCGACGGAGATGCCCACGGGCATATCCATGAATACCTGGGCCTCGGGGCCGCCGTGTACCCTGCCCACTACGGATATGTTCTTATATATGCAGGGCTTTTGATCCTCTATGGCCTCTGCCACCCGGAGGACGGTCTCGCAGTTCACCACGTTTGCGTGGGCCGCAGAGGGGAGCTGTGTGGGCTCAAGGAGTATGCCCAGGCACTCGCGCACCACCGCGCGCTCCTCGCCCATGGGGTATATATCGGGAAGGAGGTGTATGCTTATGTCGGGCTTATCCGCTATGGCCTTCTTTATGGCGGAGATGGCCCTTGCGTTCTTGCGCTTTATGGCGAATATGGCCTTCTTGGCGTTGGACATTTCCATGCAGTACTCAACGCCCCGGACTGTCTTTTCCGCCTGCTGCTCAAGCTGCATTATGTTGTGCCTGAGGCCGGGCTCACATTCCGCAGCGTTTATGAGTATGTAGCCGCCCTGAAGGTCGGCCCCCAGCTTTACGCCGGTGGGGAAGCCCGCCCCGCCCATGCCGACTATGCCGGCTTCCTTTACCATATCGAGCTTGCTGTCGCTCTTCTTTATGGGTATGTACCTGTCAGGCTGCTCGTCGTCGGGCTGTATCACTATGGCCTGATCGTTTACCTCCTCTACCGTGCCGTAAACGGAGGAGAAGATGTTCGCGCCGAGACCGGTGGGGGTGGCTATCAGCGTGCCCTTTTCTACCTTGTCGCCGGGCTTTACAATTGCCGCGCAGGGCGCGCCAACATGCTGCTTGAGCAAAAGCTTGATTTTCCTCATGGTGCCCTTCCTTTTCTTTTTTTAATAGTGATTTTATATTATAAGAAACGCTAATTGGACAGGAGGCCGTCATCAGATATTTCTATTCCTTCAAGCAGGCTGCCCCCTGGGCAAAGTTAATTATACATCAATCTTCCTTAAAAGTCTATCTCCTGTGTGAAAATTCACACATATATTTTCCAAATAACACTTTACCTCTTTAAATAACAAGCTGTTGTGTGAGTGAATTTTTTAAGCACAAAATATTGCATGGCGGTTTTATATAAAAAATCGCAGAAATGGCTGAAAGCCACTTCTGCGACCGCGATAGCCTTTGGCGGGAACGTGTGGGAATCGAACCCACCCAGGACGCTACTAACGCCCAACAACTGGTTTTGAAGACCAGGAGGCACACCAGTACCTATCCGCCCCCATGCTGTACGCTTCCGCCTGCGGTAAGCGCGCCCCTCGGCGCCTTCCTTACCGGGAAAGGATAGCATAAATAATCGGTTTTTTCAATACCGAACGTGAAGCAACGGCAAAATATTTATGGCCCAACGGTAAACGGCATGGCTCCGGCCCCATTAGCTTATTGACTTTTGCAGATGTTTAGGTGATAATATGCATTGAGGATTGATAAATTTTTCATCTTCTCGGCAGGGCATATTTTTTACATCAAACGGCGTTTCAATTTTGGCGCTCCTCTTTGCGCCATTAAATAATAATAAAATAGGAGAGCAGGTCATGAATTACAACCCCAAGATAAACCTTGACAGGTTCGAAGCGAGCTTCAAGGCCATCGACGCCCATACCGCAGGCGAATTCTGCCGCGTGGTATACTCCGGCTTCCCCAAGCCCGAGGGCAACACCCCCATCGAGCGCAAGCACTGGCTGGAAAAGCACTGCAACCACTACCGCACTGCCCTGATGCTTGAGCCCCGCGGCCATCACGACATGTTCGGCGCGTACATCTGCGAGCCCATCGATCCTCAGGCCGACTTTGCCGTATTCTTCATGGATACCGGCGGATGGCTCAACATGTGCGGCCACTGCACCATAGGCGCCGTCACCGTGGCCGTTGAAACCGGCATGGTAGAGGCCAAGGAGCCCTACACCGAGGTAGTGCTTGAGGCTCCCGCCGGCATCATCCGCACCAAGGCCGAGGTGAAGGACGGCAAGGTGCTGGGCGTAACCCTCGAGAACGTCCCCGCCTTCCTGTATAAGCCCAACCAGAAGGTGGTCATCGACGGCAAGGAGATCACCTTTGACATCTCCTTCGGCGGCTCCTTCTTCGCCCTTGTGGATACCGACAAGCTGGGCCTGGTGGACGAGATCAACGAAAAGACCGTTCCCTACCTAACCGACCTCGGCATGAAGATGATGGAGAAGATCAACAAGGAAATCGAGATACAGCATCCCCGCCTGGACATCACCACTGTGGATCTGGTGGAGTTCTACGGCCACAACGTATCCCCCGACGCCAACAAGCGCAACGTGGTTATCTTCGGCGAAGGCTCCGCCGACCGTTCCCCCTGCGGAACCGGCACCTCCGCAAAGCTGGGCACCCTGTATGCCAAGGGCGAGATCGGCATCGGCGAGCCCTTCATCTATGAGTCCTTCATGGGCACCAAGTTCAAGGGCGTTATCGAGAAGGAAGTCGATGAGTGCGGCTACAAGGCCGTCATACCTCTCATCACCGGCTCCGCCTACCTCACCGGCGAGGCCACCTATGCCATCGACCCCGTCGATCCCCTGAAGTACGGCTTCATCGTAGGCTAAGCGTTAGGATAAAGGCAAAAGGAGCAGCGCAAGCTGCTCCTTTTTGCCCTCGCGCCGCCCCTTTTTCCCTTGCGCAGCCCCGGGGCATAGGTTATAATTTTTATGAGGTGATAAGAGATGACCAACGAAGAAAAGATACTTGAAGCGCTGTCTGAAATAAAAGCCGCGGTACTCGAGAACAAGGCCGCCATACTCGAAAACAAGACCGCTATACTCGAGAACAAGACTGCCATACTCGAAAACAAAAGGGAAATAACCAGGATCAACATGCGCCTGGAAAACGAGGTCGTCCCCCAGCTTCGCCTGCTGGCTGAGGGCCACAATATGCTCATACAGACCCTGGCCCCCAAGTCGCGGGTAGATGAGCTGGAGGAAAAGGTGCAGACCCTGGAGTTTGCCGTAAAGATGGTGAACGCCGAGCTGCAGAGCATGAAGAAGGCGCAGTAAGGTACAGGAAACAGAATATAATGCTTATATATGCCCCGCCGAACTGCTTCGGCGGGAGTTTGCTTTTTGGGGGCGGTTTGGATTCCCGCTTCCGCAGTTTAGCTCCAACTCCGGAATTGCCTCCGCCGCCCCTTTTGCCTGCGGCGCGGCGCTTTCGCGGGCCAAATGATATATTTTATAAAGGCACAAATGGTTGTATAATAAATTCACGCGACAGTATACGATAAGGGCTTGCCGCAGGCTGTGGAATGAGGAGGAGGTATTTGAAATGATAAGATTTAACAACGACTATAACAGGGGGGCCCTTGAGTCCATACTCGACGGGCTTACGGAGATCAACGCCGCCAGCTACGCGGGCTACGGTGAGGACCAGTGGTGCGGCAGGGCGGAGGCGGTCATAAAGAAGCTGATCGCCAGGGAGGACGCCATGATAAAATTCATCCCCGGCGCGACGCAGGCGAATATCGTCGCGATCGCGGCGGCGCTTTCCCCTGTACAGAGCGTTATCGCGGCCGACACCGGGCATATCAACTGCCACGAGGCGGCCTCCATAGAGAACACCGGCCACAAGATACTCCAGCTCCCCAATGCCGGCGGCAAGATTACCGCACGGCAGATTGCCGCCTGCGCGGCGGAGTATTACGAGGGCGGCGCCCCGGAGTACCTTACGGAGCCCAAGCTGGTATATATTTCCTTCCCCACCGAGCAGGGCACCCTGTATTCCAAGGGGGAGCTTCGCGCCATCAGCGAGGTCTGCAAAAAATACGGCATGTACCTGTTCGTGGACGGGGCAAGGATGGGGTACGGTCTGGGGGCGGAGGATAACGACCTTACCCTGAAGGACTTTGCGGAGCTTACGGACGTGTTCTATATCGGCGGGACAAAGTGCGGCGCACTTTTCGGCGAGGCCCTCATCATCACGGAGCCCCGCCTCCAATACCGCTTCAAGGCGTACATGAAGCAGCACGGCGCGGTGTTGGCAAAGGGCTGGCTCATGGGGCTGCAATTTGCGCTCATGCTGGAGAGCGGCGAGTATTTTGAAAGGACGAGGCGGGCCGACGAGCTTGCCATGCAGATAAAGCGGGCCTTTGCGGCCAAGGGCATACCCTTCTGGGTGGACAGCCCCACCAACCAGCAGTTCGTCATACTGACCCCGCAGCAAAGGGAAACGCTGGCCCGGGGCTACTACTTCGAGGAGGGGGCGGCCACGCCCCGGGGTACTGTTGCGCGCTTCTGCACGAGCTGGGCGACCACCCAAGCCGAGGTAGACGCCCTGCTCGACGACATAGCCGGGCTGTGACGGAGGATGATAAATGATTTTTTGGGGCGGTTTGGAATCCGGCGGCAGCGGCTAAACTCCAACGCCCGTATTGCTTCCACCGCCCCTTTTGCCTGCGGCGCGGTACTTTCGTGGGCCGAAAGTACCCAAAGGCCCCCGCTTTCTTGGAAGAAAGCTCCCAAAGAACCAAGGGATAGCGGCTCCGGCTTTATCCCGCTTACGCAGCCGTATCAAAGAATCCGGCTGGCGGGAATCCAACGTCGGCAGTCTTAATCAAACATTAGAAATAACTCCCGCCGGAGTGATTCCGGCGAGAGTTTTTCATCTGCAATTGTATTTTTTGTCAGGCTTTTCTTTTCTCTTTGCTTCTTTCTCTTTTCTTTTCGCCTGAAAAGAAAAGAGAAAGAAGAGCAGGCATTTCTTTAATAGGGCACCCTTTCGCTTTCGGTGCCGTTTCGGCGGGTGATGCGGAGGTTGTCCAGATACTCCAGCAGCGGCTTGGCGCTCTTGCGGCTGGTGCCTATCATGTCCCGTATCATGGCAATGGTTATCTTGCCCTCGGCGGCGAGTATCTCCTTCGCCTTGGCAACGACGGCGTCGGTATATTTGGGCAGCGTCACCAGGTCGTCAGACAGCAGCACCACCTTGCCCTCGGCGGCTAAAAGCTGCAAAAGGTCCTCCGCCATGGCGGGCTGTATGCCGGCAGGCTGCAAGTCGGCAGTCCGCATGAACTCAAAGCCCGCCTTGTCCAACGCCGCGGTTACGGCGGCCTCGAACCTCTGATATGCCTCGTCGTGGGGTATCCCGTAGCTCCCCTCGCAGATAAACTCGCCGCTGCGCTTTATGCGGCCCGAGTCCTCAAGGCGCTGCATGAACTCGTCAAATACGTTCTGCTTGAGCTTGCTCAAAAACCTTACCCGAAGCTCCGCCTTGCGGCTGCCCAGCCTGTACGGGTTCTTTTTGTGGAAATCCTCCAGGTAGGCCGCCATGTCGCTGGCCACCTTGTCCCGGTAGGAGGCGTGCATCAGGTATACGTCCTTCTTCATGGGGAAGGCGGTGACGAGGCCGGATTCCTCCAGCTTTTCCACCTCCGCCATGGTCTCCCCGGCGGTAAGGCCGGTGAGCTTCGCCACCTCCGCCGCGGTTATGGCGGAGTCGCTGTGCTGCTTTATTATAAGCTCTATCATGTCCCCGTGGCCGCCCTCCTCCTTGACGGTCATCTCGGATATGGTCTTTTCGTCAAAGCGCTTTTTCTTTGCGGGGTTGGCCTCTATGACCACGCCGCCGCCTATGGTCTCCATGGGCGAATAAAAGCGCACTATGAACCTGTCCCCCCGGCGCACGGCTATCTCGTCCTCCAAGCGGAGCTGGGCAAGGCCGCTTTCGCCCGGGCCTATCTCGTCCTTATCCAGCAGCACCGCCCGGCAGAGCACCTCGCTGGTGCCGGTGAAGAGGTGCAGGCGGGTGCGGTTGTCTATGACCCTGTTTGACGAGGGCAGCACCCGCAGCCGCACGTCCAGCATCATGGTGTTCTTCATGCTGTTCACCGGCGCCAGCACGCAGCCCCGGCGTATCTCGTTTTTCTTGATGCTTGAAAGGTTTATTGCCACCCTCTGCCCCGCGAAGCACTCCTCCGCGTCCCTGCCGTGTACCTGTATGCTGCGTATCTTGCAGGTCTTATCCACGGGGTATATGGCAAGCTGGTCCTCCTTGCGTATCCTGCCGGAGATGAGGGTGCCGGTGACTATGGTGCCGAAGCCGGATATGGAGAACACACGGTCTATGGGCAGCCGGGGTATGGTGTCTATGTCCTTGGGGGTGACCTCCTCCTCCGCCATGCGCTCTATCATGGCGATGAGCTTATCGAGCCCCGCCCCGGTGGCGCTTGAGACCTCCGCCATGGGCGCGCTCTCGCAGAAGCTGCCCTTCAGCTCCTCCCGCACGTCCTCCTTTACCATCTCTAACCATTCCTCGTCCACGAGGTCGCACTTGTTCAGCACGATTATGCACTTTTCTATGCCCAGCAGGCCCAGTATATCCACGTGCTCCCGTGTCTGGGGCATTATCCCCTCGTCCGCGGCGATGACCAGCAGCACCAGATCCATGCCCACTACTCCCGCCACCATGTTGTTTACGAACCTTTCATGGCCCGGCACGTCTATTATGCCCACCCTGTTGCCGCTGGGCAGGTCGAACCAGGTAAAGCCCAGGTCTATGGTTATGCCCCTGCGCTGCTCCTCCTCCCATCGGTCGGTGTTGCGGCCGGTGAGCGCCCTTATCAGCGTGGTCTTGCCATGGTCTATGTGTCCGGCTGTGCCTACTATTATATTTTTCATATTTTACTTTGCCCCCAGTATTTCGGTAACTTCCGCCGCGATAAGCTCAGCCTCGCCCGGCTGCACCGTGCGCATATCCATTAGCGCCCTGTCCTCCTGCACCCGGCATATAACCGGCCTTTCCGCCCGCCTGAGCGCCTCCTCAAAGGCCGCGGTGGTCATGTCGTTGGGCTTTATGGCTACCGCGCTGCTCCGAAGCCTTTCAAGGGGCATGGAGCCGCCCCCCACCTGGGATTCGCACTCCACCACCTCCGTGTGGGCGTTGACGTTTTGCAGCATGGCGGCAAGGCCCTCCGCCCGCTCCCGTATCTCGATTGGCGGCTGGGTAAGCATACGCAGCACGGGTATATCCCGTATGGCGTTTTCCTCGGAAAGGTACTCCTGAAGGGTGAGCTCCAGCGCCGCCGCCGTGAACTTGTCTATCCGAAACGCCCTCGTCAGCGGGTGCTTCTTTATCTTTTTTATGTAATCCTTCCTGCCCACTATTATGCCCGCCTGGGGGCCGCCCAGCAGCTTGTCGCCGGAGAAGCAGACTATGGCCGCCCCCGCCCTTATGGATTCCTGCACGGTGGGCTCGTATGCAAGGCCGTATTTTGAAAGGTCTATGAGCACGCCGCTGCCTATGTCCTCTATTACGGGCAGGCCGTGCTTATTGCCCAGCTCCACAAGCTCCGCCACGCTTACGCTCTCGGTAAAGCCCACCACCCGGAAATTGCTGGTGTGAACCTTCAGCAGCGCCGCGGTGTTCTCGTTTATGGCCTCCTCGTAGTCCGAAAGGTGGGTCTTGTTGGTGGTGCCCAGGTCTACCATTATTGCGCCGCTTTGCGCCATAACGTCAGGAACCCGGAACTTTCCGCCTATCTCCACCAGCTCACCACGGGACACCGGCACCTCGCCCCCCCGGCACAGGGCCGAAAGCGTCAGCATCACCGCCGCCGCGTTGTTGTTTACCGCCATGGCCGCCTCCGCGCCGGTTATCCTGCAAAGGAGCTTTTCAAAGTGGGAATACCTTTCCCCCCTGGCCCCCGCCTCAAGGTCGTATTCCAGATTGGAATAGCCGGAGACTATCGCCATGAGGTGTTCGGCGTGCTTTTTAGATATAAGCGCCCGCCCAAGGTTGGTGTGCAGCACCGTCCCCGTGGCGTTTATCACGGGCTTCAGGTTGGGGGAGAAAAGCCCCGCCGCCGCCGCCGCTATGTCGCTGAAAAGGCTCTCCGTGCGGCGCTCTATTTCCGCCCCGTCCTCGGAGGCCGCTATGAATTCCCTCAGCGCCTCCGTCCTCTCGCGTATGCACTCCACCGCTATCTCCCGGCCGTAGCGGTCAAAAAGCCCAGCCTCCTCGCACTGCTCTATAAGGGCGTCCACCTTGGGTATGGCTCTGAAAAAACGGTTTTTATCCATAACAGGGGTTCTCCTCCGAAAATGTACAGTATTAAGGTTATTTTACCATATTAATGGCAAAGATAAAAGCGAAAAGGGCTTTGCGGCATTTTGGGCCGGTTTTATCCCGAAATATTGACAAAGCCGGCCCAAGTAAATAAACTATAAAGGATAATGGGGCAACCGGCTATATAAATAAGAAAAATCAGGCGACCCGCTAAGGAGAAGATACATGGCAGAGCAAGAGAAAAAGACCTTCTACATCACCACCCCCATATACTACCCCAGCGACAAGCTGCACATAGGCCACAGCTACACCACCGTGGCGGCGGACGCCATCGCCCGCTATAAGCGCATGACGGGCTATGACGTGTACTTCCTCACCGGAAGCGACGAGCACGGTCAGAAGATAGAGCGCAAGGCCAAGGCGAAGGGCGTCACCCCCCAGCAGTATGTGGACGAGATAGTGGCTTCCTTCAAGGACCTTTGGAAGCTCATGTGCATATCCAACGACGGCTTTGTGCGCACCACCGACGACTACCACGTAAAGGCGGTCCAGAAGATATTCCGCAGGCTGTACGAGCAGGGCGACATATATAAGTCCTCCTACGAGGGCTGGTACTGCACCCCCTGCGAGAGCTTCTGGCTGGAGCGGCAGCTCAAGGACGGCTGCTGCCCGGATTGCGGCAGGCCGGTGGAGAAGGTCAAGGAGGAGAGCTACTTCTTTAAGATGAGCAAGTACGCCCCCCGTCTTATACAGCATATAAAGGATCACCCCGACTTCATACAGCCCCCCGCCCGCACCAACGAGATGCTGAACAACTTCCTGCTGCCGGGCCTTGAGGACCTCTGCGTATCCCGCACCAGCTTCACCTGGGGCATACCCGTGGACTTTGACGAGAAGCACGTGGTATACGTCTGGCTGGACGCCCTCTCCAACTACATAACAAAGCTGGGCTACGGCTCAGACGACGACAGCCTGTATAAAAAATACTGGCCCGCGGACGTCCACCTGGTCGGCAAGGAGATAGTCAGGTTCCACACCATAATATGGCCCATAATGCTCATGGCGCTGGGCGAGCCCCTGCCCAAGCAGGTGTTCGGCCACGGCTGGCTGATACTTGAGGGCGGCAAGATGAGCAAGTCCAAGGGCAACGTGGTGGACCCCGTCAAGCTCTGCAACCGCTACGGCGTGGACGCCATACGCTACTTCCTGCTTCGGGAGGTGCCCTTCGGCAGCGACGGCGTATTCTCCAACGAGGCGCTTATATACCGCATAAATTCCGACCTTGCAAACGACCTTGGCAACCTGCTCTCCCGCACGGTGAGCATGATAGACAAGTACTTCGGCGGCGTGATACCCGCCCCCGCCCGCCCCGTGCCGGAGGAGGACGAGCCCATAATCGCCCTCGCCGACGGCCTGCCGGAGAAGGTGGAGCGGTACATGACGGAGTTCAAGGCGCCGGAGGCGCTGGAGGCTATATGGGCGCTCATAGGCGCCTGCAACAAGTACATAGACGTGACCGCCCCCTGGATACTGGCAAAGGACGAGGCCAAGAAGGACAGGCTGGCCACCGTCATGTACAACCTTGCGGAGAGCCTGCGGATAGTGGGCATATTCCTTCAGCCCTACCTGCCCAACACCGCCCCCAGGCTCTTCGAGCAGCTTGGCGTATCGGGCGAGCTCACCGAGTACGAGGCCCGGGCCTTCGGCAAGCTGCCCGCCGGCACTAAGGTTCACAGGGGCGAGGCGCTGTTCCCCCGCATAGACGTTAAAAAGGAGCTTGAGGAGCTGGAAAAGGAGAACGCAGCCTCCCACGCCGCCGAAGCCTCCGCCAGCGCAGCCCCCGCGCCCAAGGCAGAGGAGGCCAAGGACGAGGAGCCTCAGGAGCTTATAGACTTTGACACCTTCTGCAAGGTAAAGATGAAGACCGCCAGGGTCATAGACTGCAAGTTCGTAGAGAAGAGCAAGAAGCTGCTTCAGTTCACGCTGGACTGCGGCGAGGCCCGGCCCCGCACCATACTTTCCGGCATACGCAAATGGTACCCGGAGCCGGAGAAGCTCATAGGCCGCACGGTGGTCATCGCGGCGAACCTTGCCCCCCGCAAGATAGCCGGCATAGAGAGCCAGGGCATGATACTTTCCGCCATAACCGAGGGCGATGAGGGGGAAACCCTGTCCATGCTCACCGCCATGGAGCCTGAAAGCATCCCCGGCGGCAGCGAAATTGGATAGAGCTTACAGCACACAAAAAGGAGCGGCATTTGCCGCTCCTTTTGCGATCCTTGGGGTTGTTAAGGGGCCGCAGTCCCTTAAATTTATTCCGGCTTTGACGGCGTGTACGTCAAAACGGATGAAAACCGAAGGTTTTCGTACTCTGCGGGTTTTGCCGCCCGGGGGCCGCCGCAGCAGGTCAGTTCCGCCCCGCCTCCCGGGGCGGAACCTCATATTTATATCATAGGCAAAAACCGAAAAAAACTCGCGGAAGTGACCGAAGTCACTTCCGCGAAACGAAGTTATTTGATTGCGTCTACAAGCACATATCCGACGGTGTTGGAGATGTCGCTCCTCAGCACCTGAACGTATGCCCAGGAGCTGCCGGGGGTGTAGCTCCTAACTATCACCCTGTCGCCGGGGTACAGGTCAAAGATCTGTGTGCTGGAGGTGCTGGGAGAGGAGTAGATCCACGTCTTGTAGTTGGGTGAATACTGGCCGCCCACGGTGAGCTCCGCGTTGGGGAGGCAGCTTCCGCCGCTGTAGTCGATCCTCGCGCCGCAGTTGGGGCAGTAGGAGTTGCCGTAGGTTATCTGCTTGCCGCATCTGCCGCAGTAGTACTTATTGCCCTGGCTGCTGCCGCCGGGATTGTAGCTGCCGCCCTTCTGGGTGAGGTACAGGCTGCTGCAATAGCCCTGCACGCCGGTGCGGGTCTTTACGGAGATCCACTTGCCGCTGGTCTGGCCGGTGAAGGTCACAGCCTCGCCCCTGTCAAGGGTGTATACCACGCGGTACTTGGTGCTGGGGCCCTGGCGGACGTTAAGGCCGGTGGTGGCGTAATAGGTGCCATAGTTGCCGTTGGGGTAGCTGGGCACGCTGGGGGTGGAGCCGCTGCCGGAGGAATAGAGCTTCAGGTACTTTGCGCTTGCGTAAGCGTCGGAGCCGTCGGCGGTGAGCAGCTTATACCAGTTGCCGCTCTTGCCTATGACGGTGCACTTCTGACCCCTGTTCAGGGAGCCCACGACGGAGTACTTGGTGCTGGGGCCGCGGCGCACGTTCAGCGCGGTGGTGGAGTAGTAGGTGTCGCCGCAATCCGGGCATACCTTGAGGGTGACGCCGCGGTTGTTGGGATAGCAGTAGTCGGGCTCATACTTGGAATAGGAGAGATAGTTGCCCGCTACATAGGCGTAGCCGTAGCTTCCCCACTGTATCTCATACCATCCGTCGTATACGCGCCCGGTAGCCATTACCATGTCGTTTTTCTCAAGCCTGCCGACGATGTAATAGCCGGTGCTGGGGCCGCTGCGGACGTTCACCGCATCGGTGGCGTACATTCTGGTCTCTGCGGAAGCGACCGCGGTAAAGCTAAGCATGAGCGCCGCTATCAGCAGGACCGAAAGGACCTTAGAAACGTTTCTTTTCATTTTATTCATACCTCCCGATAGAATAGTCCGGCGATGCTCTTTTCGCTCGCCCTTTGTGTACCCTTATTATAGCCAATAATCAAGAAAAAATGTCGTGTTTATCTTTAAGAATTTGTTAACGATCAATAAACTTGTGGGCGTGCCGCCCTGCCCATACAATATATTGCGGCGGCATAAAGCCCCATTTTTGCCTATATTATTCACAAATCCCGCCTTGTACGGCCATTACCGCAATGATATAATCAAACAAAAACCCCTGGAGAATACAATGGACGAAAATAAACTCAACACCCCGGATACCTCCCCCGAGGAAAAGCCCGCCGAAAGCGGCGCGCCCGGGCAAAGCGGCGGCAAAAAAAGCCTGCGCAACCTGATACTCAACTGCATAAGCATAGCGCTGGTGCTTTTCGCGGCGATAATAGTGCTGCGCCAGTACGTATACCTGCCCGGCCAGTACGAGGCTCCCCCCACCCCCGCGGTCACCGCTACCCCGGTTGTGGAGGCCACGCCGGAGCCCACACCCTATGTAAAAAAGACGCCGGTGATGATGTACTTTACAGATAGGGAAATAAGCTTCCCCATAGAGCAAGTGGGCATAGTGCCCTATACCGACAGCAAGGGCCGTGAGATAAAGGCCGAGGACGGCAGCACTGTCTACACCATGGGGACTGTGGATTCCGAAAAGGTCTCCGCATGGCTGGACGCCAGCGCCTCCCCCGGGGAATACGGCAACGCCATATTCAACGGCCATGTATCATGGAAAAAGGTAGCGGGCGTATTCTCGGTGCTCCCCAAGATGGAGGAGGGCGAGGAGATAATAGTGGAATACGACGACGGCAGCACCATGGCCTTCACCGTCACCAACGTGGACATTTACGGCATAGACGACGTGCCGCAGGACGTCATGGCATACGACACTGGCGATTCCCGCATGACCCTCATCACCTGCTACGGCGAGAGCTGGAACAGCAGCCTTGGCACCCGCAACAAGCGCTGCGTGGTGGTGGCAAAGCCGGTGGACAACTCAAAGATAATAACTCCCCCCGTCGTTACCCCGGACCCCGACGAGGACTGCGACACCTGAGACGACTGACGCCTTGCAGATAGCAGACGCTCCGCCCGCCCCGATCTACGGGGCGGTTTTTCTTTTTGTTCACATTCCCTCGCGTTCTTTTAATCGCACTTTAACCTTGCCCCGCTATAATATGCTTAAAATTATTGTAGTATGCTCCCTTGAGCTTTTGTTTCCTATTATGTATACGGGAGGTTCAAATGCCGAAAAAGACCGCAATAATCTTCGGGGATTCCATAATGAAGTGTACGGTGTACGAGGAGGGAAGATACCGCTCCTGCTACAACGAGGTTTTCCTGCCGCGCATGGAGGGGCTGGACATAGCCCTTGACAACCGCTCCCGCTTCGGCTGCACCGCCGGGCGCGGGCTGGGGTTCATACAAAAGGCCATAGCCGCTGGGGAAAAGCCGGATTACGCCCTGGTGGAATACGGCGGGAACGACTGCAACTTCGACTGGCCCGCCGTGGGGCGGGAGCCGGACTACCCGCATCAGCCCGTGACGTCGCTATCGGACTTTGAGGCCACGATGGGGGAATGTGTCGCCTTGCTGCGGGGCGCGGGCATAACGCCGGTGCTCATGTCGCTGCCGCCCATAGATTCCGACAAATACTATGAGTACATAATCTCCAAGGGCGTGGACAGGGCGAGCCTGCTGAGGTTCCTGGGCTCCCCCCTTTCCATATACCGCTATCAGGAGCTCTATTCCGACGCCATATCCAAGCTGGCCCGGGCGGAGGACCTGCCCTTTGTGGACGTGCGCTCCGCCTTCCTCCGCTGCATAGGCAGCCCCTTTGACCACCTGATCTCCGGCGACGGCCTGCACCCCACGGAAAAGGGCTATGAGATAGTGGCGGGCTGCTTCCGCGAGCGCATAGAGGCCATACGGTGAGGCTTCCGCGGAAGCGGCTTGCGTCCCCCTGACGATCCCTGAGTTTTTTAGCGGGGAATTCGCATATTTCTCTTGCAATTATGCGGAAAGTATTGTATCATAATCAAGTGCGGCAGCGAAAACCCCGCCGCACCCATACTGGAGCAGTATCGAAGTGGTCATAACGGGCACGACTGGAAATCGTGTGACGGTCGAAAGCCGTCCGTGAGTTCGAATCTCACCTGCTCCGCCAACAACAAAAGACCTCCCATAGGGAGGTCTTTTGTTGTTATGATGAAGAGGAGGGGGGATTCGAAGGGAACGTCCCCGTGAGGGGGAAAAGGCATCCGGTGGATGGCTTTTCAGTTCCCCGAGCTGGCGGCGGCACTGCCCCAGTGCCGCCGGACGAATCTCACCTGCTCCGCCAAAAAAGCAACCACCCATTCGGGTGGTTGTTTTTTTGCAGTTGTAATAGTGGGATTCGAAGGGGCGAGGGTTTGAGCGCGCCCAGTGGGCGAATAAGCGAAAAGCCTTGCCAGTGAGGTAAGGAGGTCGAGGAGCGCACGCGACGCTGACCAACTATACCGAACTGAGAGGTGTGCCGCTTATACCTGCCTCACTGCCCCAGTGCCGCCGGACGAATCTCACCTGCTCCGCCAACAACAAAAGGACACCCTTGCGGTGTCCTTTTGCTATGATAGCTATGATTTTTACACTCGCAGTCGAAGGAAGCTATGGCCCCTTTATGCTAAAATGCCTATATAATTATATATAAAAGGGGAACAAACCTAATGAAGAAGATACTTTCGCTCCTGCTGGTCATGTTGTTTATTTTTGCCATGGGCGGGGGCGTCTATGCGGAAAATGGAGACGTAGATTCCATAGAATACCTGCGTGCAGTACAAACTATGCCCGGACAATATACGAGCCTTAGCCATCACAATAATTGTCCTCTTACAGGCACCGAAGGCGATGAACGAGATTCTATTCCCCTACTCAACCGCCTTACCTACACCGTAAATTCGGTTGAAGAGTGGTTTGAGATATATTCGCAAAGCCCGGATGACAATTCCGCGCTGGCAGGCTTTTTCGTGCCTATGGACGAAGGCACCAAGGAAATAATAACCATGGGAACAAATCCGTTTCAAACGGATAAATGGGTCATCAACGAGCTTGATTCTCTCCGGAAAAGCGTTGGTAATAATTATACAGAGCTCAGCAAGCGCGACGGACAATGGGGAGTAGAATTTGTCGATGCGATCGCGACCGTGCGTTCTAATGGCCCGGAATATGAGTTTACCCCCACCGAAACCGTTCACACCTTCTGCATAAGCTGGAATGATGCCAGCGACACCATCTACTACGGAAGGTTTGATGCCGAGCTCACCCCCTCCGGGAACGGCCTTACCGATACAAACACAACCTACGTTTACAAGCAGCCTGCCGTTGAAAAGGGAAGGCTTACCGTTACCTGCCCCAACGCAACATGGGAATATTCCGCCGGCACTATCGCATTTAAGCAGACGGATGCGGAATCAAATGTCAATATATCGGTGACGGTGAACAAGCCGGAAGGATATGGTAATATCACAAGCGAATCCATTGAGCTTCACGAAACCCTCAGCAACGCCGGAAGCGGTCTATTCCGCGGCTATTGGAAAATAGAATGGAAGGATAATAATAACAATGTCGTTCTGACGGAGGTGCTTTACTGGACGCTTGACCCCATGGACGGAACAGAAACTTGGATGGAGAAGAGCTTCAAGCCAGCCCCCGCCTCGCGTACCGCTGTACGGCTGCTCGGCGAAAAGGAAAGAACCCTGCTGAAATACGATCAAAAAACCGGTTTGTGGTGCTTTGAAATACCAAAAGGCTCGGCTTCTAATGAGTACGACCTGCAAAAGCTCGCAACAGAGGAGGATTTCGTTGCCCTCACGCCGCCTGCAAACGCCAAGTATTTTAAATTTGTGGACTGGCAATGCCCCCGCTATAATGACAAGACCGAGACAGTAAAAACCAGCCTAGATAGTATGGCTCCCGCTGAGATCGTCACGAGCAGCTTTTATAGGGACGGGAAGGTAATCATACCCTACGGCTCGTTCCTCAGCGAAACCACTCTTGATGGAACTGATAT
Organism: uncultured Clostridia bacterium; assembly: GCA_934633985.1. Lineage (GTDB taxonomy): Bacteria > Bacillota > Clostridia > Christensenellales > CAG-138 > SFEL01. Next base: position 33,338 of record CAKTYU010000012.1, read on the forward strand.
CAAAGTATACACCGTAAACTCGATGGGCAGCGGCATAGTATGCGTCAGATTCGTTCAATGGTTCGATGAAAGCAAACAACCAATAATCTTGGAAAATAATGATGCCACCGAGTATTTCGGCCTTGAGCTAAAGCCATACGGCGCAAAGGTGGATACCGATATGATAAATATCAAGGACGGCAGCCTCGATGACCCTAACTGGAAAGGTTGGGACCAGCTAAAGGGCAAGACCGAGCCTGTGGTTCTGATGACGACACAAGACGGCTTTGCCAAGCTGTTTTACCTTCGCAGCAAGGATATGCTCTCGCAGGGCAGCGCGGAGGGCTACTATGAGCTGAAGGAGCTTTCCATAGTGGACGGCAAAGGCAATGAAATGAAGGTCGGCGAGCTAAAGGAAAAATATGATGTCAGCAAGGTCTATATTTTCTGGCCCCGCCCGCTGCTCATACCCAATATAAGCGAAGATGCTATCAGTGATTACAACATAGCTCTTAAGCATTACAAAAAAGCTGAGAACGATCTAACGGCAGAAGATGTGATGCTTCACATATCCCCCTCCGATCTCGGCTTCTGGTTTGAGGTAGAGTCCTTCTCCCCCTTCCTCCTCAGCTACACGCTCCCCGCGGGCAGCGCGGAAAATCCCGACACGCCCGACAGCACTGGCGACAGCTATTATCCATCCTACCATGGCCCGGTACAGCCGGTGCTGGTTCTCCCCCCTAAGACCGGAGACATCACGTTCTTCGGCTGGCTTAGGGTCCTGCTCGGCATAGACTGAAAAAATTCATGATATTCATACCGCTTTGGGCGGGGGTTCTCCCCCGCCTTATTCATACACCTCTTTCTTTAGCACGCCTATGTATGGCAGGTTGCGGTAGTGGCCCGCATAGTCGAGGCCGTATCCCACCACGAACTCGTCAGGTATGTCAAAGCCCACCGCGTCCGCGCCGGGGCCGGCGCCATGAATGAGTTCGTGGCCGCGCTGGATCCCGACAACAAGGTGAACAAGTCCGTGTATGAATCCAGCGGCGTCATACTCAAGGAGGTATCCCTGGGCCGTGCGGACGCTTGCCCCTATGCGTATCTCGTGCTTCCCTACTTCCTGGAGAACAACCTCGAGCTCAAGCTGAAATCTGTGGATATCGAACACCCCATCTACACCGAGGTGAACGGCTATCCCAGACCTATAACCTCTTTAAAAACAAGACCGCTATTGAAAACATAATGGAGCCGATGGTAATATGTCAGAAGATGGAGCCGGAGCTCATTGCACAGGAGGGCACGCCGGAGGAAATATTCAACAGCGAAAACCCACGGGTGCAGAAATTCGTGGGATCAGTCTCAAAATAAAGGAGGATAAGCAAAAATGTATAAATGCGCGGAATGTACGCTGCACGGCTGCAAGGAAAGAAATATGGAAAAGACCATGAAATGCTGCCCAAGCAAGAGCGCTGATGTGCAGGAGAAGGCCAAAAGCCTTTATGAATTGAAGGAAAACCGCAATATCGCAAACAGCGCGGCCCTCGTCGAAAGCGAGGGCTACGGCAAGCTCTGCCGCATGGAGGAGATAATGCTTTTCTGCAATAAGTGCGGCTATAAAAAGATCGGGCTGGTGTTTTGCATAGGGCTGAAGGACGAGGCGAGGGAGGTCAGCAGGATATTGACCCACAACGGCTTTGACGTGGTATCGGTGGTCTGCAAAAACGGGGCGGTGCCCAAGTCGCAGATCGGCATAAAGGCCGGGCAGACGCTTTCCGGCTGCCCCGATGAGGTGATGTGCAACCCCATAGGGCAGGCGCTGCTGATGAATGAGCAAAAGACGGAATGTAATATACTGCTGGGGCTTTGCGTCGGGCACGACACGCTGGCGATGAAGTACCTCGAAGCGCCCACCACCGTGCTTGCGGTAAAGGACCGGGTCACGGGGCACAACCCCCTTGCGGCGATTTACGTTGCGGAAAGCTATTTCAAAAAGCGTTTCTTTAAATAGGCCCCCCTGTGAAAAAACAGGTGGTTTGTAAAATTTAGACTAAGGCCCCCGAGTCGATTGACAGGGGGTTTTTTTGGTCCTAAGCTTTAGAAATTGAATAAAACATCAAGTGCAGGTAAATACTTGCAAAGAAACGGAGGAAGGACCATGAAGAGGACAAAGAGGCTATGGGCGCTGCTGCTGGCGCTTGCCGCGGCGCTGTGCCTGCTGCCCGGCGCGGCGTTTGCAGAGGGGGAGTATTGCTATTGGCACAGGAACAGCAAAAAGTGTCCGGGCTATTACACCTATTATCAGAGGAGCATACACAGGAGCCTGGATATGAGCCCGAATTTTGGCGAAAATGGAGGCAATATACTTCCCGCGGTATATCTTTTGTACGAAGGAGACAGTAAAGCTGATACTACTAAAGTATATTGCTGTGACGCTGCGACCAGCGTATTGCCGAACGGTGAGGAAAAGATCCAGTATAGGCGGCTTACGCTGGAAAACGCGGGCTATTATTCGGCTGACAATGCGAAAAAAATACGCGCCATTACAAAAACTTCCTATCCTTTCGTAACGAAGGACGAAATGGTAAAGACGCTCGCGGAGCATGGTGTAGAAGCGGCCGATATCACAGAGGACGAGCTTCTTACAGCCGTACAGAACGCTATATGGAATTTTGCAAATGAAAAAGATAACGTCATTAAAGAATACTATTCCGGCACGCTGTATCATGCGTGGGACAAAGCTGATACTGAACATTATGATGCGGAGAGCAATAAATACAGCGGATATGAAACGTTGACTCAGGTTACAAATGTAGAAACGAACATCGCCAAGGTCTACAACTACCTTATAAACATTGCTCCCGAGTCCGCCTCCCCCGGCGGCATAGTGCTGAACGGCGTGCAGGCCGCCCCGCTGAGCGCCGGAACGAGCGGAGCGGTGGACGTGCTGCTTAGGTTCGAGCTGAAAAACGACAGGCACGGCGGCATAACGCTTGACGAAAAGGACGACCTTACCCTCGCGGCAAACAATCAAAGCTTCCCCTGCTCTGAATGGAAAAACGAGGGAAACGGAACGTACTCGGTGATGCTCAACGGAGTGACGGCCGGAGAAAATATAGACGTTGCCATATCCGGCGAGCAGTACCTCGCAAGGGACGCTTACTTCTATGAGCCGGTGGCGGGCAGGCACGCCGCCCAGTGCTTCGTGGGCGTCGCGGAGGGCAGCACGCCGGTATTTGCCAATGGCAGCTTTAGGATAGATGAAAAAACGGAGCGGCTGGCGTATCTCAGTGTGAAAAAGACCAGCAATATGCCGGGCACATATAAATTCAGCGTGTATAAGGCGGAAAACGACGCGAAGGAGCTTATAAATACAGTAGAAATAACAACTGCTGAAGCTAATACCTGTGTTGCGTCTGAGAAAATACTCCTTCCCGTCGGAACCTATATAGTTGAGGAAGAAGACGCCATAAAGGCGGGCTATACCCTCACCGTAAGGGCGGGCGGCAAGGCGTATGCCGTCAACAGCGAGGGCGGCAGGCCCTCCGTGCAGGTGACGCTGGGTGCAGACGGCGATGCGGAGGTCACGGTGGACTTCGTAAACTGCTATGAGGAGCGGCACACCCACGAGGAGCATTACGCCCCCGGGGAGCCGGTTCCCGCAATAGTGGTAATGCCCAAGACCGGCGACGGGAGCGGGCTCATGGGCGCATTGGCGCTGCTGCTTGCCGCCGCTGCCTGCGCGCCCGGGCGCCCCAAAAGGGGATAACGCAAAAAGAGAGGGGGATCCCCTCTTTTTTGTATTTGACAGGCCTGTTTCCCGACTGTAACATAAACATAACGTAATGTAATAATAATGACAAAAACAGGCGTAAGGCCTTAAAAAAACCGCCTCGAACTATGAACATATTATGAAAATAACAACATGGGCTTTGCGCGGGGCGGCATTATGTGTTATGATTCATATACGTAGCGAAAAACATGGGCCCGCGTGGCCTTACAGGAGGATAAAAGCATAATGAAAAAACTCGTTGCCCTTGTGATGACCGCCCTCTGCCTTTTGGCCGTAGGCTGCTCCAAGCAGGAAGATGATCAGATAATAGATGTAGTAGTTCCCAGCACGCCGGAGGCGGTAGTAACGCCTGTCCCCACCCCCGAGCAGCCGGAGGAGACCCCCGCGCCGGCATATACCTCCCCCTATACCGAGCAGATCGCAGCCCAGAAGGCCAAGAACGACGAGACCGTGGGCTGGATAAAGATACAGGGCACTAATATCGACTACCCCATAATGTACGACGCCACCGGCAAGCTGGGCTATTCCGCCAAGGACGCCGACGGCAAGAAGAGCACCGCGGGCGCAGTATATATGCACCATAACGTAGCCACTGCGGACGCCTACGGCATAGGGCAGAATCTGGTGATAACCGCCCATAATTCCCGCGTGAGCAAGACCATGTTCCATCAGCTCCACCACATTCAGGAGGTAAACCTGGGCAAGACCGAGTGCGCCTACCGCAAGTGCAAGGAAGCGTTGGACCCCAACACCCTGCCCAACCTCAAGACTCCCGAGGGCCGCACCTGGGAGATAGCCCTTGACGGCATCGACGGGAAGTGGGAGGTATGGTCTTTCTATGAGGTAAACGATAAGGAGCCCGAAAAGACCCTCTATTATAATACCTGGTGGCCCGCCGACAACAAGAGCATAAAGTACACCTTTAAGACCCCCGACGCCGCCTTTGTGCAGGAGTGGATAGACACCCAGCTCAAGCGCAGCCAGATGGATCTCGGCGTTACCCCCAGCACTACCGATCAGTTCCTGACCGTATACACCTGCGGCGATAACCACGACTCCGACACTGCAACGTCCCGCCTGTACTTCTTCCTCAGGCAGGTAGAGCCCGCCTCCACCAAGTTCGGCGGAACGGCGGCGACCACGGAGACCACCCCTGCCGCATAAGGGGGAAAAGCTGCTGAATTTACGGGGGGTACGCGAAAATAGGCGTTCCCCCTGTTTGCGAATTTATTGGTGAGAGGTAAAGTTTACCTATGAAGCGAATTGCCGTATTAGCCGCCGCGCTGGCTGTGCTGCTCTGTGCCGGCTGCCAGCAGCAGACGGTGGATAATCCTCAAAACGAGCCCCCGGAGAGAGTGGAGGCCACCCCCTCCCCAACCCCCGCGGTTACCCCCACCCCCGTTCCGGAGGAGACGGAGGAGCCGTATCTGTTCCCCTATGAAGCCAAGCTCATGGAGGCCAGGGAAATGAACAACGATGTGGTGGGCTATATATGCATACCCGGCACAAATATAGATTATCCCATACTGTACGGCAGGGACTGGTTCTATGCCAACCACGACATCAACATGGAAAAGAACAGCGTTGGCGCGGTTTATTCTCACCTTAACCTGGCCTCTTACCAGTTCTTCGGGACCGAGCAGAACCTGGTCATAGCGGCGGCCAACGCCCGCACCAGCCGGACGCTTTTCCATGAGCTGCACCACATACAGGAGGTGAACCTGGGCAAGACCCATTGCGCCTATAAGCAGTGCAATGCGGAGCTTGACCCTGCCGTCCTGCCGGATTTCAGCAAGCCGGAGGGGCGCACATGGGATATCGCGATATGCGGCATAGAGGCCCAGTGGGAGATATGGGCCATGTACGAGGCCGGCGGCGACAAGGACAGGGTTAATTACAACACCTGGTACCCAAAGACCAACAAAAAGACCGGCGAGATGGAGTTTGTGCCCGCCGATGAGGAGGACGTCCGGAAGTGGATCGACACCCAGCTTAAAAACAGCCAGTATGATTTCGGCGTGGAGGTGACCACGGAGGATCAGTTCCTTACAATATACACCTCCGGCGACGAGCACGACCCCTCGGAGGATTCCTCCCGCCTGTACTTCTTCCTGAAGCAGGTCAACCCGCCCTCGGAGAAGTTTAAAAAGGGCGGCTGCGACGCGGAGATACCCGTGCCGGAGGCCGAGGCCACCGCTGTGCCGGCGGAATAGATCAAATGCATACACCCATGGGACGCGGGCTATCCGCGTCCCTTTTGTTATGGGCGGATAGGGGGCAAAATGCGTCTCAAAATCATATATTAAATGGATTGATATGAATTTGAGAGAAAAACAGAGCATTTATAAAATTTAGATAGATAATGGTGATTTTTTTGGTTAAATAGGCTGAATATAATTTATAATCGCCTAAAACTGCGAAAACAAAAATTGTGTCGGGCGGCGTTTTTTGCTAAACTATTACACGTTCCGAGCAAAATCGGCACACGCACCTTGAAAACTATATAGTGCAAGAGACGAAGAAACGCGATTTTTTTGAAAGCGACCGAGCGATATAAGATATCGCGAGGTCAAGAGATGAGAGATCATCGAGGCCAGAATAAGTAAGACAAATGAGGTCACGGAAGTGACATC
>CAKTYU010000013.1 GCA_934633985.1 uncultured Clostridia bacterium
AAATAAGTTAAAGTGGTCGAATCTGACCACTTTAGTGCGCGGGAGGGGATTATTTTGAAAGCCGTCATCTACGCCCGTTATTCCTCAGACAGCCAGCGGGAAGAAAGCATCGAAGGTCAGCTTCGTGAATGCACGGAGTACGCCGACAAAAACGGCATCACCGTTCTCCGCAGCTACATTGATAGGGCTCTGTCCGCCAGAACCGCAGACCGGCCGGAATTCCAAAACATGATAAAAGACAGCGAGCAAAAGCTGTTCGATGTGGTGCTGATCTGGAAGCTTGACCGCTTCTCCCGCGACCGCTATGATAGTGCACATTATAAACGGATTCTGAAAAAGAACGGTGTCAAGGTCATCTCTGCAAAAGAGAATATCTCCGATGGACCGGAGGGCATTATATTGGAATCCATGCTGGAAGGTTATGCCGAATATTACTCCGCAGAGCTGTCCGAAAAAATCCACAGAGGGCAAAGGGAGAATGCCCTCAAGGGCAGAAACAACGGCGGCGGGATTCCCCTCGGCTATCTGCTGGGCGATGAACAGAAGCTTGTGATAGACCCTGTTACGGCTCCGCTGGTACGGGAAATATATCAGCGGTATGCCGACGGAGAGATCGTCCGCACCATTGTGGAGGATTTCAACAGAAGAGGCTTGAAAACGAAAAGCGGCAAGCCGTTTTCTCCGAACAGCTTCAACCGCATTCTGAAAAACCGCAAGTACATCGGCGAATATCGGTATCAGGATGTCGTTATCCCCGGAGGCGTTCCCGCAATCTTACCGGACGATCTGTTCTACCGGGTGCAGGCAAGGCTGGAGAAAAACAAGCGGGCGCCCGCAACGGCAAAGGCAGATATCGAATATCTGCTGACGACCAAATTGTTCTGCGGACTTTGCGAGCGCATGATGGTCGGCGAGAGCGGGACGAGCCGCACGGGAGATAAGCATTATTACTACAAGTGTGCCGGGGCAAAGCGAAAGCTGGGCTGCAAGAAGAAATCGGCCAAGAAAGATTTTATCGAACGAGCCGCTGTTGTCCTGACTGTCAACCGAGTTCTGAAAGACGAGGAAATAGACCGGATCGCCGACGGTATCCTTGCCTTGCAAAACAGCGAGGACACCACTATTCCGGCGCTGAAAAAACAGCTTGCCGACACGGAGCGCGGAATAGAGAATATGCTGAACGCCATCCAGCAGGGCGTACTGACCAGTTCCACAAAAGAACGTTTGGAGGCTCTGGAAAAGCAAAGGGACAACCTGAAGATAGCCGTCCTGCAAGCGGAGCTTCAAAAGCCCAAGTACACCAAAGAACAGATTGTGAGATGGATCGGGCAGTTCAAATACGGCGACGTAAACCGCCGGGAATACCAAAAACGTATCATAGATACCTTCATCAACTCCCTGTACCTGTTTGACGACAGGCTCGTCATCACCTACAACTTCAAAGGCGGCACGGAAATAATCACACTCAAGGATGTCGAGGCCGTCTATGGTTCGGATTTGAAAGCGATGTCTCCACCAGACACAAAAGGACAGCCGTTGGTTGCCCTTTTGTGTTTCAAGCAAAGAGCATGGGGGATTCGAAGGGAACGTCCCCGTGAGGGGCGGAAATGATACAGTGTATCGTTTCCGAGTTCCCCGGGCTGGCGGCAAGGCTGCCCCAGTCTTGCCGGGAATCCCCTATGCTCCACCAGACACAAAACCTCCCTCGCGGGGGTTTTGCTGTTTAGCAGGCGAAGGGGGACGGGCTATGGATATAATAGCGCTGCTTATAAACAAGACGCTGATGATGCTGCTGCTTTCGGGCGTGGGGTTCGTGCTGTGCCGGCGGGGCAAAATAACCGTAGAGGGCAATCTGGTGCTTTGCAATATACTCATACTGGCGGCGCTGCCGTGTATGCTGCTGCGCTGCTTTTTGGTGGAGCGCAGGCCGGAGTACGATATGGCGCTGGCGATGAGCGCATTGGGGGCGCTTGCGTATTTTGTAATAGCCGTGGGCATGTCACGGCTGCTTTTCAAGGGGGACCCGGAGGGGGAAAACGCGGTGATATTCCCCAACGCGGGCTTTTTCGGCTTCCCGCTCATAACGGCCATGTTCAATAAAGAGGCGCTTTTTTACCTCGCGCCCTTTATAGCGGTGATGAACATAATACAGTGGTCATACGGGCCGTACATATTCACGGGGGACGCCGGCAGCTTTAAAATAAGGGATCAATTCAAAAAGCCCTTCATGATAGCCATAATAGCGGGCTTTATAATATATTTTCTCGATATAAGGCTGCCGGGCTTTATTTATTCCGCCATAGACATAGGGGCGGACTTCACCACGCCGCTTAGCATGATCATAGTGGGCGTGTACATGTCGAAATGCAGGCTCAGGGAGCTTTTCGCGGACGTGCGGCTCTATAAGGTGTGCGGGGCGCGGCTCATACTCATGCCGCTTCTCAGCATCGCCGCCTTCAGCCTGCTTCCCGGCACGGGCTATGTTTTCAGATGCGCGCTGCTCATAGCCGCCGCCTGCCCCGTGGGTACCAACGTGGCGGTCTCAGCCCAGCTTTACGGCGGGGACTATGCCTACGCCGTGCGCACAGTCGCCATGTCCACGCTGCTCTGCGTGCTGACCCTCCCGCTTCTGACGTATTTTGCGAGCCTGGTATGGATGTGAGGATAATAAAAAATGCGGCCCTTAAGCCGCTTTTTTATTTGTATCATCGCCGCGGGGCCCTTTTTAAATCTCTATCACGCCGTCTTTGTACTCGGGGACTATGTCCGTGAGGTCGCGGGTCAGGCAGAAGCTGACGTCGCCCTCAAGGCCGAGGGATACGAGGCGCTGATAGTGCGTCGTCTTGGAAAGCTCGGTGCGGTCGTCCTTCCAGCGGTCGTATACCAAGCAGGCGACGCGGGTAAGGTCGCAGGGGTCGGTCTCGGTCAGCGCCTGTATGGCGGAGGCGATGGCGCCCGCCGCGTATATGTCGTCCGCGGAGAACTCGCCCGCGGTGCCTGCGCACATGAGTATGACGTCGTTGTTGAGCTCCGCCGCCCGCTTCGCCACGGCGGTGCAGTTGAGCATGGAGCCTATTAGCACATTTGAGGCGGAATCGGACTTGCATATTGCGCCCGTGCCGTTGGTGGTGGATATTACCACGGACTTGCCCCGCACGCGCGCCTCGGTGTATTCCGCAGGGGAATTGCCTATGTCGAAGCCGGGGATAATCACGGCGCCACGCTCGCCCGCCAATATGCAGTCCTCGAGGCGGCCCGCTATGGATACGGCGCTGCCCGGGTCGTCCGTCGGTATTATCTTGCCGGCGCCGTTGACGAGGCCCCACACTATGCAGCTTGAGGAGCGCAGAACGTCTATGGCGATGACGGTATGCCCAGTCAGGTGGCTTACGGGGAGCTTCACAAAGGAGCCGTAGGTTTTAATGCTTATACTCAAAATTTTTTCCTCCACTTACACAGCACACATATTATACACCCGCCAGGCGGGACAGTACAAGGGCGGATGCGGCCCCGACCGCGGCCGCGCCCAGTGAGGCCGCCACGCAGTATCTGGGCTTAGTCACGCCGACGGAGCCAAGATATACCGAGATCGTATAGAATATGGTCTCGGTCGAGCCCATCATCACGCTTGCGGCTATGCCCGCAAAGGAATCCGCGCCGCAGGTTTCAAAAATATCGGAGAGCAGGGCGAGGGCGGCGCTGCCGGAAAAGGGGCGCAGGAGCAGCAGCGGCCCAAGCTCCCCCGGTATGCCCGCCCATTGCAGCAGGGGGGAGACCGCGCCGTTGAAGGCCTCCATTGCGCCGCTTCCTCTGAGGAGGGAAAGCGCCGCCATCATGGCGCACATGGAGGGGAGTATCTTATAAAGCACAGGCAGCGCCCCTAAAGCGCCAGATACAAAGGCGGAGTACACGTCGGCCTTTTTTATATAGGCGTATATCAGCAAGAAGGCTATGAGGCCGGGCATTATAAGGCTCATACCGCCCTCCTCCTGCCCCTCTTTTTAAAGAGCAGGCACAGCAGCGCCGCGCAGGCGGCGGATATAAGCGACGCGATAAAGGAGGGCAGCACCACGCAGTAGGGATCGGCGGAGCCCGCGGCTGCCCGCAGCGCCAGCACGCCGGTGGGGATAAGCTCCACGGCGGAGGAATTGAGGGCTATGAACATGCACATATCGTCGCTTGCGGCGTCCCCCAAGGGGTTGGCCCTTTGCAGCTCCGCCATGGCCTCTATGCCGAAGGGGGTAGCCGCGTTGCCGAGGCCCAGGAAGTTCGCCGCAAGGTTCAGGGTGACGGGAGCCATGGCCCCCGGCGAATCCGGCATGAGGCGCTTTAACAGCGGACCTGCCGCCCTGCTGAGCCCTTGCATGAGCCCCGCCTCCCTTGCGACGTTCATAAGCCCCATCCACAGCATGAAGGAGGGGCAGAGGGCGAGGCAAAGCTCCAGCGCCTCGGATACGCCGCACAGCATTGCCTCCGCCGAGGCGGAGGGGTCGCCGGAGAGGGCGAAGGCGCCCATGCCGCAAAGTATAAGGAAACCCCAGATGTAGTTCATCATGGGGTATTTATATGGGGAAAAAACGGGGGTTATTCGCTCTTTAGCAGGCCCAGCACCTTTTTTACCGGCGGCAGGAGGGATACGAGCACGCAGAGCACCGTCTCAGCACCTATGGTGCTTCCGTTGTAGGCGAGGCTGTAAAGCCAGGCGTTGCTCCAGCCCGCGTCCACAGCGGCGTCAGCGAAGAATATACCGCCGGAGAGGGTAGAGCAGAGCATACGGCAAAGCCCCGCAACGGCCACGCCGAGGGTGAGCCTGCCGGGGAAGAAGGCGGCTATGCCGTAGCAGGCAAAGGCGAAGAAGTAGTCGAGCAGAAGCTGGGCCCAGTGTATCACGTAAAGGTCCTGTATGAGCTGGAGCATGCCGAAGGCGAGGCCGGCGACAAAGCCGTACAGAGGGCCGAAGGCGCAGGCGTAGGCCGCGATGGGCAGCATGCTGCAAAGGGTGAGCGAGCCGCCCATGGGCAGGGAGAACAGCTTTATGTAGCTGAGCATGAAGGAGAGCGCCACGCAGAGCGCCCCGTACACCAGCGCGCGGGTACGGTTTTTGGGGTCGGGGTGGGGGGCCTTTTTGTAGCGGGCTATGCCTATGGAAAGCGCCGCCACGGCGAGGATGGAGAGCAGGAACATGACCAGCTCGCCGCCCTGAAGGCCGGCCAGCTTTTTAAACAGCACGAATTTCATAGATAAGATAACTCCTTTCGAATTTTGCTGTCCGCAAAAAAACATCTCCGCACAGCCATACGGCCGCGGAGATATGAAAGGAGCGCGGGCTTAAAGCACCCGGTCGTTCTCACCTCGCCGCTTCCCTACGCAGGCATTACCCAGACAGGTTCAAGGGTTGATCTCAGCCGGGCGCAAGGCGCCCAGCACCCCCAGCGGAGCATATTTTCTTGTCAAGGGGTATTATATCACCAAAAAAACCCCGTGGCAATCGCCTTTTTTACCGGATAATTATTGTGTTTTGGCGGGCTATGGATTAAAATATAATATTGTGCAAAAAATTTATTTAAGATATAGAGGATAAGCCTATGAAGAACGAGAAACTCAGGAATATAGCCATTATCGCCCACGTTGACCACGGCAAGACCACGCTGGTGGATCAGCTTTTGAGGCAGAGCGGCGTGTTCCGCGCCAACGAGCAGGTGCAGGAGCGGGTGATGGATTCCGGCGATATCGAGCGCGAGCGCGGCATAACCATACTCTCCAAGAACACCGCGGTAAACTACAAGGGATACCGGATAAACATAGTGGACACCCCGGGCCACGCGGACTTCGGCGGCGAGGTGGAGCGCATACTTCAGATGGTAGACGGCGTGCTGCTCCTTGTGGACGCCTTCGAGGGCTGCATGCCCCAGACCCGCTTCGTGCTGCGCAAGGCGCTGGCGCTGGGCAAGATACCCGTGGTGGTGGTAAACAAGGTTGACCGCCCCGGCGCGCGCCCGCTGGAGGTGGTGGACGAGGTGATGGAGCTGTTCATAGACCTTGGGGCTTCCGCCGAGCAGCTTGACTTCCCGGTGGTGTACGCCTCCGCAAGGGACGGGTACAGCGGCCTTGACCCGGAGGATCTGGGCACGGATATGCAGCCCCTCTTCGACACCATAATAAGCGCCGTGCCCGCGCCGGACGGCGACGACGAGGGCCCCCTTCAGGTGCTGTTCTCCACGCTGGACTATGACGACTATGTAGGCCGCATAGGCGTGGGCAGGATACAGCGCGGCAGGATACGCCGCAACCAGACAGCAGTCCTCTGCGGCGGCGCGGCGGAAAACCCCCGGGAGGTGAAGATATCCCGCCTGTACAGGTTCGAGGGCCTCAAAAGGGTAGAAATAGAAGAAGCGGGGGCGGGCGAGATAGTGGCCGTGGCCGGCATATCCGACCTTGCCATAGGCGAGACGGTATGCGACGTGGATCACGTGGAGCCGCTGCCCTTTGTAAAGATAGACGAGCCCACCCTCTCCATGATGTTCATGGTGAACGACAGTCCCTTTGCAGGCAAGGAGGGCAAGTACGTAACGAGCCGCAACCTCCGGGACAGGCTGTTCAAGGAGGTACAGACCAACGTATCCATGAGGGTGGAGGAGACGGAGTCCACGGATATGTTCAAGGTCAGCGGGCGCGGCGAGCTGCACCTTTCCATATTGATAGAGCAGATGCGGAGGCAGGACTACGAATTTGCCGTATCCCGCCCCAAGGTCATATACCATAAGGCTCCGGACGGAACGCTGCTCGAGCCCGTGGAGGAGCTTACCATAGACGTGCCCCAGGAATACGTGGGGGCGGTGATGGAAAAGCTGGGGCGGCGCAAGGCGGAGATGATAGACATGATATCCGAGCCCAACGGTACGAGCGTAAGGCTGCTCTTCCACGTGCCGACCAGAGGGCTTTTGGGCTACCGCAACGAGCTGCTGACGGATACCCGCGGCAACGGCGTCATGAGCAGCCTGTTCTATGAGTACGAGCCCTACAAGGGGGATATCGAGGAGCGCACCCGCGGCAGCCTCGTCTGCTCTGAGACCGGCGAGACCAACAGCTACGGCCTGTTCAACACCCAGGACCGGGGGCGCATGTTCGTGGGCCCCGGCGTGCCGGTATACATGGGCGAGGTAGTGGGCGAATGTTCCCGCAACGAGGATATAGTGGTAAACGTATGCAAGAAGAAGCACGTCACCAACATGCGCGCCGCGGGAAGCGACGAGGCGCTGCGCCTTACCCCGCCCAGCGTGCTCAGCCTTGAGCAGTGCCTTGAGTTCATAGCGGACGACGAGCTGGTGGAGGTCACCCCCAAGAGCATACGTATGCGCAAGAGGATACTCAGCAAGGAGCAGCGCATGAAGATTGCCGCCCGGGAGATACGCGAATAAGGGCGCGGCGTCAGCGGAGCGGGGTATTATTGATAAAATACTACTCCGATGCGAGAGGAAACGGATAAAAAGAAATCTGCGCCTTTGCGATTTTTCAGCTTGCTTTTGTGCGCGTACTATGTTACTATAACTCGAACCGTGAGACTTTTAAGTTCAGTGCAGAGACGCTGACAAGGCTGCGAAGGGGAGAGTTCCCGCAAATATATCCGACAGCATAAGCTGATAACGCTTTATCAGGCCTTGTCTTAGCGCAAAGACAGGGCCTTTTTTTATGCGGAAAAAGGCCGGATACGCGGCAAAGGAGCGTGGAGTATGAAATTTAAGGCGCGGCTAATGACGCAGCAGGACGTTGACAGGGTGCTGGTGCGCCTCGCCCACCAGATAGTGGAAAAGAACCACGGCACCGGAGGGCTTTGCCTGATAGGCATAAAGACGCGGGGCATACCCCTTGCGCGAAGGCTCGCAAAGAACATCGCGGACATAGAGGGAAGCGTGATACCCGTGGGGGAGCTGGATATAGCCATGTACCGGGACGACCTCTCCAAGATGTCGGCGGACCCGATAGTATCGGATACCAACGTGCCCTTTTCCGTGGTGGACAAGACCGTGGTGCTGGTGGACGACGTTATATTCACCGGGCGCACGGCGAGGGCGGCTATGGACGCGGTAATGGAGCTGGGCAGGCCCGCGAGGATACAGCTCTGCGCCCTGATAGACAGGGGACATCTTGAGCTTCCCATAAAGGCCACATACGTGGGCAAGAACATACCCTCCTCGTTGAACGAGGCGATAGCCGTAAGGCTACTCGAGCAGGACGGGGAAACGGGCGTAAGCATATACGAGCAGGAGTAAAAGCCCCCTTAAAAGGGGAGAAAAATATAATAATCAAAGCTACACAGGAGGACTACCAATGTCAAACGTAAAAGTAGGAAGCGATCCCATTTACGACGCACGAGCCTTAGGAACATCCCGCATGATGGTGCTGGGCGTGCAGCACATGTTCGCCATGTTCGGCGCAACGGTGCTGGTGCCTGCGCTGACCGGACTGAGCGTATCCGCAACGCTGCTCTTCGCCGGCCTCGGCACGCTGATCTTCCACCTCATCACCAAGAAAAAGGTGCCTGCCTTCCTGGGCTCCTCCTTCGCCTTCCTGGGCGGCTACTGGGCCATAGCGCCCAACGGCGAGCCCGAGCTGCTGCCCTACGCCTGCGTCGGCGTGACCTGCGCGGGGCTGATGTACGTGATACTCTCCGCCCTCTTTAAGGTATACGGCGCAAAGAAGGTAATGCGCTTCTTCCCGCCCATCGTTACCGGCCCCATCATAATCTGCATAGGAATGAACCTCTCCGCCACCGCCATAAATAACTGCTCCGCCAACTGGGGCATAGCCTCCGTGGCCATAATAGTAGTGCTGGCCTGCAATATCTGGGGCAAGGGCATGATAAAGATAATCCCCATACTGCTCGGCGTGGTGGCCTCATACATAGTGGGCGCGCTCACAGGCAACGTGGACTTCACCAAGGTGCATGAGGCGGCGTGGCTGGGCCTGCCCGTCCAGATGGAGAACACCGTATTCTCCCTTGTGGGCGACACTGACGTCCCCCTGATGATCTCCTCCATAATCACCATAATGCCCATAGCGCTGGCTACCATGATAGAGCACATAGGCGACGTATGCGCCATAAGCTCCACCGTGGAGCGCAACTACCTTGCAGACCCCGGCCTGCACCGCACCCTGCTGGGCGACGGCCTCGCCACCTCCCTTGCGGCCATCTTCGGCGCGCCCGCAAACACCACATACGGCGAGAACACCGGCGTGCTGGCCCTCTCTAAGGTATACGATCCCCGCGTAATACGCATAGCCGCCGGCCTTGCGGTCATACTCAGCTTCTGCCCCAAGTTTGCGGCTCTGATCTCCGCCATGCCGGTAGCCACGATGGGCGGCGTATCCATGGTGCTCTACGGCATGATCTCCGCGGTGGGCATACGCAACGTGGTCGAGAATAAGGTGGACTTCACCAGCAGCCGCAACGTCATAATCGCGGCGCTGATAATGGTGCTCGCCATAGGCATCACCTACAGCGATGCGGGCGCCGTGCAGATAGGCAGGGCGAGCCTCTCCGGCCTTGCGGTAGCCGCCATAGTCGGCATAGTGCTCAACGCGGTGCTCCCCGGCAAGGACTACGAGTTCGGCGTAGACGAGCAGGGCGACACCTCCGTAAACTTCAAGGTCTGATAAAAGGTATAAAGCCAAGGGGGCGCTTTACGGGGCGCCCTCTTTTTGTTTTTCCATTATTCATTTATCCGGCGGAAGGTTTGTGGTATACTGTATTTTAGAAAAATATGTGAAAAGCGAGGTAGAGATATATGAAGCTGGCGGAAGCACTGTCCGAAAGGGCGGATATACAAAAGCGCATACAGCAGCTAAGAAGCCGCCTCAGGAGGAACGCGCTGGTCCAGGAGGGGGAAAGGCCCCCGGAGGACCCCACGGCGCTGCTTGAGGAGTACGCCCGCCTTTGCGGAAGGTACGAGGAGCTTATACGCCGCACCAACCTCACCAACGCCGCCACGATGGACGGCGGCGAAACGCTGACCGCACTCCTGGCCCGCCGGGATGCGCTCATCGAGCGGGTCAGCGGCTTGAATGACTTTCTCCAGGAGGCCAGCAGCACCGCGGCGCGGGCGACCCGCAGCGAGATAGTGATACGCAGTACCGTTGACGTCTCCGCCCTGCAAAGGCAGACGGACGAGCTTTCCAGGCAGCTCCGCGAGCTGGACGTGAGGATACAGGGACTTAACTGGACGACAGAGCTTATTTAAGCTTTTTGCGTCGATTGGTAGCGCCGACGGGCGGGCTTCCTCCCACGGCGGGAGTAAAATGCCGAAAAGTTATTGGTTCGCGGGGAGCAGCGAGGCGGTTCAAATCCGCTTTACAAATATGCTCAGCATATTTACCACCGCACCGAAACAGAGCACATTTACTACCGATGGAGCCGACGGCGGACGCGAGGGCGGGCAAGGGGAAAAACAGCTATATTTTTATTTTTGATAAGGAGATGAGCAGGATGTCAAAGGTATTGCTTATAAACGGCAGCCCCAACGAGCATGGCTGCACCTATACCGCGCTTTGCGAGGTTGCGGCGTCCCTTGAGAAGAACGGCATAGAGACCGAGCTGATATATCTCGGCAAGGCCCCCGTGCCGGGCTGCATAGCCTGCGGGCGGTGCAGGCGGGACGGCCTGTGCTCCTTCGGCGGGCAGGTGAACGACGTGATAAAGCGCATAGAGGAATTTGACGGGCTCATCGTGGGCTCGCCGGTGTATTACGCCGCCGCCTCCGGCCAGATAACCTCGTTTATGGACAGGCTCTTTTACGCCGCGGGGAAAAAGCTGCGGGGCAAGGTGGGCGCGGCCGTGGTATCCTGCCGGCGCGGGGGCGCCTCCGCCGCCTTTGACCAGCTAAACAAATACTTCTCCATATCCCAGATGCCCATAGCCACCTCCATATACTGGAACCAGGTCCACGGCAACACGCCGGAGCAGGTGCGCGAGGACGAAGAGGGGCTCCAGACCATGCGCTGTTTGGGCGAAAACATGGCGTGGCTCATAAGGTGCATACAGGCGGGCAGGGCTGCGGGCGTTGCGGAGCCGGAGCAGGAGAAGCGCATAGCGACTAATTTTATACGATAGGAAGGGCGCGGTATGAGGCTGTTGCTTTTGATAGGGCCGCTGGATAAGCTGCTATCGGACAAGGGGCTGGGCTGGATAACCTCGGCGGGGAACATAGCCCTCGCCTTCCTTATAGCGCATATAGCGGTGAAGCTGGTGGAAAGGATATCCAAGACCTTAGCCGGCGGCAAGTTTAAAAGGGCGCAGGACAAGCCCTACCTCGCCCACAGGGTAGAGACGGCGGTATCCCTTGCGGTGAGCATAAGCCGGTATGTGTTTTACTTCATCGCCATAGCGGTATCCGTGGGGGAGCTGGGCCTCGCCGGCGCCATGAATTCCATGCTGGCGGCCGCCGGGATAGGCACACTCGCCCTCGGCATAGGCGCGCAAAGCCTTATAGGGGACATAGTGACAGGAATGTTCCTGCTCTTTGAGGATCAGCTTTCGGTGGGCGACTATGTATCCGTGGGCGGCGTAGAGGGAACGGTCGAGGAGATGACGCTCCGCACAGTAACGCTTAAGGGCTGGCGGGGGGAAAAGACCGTCATTCCCAACGGGCAGGTGAAATCCGTGGTCAACTATTCCCGCAGGGATTACCTTGCGGTGGCGGAGATGAACATAGCCCACGAGGCGGACGCTGACAGGGCTATGGAGATAATGCACGAGGAGCTGGCGCGGGCGATGGCCTCCTTCGGCATAGAGGGGCCTATACAGGATTGGGGCGTGGTGGCCTACAACCCGGATTCCGTGACGCTCCGCATAAGCGTGCCCGCGGACGCCATGGACCAATGGAAATTGCAGCGGGGGACCGTAGCCGCCTCCAAAAGGCGCTTTAAGGAGGAGGGCATAGACGGCCCCACCGACAGGCACATAATTAAGGAGGGCAGATAGCTTGGTCACGGAATTTGACCTCGGGGACAGGATACTAATGAAAAAGCCCCACGCCTGCGGAAGCTCTGAATGGACCGTGACCCGCACCGGAGCGGATATAAAGATAAGGTGCTGCGGCTGCGGCAGGGTGGTCATGCTGGACAGGCAGGAATTTATTAAGAAGGCAAAGAGGAACCTAACGGGGAGCGGCAGGCATGAGAGCGCTCAGGAGTGAAAGAAACAGGGCGGAGCACAAGGCCTTCTCCGCCGCGAACTGGATATGGGGCATAGCCGTGGCGGCGCTTATAGTGGCGCTGATATTTACCGTGTGGTTTACCGGCATAAGGATAACCGACCCCGGCATGAGCCCCACGCTTTACCCCGGCGACGTGGTGCTCTTCGATAAGCTCTCCATGCACCTCTCCATGCCCAGGCGAGGCGAGGCGTATGCCTTCAGGGGCGATTCCGGCACCGAGATAGGCCGCATAGTGGCGCTGCCCGGGGACAGGGTGGCCGTGAAGGAGGGCAGGGTGTACATTTCCGGCTATCTCCTTGACGAGTCCGCCTACAAGCCGGCGGGGAGCTGGGACGTTGGCGAGCTCACCTTAAAGCGGGGCGAGTTTTTCATAATGCCGGACTGCCGCGAGGGCGGCCCGCCGGACGCCGCCGCCATGCGCGTAAAGCAGGAGCAGCTCATAGGCCGCGCCGCCATCCGCGTATCCCCGTTTATCACGGTATGCGTGTTTCAGGCAAAATAAAAAAGTGGCAAAATGCCACTTTTTTGCTTATAGCTCCCTGCTCCTGTAATCGTCCATCTTCCGCGAGAAAAGCTCCTTTGTGGAGGGAGGGGTGTAGCTTATGGAGTTGGCCCCCGCCGCTATGGTGCGGGCGATGCTCTCGCCCGTGGGGCCGCCGGTGGCTATTATGGGCAGCGTGGGGAATTTTTCCCGTATGGAGCTCACCACCTCCGGCGTGCGCGCCGCCGCCGATACGTTGAGTATGGATACCCCCGCGTCAAGGCGGGCCTGTATATCGGCCTTTTCGCTGAGCACCGTGGCGATTATGGGTATGTCTATCACCTTTGCCATCTTTTCGATGACGTCGTTGGTCATGGGGGCGTTTACCACCACCCCCGAAGCGCCCTGGGCCTCCGCGTCCTTGGAAAGGCGCACGGTGCGGTCGCCTCCCGTCATGCCGCCGCCCACGCCGCAAAGCACGGGTATATTGGAGGCCTGTATTATGGAATTTGAAATTACCTGCTGGGGCGTAAAGGGGTATACCGCAAGCACCGCGTCGGCGTTGCAGTTGCGTATTATTGCTATATCGGTGGTAAATATCAGCGACTTTATGCGCCGCCCGAGTATCACTATGCCGCTGCATTTCCATATTTCCTCGGGCATGGCCACTATGTGCGCCCGCAGCTCACCCGTAACGTGTGGAATATGACGTCTTTCCATATATGTCAGTTTCCTTTCTTAAATAAAAATGCCTAATTTATACGTCCACGTTTAATTATACATGACGCAGGCCGCCGGATTCAACCTTAAAAAGCCGTTAATTAGGCATAAACGCCCCATTGTCTGTATTTTCTTCCGATTTCGCGGCATTTCTCCCGATTCCATATATGCCGCCTTGTGAAAAAATTATTTTTACGATTTTTAATGCGGAATTTGTTTGTCGCATTGCAAAATATGTTATATGATAAATACAGGAGGTGGCGGCGATGGAGAGGATAAACAAGCGGGGCTATCTTAAGGAGGATTTCCGCCTGTTCCACATAAGGGATCAGGTGGAGCTTGAGCTGGGCTATCATTATCACGAATTTGACAAGATAGTGGTGTTCCTTACCGGCAACGTCACCTATGTGGTGGAGGGCAAGGCGTATTTTCTAAAGCCCTGGGACATACTTCTCGTGCCCCACAACCAGATACACCGGCCCATAATAGACCCTGCCGAGCCCTATGAGAGGATAATACTATGGGTAAACGCGGACTATCTGCGCCATCACTGCCTGGGCGGGGACGACCTTCGCCAGTGCTTTACCATCGCCGAGGAAAAGAGCTTCAGCCTCATACGCCCGGAAAGCGCCGGCCGGGTCACGCTTATGAAGCAGCTTGACACGGTGGAATCCGCCATGGGCTCACAGGAGTTTGGCCATGAGCTCCTCTGCCGCACCACGTTTTTGCAGTTTATGATAGAGCTAAACCGCATCGCCCTGAAGGACGACACGGCTACGGTAAAGGAGGCGTTCCGCAGCGACCCCAAGCTGGAGGAGATAATCGCCTATGTGAACGCCAACTTAGACAAGGACCTCTCCCTCGAGTCCATAGCGAGGCAGTTTTACATGAGCAAGTCCTACCTTATGCACAGGTTTAAGGAGATGACGGGATACAGCGCCCATAAATACATACAGCAAAAGCGGCTCATACAGGCCGCGGAGCTCATCCGCGAGGGTGTGCCCGTGGTGGAGGCGGGCCAGCGCTGCGGCTACGGCGACTACTCCGCCTTCCTCCGCGCCTTCAAGAAGCTGTACGGGGTGAACCCGAGCGAGATAGGGTAAGATATATGGGGGGAAAATACCGGCACACGCCCGCGCTTACGCCGAGGGCGCGAGAAATGCGGAAGCACATGACGCGGCAGGAAAAGAGACTTTGGTATGATTATCTCAGAAATTATCCGGTCAAATTTCTGCGCCAGAAGGTAATAGGCGGATATATTGCCGACTTTTACTGTGCGGCAGCAGGCTTGGTGATAGAGGCTGACGGCTTTCAGCACGGGGAGGCACAAAACAGGGAATACGACGAGGAACGCACAGATCTTTTTAAGCGCTATGGGCTTACGGTGATGCGGTTTTCAAATTATCATATTGATAATTGCTTTTTCGATGTATGCGAGTTGATAGACCGAACGGTAAAAAAGCTTATGACGGAGCCTTGAAATGCCATCCTTCGAGTCCCCTCTGCCGAATTTTCGGAATCCCACCACCACGCCTTACGGCGCGGTCCCCCTCCCTTTAACAAGGGAGGCAAGGTTTTGAGCGCGCCCGGTGGGCGGTGATGCAAAGAGTCTGGCCGGAGGGACAGGGAGGGCCAATGCGAAGCATTGGAGGGGGGATTCCAAAAACCCTTGCAGCCGCAGCGACGATACTTATCTACCGCAGCGGGCTGTTCTTAGGTATTACGGGGGACTCCCAGTAGAGCAGGCGGCCCTCGTAGCGCTCGGCGGTGTATATGGCGAGGGTGGTGTGCTTGTCCAGCTCCTCATCTAAAAGGCTGGAGATTATGTGCAGCTTTACGCCGTAGGGCAGGTCTATGTCGGGATTGAACTCCGCATCACCTATGGCGAAGCCGGAAAGGCGGGCCTCCTCGGCAAAATGGGGCACAAGCGTTTCGAGCGGAAAGGCCATGTGCAGCGTCAGCCGCCGGAGGGCGGTTATGCAGTCGCCATTCTTGCGGTAGAGCCGGGCGTTCTTGCGGTTGGTCTCGGTGTAGAGCTTGGCGGCGTCGGGGTAGAGCAGGCTGAGGTAGGTGTGCCATTCCGGATCCTCGCTGGCGCCGGCGGTGCAGTAAAGATATCGCTCCCTGTCCGCCATGCCGTCCAGAACGTCGATGCGGGAGGGCTTGTCGGTATAAAAGAACATCACCCGCCGGTAAGCGTCCTGCATATAGCCCGCATAGAGCGCCTTGAGGTCGCTTTGGCACTTCTTTTCCAGACGGTCTATATGCCGCCTGCCCCGCCCGTTCAGCTCCGCGCCGTCCTTCATTTCGCAGCGAAGATGCAGAAGCACCGGCCTGTTTTCATACGGCGCCCTGTCAAAGAAGCGGGTATCCACGGCGAACTCCGCAGGATCCCCATCTATATGCCAATCGTAATAGTACCAGCTATCCTCCGCCATATCGCCCTCCGTCTACTCAAAAGGGGCGAAAAACGCCCCCCTGAAGTTTAAATCTTAAATCAATACTCTAATACGGCCTTTATGCGGCGCACGCCGGAGCTGGAGGCCTCTTCCTTCTTGATCTTGAAGTGCCCCAGCTCGCCGGTGTTCCCGGCATGGGGGCCGCCGCATATCTCCTTGGAGAAGGTCCCCATGGTGTATACCTTTACATGCTCGCCGTACTTATCGCCGAACAGGCCCACCGCGCCCTGCTCCTTGGCCTCGTCCACCGTCATCTCCTCGCAGGTGATGGGGGCCTTGGCCTGTATCCACTGGTTGACCAGATCCTCCACCTGCTGAAGCTCCTCCTTGGTGAGCTTGCGGCCAAAGCTGAAGTCGAAGCGGAGGCGCTCTGCGGTTATGTTGGAGCCGCGCTGGCTTATGGTGTCGTCGTTGAGCACCTTGCGCAGCGCCGCCTGAAGGAGATGGGTCGCGCTGTGGAGGCGGGCCGTCTCTACGCTGGTATCCGCAAGGCCGCCCTTGAAGCGCTGCTCCGCGCCGGCCTGGCTCTTTTTCTGATGCTCCTCAAAGGCCGCCTTGAAGCCCTCCACGTCCACCTTGAGGCCGTTTTCCCGCGCAAGCTCCTCGGTGAACTCTATGGGGAAGCCGAAGGTATCGTAAAGGTGGAAGGCGGTGGCCCCGTCTATCGTGCCGTTTTGGAAGCTGCCCTTTATGCGCTCGAACTCCCGCGTGCCGTTCCGCAGGGCCTTCTGGAAGCGGGTCTCTTCTTTATCGAGCTCGCCCATGATCTTTTCGCGGTTGGCGGCAAGCTCCGGATATACCTCGCCGTACTGCGCTATCACAGCGTCCGCCACCACGTCCAGCTTGTTGTCGGGTATGCCGAGCTGCATGGCGAAGCGTATGGCGCGGCGTATGAGGCGGCGGAGTATGTAGCCCTGATCCACGTTGGAGGGGGTCACGCCACGGGGATCGCCAAGTATAAAGGTGGCGCAGCGGATATGATCCGCTATTATCCTGAAGGCGCGGGTGATCTCCGGGCTGTCCTTATAGTGCTTGCCGGAAAGCTCCTCGATGGTCTTTATTATGCCGGTGAAGGCGTCGGTATCGTATACGCTCTCAACGCCCTGAAGGGTAGCGATGGTGCGGTCCAGCCCCATGCCGGTATCCACGTTGTGCTGGGCGAGGGGGAGGTAGCTCCCGTCCGCCTGCTTGTTGTACTCCATGAAAACGTTGTTCCATATCTCGAGATACTTGCCGCAGTCACAGGAGGGGTTGCACTCCGGGCAGCACTTGGGCTTGCCGGTGTCGTAGAATATCTCGGTATCCGGGCCGCAGGGGCCGGTGATGCCGGCGGGGCCCCACCAGTTGTGCTTTTTGTCGAGGTAGAATATATGGGAAGGATCTACGCCCATATCCACCCAGCAGTCGTGGGAAAAGGTATCCCGCGGGGCGTCGCCGTCGCCGGCGAAGCAGGTGAAATAGAGCTTGTCCTTGTCTATGCCAAGCCACTTTTCATCTGTGAGGAACTCCCAGGAGTAGGCTATGGATTCCTTTTTGAAGTAATCCCCAAGGGACCAGTTGCCCAGCATCTCGAAGAAGGTGCAGTGGGAGGCGTCGCCCACCTCGTCTATGTCGCCGGTGCGTATGCACTTCTGCACGTCCGCAAGGCGGTTGCCCTCGGGGTGCTTCTCGCCCATGAGATAGGGGACGAGGGGGTGCATTCCGGCGGTGGTGAACAGCACCGTGGGGTCGTTTTCGGGTATGAGGGAGGCGGACGGGATTATGGCGTGTCCCTTTTCCCGGAAAAAGTCAAGGTAAAGCTTGCGAAGCTCTGAGGATTTAAGAAGACGCATTATTTTACACCTCGCGTGATAAAATTAACGGTTTTTGCGTACAGCAGTACAGAATAATTATATCCTTTCCGCCCGCCAAATGTCAATGCAATGTATAATAGTAGTTAAGTTGTCAAGGGGAAGCCCCTCAATATTTGTTCACTTGTAAACTTTCCTATGGCGGGATATAATCATAACATGAAAAACGATATAATAAGGCGGTACAGAAGGAAGCTGCGCCGGGTGCAGCTAAACTTCAGGCGTATGAACTTCACACTGGTGGGTGACGAGGGCAGGCCGTGGCGCAGGGCGATAGCCATAGCCGCAGGCGTGCTTTTGCTGCTCGCTGTGCTTATATTCGGGCGGGCGGAAAGGCAGCTTATGTCCTCCGCAGAGGTAAAGACGGTGCAGGAGCGGGGAGTGCTCCGCATAGGGGTGATACCGGATATGCCGGGTGTGGAGCTGGAAAGGGAGCTGGGCCGCCGGATAGCGGCGAAGCTGCTGCCGGAGGCGGACCCGGAGAGCAGGGCCGTATTCCGCGACGTTACCACCATGACCGCAGGCACCAGCATAGACGACGGCACGGTGGATATGGTGATAGCACACATGGCGAGCCAGATGTCCGCAAAGTACACCTATTCCGACAGCTACTATACCGAGGAATGTATATTAGTTGTAAAGAGCGGCACCAGCGCCTTTGCGCTCAAGAACTTTACGGTGGGGTATATACAATCCAACAGGCTGAGAAAGACCGCGGAGGATATAACCCTTAAGGAATACCTTGCCGCAGGCGGCTCCCAGAGCATGGAAAAAAGGGCCTACGCCTCCTATTCGGATATGCTCGCCGCCCTGGACAGGGGCGAGATAGGCGGCGCGGTGCTGCCCCGCCAGATATTCAGGGAGCTGCGCACACAGTACCCCATAACCGAGACCACCCTGGTCATAGGTAAGATAGATTACAGGGTGATGTGTACGGGCGACAGCACGGTGCTTTCGGAGCTCGCGTCGATAGTCATAAGGGAAATGCGGGATTCCGGCGACCTTGCGGAGCTTTACGCTCAATATGGGTGGTAGCAAAAATCATGCGTATATTGTATAATAGATACATTCAAAGCAATTCATAATCATGGCCATATAATATTTTTTCAGGAGGAAGCAGCGTGAACAGCAAGGTAGACCTTTGGATAGAACAGCACAGCGAGGATATGATAAGGGATCTTCAGAGGCTGGTGGGCTTCAAGAGCATAAGCCATGCGGAGCTTGCACAGCTCGGCGCCCCCTTCGGCCCGGAATGCAAGAAGGCCCTCGACCACGTATTGGGTATATGCCGCGGCTTCGGCTTTGCGGATACCGACATGGAGGGCTACATAGGCTATGCGGACTACGGCGCCGGGGAGGAGACCCTTGGCGTGCTCACCCATCTGGACGTGGTGCCGGAGGGGGAGGGCTGGAGCAGCGACCCCTTCGCCGCGAGCATAATAGACGGGAGCATGATAGGACGCGGCGTGCTGGACGATAAGGGCCCCGCCATAACCGCCATATACGCCCTCGCCGCCATAAAGGCCGCCGGCCTCCCCTTTAAGCGCCGGGTACGCCTGCTGTTCGGATGCGACGAGGAGGTGGGCATGGGCTGCCTCAAGCACTACATCGAAAACGAAAAGCTGCCGGATATGTCCTTCTCGCCGGACGCCGAGTATCCCCTCGTAAACGCCGAAAAGAACATATTCCACGCCCGCTACGCAAAGGCGTACAGCTCCGCCATAACGCTGAAGGCGGGCACCGTTGTAAACGCCGTGCCGGGCAAGGCCGTGGCCACCGTGCCCTGCTGCCCCAAGTGCGTGGAGAAGGCAATAAACGGGCAGGAGGGGTTCTCCGTGGAGGCCATAGAGGGCGGCGCAAGAATCACTGCCACGGGCATAGCGGCCCACGCCTCGATGCCGGAAAACGGCAGGAACGCCATACAGCTGCTGCTGGGCCTCTTGACTAAGCTGGAGCTTCCCGAGGAGGACGGCCTGGCGGTGGAGGGCCTCTATAAGACCTTCGGCATGGAGGTACACGGGGAGACCGTGGGCCTGGACTCCTCCGACGAGTCCGGCAGGCTCACGCTGAACCTCGGCCTTATGGAATGGGACGAGTCGGGCTATGCCCTGAGCATAGACATACGCGCCCCCATGTGTACCGGGCACGAGGAGCTTCTTGAAAAGCTGGACGCGGCCTTTGGGAAGCTGGGCGCCCACAGGGAATACGAATCCTTCAGCCTCGGCTACTGCGTGCCGGAGGACAGCGAGCTGGTGAGCAGCCTGCTTTCCGCCTACCGGGAGCGCACCGGGGACAACAACCCGCCCAAGCGCATAGGCGGCGGCACCTACGCCCGCCATCTTAAAAACGCGGTGGCCTTCGGCCCGGAGCGGGACGATCGTGAGAACCGTGTACACATGGTGGACGAGGCGGTTCCGGTAAGCGACCTGATAGAGAATGCAAAGCTGGTGGCGGACGGCATAATGGCGCTCTGCTGCAAATAAAGAATTAAGCGACCTTGGGCCGCCGGGTGCGGCGGCCCGTATTTTTTTCGCGCGCAAAGGGGGAAGATATGAAAAACAAGGCCCTGACAGAGCTCAGGCGTTACGCTATAATGACGCTGGGATGCTTTATATACGCCGTATCCATAGCCATATTTCTTGATCCCAAGGGGCTTGCCCCCGGAGGCGTTACCGGTATCGCAATAATGGTCAGCTACGCCACGAAGATACCGACCGGCACTCTGGTTCTGCTCATAAACATACCGCTCCTTGCCATAGGCGTATGGAAGTTCGGAAAGCAGTTTTTGTATTGTACGGTGTTTTCCACGGTGCTGTCCTCCCTTATGATAAACGGCCTTTCGGGCGTTGTGGTGCCCACTGACGACCAGCTTCTCTGCGGCGTGGTGGGCGGCGCGCTGATGGGCCTCGGTATGGGCATGGTGTTTACCCAGGGCGGCACCACCGGCGGCTCGGATATAATCGTAAAGCTATTGCGCATAAGGTTCCGCTACCTTAAGACCGGCATAATATTCGCCATAACGGATACGGTGATAGTCGCCTGCTCCGCGCTGGTGTTCAAAAACATCGAAAACGGCCTGTATGCGGGCATATCCCTTGCCGTGCAGACGATAGTGTTCGACCTTGTGCTCTACGGCCCCGATGAGGCCAAATCCCTGCTGATAATAAGCGACGAGGCGAGGACCGTGGCCCGCCGCCTGATGGACGAGCTGGACGTGGGAGTGACGTATCTCCACGGGACGGGGGGGTATTCCAACAGCGAAAAGCTGGTGATACTCTGCGCCATGCGCAAGCAGCTTTTCCCAAAGGCGCGCACCATAGTCAAGGAGGTCGATCCGAGCGCCTTCATGATAGTATCCAGCGCCAACGAGATATTCGGCGAGGGATTCAAGGATCACTTCGGCGAGGAGATATAAGCAAAGCAAAAAGGAGCGGTAAATGCCGCTCCTTTATTATTTTCTTATTTACACCGCTTTTCTGTTGGCGTCCGCGAACTTAAGCACGTTGGCTATGCCGGAGAACTTCTGCACCTCGCCGTCCCTCTCGACTATGAGGGTGGGGGCCTGGCGCAGGCCGTACTGCATGGCCAGCTCGGGGTGCTCCTCCGCGTCTATCACCTCGTAGGCCAGCCCCGCGGCGTTTAGCTGCTCCTTCGCCATGGCGCAGTTGGGGCAGGTCCTGGTGGTGAAGAGCTTCAGCGTGCCGCAGCAGGGGGCCGCCTTTTCCTCTTCCTTTTTCCTTGCGCCGGGCCATGTGGAGTTATGCTCCACGTCGTATTCGCGGCGCTCCCGGTATTCCTGGCTCTTGCCGTCGTTCCAGTTCTGCACCGGGCGGTAGTAGCCGGTTATGCGGCTGTACACCTCGGCGGGCTTGCCGCAGTGGGGGCAGGTGAAATGCTCGCCCGCAAGGTAGCCGTGGGCGGGGCATACGGAGTAGGTGGGGGAGAGGGTGTAGTAGGGGAGCTTGTAGTTGTCCGCTATGGTCTTTACCAGCTTTGCGGCGGATTCCCAGCTGGGCAGCTTTTCGCCCAGGAAGGCGTGGAACACCGTGCCGCTGGTGTACAGGGTCTGAAGCTCGTCCTGAATGTCCAGCGCCGCGAATATGTCCTCGGAGAAGCTCACGGGCAGGTGGGAGCTGTTGGTGTAGTAGGGAGCGTCGCCGTTCTTGCCGCCGGCGGTGATTATGTCGGGGTAGCGCTTGCGGTCGTGCTTCGCAAGGCGGAAGGCGGTGGACTCGGCGGGGGTAGCCTCGAGGTTATACAGCTCGTTGTCGTACATCTCCTGATAGTCGCTCAGCCGCTCCCGCATGTGGTTGAGCACGTCCTTTGCAAACTGCTGGGTCTTGGGGTCGGTCATGTCCGCCCTTAGCCACCTGGCGTTGAGCCCCGCCTCGTTCATGCCCACCAGGCCTATGGTGGAGAAGTGGTTGTCGAAGCTGCCGAGGTAGCGCTTGGTGTAGGGGTAGAGCCCCTCGTTCATAAGGCGGGTGATTATCTGGCGCTTGGTGTGCAGGCTGCGGGCGGATATGTCCATCATCCTGTCCAGCCTTGCGTAGAAGTCCGCCTCGTCGCCTGCAAGATAGGCTATGCGTGGGAGGTTTATGGTGACCACGCCCACAGAGCCTGTGGACTCGCCGCTGCCGAAGAAGCCGCCGCTCTTTTTGCGAAGCTCACGCAGGTCCAGCCGGAGGCGGCAGCACATGCTGCGCACGTCCGAGGGCTCCATGTCGCTGTTTATGTAGTTGCTGAAGTAGGGGGTGCCGTACTTTGCGGTCATCTCAAACAGCAGCCTGTTGTTTTCCGTGGGGCTCCAGTCAAAGTCCTTCGTTATGGAGTAGGTGGGTATGGGGTACTGGAAGCCGCGGCCGTTGGCGTCGCCCTCTATCATGGTCTCGATGAAGGCCTTGTTCACCATGTCCATTTCCCGCTTGCAGTCCTTGTACTTGAAGGGCATCTCCTCGCCGCCGACTATGGCGTACTGCTCCGCAAGGTCCGCCGGCACCGTCCAGTCCAGGGTTATGTTGCTGAAGGGGGCCTGGGTGCCCCAGCGGCTGGGGGTGTTCACGCCGTAAATAAAGGACTCGACGCACTTTTTCACCGCGTCATAGGGCATATCGTCCGCCTTTACAAAGGGGGCGAGGTAGGTATCGAAGGAGGAGAAGGCCTGCGCCCCCGCCCACTCGTTCTGCATTATGCCAAGGAAATTCACCATCTGGTTGCAGAGGGAGGCGAGGTGCTTCGCGGGCTTGCTGGTGATCTTGCCGGTGACGCCGCCAAGGCCCTCCTTTATGAGCTGGCGGAGGGACCAGCCCGCGCAGTAGCCCGTGAGCATGGAAAGGTCGTGTATGTGTATGTCGGCGTTGCGGTGGGCGTTGGCTATTTCCTCGTCGTATACCTCGGAAAGCCAGTAGTTGGCCGTTATGGCGCCGCTGTTGGAGAGTATAAGCCCGCCCACGGAGTAGGTGACGGTGGAGTTCTCCTTTACCCGCCAATCCGTGACGTTGACGTAGTTGTTCACAGTCTCCTTGTAGTCCAGTATGGTGGACTTCATGTTGCGCAGCTTTTCCCGCTGCTTGCGGTAGAGTATGTAGGCCTTTGCCACGTCTGCATAGCCCGCCTGGCTGAGCACCTCCTCCACACTGTCCTGTATGTCCTCCACGGCGACGAGGCCATCCTTTATCTTGGGCTCGAAGTCCGCCGTGACCTTGAGCGCGAGCAGGTCTATTATGCTGCTGTTGTATTGCTTTTCCGTGGCCTCGAAGGCCTTTATTATGGCCTGGCTTATCTTTTTGATGTCAAATTCCGCAATGGAATCGTCCCTTTTTATTACGCGGTACATTTTGGTTGCTCCTTCCGGTGAGATTGAAAATATTTGATGTATTTATCTTATGGGCGAATAAAAGGCCCGGTTTGGATAATTTGCGGCAAAAATTGCCTGATAGCATCCCTTGGGCCTTGAGTATACCATATATTGTGTTTGCTTGGCAATAGTAAAAACTACATATTGTGTCCCCATTGCGGGACAAGGGCTATTCCGCCCCCCTCAGCTCCGCGTTGGGGAGGTATTTCCTCGCGGCCGAGAGCAGCGAGCGCAGCTCGCCCTCCGAGGGGCGGGAGCAGCCGCCTTTCAGTATGTCGCCGGAATCCCGGTAGGGCTGAAGGAAGTAGCCCCTTGCACCCTGAATTTCCTTCGCTATGGCGCGGATATCGTCCGGCGTGTGGAATTCACGCATCACGGTAGTGCGGAATTCGTAGTCTATGCCGGAGGACATTATGAGCCCTATGCTCTCCCTTATGGGCGCGGCGTCGTAGCCGGGTATGCCGCAGGTCTCCGGGTATTTTTCATAGCTGTTCTTTATATCCATGGCTATCATATCCGCAAGGCCGGCGTCAATTATGCGCTTTATCGCCCTGGGACGGCTGCCGTTGGTATCCAGCTTTACGGCATAGCCCAGCTCCTTTATCCTCGCCATGAGCGTTTCAAGGCCGAAGGCCAATGTGGGCTCGCCGCCGGTTATGCACACCCCCTCCAGCACCCCCTGCCGCTTCTTGAGCAGGGCGAAAAGCTCCTCCTCAGGGATGTGCTCGCCCTCGTCGGGCCTTAGCACGAGGCCGCCGTTGTGGCAGAAGGGGCAGCGGAAATTGCAGCCCCCCGTGAAAACGGTGCAGGCCACCTTGCCGGGGTAATCCAGCAGCGTCAGCTTTTGCAGGCCGTGTATGAGCATTACTTATCCAGCCCCCGCTCGGCTATGAGCTCGTCCAGCAGCCTGGCTGCGTCCATTACAAGGCGGGTGCAGGGGCGCTCCCCGTAGTAGGCGTCTGTACGCTCCATGGGCTGCTGCGCCTTCGTGCAGAAGGCCAGAAGGTCGCGGCACATAAGGCTCTGGTTTTCCTCCTTGAACTGCTCCGCAAGCTTTCGTATCGCCGCATAGTGGGCGGCCTTTTCGGTGGTGGCCTTGGGGTCGGTGTAGCCATAGAGCATATCTGCGGCCATGAACATGCCGGTGACGGCGCCGCAGGTATCCCGCATACCGCCCATACCGGCGCCGAAGCCGGAGGTGAGCCTTATGGCGGTCTCAAAATCCATGCCTGTAACGTCTGAGAAGGCGGCGAATACCGACTGGGCGCAGTTGTAGCCCTCTTTAAAAAGCTCCCGCGCCTTTTCCTCGTGGTTTATCATAACGGTTCTCCTTTGTGTGTTGGTGTATTATTTAATATTAGCGCGGCGCGGCGCTTTTTTCAAGGCGCGAGCACGGCCGAGGGCGGAAAATACGCAAAAGCACAGTATGTTCACGGCCACCACGCTGGGGCCTGTGGGGGCGGAGAAGGCGAAGCTTATCACCATGCCCGCCGCAAAGCACAGGGCGGACAGCAGCCCGGAGCATATCACCACGCCCCTGAAGGTCTTGCATAGCCGCATGGAGGAAAGGGGCGGGAAGATTATAAGGCTGGATATGAGCAGCGCCCCCATCATACGCATGCCCAGCACTATGGTGACAGCCGTAAGGCAGGCCAGGAGGGTATTGTAAAGGCCGGCGTTTACCCCCGTCGCCCGGGCGAAGTCCTCGTCAAAGGTTACGGCGAACATCCGGCAGTAAAAGAGCAGGAAGAGCGCAAGCACGCAGCCGGAGAGTATAATGCTCAGCGTCACGTCGCTTTTGCTCATGGTGAGTATGCTGCCGAAGAGGAAGTTCATAATGTCGGTGTTCATGCCGGAGGTGACGGATATTACCAGCACCCCCAAGGCGAGGGAGCCTGTGGATATCAGGGCTATGGCCGCGTCCCCCTTTATGGCGGAGGAGCTGCTCAGCCGAAGGAGGAGTATGGCCGCCGCCACCACCACGGGTATCGCCACCCCCAGCTCGGAGGCGCCCATGACCGACGCCGCCGCCAGCGCCCCGAAGCCCACATGGGAAAGCCCGTCGCCTATCATGGAATAACGCTTGAGCACGAGGCTAACCCCAAGCAGCGCCGCGCAGAGGGAAACCAAGAGCCCCACTATCAGCGCCCGCGCCATAAATGTATAGGAAAACATATTTTCAAGATACGCCATGGTCCGCCTCCCCCAGAAACGCGCGCCCCAGCGGGCTGCTGCGGTATTCCGCGGCGGCGGCCCAGTAGGGGCCCTTTGAGCTGAGGTGCAGTATGTGCTTACCGTACCGCACCGCCGCGGCTATGTCGTGAGATACCATTATAACGGTTATGCCGTCGTGATGGTTTATATCCTTTATAAGGTGATACATCTCCATGGTCGCCAGAGGGTCGAGGCCGGTGGTGGGCTCGTCTAAGAGTATGAGCTTCCTTGTGGCGCAAAGCGCCCGGGCAAGCAGCGCCCGCCGCTGCTGCCCGCCGGAAAGCTCCCGGTAGCAGCTTTTTTTCAGGGCGGTTATGCCAAGCCTATCCATCATGGCCTCCGCCCGCTCCCGGTCGTCCTTAGTATAGAAGGGGCGCATACCTAAGCTGTTCAGGCAGCCGGAGAGCACCACCTCGTAAACGCTTGCGGGAAAGTCCCGCTGAACGTCGGTCTGCTGGGGAAGGTAGCCTATCTCGTTTACCCTGAGGCCGGAGCCTGTGACTATGCTCCCCTCGCAGGGCCTGATGAAGCCCAATAGCCCCTTGACGAGGGTGCTCTTGCCCGCGCCGTTTTCGCCCACTATGCATAAATAGTCCCCCGGCTCCACCGTAAAGTTGAGGTTTGACGCCACCCTTCGCCCGTCATAGGCGAAGGCGGCGTTATTGCAGCTTAAAAGTGCCATATCAGCTAAGCGCCTCCCGAAGATTCTGAAGATTTTCCTCCATCAGGGATATGTAGGTCGCCCCGGCTTGGAATTCGTCCCTTGTAAGGTTGTGGCAGGAGGTGAAGGTCAGCACCTTTGCGCCGGTGGATTCCGCCACGGCCCGGGCTATGCTGCCGTTGGAGAGCTCTATCTTGAACACTACGGGGATGTTCTCCTCCCGCACCCGGTCTATCAAAAACGCAACGGTCTTTGGGCTGGCCTCGCACTGGGCGGAGCAGCCGGGGAAGGCGGCGTAGTATTTAAGGCCGTATTCCTCCGTAAAATACCTTACCGGGAACCTGTCCGCGAACACCAGAGTTTTGCGCCTGCCGCTATTTACTACCTCTCTGAATTCGCCGTCCAGCCTTTCCAGCTCCTTTTTATAGCTTTCCGCGTTGGCTGCAAGCTCTCCCGCCCGGGAAGGGCGTATCCGGGACAGCCTATCGCATATCGCCTGCACTATGAGCGCTGCGTTCTTGGGCGAGGTCCAGACGTGCTCGTCGTATTCCTCATGGCCGTGGTCGCAGCCCTCGCCGTGCTCGTGGCCGCGCTCCGGCTCCATGCCCTCTATATGCTCCTCCGTCAGCGGCTCCACCACCTCCAGCATGGCTATGGCCCTGTCCGGGTCCAGCTCGAGGCCCTGTATCATCTGGGCGACCCATTCCTCGTTTTCGCCGCCGGCGTATATGAAAAGATCGCATTCCTGTATGGCTATCACGTCTGCCGGGGTGGGCTCGTAGCTGTGGGCCTCGCCGCCGGGGGGAAGGAGCAGCTTGACCCCCGCCTCTCCCGCCACAGCGCGGGCGAAGTCATAGGCGGGGAAATTCGCCGCCACTATGGAAAGGCCGCCCTCCGCCTTTTCCGGCGCGCCCCCGCAGCCCGAAAGGACGGGCAGCAGGGAGGAAATAAGTATAAAGCATAATATTTTTTTTATTTTTGTCATAGATCCTTCTCCGCTTGCTTTTTGCCGCACTGGGCGCAGAGGCCGTAAAGCACGGTCTGACGCATATCGAGGGTAAAGCCGTGATCCGCCGCCATGTGGCGGGCAAGCTCCCCCAGCCTGTCGCAGCTAAGGTGTATCAGCCTGCCGCAGCCGCTGCACTTTAAATGGAAGTGGCTGCCGCATTCCGGCGAAATGTACGAGTATTGATACAGCACGTGCTTGCCGTCGTGGAACTTCCTAAGCTCCCCCGCCTCCGTCATTTTCGCAAGCTGGCGGTATACCGTGCTTTTCCCCGCCCCCTCGGGGCAAACCGCCTCTATTATCTCGTCCGAGGTGTACTGCTCCTTCTCGCCGCGCTCAAAAAAGTCGCACAGGCTCTTATACTGTATGGTCTTATACATAAAAAATCCCTCCGAATATGAGAGTCAGTCTCATATTACAGAGGGAAAGGGGAAAAGTCAATAGAAAATTATTCGGCTACATGCTCCAGCACCTTGTCCACCGCCCCTGCCCAGGACTCCTTGGCGTTGCTGCCCACTATGGAGGAGCAAAGCACCTTGCCGCTGCTGTCCACGAATATGGTGGTGGGTATGGCGTATATCTCGCTCACGAAGGAATTTATCATGCTGTCGCTGAGGAGCAGGTGGGTGTAGTCCGCCTTGGTGCGCTCTATTATATCGGCCGCGGCCTTGCTCTCGTCGCTGTCCGCGCTGCGGGCGTCGCTTATTATGCCTATCACCTGGAAGTCCTTGTCGGCGTATTCCCTGGAAAGCTCGCCCAGATCCGGCATCTCTATTATGCAGGGGGAGCAGAAGGTCCCCCATACGTTTATCATGGTCACCTTTTTCTTGGCAAAGACGTCCTTGCTGTCCACCTTATTGCCCTCCAGATCCTCGCCGGAGAACTCCAGCACCCTGCCGTCCTCCTTGAAGTTGAGCTGTATGTCGGGGTATATTATGTGCCCCTCCGTGTCCTCGGCCGTGCCGCCGTCCCAGGTGAAGCCGCTGTCCATGGGCGGCTCTGAATCGTCGGGGCGGGAGGCCTCCTGCTCTTCGGGGGCGGCGGGCTGCTCCGGCGCCTTTTCGCAGCCGAAGGCCAGCAGGGCGCAGGTCAAAAGGAGTATTATAATTGCAGTCTTTTTCATTATGGGTCAAAGGTTCCTTTCATATTGTGTTGATATAATAATCGAAAATCTGCGTTTTGTCAGCAGGACGGCGACGCATTTTACGGATTGTACATATTTTCGGGTTCTTAAAAAGGTGAATAAAGGCCGCGGGCATTGTGTATTTTTTGTGTATTCCGTTGACACGGGAAAAAATACCCCTATAATAAGTAACTGTTAGCTTGCTAACTTTATTGAAACGCGAGAGTAAAAGGAGGGGAAAATGGAAAATTACAGTCCCTGCTCGGATATAAAAGCCGCGAGCCACGCGATAAGGCGCAGGTTCGAGTCCATGGACCTGGGCAGGCCCGCGGGCCTCACCCCCAGCCAGTGCAGGATAATGGGCTTTATAATGGATAACGGCGACAGGCCGGTATATCAGAAGGATATCGAGGCGGAGTTCAACATACGGAGGAGCACCGCGACGCGGCTGCTGCAGGCCATGGAGCACAAGGAGCTGATAATGCGGGAGCCGGAGGAAAACGACGGCAGGCTCAAGCGCATACGCCTGACAGAAAAGGCGGCGGAGGGGAGCCGGGAGGTGCTGGAGCACGTGCGCCGCGTGGAAAGGCAGCTTGCGGAGGGCATAACCGAGGAGGAGATGAAAACGCTCCACAGGGTATGCCGGATCATACGCCAAAACGCCGAAGGAACAGGAGAGGATAAGTATATATGATAACCAGAACCCTTTCAAAATGCATAAGGGAATATAAGAAGCAATCCATACTCACGCCGGTATATATGGCGGGAGAGGTGTTCATGGAGGTAGCCATAACCTATGTGCTTTCGCTGCTCATAGACAGGGGCATTACCCCGGGCAATATGGGGGAGATACTGCGTATAGGCGGGCTTCTCATACTTTGCGCGCTGATCTCCCTGGCCTTCGGCGTGATGTCGGGGCGCAGCGCGGCGGTGGCCTCCACCGGCTTTGCAAAGAACATAAGGCAGGATATGTACTACAATATCCAGACCTTTTCCTTTGCCAATATAGATAAGTTTTCCACCGCAAGCCTTATAACGCGGCTCACCACGGACGTGACGAGGATGCAGAGCGCATACATGATGCTCATACGCATAGCCATACGCAGCCCGCTGATGCTGATATTCTCGCTGATAATGTCCTTCAGGATAAACGCCCGCATTGCCACGGTGTTCCTTTGCGCAGTGCCGGTGCTGGGCCTCGGGATATATATCATAATGTCCAAGGCGCACCCCATATACGAGAGGGTGTTCAAGACATACGACAAGCTCAACCGGGTGGTGCAGGAAAACCTGCGGGGCATAAGGGTCGTAAAGGCCTTCGTGCGGGAGGATCACGAACGGGAGAAGTTCGATAAGGTATCAGACGACATTTACCGGGATTTCTCCAGGGCGGAGAAGATAACCACCTTCGGCACGCCGCTGATGCAGGCCTCGGTGTATACCTGTATGCTGCTTTCAAGCTGGCTGGGCGCCCATATCATAACGGCGGGGGGCATGACCACGGGGCAGCTTATGAGCGTGCTGACATACGCCATGAGCATACTCACCAGCCTTATGATGCTCTCCATGGTGCTTATGATGCTCATAATCTCCCGGGCCTCCGCCGAGCGTATATGCGAGGTGCTGAACGAAAGGACGGACATAGCCGACGGGCCCGGCGCGGAAACGGTCATACCCGACGGCAGCGTGGACTTTGACGGGGTATCCTTCAGCTATGGCGGCAGGGGCGGCAGGAGCTGCCTTGAAAATATCGACCTGCACATAAAAAGCGGCGAGACGGTAGGAATTATCGGCGGCACGGGCAGCGGCAAGTCCACCCTCGTGCAGCTCATACCCCGCCTTTATGACGCGACGGAGGGGAGCGTCAGGGTAGGCGGAAGGGACGTAAGGGAGTACGGCATAGAGGCGCTGCGGAACGCCGTATCCATGGTGCTGCAAAAGAACGAGCTGTTCTCCGGCACGGTGGAGGAAAACCTCCGCTGGGGCGACGAAAACGCCACCATGGAGGAAATGCGCCGGGCGGCGCAGGCGGCCCAGGCGGACGGCTTCATAACGGCCATGCCCGAGGGATATGATTCCTATATAGAGCAGGGCGGCGCGAACCTTTCCGGCGGGCAGAGGCAGAGGCTATGCATAGCCCGCGCCCTGCTTAAAAAACCCAAGATACTCATATTGGACGACTCCACCAGCGCCGTGGACACGGCCACCGACAGGGCCATAAGGGACGCCTTCAGGAGCGAGATGCCCGACGTTACCAAGATAATCATCGCCCAGCGCATATCCTCCGTGCAGGACGCGGACAGGATAATAGTCATGGACAATGGGCGCATTGCGGATGCCGGCCCCCACGGCGAGCTGCTGGAGAGGTGCGGCATATACCGCGAGGTGTACGAATCCCAGCAGAAGGGAGGAGGCGATTTCGATGAGCAATAAGGAAAACGCGAAAAAGGGCGCGGATATAAATACCGATATGGAAGCAAGGGATAAAAGGAAGAAAAAGCGCGCACAGGGGGCAAGCCAGCAGGAGGACGGACCCGGCCCGCGCCGCCCGCTGAACGCCCAGGACCTTAAAAATCTGGGCAAGAACAGCAAAAAGACCATAAAGCGCCTTGCCGCAATGTTCAAGCCGTACAAGTGGCACATGCTCGCGGTGCTTATGGGCATAGCCGCAAGCGCCCTCGCGGGGATAAAGGGCAGCATGTTCACGCGGACGCTCATAGACGACTACATAGAGCCGCTTATCGGGAAGAGCGACCCGGACTTTTCCGGCCTGCTGAGCGCCATACTCACCATGGCCTGCGTGTACCTTGCGGGCATGCTTTCCATATTTATCGCCAACAGGATAATGGTGACGGTCTCACAGGGCATACAGAAGAACGTGCGCGACGCGCTCTTTGACCACATGCAGACCCTGCCCATAGGCTACTTTGACCGCAACGCCTACGGCGACATAATGAGCAGGTACACCAACGACATAGACACGCTGGAGATGATGATATCCCAGAGCATACCCAGCATGATAAGCTCCGCCATAACCATAATAGGCGTGCTCTGCGCCATGGTTGCGGTGAGCCCCCTGCTCACCCTCGCCACCATATTGACCATGTACCCCATGCTCAAGGTCACGGCCGGTGTGGCGGGGAACAGCGCAAGGTTTTTCGCCCTGCAGCAGAAGGCGCTGGGCGAGGCCAACGGCTACATCGAGGAGATGATAAACGGGCAGAAGGTGGTAAACGTATTCTGCCACGAGGAAAAGAGCAAGGAGGAGTTTGACGGGCTCAACGAGGAGCTGCGCCGCAACGCCTCCGCCGCCAACCGGTTTACCAATATAATAGGCCCCATAAACAACAACCTCGGCCACTTCCAGTATGTGCTGCTGGCGGTGATAGGCGGCATGATGGCCATAGGCGGCGTGGGCGGCATGACGCTGGGCGGCATAGCCTCCTTCTTACAGCTTTCCAAGAGCTTCAATATGCCTGTGAACCAGGTCTCCCAGCAGCTAAACTCCATAGTAATGGCGCTGGCGGGCGCGGAGCGCATATTCGCCATGATGGACGAAAGGAGCGAGGAGGACGAGGGCCGGGTTACGCTGGTCAATGCCGGATACATAGGCGGCGCGCTGACGGAGGTACCGGAGCATACCGGCACATGGGCGTGGAAAAGGCCGAACGGCGAGCTTACGGAGGTGCGGGGCGACGTGCGGTTAAAGGACGTGGACTTCGGCTACCTGCCGGATAAGATAGTGCTCCACGACGTGAGCCTCTTTGCAAAGCCGGGGCAGAAGATAGCCTTCGTGGGCGCCACCGGCGCGGGCAAGACCACCATAACCAACCTGATAAACCGCTTTTACGACATACAAAAGGGCGAGATAACCTACGACGGCATAAACGTGCGGGATATAAAGAAGGCGGATCTGCGCCACAGCTTAGGCATGGTATTGCAGGAGGTGAACCTTTTCACAGGCACAGTCCGGGACAACATACGCTACGGCAGGCTGGACGCCACCGACCAGGAGGTGGAGGCCGCGGCAAGGCTTGCCAACGCCCACGACTTCATAATGCGGCTCCCCGACGGCTATGATACCATGCTGGAGGGGGACGGCAGCGGCCTTTCCCAGGGGCAGCGCCAGCTTCTTTCCATAGCCCGCGCCGCCTGCGAGAACGCGCCGGTGATGATACTGGACGAGGCCACCAGCTCCATAGATACCCGCACCGAGGCGATAGTGCAAAACGGCATGGACAAGCTTATGGCAAACAGGACGGTGTTCGTGATAGCCCACAGGCTCTCCACCGTGCAGAACGCCAACGCCATAATGGTGATGGATCAGGGCCGCATAATAGAGCGGGGCGACCACGACGACCTCATGGCCCAAAAGGGCAAATACTACACCCTCTACACCGGAATGTTGGCGTAAAAAGGGTAAAAAACGGCAAAAGCGGCTAAAAGCCGCTTTTGCCCGGATAAGGATGTTTTTTTTAGTCAGCGTAGTTTTCAAAGTAGCCCTGCACGAGCACTATGGGGGTGCCCTTGTCTCCGGAGCCGGAGGTCAGGTCGCACAGGGAGCCTAAAAGGTCGGTGAGCCTGCGGGGGGTGGTGCCCTGCGCCGCCATGCTGCCCTTCAGGTCGGCGCTCTTGCTGCGTATGGTCTTTTCTATCGCGGCGCGAAGCTCCTCGCCCTTCAGGTCGGCAAAGTCGTTATCCGCAAGGTACTTGAGCTTGAGCTCGTTTGGCAGGCCGCCGAGCCCCTCTGTATAGCCGGGGGACACCACGGGGTCCGCCAGCTCCCATATCTTGCCCACGGGATCCTTGAAGGCGCCGTCGCCGTATACCATGGCCTCGATCCTCTTGCCCGTGGCGGCGCAAAGGCGCGCGCTTATGGCCTCCGCCACCTCCTGGGCGTTGTCGGGGAAGAGCTTTATAAGGCTCTCCGTGGCCTTGTTTGAGCCGAGCAGGCCGTATTTTTCGTTGCAGCCGCTGCCGTTTACCGGTGCGTTGAGTATGTCGCAAAGGGTCAGGCACACGTCCGCGCCCGCCGCCAGTATGCGGCGCTGGGTGCGGAAGCGGGTGTGGGTATCGCAGCACAGCACCTTATCGGCATAGGCGAGTATGGCCTCGGGGCGGTTGGCAAGTATTATCTCCGCCTCCGCGCCCTCCTCCTCTATGAGCTGGGCATAGTAGCTTATATAGTCTACGCCGGTGAAGGGATGGAGAGGAGTGCCGAAGTGCTTGCGGAACTGCTCAACGGTCAGCACGTCCTTGTAGGGGTCTATGCCGCTGTCGTCCAGCGCGTCAGGATCCACGAGCTGGTTGCCCACCTCGTCTGAGGGGTAGCCAAGCTGCACCACTACCTTCCTTGCCCCACGGGCGATGCCC
The DNA here is from genome assembly GCA_934633985.1 of uncultured Clostridia bacterium. Classification (GTDB taxonomy): domain Bacteria; phylum Bacillota; class Clostridia; order Christensenellales; family CAG-138; genus SFEL01. Next base: position 33,957 of record CAKTYU010000013.1, read on the forward strand.
CGGAGGCATATTGCGAACCTGTTGCGGCTGAGTATGGGGAATACCAGGCCCACGGTATCGCCGCCGAGCTTGCGCCGGACGTCCTCCGCGATGGCGTCCACCGTGGCATAGTTGCCTGCGGCGCGGGCGACCACCGCCTCTGTCACCGCCACCACGTCGCGGTCCTTCAGGGCGAAGCCCTGCTCACTTGCGGCGCTCAGCACACAGTCGCACACTATGGACACTATATCGTCGCCCTGCCGAATGATTGGGGCCTTGATGCCGCGGGAAATGGTTGCCATATATAAAACCTCCTGAGAAAAAATATTTTTCGCGCAAAAAGCACCATCATAATATCATAACTCATCGGCGGTGTGAAATACGGTTTGGTTAGATACATATAAGCGCAGGTTTTAGCAATGCGAGGGAGTATAACCAAATTTAAGTATAGATATCCTTTATTTTGTAAACAAATACAGACAAGGCAGCCCTTTCCGTTGAAAATACGGGCCGGAGCATTTAAAATAAAAATTATTGGGTTTGATTGATATTGAAGCATTGTATTATTAGATAAATAGTAAGGAGGATTTAATGAACGTAATCACAAATGAGAAAGTAAAAATGTGTGAGAAAATACTAAAAAATAAGATTAACGATCAGTCAATGGACTATGAAAAAAACGCTTTACGGATACTTGAAATAGCGTATACTATCGGGAGTGATTTGGGAGAGGATTCAATCAATAAAATAGTTGACGCCTATTTTGATGTGGTGCTTAATCAGCAAGTACAACTATAAACTATCGAGGAGAGGTCATGTCAGATATAATACGGCAGATGCAGAAGAAATTCAGGCGGGCCAGACGCGGGAAAACCAAGATAACGGCGGGCAGGGGCAGCGGGAAAAAGCTGATAACGCCCAATAAAAAAGCCCCCAGGGGGCCCACGCTGTGGGACAGGCTGCTTTCGGCCGCGCCGAGGGTAAAGGCAATGGCCATGGGCGGCGTCGCGCTGGCGCTGGCCGGGGCCACGATAGGCACGACCTTTGCTATACGGGGCTGCTCGGATCAGGGCAAGGCGCAGATGGCCTACCTTGCGGAGGAGGAGAGCGGCGTGAGGAGCATACTGCACGTGGAGCCCACCCCCACCCCCTCGCCCACGCCGGAGCCCACCCCCACGCCGGAGCCCATACTGCACCGGGGCGTGACCAGCGAGAGGGTGATCCCGCTTCAGGAGCGGCTGATGGAGCTGGGCTATATGGATTCGGACACGCCCACGGACTTCTTCGGCCCCGCCACGGAGCACGGAGTTCAGCTTTTCCAGCGGCAGGTGAACTTCACCGAGGCCATAGGGCTGAAGCTGGATCAGGACGGCTGGGCGGGAGAGCAGACCCTCTCCGTGCTGATGGGCAGCAGCGCGCCCAAGTATTGCGTCAAGGAGGGCATGGAGGGCGAGGACGTATCCCAGATGCAGAAGCAGCTTGTGGATATGGGCTACATGAGAAAGACCACCGGCTACTACGGCGACGAGACCAAGGCCGCCATGAAGGACTTCCAGAGCAGGAACGGCCTGAGCGCAGACGGCCTCGCAGGGGAAAAGACCTACGAGATGCTGTATTCACCAAAGGCCAAGGAAAGCCCAAACAAGGCGGCGCGCAAAAAGACCAAGGCCAACATAAGCAAGATGATAGAGGTGGCAAAGGGCAAGCTGGGGTGCAGGTACGTGCTGGGCAACACGGGCCCGAACAGCTTCGATTGCAGCGGATTGGTATACTACTGCCTGAAGCAGGCGGGCAGCAGCCGGCGAAGGCTGACCGCCGCGGGCTACTCGCAGGTGGACGAATGGGAGAAGATAACCGACATAAACAAGCTGAAAAAGGGCGACCTTATATGCTTTTACAGCGACAACTTCTCCAAGATAGGCCACGTGGGCATAGTGGTATCCTCCAGCATGATGATAGACGCCTCCAGCTCCAACGGCAAGGTAGTGCGGCGCGAATACAAGACCACATACTGGAAAAAGCATTTCTACTGCGGCAGGAGGCCGTGGTAAAGGTCGAAGAAGCTACGGCAATAATAAAATGAACGGCGGCGCCGTTCATTTTATTTTGTATGATGCGTTTTTATTGATCGTCCCGGAATATTATGCCCTTTTCATCGGCCCTTTCGATTATGGCGAGGGAGCAGAGGGGGATGCCCGCGTCGCGCAGCTTCTGCCCGCCGGGCTGGAAGCCCTTCTCCACCGCGACGCCCATGCCTACCAGCTCCGCGCCGGCGCTGTTGACTATTTCGCAAAGGCCACGGAGCGCTTCGCCGTTGGCGAGGAAGTCGTCGATTATAAGCACCTTGTCAGTGGGCTTCAGCCACTCGGCGGAGACCATCAGCGTCACCTTCTTTTTGTATGTGTAGGAGTAGATGTCGCTTTTGATTATGCCGCCCTCGATGTTGTCGCTCTTGGCCTTTTTGGCGTAGATGAGGGGCAGGCCGTAGCGGTATGCACACATGGTGGCAAGGGCTATGCCGCTCGCCTCGGCGGTCAATACCACGGTGGCCTTGGACATGTCGAAATGCTTTTCAAATTCCTCCGCCATGGCGGCCATGAGCCCCGTGTCTACCCGGTGGTTCAAAAAGCCGTCTACCTTGATGATGTTGCCGGGCAGGACCTTGCCCTCCTTGCGTATCCTTTCCTTGAGAAGCTCCATTCTTTACCTATCCTCCGAATAAAAATTTAAAATATATAATTACGGCCGTATCAGTACGGTCGCATATTATCGAAATAAGCTGCTTGAAATCATTCTTATGGGTATTATGACCTGTTTCGCCGGCTTATTCAAGCCCCAGAATAATATATTTTTATTTGAAAAAACAGTTGGGCAAACGCCGCGCTTTATTCTATAATAAATAAAGGAGAAACAAGAAGGAGCGCGGCAATGGAAAACCTGCACAAGGGCCACCGGGAAAGGCTCAGGCAAAGCTATATGCAAAACGGCCCGGAGGGTATGTACGAGCATCAGCTGTTGGAGCTTTTGCTCACCTATGCCATACCAAGGCAGGATACCAACCCCATCGCCCACAGGCTGCTGGATAAAAGCGCCTTCGGGTCGCTTTACGAGGTGCTGAACGCCGCGCCCAAGGAGCTTATGTCCGTGGCGGGCATAGGGGAGAGCGCCGCCGTGCTGCTTTCGCTGGTGGGGGCAATGTGCAGGCGGGGCAGGCCGGGGGCCGGTGCGGGGGAAAAGAAAAAGCTCAACACGCCGGACGCCGCCATGCGCTACTGCAAGGGGCTGCCCTTCAACGATACCAACGAGAGCATGTACATCGTCTGCCTCGATAAAAATTACAGGGTGCTGCACACACAGCTTCTCGGCACGGGTACCCCGGGCGAGGTGACGGTATACCCGCGGGCGGTGGTGGAATGTGCCGTGAGGTGCGGGGCGCAGAACATAATAATATGCCACAACCATCCGTCGGGAGACCTGCGCCCCTCGGCGGACGACTGCGAGACCACGGCGAGGATAATAAGCGCCGTCACACCCATAGGCATAGGCCTGAGCGACCATGTGATAGTGGGCGGCGAAAGCGCCTTCAGCATGTTCCGCGAGGCCGACCTTAACGTAAAGGCAGAAGAATCTACCGCCCGGGCGGCGGAGGGAAAGGAATAGGTTTTTATGGATTACAGGGAGAACTATAAGCTCTGGCTCGAGGAAAAGAGCCTCGACCCGAAGCTCCGCGCCGAGCTTGAGGCCATAGCGGACGACCCCAGGGAGCAGGAGGAGAGGTTTTACACGGAGCTGGAATTCGGCACGGCGGGCCTTCGGGGGATAATAGGCGCGGGCACCAACCGCATGAACATTTACGTCGTAAGGCGCGCCACACAGGGCCTTGCGGACTACCTTAAGACCTTCCCCGGCGGGCCGGAGAGGGGGGTGGCGATAGCTTATGATTCAAGGCACATGTCCGATGTATTCGCCAGGGAGACGGCGCTGGTGCTCGCCCAAAACGGCATAAAGGCGTACCTTTACAGCACGCTGCACTCCGTGCCGCAGCTTTCCTTTACCGTGCTGCACCTGGGCTGCATGGCCGGGGTGGTGATAACCGCCAGCCACAACCCGCCGGAGTACAACGGCTACAAGGTATACTGGCAGCACGGCGGGCAGGCCGGGCCGGAGCAGGCCTCGGAGATATTGGGATATATCCGCAAGGCGGATTACTTTAAGGTAAAGCCCATGGAGGAAGGGGCGGCGCTGGAAAGCGGCCTTCTCAACATGATAGGCGAGGATGTGGACGAGGCCTACTATACGGATACCATGTCGCTGTGCCTCGACCCGGAGCTGACGGAGCGGAACGGCGCCGATACGAGGATAGTCTACACACCCCTCCACGGCTCCGGCAACGTGCCGGTGCGGGAGATACTCAGGCGCATCGGCATTAAAAATATATCGGTGGTAAAGGAGCAGGAGGAGCCGGACGGCAGCTTCCCGACGGTGAAGGCCCCCAATCCCGAGGATCCCAACGCCTTCACGCTGGCCTTTGACCTGGCTAATAAGACGGGGGCGGACCTCATACTCGCCACCGACCCGGATTCCGACAGGCTGGGCGTTGCCGTGCGCCGGCGGGACGGCAGGTTCCAGGTGCTTACAGGCAACCAGATAGGCAGCATACTGATACATTATATACTTTCTACCCGCAATGAATATGGGACTCTGCCCGGAAACGGCCTCGTGGTGCGGTCGATTGTCAGCACCCGCATGGCGGACGCGATATGCGCCCATTACGGCGTCGAGCTCCGGGAGGTGCTGACGGGCTTCAGGTTCATATCGGAGCAGATAGCAGAGAGCCTCGAAACAAAGGAGCATACCTTCCTTTTCGGCTTTGAGGAGAGCTACGGCTTCCTCTCCGGCTGCTTCTCGCGGGATAAGGACGCAATATGCGCGGCCATGCTGCTTGCAGAGGCTGCGACGGTGTACGAGCTTCGGGGCGAGAGCCTTTACGATGTGCTTCAGGAGATATATGAAAAATACGGCTTCTACGGCGAGGCGGTGAAGTCCTATACCCTAAAGGGCAAGGAGGGCCTTGAAAAGATCGCGGGCGCGATGCGGGCGCTCAGGGCGGATAAAATAGCCCAGTTCGGCGGGGTAAGGGTAGTGAAGTCCGAGGACATACAGACCGGAACTATAACATATCCCGATGGCCGGGAGGAGAAGTGCCCATTGCCAAAGTCCAATGTACTGCGCTATTTCACCGAAGGGGACGGCTGGCTCTGCGTACGCCCCTCCGGCACCGAGCCCAAGCTGAAGCTCTATATCGGCGCGAAGGGCGGCAGCGCGGAGGAGCTCAAGGCGGGGCTGGACAGGCTGATGGCGGCGGCGGACGGAATGATTTCCGAGCTGCTGAAATAAAAGCCATTCATTAAAGAAGCGGCGTTCAGCCGCTTCCTTATGCGGCTTAAAGCCCGATAAAACATAGACTTTATCGGGCTTTAAAAATTTCTTTAAACTTTTTTGAAAAAAGCGTTGACAAAGGGGGAAAGGTTTGTTAAGATATACAAGCTGTCGCGTGAGACGAACGCAGCGGGGCGGCACACGCACCTTGAAAACTATATAGTGCAAGAGACGAAGAAACGCGATTTTTTTGAAAGCGACCGAGCGATAGGAGATATCGCGAGGTCAAGAGATGAGAGATCATCGAGGCCAGAATAAGTAAGACAAATGAGGTCACGGAAGTGACATC
>CAKTYU010000014.1 GCA_934633985.1 uncultured Clostridia bacterium
GGATTATTTGGACAAAAAGCGTATCGAGAGTGCATTTTATAACCCTAAATCAAAGCCCAAGACTTGAGTGGGAATAACTTAATTCAGCCTTAATAAGCAACAGGGTCGGGGCATAAGCCCCGACCCTGTTTGGCATTTTGGGTGTTGATGCGGATTAACGGCCGAACTGGCAGTCGTTGTTGCCGGACTCGGTGATCCACATTTCAAGCATGTTGATGGGGTCGTTGAAGTCGGCGATCCAGCCTTCGCGGGCGAAGTCGAAGTTGCCGTTCTTGCGCTCCTGGAGGAATACGTTCCAGTCGCACTGCTTGATGGTCATCTCGATGCCGACGGCGGCGAGATCCTGCTGCATGGCCTCAGCGATCTTTACGTGGCCGGTGGCTTCGTTGGTCAGATACTCGAGGGAGATGGGGGTCTCCGCGGAGAGCATGCCGTCGTCGCCGAACTTGTAGCCGGCAGCCTTCAGCAGCGTGCGGGCCTTCTCAACGGTGCCCTCATAGTCGTTGTTGATGGCAAAGGGATCAAAGTAGCCCTGCTCCACCAGCTCGGTCTTGAAGATGCCGCCGTTGCCGTCCGCCATGCCGAAGGGGATGAAGGAGTTAGCGGGCTTCTGGCCGCACTGAGCTACGTTCTCGATGATGTAGTCGCGGTCGATGAGGATGGAGAAGGCCTCGCGCATGCAGGCGGCCTGCTCGGGGGTCTTATCGGCAAAGAGGGCGCTCTTGCAGTTGAAAGCCGCATAGTAGGTGCCCAGAGCGTCGATGATGTGGAACTCGGGGTTGACGTCCTTCAGGGAGGCGATCTCGTTGGTGGGAACGGTGTCGATGAAGTCTACGTCGCCGGCGTTGTAGGCGGAGTAGATGGCGGTGTCGTCAGCGGAAAGCATGAACTGGAGCTTGTTGACGGTCACCTTGTCGGCATCGAACCAGTAGGGGTTCTTCTCATAGGTCATGGAGGTGTCGTGCTTCCACTCGGTGCAGACAAAAGCGCCGTTGGAGACGAAGCCGGCATCCTGGCACCAGCCGCCGGGAGAGGTCTGCCAATCCTTATAGGCCTCAACGGCAGCCTGCTTCACGGGATAGAAGGTGGGGAACGCCATAAGATCCTCGATGTAGGCGCAGGGCGCGGTGAGGACGAACTCGAAGGTGGTGGCGTCCTTGGCGGTCACGTTCAGCTCATCGGGATAGCCCGCGAAGCCGGCGAACATATAGTTATAGTCGGCGGCGGTAGCGGTGGAGGCGGCGCGCTTCCATGCATACTCAAAGTCGGCGGCGGTCAGGTCGGAGCCGTCGGACCACTTCAGGCCCTCGCGCAGGGTAACGGTGTAGGTCAGGCCGTCGTCGGATACGGTGTAGCCGGTGGCGCAGGCGGGAACGGTGTGGCCCTCTGCGTTGTAGGTGTAAAGGCCGGAGAAGGAGTTGGCTGCCAGGCAGGCGCCGTCAACGGAGCTGTTGAGGGCGGGATCCAGGAAGTCAGGCTCGGAGGCCAGGTTCAGACGCAGGGTGTCGGAGCCGTTGCTCATGGTAGCGTACATGAAGAACTTGGTCTGGAAGAGGTTGGCGTAGATGCCGTCCACATAGTCCTTCTGCATATACAGGTCGTTGTAATAGTAGAAGGGCAGTATGCAGTAGTTGGACATGAGGATATCCTCGGCCTTATGCATGAGCTCGGTACGCTTTGCATAGTCGGTCTCGGTCTTGATCTGGGTGATCAGGTCGTTGTACTGGGTCCAGTCGGCGGTGGGGTTGATGAATACGTCGCTTACAAGAGAAGCGGCATCGGCGTCCCCGGTAGTGGTGGGAGCCTCCTCGGTGGTGGTGGGATCGCTGGGAGTTTCAGCAGCAGGGCTGGAGCAGGCAGCGAATACGCCGCAGCACATCACAGCAACGAGAAGCATTGCGAGTACTTTTTTCATGGTTATTCCTCCATTTTTTTTATTTAGTAAATACCCCAAAAGGGTAAAATACTTTTGGCTTTACTGGTTCCAGCAGGCCACCATGTGACCGTCGCCCCTGTCGGTAAGCTCGGGGCGCTCCTGCGCGCACTGCTCCGTAGCATAGCGGCAGCGGGTGCGGAAGGGGCAGCCGGAGGGCATCTTGAGGGGGCTGGGAACGTCGCCCTCAAGAACTATGCGGTTCTTGCTGCGGGCGGTCTTGGGATCGGGTATCGGCACTGCGGAGAGCAGCGACTGGGTATAGGGGTGCTTGGGGTCCGACATCAGCTCGTTGGCGTCCGCAAGCTCTACTATGTGGCCCAGATACATCACCGCTATGCGGTTGGAGATATGCTGCACCACCAGCAGGTCGTGGGCTATGAACAGGTACGCCACGCCCAGCTTGCTCTGAAGGTCCTCGAACATGTTTATGACCTGCGCCTGAATGGAAACGTCCAGGGCGGAAACCGGCTCGTCGCAGACTATGAACTTGGGATCCACGGCGAGGGCCCGGGCTATGCCTATGCGCTGGCGCTGGCCGCCGGAAAACTCGTGAGCATAGCGGGTGGCGTGCTCGGAGTTGAGGCCCACCAGCTCCATGAGGCTTATGACCTTTTCCCTGCGCTCCTTGCGGTTGGCGCAGAGATGGTGGACGTCGATGGGCTCGCCGATTATATCCTCGGCGGTCATGCGGGGATCCAGAGAGGAATAGGGGTCCTGGAACACCATCTGCATCTTGGAGCGCATCCTTTGTATGTTCTTTTTGGTGACCTCCTCGCCCTCGAAGAGCACCCGGCCGCCGGTGGGGTCGTAAAGGTGCAGCAGGGAGCGGCCCACGGTGGTCTTGCCGCAGCCGGACTCGCCCACGAGGCCCAGCGTCTCGCCGGGCTTTATGCGGAAGGATACGTCGTCAACGGCCTTCAGGGTCATGTTCTTGAAGCCGGAGCGCACCTTGAAATACTGTTTCAGATGTTCAACTTCTACGAGATATTCGCTCATATTATTCAGCCTCCTCAACAGTTCCTATATTGTCGCGTGTGTTTATCCAGCAGGAAGCCCTGTGGCTCTCGTTGATTATGCGCTCCTCCGGCACCTGCTCGAGGCATATCTTCATGGCCTTGTCGCAGCGGGCGCAGAAGGCGCAGCCCTTGGGCATCCGGAGCATGTTTATGGGCGTGCCGGATATGGGCACAAGGCGCTCCTTCATATTGGTTATGTTGGGTATGCTGCGGAGCAGCCCCCGGGTATATTCGTGGCGGGGGTTGTAGAATATCTCGTCCGCCGTGCCCCGCTCGCAGAAGCGGCCGCCGTACATGACCACTATCTCGTCGCACATTTCGGCTATCACGCCCAGATCGTGGGTGACCATGATTATGGCCATGCCCAGCTTTTTCTGAAGGCTCTGCATGAGCTCCAGTATCTGGGCCTGTATGGTCACGTCCAGGGCGGTGGTGGGTTCGTCCGCAATGAGTATATCCGGCTCGCAGGCCAGCGCCATGGCTATCATAACGCGCTGGCGCATACCGCCGGAAAGCTCGTAGGGGTACTGCTTAAGGCGCTTTTCCGGCTCGTTTATGCCCACCAGCTTGAGCATCTCAAGGGCCTTTTCCATGGCCTCATGCTTGCTGCTCTTTGTGTGCAGCAGCACCGCCTCGGCTATCTGGCTGCCGATGGTGAACACGGGGTTCAGGCTGGTCATGGGGTCCTGGAAGATTATGGAGCAGCACTTGCCCCGGAAATCCTGCATCTTGGACTCGTCCCAGCGGGATATGTCCTCGCCCTTGTAGAGTATCTCGCCGCTGGTTATGCGGCCGTTGTCCGCAAGTATCTGCATGATGGAGTAGGCGGTGACGCTCTTGCCGGAGCCCGACTCGCCCACTATTCCCAGCACCTTTCCGGCGTCCAGGTTAAAGGATACGCCATTTACCGCCTGGACCTCGCCGTGGTCGGTGGTAAAGGAGGTGTGCAGGTCTTTTACGCTAAGAAGATGTGTAGTATTTTCGCTCATGTTTATCACCTCTTCAGCTTAGGATCGAAGGCGTCCCGGAGGCCGTCGCCCAGAAGGTTCATGGAGAGAACTATAAGGCAGATGGTAAGCGCGGGGAACACCAGCTTAAAGGGGTAGGACTGGAGGCCGTCGCGGGCGTAGTTTGCGAGGGAGCCCAGCGAGGGCATAGGCGCGCGCACGCCCATGCCTATGAAGGAAAGGTAGCTCTCGGTGAATATGGCCGAGGGTATCTGCAAGGCGGTGGTTATGATTATGACCGATATGCAGTTGGGCAGTATATGCTTGCGGATTATGCGCCCGGAGCCCGCGCCTATGGACTTGGCGGCCAGTATGTAGTCGTTTTCCTTTATGGAAAGTATCTGTCCGCGGATAAGGCGGGCCATGCCCACCCAGTAGAGCAGGCCGAACACTAAGAACAGTGAGATCATATTGGCGCCCAGCTTGTTGAGCATGGAGCCGTTGGGGAAGTGTATGAGCTCATCGAACACCACCGCCAGCAGTATGACCATGAGCATATCAGGCAGGGAGTATATGATATCCACTATTCGCATCATGATAAGATCCACCCTGCCGCCCATATAGCCGGATATGCTTCCGTATATCACGCCGATTATCATTACTATGATGCTGGCGAAGAGGCCGACGCAGAGGGACACGCGGGTGCCGTATATGACGCGGATGAAGTAATCGCGGCACTGCTCATCTGTGCCGAAGATGTGGGGGAAGCGCTGCCCGCCCTGGGCGATGTATTCCTGCTCCATCTCGCTGTACGTGAAGGGGGCCATGTTCTTCGCGCCCTTGTCCCTCCTGCCGTTTACGGAAAGTATCTCGGAATACTTGTAGGGGACTATCATTGGGGCGACTATTATGGTGATTATTATGAGGGTGAGCACTATTATGCTGGCGACCGCCAGAGGGTTCCTGGATAGCTTGCGCATACCGTCGCGGAAGAAGGTAGTGCTCTTGACCATGACGTCCTGCTGCTGCTTTTCCTCTTCGGTGGCGGGAGCAAACTTTTCAAGGTTTACCTGCAGGCTCAGAGGGTTCTTTTTGGGAAGTGAGCTGTTGTTCTGTTCCAAGAGTATCTGCCTCCTTTCTTTAATCGTAATTTATGCGGGGATCCACCAGCTTATAGAGAAGGTCGCATATAAGCATCGCGGCGACCATGAGCGTGGCGAGGAATATGGTGGTTGCCATTATCATGGTGTAATCCCGGTTGGTTATGGCGCTTACGAACTTGCTGCCTATGCCGCCTATGGTGAATATGGTCTCGACTATCATGGAGCCTGTGATGATGTATGCGATCTGGGGGCCCGCGTAGGTTATAACGGGTATCAGCGAGTTGCGAAGGGCGTGCTTGAATATGATGGTCCACCTGTGTACGCCCTTGGCCTTAGCCGTGCGTATGTAATCCTGGCTCAGGGCGTCCAGCATGCTGGTCTTGGAAAGGCGGGTGATGTAGGCCATTGGGTAGGCGGAAAGGGCAATTACGGGAAGCACGTAGCTGGGGTTGTTTGGGCTCCAGACGGGCACCCAGCCCAGCTTTATACAAAATACCAGCAGCAGGAGCGTCGCCAGAACGAAGCTCGGCACCGCGGTAAATAAAGTCGAAAGGAACACGATGACGCGATCCGGCCATTTGTTGCGCATGAGCGCGGCCACGCTCCCGAATATGGTGCCGCATACCAGTGCGATGGCTATGGCGCGCAGGCCAACCTTGCAGGATATGGGGAAGGATTCGGATATGATGCTGCTTATCTCGCGGCCGTTTTTAAGGGAAACGCCGAAGTCCCCCTTCATGAGCTGCTTGATGTAGATGCCGAACTGCACAACTAAGGGCTTATCCAGGTTATATCTGGCGTTTAGTGCGGCGATGGTGGCCGGGTCGAGGGCCTTTTCACGGTTGAACGGGCCGCCCGGAATGGCGTGCATAAGGAAAAATGTGATAGCGCATATTATGAATACGGTCAGAACTGCAAGCAGGAGGCGCTTGACGATGTATTTCGTCACATTCTTCCCTCCTTTCTAAGTTATTATTTTACCGACTGTGTATTTGTATATTATATTATTTGACCACGCGGGCGCGTATACGCGCCTGCGAACACGAGAAAAAATGCGCGGGTGCGTATACGCGCCCGCGCATTTTTTCATACCATTTACCTATGAACTGAGACAGGAGTGATGGGCATGGGCGTAAAGGATGCTGTAACGGAAAGATTCATGGAGATATGCGAGAAGCGCGGCATGAGGCCAAACGAGCTTGCGACCATGTCAGGCGTAACGCCCTCGACGGTGTACAGCATGCTTAGCTCCGGCAGGAGGGATATTTCCATAATTACTATCAAAAAGCTATGCGATGGGCTGGATATGACGCTGGGAGAGTTTTTTTCCACACCGGAATTTGACGATTTAGAACAGGAGATAGAGTGAAAAGCACAAAAAAGTGGCTTAGAAGCCACTTTTTTGCGTTGATATTATTAGCCTTTATTTCTTTATTAGGTTGATTTTTATTCTTCGGCGTGCTCGCCGTCGCCTATATCCAGGAACTTGATCTCGTTGCCGCAGGCGCGGACGAATTTTATCAGGTCGTAGCGATGCATCGCCACCGTCGCGTCGCTGGTCAGGGGGTGGCAGCATACCATTTCGTCACGCAGTATGTCCTTATCCACCACAAGCAGGGTCTGATGCCCCTTGTCGTTCATCAGCGCAAGGGGGGTCACCGCGCCGGAAACGACGCCAAGGTTTTCCTCCAGCATCTCGTCGGTGCAGAAGCTGAGGCGGGATACGCCCAGCTTGCGGCTCACCTCGGAGGTGCGGAACTTCTTATCGGCCCGGATTATTATGATGAAGAAGTTGGTCTCGGTATGGTCGCAGGCGTAGATGTTCTTGAAGTGCTTCGCCCCCACGTCGGCGCCTATGCCCTCGCAGTCCTCCATGGTCTTGGCCATTGGGTGCTCATAGTAGTAGTATTTAATGCCAAGCTCGTCGAGCTTCTCAAGGGCGGGTCTTGCGGCTTCTCTCATGGTAAAACAGCTCCTCTCTTATAATAAAAAAGCTCATTATAGTCAAAACGGATATCAGCTTTGACTATTTTACCACATACCAACTGCCTTTGCAATCTGAAAGCGCAACTGTTTTTTTAAGGCGGGCCGCCTTGTAATGGGGTTTATGCTGTGGTATCCTTTTTCCATGCATGATATAGGGGGCGGTCTGATGAAAAAAGGTATTCTCATAACCAACGGCTTTGTGGGGGAGGAGAGCTTCAAGAGCCTTTTCCGGTCTCTTATGGAGGCGGCGGAAAAGGAAAATATCGCAATAGAGCAGCGGGGCAACGACGGCCTGCTCTTCGATATAGGGTCCGGAAGGCCGCTGTTCGATATAGACAGGTATTGCTTCGGCATATTCTGGGATAAGGATATTATGCTGGGGCAGATGCTGGAAAAATGCGGCCTGCGCCTGTTCAACAGCGCGGAGGCGGTGGCCCTTTGCGACGATAAGGCGCTCACCCACGCCGCCCTCTCGGGCAGGCTGCCCATGCCGAAAACGATCCCCGTGCCCCAGACATATAAATATGTAGGCTACGGCGATATGGGGTTTTTGAAGAGGGCGGCGGGTTATCTCGGCCTGCCCATGGTGATAAAGGAATGCCGGGGCTCCTTCGGCAAGCAGGTGTACCTTGCGCAGAGCGAGGAGCAGGCGGCGGAGATAATACGCTCCCACGAGGCCACGCCCATGATAATGCAGCGGGCGGTCACGGAGAGCTTCGGGCGGGATATACGCATATACGTGGTGGGCGGCGAGGTGATGGGCGCCATGCAGCGCAGCAACGGCCGCGATTTCAGGGCGAACATAGCAAACGGCGGCAGCGCGGAGGCGTATTCGCCCAGCGGCGAGGAAAAGCGCCTTGCGTTAGAGGCGGTAAGGCTGCTGGGGCTGGACTTCGGCGGGGTGGACATACTCCATTCAAAGGACGGCCCGCTGCTTTGCGAGGTGAACTCAAACGCCCACTTTGCGGGCATGGAGAAAAGCACCGGAGCGGATATTTCCGGCGCGATAATGCGGCACATAAAGAGGGAGCTGGAAAAATAAGCCCCGCCCGGCGCCAAGGCGGGGGCGCAGGCTCGGGGAATACTTGTGTTTCCGTAAAAAATATAAAAAGCGGGGTTGGCAAGCGGCGTATTTTATAATAAAATACATGTAAAGAGCCTAAAAAAGTAAGAAAGCCAGTTCTGTTTATTTTATATTTTCGGAGGAAAGATGCAGGATAACAGGGAACACCACCCAAAGGACACGACGGAAAAAAAGGCGGCGGGCGCACAGCACCACCACGCCGAGGGCGGCGAGACCATAGTTCACGACCTGCCGGAGAGCCACAGGCGCAGCAAGACGCAGCATACCTTCCTTACGGTGCGAAACGTCTTTGTGGTGATAGCGGGAGGGCTTTTCGTGCTGTCCATGCTGCACATAGAGCCCATATACCACTACTGGAACATACTCAAGTTCGTGGCGTACATACTGGGCGCGGGGGCATACGGCGCGGAGATAATAGTGCTTACGGACGGCTGGCGCAAGGACCCCGGCCTGAAGGAGATGCTCATGCCGTATATATTCGGTGTGCTGTACGTGCTGTTGGGCTTCAGCTACCTGCTGGGGACGCATTAAAAAAACGCGCCTGTCCGCTTATGGAGCGGGCAGGCGCTTTTATTGTGCAAAAAAAAACGGTGAAACGGCGCCTTGCCGTTCCACCGAGGATCGTTATGCTTCAAGGAACTGATTTATGCTGTCCACCAGAGCGTCGCAGTCTATGCCGTGTACGGCGCAGGCCTGCTCCAGGGTCTCCCCGTGGGCCATTATGCAGCCCAGGCAGTGCATGCCCGCCTCCATGAGCAGGTCGGCAACGCCGACGTTGACGTGCAGTATCTCTTCGATGGTCATATCCTTGTTAATAGACATAAGCGCTTCTCCTTTGTACGGCAATTTCCTATATTATACCACGGGCGGCGGAATAACAAAACAGCCTTTTGACCGTAAACCATGCAAAACGGCCAAATTGCCCTATCAGATTTTTATATATACAGCCGGCGAGGTTTTGGTGTAGAATATAAATAATACTATGCAAGAGGCGTAAGGAGAATATGCGGGATAAGATAAACGATGCGGACCTTTACCTCTGGGGCGAGGGCACGAACTCATACGCATACCTCACCTTCGGCTGCCACAGGGCGGAGCACGGGGGCTACGAGGTATACCGTTTTGCGGTATGGGCGCCGAACGCGGCGTCCGTGAGCGTGGTGGGCAGCTTTAACGGCTGGAACATAGACGCCGACCCCATGCACCCGATAGATGAAACCGGGGTGTGGGAGGCCTTCATAGGCATAGCCCACCCGGGCGACACATACAAATACGCCATAGAGACCCGCGAGGGCGATATCATATACAAGGCGGATCCCTTCGCCTTCTATACCCAAAAGCGCCCCAACACGGCCTCTGTGATATGGGATCTGGAGGACGGCTACCTCTGGGGCGACGAGGCATACATGGAGGCCCGCCGGGGGGAGGACAGCCACGCGCTCCCCATGAATATATACGAGGCGCACCTGGGCTCGTGGGTGGAGGGGCTGGACTTTCCGGCGCTTTCCCGCCGGCTGGTGGGCTATGTTAAGGAGATGGGCTACACCCACATTGAGCTGCTGCCGGTCTCCGAGTACCCGCTGGACGATAGCTGGGGCTATCAGGTGACGGGGTATTACTCCATCACCTCCCGCTACGGCGACCCCTCGCAGTTCAAGGAATTTGTGGACCAGTGCCATCAGGCGGGGCTGGGCGTGATAGTGGACTGGGTGCCTACCCACTTCTGCCGGGACGAGCAGGGCCTGCGGCTGTTTGACGGGACGCCGCTGTACGAGCATCCCGACCCCCGAAGGAGCGAGCAGCCCCAATGGGGGACTACACTGTTCAACTTCGAAAAGAACGAGGTGCGGAGCTTCCTCATATCCAATGCCGTTTTTTTGATGAAGGAATACCACGTTGACGGCATCAGGGCGGACGCTGTGAGCTGTATGCTCTACCTGGACTACGGCAAGAAGGACGGGGAATGGCTGCCCAACCGCTACGGCGGCAGGGAGAACATTGGGGCGATAGACTTTTTGCGCCAGCTTTCGGATACGGTGCGGAGGGAGTGCCCCGGGGCGCTCCTGGTGGCGGAGGAGAGCACCGCTTTCCCCGGCATGACCGCCCCCACCTCAAAGGGCGGGCTGGGCTTCGACTATAAATGGAACATGGGCTGGATGAACGACGTGCTGGACTATATGTCCATGGACAGCTACTTTCGGAGCTATCACCACGACGAGGTGACCTTCTCCATGTGCTACGCCTTCTCCGAGCATTACATACTGCCGCTTTCCCACGACGAGGTGGTACACGGCAAAAAGTCCCTCATAGGGCGCATGCCGGGGGAATACGCCGATAAGTTCAGCCAGACGCGGCTGCTGCTCATGTACCAGATGGCCCACCCCGGGAAGAAGCTCACCTTCATGGGCACGGAGCTCGCCCAGTTTATAGAGTGGAACTTCCGCCAGTCGCTGGACTGGCTGCTGCTGGATTACCCCGCCCACGAGGCCATGCAGCAATTCGTGCGGGAGCTGAACCTCTTCTATGCGGATACCCCCGCGCTTTATCAGCTCGACGATAGCTGGGACGGCTTTGAATGGATATCCGTGGACGACAGGGAGCACAGCGTGCTGGCCTTCCTGAGAAAGGACGCGGAGGGGCGCAAGCTGTTGTGCCTGTTCAACTTCACCCCCGTGGAGCATTACCCCTACCGGGTGAGGATGCCCTTCCCGGCGACGCTGGACCAGGCCATATCCAACGTGGATATGCGCGACATAAAGGGCATAGAGACCGAGCGGCTGAAGGGCGGCGGCTACTGCGCGGACATAATGCTCTCGCCATACGAGGCGGTGTATTACTACGTGAACGAGACAGAGCCGGAGCCGGAGGAGCAGCCGGAGGAAAAGCCGGCAAAACAGACGAAGAAACAGACGAAATAACACCTTTCTTTACCCGATCACGAAGCCTTTTCCCGCCCCCCTTTGCAGGGGCGGGGCGATATCATAGATAACACTGACGAAAGAGCCCTTTCCTTTGCTGAACACAATTCCACACGGATGTACGAGGAGGTCTTATATGGTAAGAAAAAAGGTAGTCGCCATGCTTCTGGCCGGCGGGCAGGGGAGCAGGCTGAGCGTGCTCACTAACCGCATGGCAAAGCCCGCCGTGCCGTTTGGAGGGAAGTACAGGATAATCGACTTTCCCCTCTCCAACTGCGTAAATTCCGGCATAGATACCGTGGGAGTGCTGACCCAGTACGAGCCGCTGGAGCTCAACGCCTACATAGGCACGGGCCAGGCCTGGGATCTTGACCGCAACTCCGGCGGCGTGTTCGTGCTGCCGCCCTATCAGTCCAGCCACAGCGGAAGGTGGTATTCCGGCACCGCAAACGCCATATTCCAGAACCTCGCCTTCATAGAGAGATACGATCCGGAATATGTGCTGATACTGTCGGGCGACCATATATACAAGATGGACTATGCGCTGATGCTGGATTACCACATCGGCAAGGGGGCGGACCTCACCGTGGCCGTCCGCACCGTGCCCATGGCGGAGGCACACCGCTTCGGCATAATGAACACGGACGAGGAGGGGCGCATAGTGGAGTTCGAGGAAAAGCCCAAGCACCCCAGGAGCAACAAGGCCTCCATGGGAATATACATATTCTCGTGGCCGGTGCTTAAAAAATACCTGACGCTGGACGAGCAGGACAAGAGCTCCCAAAACGACTTCGGCAAGAACGTCATACCCGCCATACTTAACGGCGGCCTCAAGGCCTTCGCTTACAGCTTTGACGCCTACTGGAAGGACGTGGGCACGGTGCAGAGCCTGTGGGAGGCCAACATGGACCTTATCTCCGACGAGCCGCCCATAGAGCTCGACGACCCGGACTGGAGGATATACAGCAAGTCGCTCTGTATGCCGCCACACTGCGTGGGCGGAAGGGCCGCCATAAGGCGCTCCAGCATAACCGAGGGCTGCAACATATACGGCACGGTGGAGCACAGCGTGATATTCGCCGGAGTGGACGTGGAGGAGGGCGCGGAGGTATTGGATTCCGTGGTTATGCCGGGCGCAGTCATAAAGAGCGGCGCAAGGGTACACCGGGCCATAATCGGCGAGAACTCCATAGTGGGAGAGGATTCCTTCGTGGGGGCCGAGAGAAGGCCGGAGGACGGGGAATACAACACCTCACTCACGGACGACATAACCCTCATAGCCAACGATACCCACATAGAGGCGGGCAGGAGAGTCCCCGTGGGCATGATAGTCAACGCCACAAGGAAGGAGGGCTGATCTCATGGGAAACAACGACGTATTCGGCCTGATATACACAGGCGAATCCAGTATGCAGCTTCGCGACCTGACCTATTCGCGCTCCGTCGCCGCGGTGCCCTTCGCGGGGAGATACCGCTGCATAGACTTCATACTGAGCGACCTTGTGAACACGGGCATTTCCAACGTAGGGGTGATCGCCCAGAAGAACTACCACTCGCTGATGGATCATCTGGGCTCCGGCAAGGAATGGGAGCTTCACAGGAAGCGGGACGGCCTTTTCATACTCCCCCCCTTCGTAACGCGGGACAACACCGGCATATACCGCGGCACCATAGACGCATACCATTCCGTGATGGGATACATACGGCGCAGCTCCCAGAAGTACGTGATAATCTCCGGCAGCCATACCGTATTCAACACCACCTTTAACGACATGATAGCCCAGCACATACGCACCGGCGCTGATATAACCCTTATGTACAACGAGGTGGGCGTACACCACCCGGACGACCAGTTCAACGAGCTCCGCTTCAACCTCGCGGAGGACGGCAGGGTGAAGGGCATACAGCTAAACCCCAACCACCCCTCTACCCCCCATTCCTCCTGCGACGTGGCGATGATGGAAAAGACCACCTTTGAATACCTCATCGAGGACGCCTTCAGCAGGGGCGAAACTGACTTCCTCAGGGACGTGCTGCTGCGCAAGGTAGACGAGCTCAAAATGTACGGCTGGAGATACGACGGCTATGTGGGCTGCATAAGCTCGCTGCCCGGCTATTTCAAGCACAACATAAACGTGCTGAAGAGCGAGGTCAGGAGGGATCTTTTCAACCCTGAGCATCCCATATACACCAAGGTAAAGGACGAGGTGCCCGCCCGCTACAAGGGGGACTCCAAGGCCCGCAACTGCCTCGTGGCGGACGGCTGCGTGATAGAGGGCGAGGTGGAAAACTCCGTGCTTTTCCGCGGCGTACACGTGGGCAAGGGGGCAAAGATCAGGAACAGCGTGGTGCTCCAGGCATGCAGCATACAGGAGGACTGCGAGCTTTCCTATGTGATACTCGACAAGGGCTGTACGGTCCGGCAGGGACGCCGCCTTGCGGGCTACGACAGCTTCCCCATAATAATAAGAAAGGGCAGTACGGTTTAAATGCCAAGGAAGAACAACACCGCCGCAAGGCAGGAGGGAAAAGTGACTAAGCAGGCAAAGGAAGCGAAGGAAGAAATAAAGGAAATAAAGAAGGAAGCAAAGGAAGAGGCTAAGGAAGCGGCCGTGGAAATAAAGGAGGAAGCAAAGGAAGCGCCGGCGCAGGAGCCGGCCGAGGCAAAAGAGGAGCCGGAGGAGATACCGGAGATACCGGAGGAGCCAAAGCTCCCGCCGCGCCGGGTGCTCTTCTTAGCGTCGGAGTGCGTGCCCTTCGTAAAGACCGGCGGCCTTGCGGACGTAATAGGCGCGCTGCCCAAGGAGCTTAAAAGGCAGGGGGCGGACGTGCGGGTGATGATACCCCTCTATTCCGCCATAGACCAGAGATACCGGCAGCAGATGGCGCGGATATGCGAGTTTTACGTGCCGATGGGCTGGCGCAGCCAGTATTGCGGCGTGCTGTCCATGGAGTATCAGGGAGTGACGGTGTACTTCATAGACAACGAATACTACTTCGGCAGGGGCTACATATACGGCCAGAGCAACAGCGACGAGGGGGAGCGCTTTGCCTTCTTCTCAAAGGCCGCGCTGGAGGCCATGCCCCATATAGGCTTTTTCCCGGAGGTGCTGCACGCCCACGACTGGCAGGCGGCAATGAGCATAGCCCTGCTGCGCATGCAGTACGGCAAGAGCCCGGATTACCGCCGCATACGCACGGTGTACACCATACACAACCTGAAGTATCAGGGGGTGTTCAACTGGCCCTTTATGGATGAGCTGTTATCCATAGGCCCGGAGCACTTCACCGGGGAGAGCCTCGAATACTACGGGGATATAAACTTCACCAAGGGGGCGCTGGTGTATGCGGACGCCATAACCACCGTGAGCCCCACATACGCCGGGGAGATACAGACGCCGGAATACGGCGAAACGCTGGACGGGGTGCTGCGCTGGCGCAGCAGGGACATAAGCGGCATAATGAACGGCATAGACGAAGCCCTGTTCGACCCCGCCACGGACAAGGCCATATACGCCAATTACTCCATAGACGACATGAGCGGCAAGGCAAAGTGCAAGGATTCCATAAGGACCGAGTTCTGGCTGGATAAGGACGCCTCGCCCATAATCGGCATGGTGACGCGCTTTACCGACCAGAAGGGGCTGGATCTGGTGGAATACGCCATATCCGCCCTCATGGAAAAGGGGGTGCAGCTCGCCGTCTTAGGCAGCGGGGACGCGCGCTATGAGCACCTGTTCTCCTGGGCGAGCTGGCGCTACGGCGGCAGGATAGCCGCCAGGTACAGCCACGACACCGCCCTTGCCAACCGCATATACGCGGGCGCGGATATGTTCCTCATGCCCTCGAGGTTTGAGCCCTGCGGCTTGTCCCAGCTCATCGCCCTACGCTACGGCACCCTTCCCATAGTGAGGGAGACCGGCGGCTTGAAGGACAGCATAGCCCCCTATAATAAATTCACGGGGGAGGGGCTGGGCTTCACCTTCCGGCAGTATAACCACATAGATATGCTGGGGGCCGTGGACAGGGCCATAGAGGCCTACCGGCAGCCCAAGGTGTGGCAGGGCCTCGTTAAAAACGCCATGAGCGCCCACTTCACATGGGAAAAGTCCGCGGGCGAGTACATGGAGCTCTACCGGCGGCTGAGCGAAAGATAAAAGGAACAGCCGAGCATACCCAAGGCCCCTTAAGGGGGCCTTTTTTAGGGCCGCCGCCTCCCGCTGCATATCGTGCATACAGGGCAAAAAAATGTGACAATGTTGCAAAGTGCGATACTAAAGAAATATTTTGTGCTAAAATTCTGATTATAACGTTATGATGAGATTTGACCAGCGATACGAAAAGTATAAGACCCCCTTCGGCGCGGTGGAAAAGGGCCGCACGGTGCGCTTCTTCATGGAGACCGACAGGGAGGACAGCAATATAACGCTCAGGCTCTGGGCGGAGGGACGGGAGGAGCTTATCCCGCCCGTCCGGTGCGAGGGCGGCGTCAGCTTTACCTATACGCCGGAGCGCAGCGGGATAGTATGGTATTACTTCCTGATAGACGGGCCGGAGGGCAGGCGCTATTACAGCGGCCTTGAGGGCGAGGGGCGCATATACGCGCAGCAGCCGGATTCCTACCAGCTGACGGTATACGACCCCTACGAAACGCCGGAATGGTTTAAGGGCGCCATAGTCTACCAGATATTCCCGGACAGGTTCAAAAGGGCCGGGGAGGTGCTGGGCGTCGAGGAGCATACGCGGCTCTTCGGCGCGCCCCGCATACACCATAGCTGGAGCGACGGGCCGGACTACCTGCCCGTAAACGGCCAAAGGCACTATGTTCCCGAGGACTTCTTCGGCGGCGACCTGTACGGGATAAAGGAAAAGCTCCCTTATTTAAAATCCCTCGGGGTGGGGTGCATATACCTGAACCCCATATTCCTCTCCTCCACCAACCACCGCTACAACACGGCGGACTACATGACGGTGGACCCCATGCTGGGCGGGGACGGCGCCTTGGCGGAGCTTGCCTCGGCGGCAAGGGAGCAGGGCATACGGCTCATGCTGGACGGGGTGTTTTCCCACACGGGCAGCGAGAGCGTGTACTTCAAGGCGGCCCAAGGCGACCCGGCCTCCCCCTACCGCCAGTGGTACGACTTTACCGACTACCCCGATAAATACCAGTGCTGGTGGGGCTTTAAGACGCTGCCGGAGGTGAAGGAGCTCACCCCCTCGTATATGGAATTTATAGGCGGCGTGCTGGAAAAATACGCCAGGATGGGTATAACCTCATGGCGGCTGGACGTGGCGGACGAGCTGCCGGACGGCTTTATAGAGTTCCTGCGGAAAAGGCTAAAGGGCATAGACCCGGAGGGGGTGCTGCTGGGCGAGGTGTGGGAGGAGGCCACCAACAAGCAGGGCATGGACGGCAGGCGGAAATACGTGGACGGGCACGAGCTGGACAGCGTGATGGATTACCCCTTCCGCAGGCTGATGATGGACTTCTTTTTAGGGAATATAGACGGGCAGGGGCTTGCAAACGGCCTTCTGCTCCTTATGGAGAACTACCCGCCGCAGTTTTACGATAGCCTATTGAACCTCATGGGCAGCCACGACGTGGTCAGGGCCATAACCGCCCTTTCCGGCGCGCCGGAAAGGGACTCCCTCACCCGGGAGCAGCAGGCGGCCTATTCCCCCGGGCCGGAGCGGCTTGAGGCGGGCAAAAGGCGCTTTATGGCCGCTGCTGCGGCGCAGTACATGATGCCGGGGGCCCCCTGCCTATACTACGGCGACGAGGCGGGGCTTACGGGCATGGCGGATCCCTTCAACCGGGGCACATACCCCTGGGGGCATGAGGACAAGGAGCTGGTGGAATATTTCCAAAAGCTGGGAGAGCTGCATAAATACGCCAAGGGCGGCTGCGCCCTGGCAGGGCGGGGCGACGTATTCGCCATATACCGCCCCGAGGCGATATGCATTGTAAGCAGGAGCGACGGGCCGGTGACGGCACGCTTTGAAAGCGGGGACTTCTGCGGCAATATAGCCGCGGAGCTGGAAAACGGCCATATAGAAAGGGAGCTGCCCCCATACGGCGCGGCGATACTCATAAAAGGACAAGAGGAGCGGGCATAATATGTTCAACAGGTGGTTTCAGGGAAGATACGGCGCGGATCAGCTCAGCAGGACGCTGATAATCGCGGGCCTTGTAGTATCCGTGATATCCTGGTTTTTCGGCAGGGCGCCGGCGGGCGTGTATTACGCGCTGCGGGGCGTTACCATGGCGCTCCTCGCCTTTGCGCTCTTTAGGATGCTGAGCAGGAACTTTTACGCCCGCCAGCAGGAGCTTGCCCGGTATATGAAGCTGGAGCGCAGTGTGCGCAACTGGTGGCAGACGCTGCGCATACGCCGGCAGAACTTTGTAAACGTGCAGCGGGAAAAGAAAAAATACAAATACCTCACCTGCCCCCAGTGTATGCAGAGGCTGCGGGTGCCCAAGGGCAAGGGCCGGATAAGGGTCACCTGCTCCAAGTGCGGCAACAGGTTCGAGGCGAAGAGCTGAGGGCGGCCTGTCACATTCTGCCTGAATAGCGCCCCCGTGCGGGCGGCAAACTAAGGCTGAATAATGAACGGGAGGTGCTTGGCAATGTCAAGGGCAAAGAGCCAGACCATCGGCTGCAAGGTCACGAGCTGCGCGCACAACATGAGCGGGTGCGGCTGCGATCTTGAGCGCATCGAGGTCGAGCCTATGTGCGGCTGCCATACCGGCGACCCCGCAGACGAGAGCCTGTGCGGAAGCTATAAGTGCAGGGACTGAGAGTAGGCATATTAAAGGCGCGGAACCGCGCCTTTTTTTTGCTGTTATTTTTCCTCCCTCTGGGCAAGGGCGCGCTTTTCCTCCAGCCGGCCGTTCACCCATTCCCCGGCAAGGGTATAAAGCACCGCCGTTATGGGCACGCAGAGTATGGCCCCCATAAGCCCGAAGAGGCGCGCACCGAACAGCACCGCTATCATCACCCAAAGGCCGGATATGCCCACGGCGTTCCCCACCACCTTTGGGTATATGAGGTTGCCCTCTATCTGCTGTATGGCCAGCACGAACACTATGAACCACAGCGCCCGGGGCGGGTCCACCACGAATATTATGGCGAGGCCAACGGCGCCGGATACCCACGGGCCCACTATGGGCACCATCTGGGATACGCCTATTATTACGCTTATGAGCACCGCGAAGGGGAAGTCCAATATCTGCATACCCATAAAGCACAGCGAGCCCAGTATGAAGCACTCTATGAGCATACCGTATACGTAGTTGTGGAGCGACTTGTTGGTGCGGGCGCACACGTCCAATATCCTTGCCGCGTGCTGCTCGCTGAACACCGCCTTTATGAGCCTGCGGCACTGGCGCAGCAGGTTTTCCTTGTTGGCAAGGGCGTATGCGCTTATTATCAGCGCAAAGAGGATATCCGCCACCGCGCCCACGGTGCTTACGGTAAAGCGCAGCAGGCCGGAGGCGAGCCCGCTTATGAAGCCGTCCAGCTTGTCCAATATGTCCTCGGATACCTGGCGCACCTTCACGGCTATGTCCTCGTTGAGGTTGAGCCTTTCCCAGGCGTCGTTGCCCCATTTTATCAGGCTCTTGGAGTAGGAATCGTAATTTTCCGCCAGGGAGCGCACGCTGTCCGCCAGCTTGGGGCCTATTATGACAATAAGCGCCGTGATTATGGATAGCACGAAGAGCAGCGCCAGCACCACGCATACCACCCGCTTGAGCCTTGAGGCGCGCCACCTTGCAAGGAGCCTGCCCTCGAGGAAGCGCATAGGCATATTGGCGATAAAGCCTATGGCCAAGGCTATGAATATGGGGCTTATGGCGTCGAAAAAGCCCCCCACCGCGCCCCTTACTGCGGACAGGTTCTCTATGGTCTCGTACAGCAGTATACCAAAGGCCACTATTAAGATGTATCTTCTGGAGGACTTCCAAAGGCCCTCCATATCCTGCTTATCCTTCAAGGCATTCCTCCGTATCGGAATTTTTCAGCGCCTCCCGCCTTTCCTCCCGGTCGAATTTTTCCGCAAGGAGCTTGGCGGAGATGTAGGCGGAGATGGCGTCTATGGCCATGCGGTTCCTGCCGCCCCGCATCACGGCGAAGTCGGCCTCACGTATATACTTGCTTATGTATTCCTCGTACATGGGCTTGACGGTCGCTATGTACTGCTCGGCTATGTTCTCTATGGAGCGCCCCCGCACCCGTATGTCCCGCTTTATGCGGCGCAGCAGGCACACGTCTATATCCACGTGCATGTAGACCTTAAGGCTCATAAGGTCGGTTATGCGCTTATCGCGGAACATGTGTATGCCCTCGAGTATGAGCACGTCCATGGGCTGTATGAGCTCGTCGCTGTCCGCCCGCTTGTGGTTGGCGTAGTCGTAGCCCTTTTTTGTTATGGGGAGGCCGCATTGCAGGCGCTGTATGTCCGAATACAGCTCGTCAAAGTCAAATATGTCCGGCTCGTCGTAGTTTATGTGCACCCGCTCCTCAAAGGGAAGGTCGGAATGGTCCCTGTAATAGCAGTCCAGGCCGATTATGGCCGAGGTGCAGGTAAGGGAGTCCTCTATCTCCTTTGCAAGGGTGCTCTTGCCGCTGCCGCTGGCGCCGCATATTCCCACGATTATCATGCTTTAGATATTCCCCCGATCGCGCTTTTTTATCATTATAAACCCAAGCGGGGCGATTTAACAGACGCAAATTCCAAAATTGGCCTGAAATGGCTTTGATATGCGCCATAGTGCGGGTTTACGATTTGTTTGATTTTGCGTTATAATATTTGTGCTATAATATTTGATATTGAATATCCGGGAGACGCGGGCAGATGAAAAGAAGCCGAGGCTTATTAAACATAAAGACCATATTGCAAAACACATTCAGGAGGCTGGGCCTTTCCCTGCGGCGCTTCGGCAAGCGCGGCGGCATAGGCGGGGCCATAGGCAGGCTTGCGCTGGGCGTAAGGCGCCGGGATAAGCGCACCATAACCTCCCTCTGCGCCTTTTTGGGCTGCCTGGTGCTGCTCATAGCGGGCATATCCGTAATATCCGCCAACCGGCCTCAGCAGAGTATGCAGGGCGTAATAACCTCCTCCGCCGGCATAGTAGACCTTACCGGCGACTATGAGGACGTTCAGGCGGACAGGGAGGCCAAGGAGCTGGCGGCGGGCCCCACGCCAAAGCCGCTGTACTTCCAGCAGGGCTTTGAGGACGAGAACATAGCCGAGATACAGCAAAGGCTGATGGATCTGGGCTACATGGACAACGACGAGCCCACCAACTACTACGGCCCCAACACGAAGGAGGCGGTGGAAATATTCCAGCGCCGGCACGGCGTTACCGTCACAGGCGTTGTGGACAGGGCCACATACGAGAAGATGTTCTCTGACGACGCGCTCACCTACATGGCGGATCTGGGCATAAGCGGCTCCGACGTGGAGGATATACAGACCAGGCTGCGGGAGCTGGATTATCTCGACAAGGTGACGGGCTACTTCGGCGACGAGACGGAAAAGGCGGTAATAGAGTTCCAGAAAAACAACCGCCTGGGCGTGGACGGCAAGGTGGGGACCCAGACCCGCGAAATGCTTTACAGCGAGGACGCTGTGCCCAAGAGCCTTAAATACGGCGAAAAGAGCGACGACGTGCTGCGCTATCAGAAGCGGCTGAACAAGCTGGGCTACCTTTCCAGCACGCCGGACGGCACCTTCGGAAGGGACACCGTAAACGCGGTAAAGAGCTTCCAGCGGCAAAACGGCCTTACGGTGGACGGCTACATAGGCCCCTCCACAAAGGAGCTGCTTATGAGCAGGAACGCCAAGGCCAGCGTCATCTCCCTCGGCGAGACCAGCAATAACGTTACCAAGATACAAAAGCGGCTCAAGGAGCTCGGATACTTAAAGAGCAGCGCCACGGGATACTTCGGCACCTCCACGGAGTCCGCCGTATCCGCCTTCCAGAAGCGCAACAAGCTGAGCGCCGACGGCAAGGTGGGCAGGGGCACCATGTCCGCCCTGTTCTCAAGCAGCGCAAAGAAGGCCCCCAGCGGCTATAAGCCCTCCTCGGGCGGCTCGTCCTCCTCGGGCAAGGGCTCCTCCTCCGGCGGCGGAACCGGCGCGCTCACCGGCACCATGGGCAGCGTGGACAGGTTCATTTCGGCGGCCCAGAGCAAGATAGGCTGCCGCTACTCCAAGGGCGGCAAGGGGCCGGACAGGTTCGACTGCTCGGGCTTCGTATACTGGTGCCTGAGAGAGGCGGGGGTGAACCAGAAGTACCTCACCTCCTCCGGCTGGCGCGGCGTATCCGGCTACACCAAGGTGACCTCCCTATCCTCCCTGCAAAGGGGCGATATAATCGTATTCCGCGGCCACGTCGGGATAGCCCTTGGGGACGGTACCATGATAGACGCCTCCAGCGGCAACAGCAGGGTAATACACAGGAGCTGCATGGGCGACTGGTCCAAGCGCAACTTCATCTGCGCGTGGAGGATATTCTAAAGAGTGATTTAAGAGACAATAAAAAAAGCGGCGTTTCGCCGCTTTTTTTTATGCTTTTGTTTATTCCACCGTTACCGACTTTGCAAGATTGCGGGGCTTATCTATGTCGCAGCCCTTGAGCAGCGCCACATAGTAGGCGAATAGCTGCATGGGGGGTATGGCAAGGGAGGGCAGCACGAAGGGCTCCGCCCTGGGTATCCACATCACGTGGTCGGCGGTCTCCTCCACGCCGGGGGTCCCCTCGGGGGCGAGGGCCAGCACCACGGCGCCGCGAGCCTTTACCTCGCGCATGTTGCTTATCATCTTCTCGGTCAGGGGGCTGTATGTGCAGAGGGCCACCACTAACGAGCCGGGCTCTATAAGCGAGATGGTGCCGTGCTTGAGCTCGCCCGCAGGGTACGCCTCGGAGAATATGTAGGATATCTCCTTTAGCTTGAGGGAGCCCTCCAGGGCGAGGGCGTGGTCTATGTTGCGGCCTATGAAGTATATGTTGCGGCAGCCGAAGTACAGCGACGCAAGGTACTTTATGTGATCCGACCCTGCAAGCATTCCGCTCATTAGGGCGGGAAGGCCGTCTATGGCGCCAAGGCAGCGCCTTAGCTCATCATCGCCTACGATGCCGCGGCAGCGGCCCATGTATAGGGCGAGGAGATAGCACACGGAAAGCTGCGCGCTGTACGCCTTGGTGGTGGCCACGGCAATCTCCGGGCCCGCCCAGGTGTATATGACGTCCTCGCTCTCGTTGGCTATGGTGCTTCCCACAACGTTTACTATGGAAAGCACGTGGGCCCCGCGGGACTTCGCCTCGCGCAGGGCAAAGAGGGTGTCGATGGTTTCGCCGGATTGGCTTATGACTATGGCTATGGTGTTTTTTGTGACTATGGGGTCGGAATAGCGGAACTCCGACGCCAGCTCTACCGTTACGGGTATGCGGGTGTAATGCTCGAGGTAGTGCTTCGCCGCCTGCCCTACATAGCTTGCAGAGCCGCAGGCCACTATGAATATCCTGTCGCAAGCCCGTATGTCCTCCGCCGATATATGGGAAAGGCCGAGGTCTATGGCGCCCTCCTTTACGCGGGGGCGGACGGTGTTGCGTATCACGTCGGGCTGCTCCATTATCTCCTTGAGCATGAAGTGGGGGTAGCCGCCCTTTTCCGCCGCGTCCGCGTCCCACTGTATATGCTCGGCAAGCTTATGAAGCTCCTCTCCGTAGCGGTTGTATATCCTTACGCTGTGGGCCGTCAGCACCGCCATGTCGTATTCGTCAAGGCGTATGACCTGGCGGGTGTGCTTGAGTATGGCCGGCACGTCGGAGGCGATGAAGTTCTCGCCCTCGCCCACGCCTACTATGAGGGGGCTATCCTTGCGCACGGCGTAAAGGGTATCCGGATGGTCGGCAAATATTATGCCCAGGGCAAAGGCGCCGGATATGAGGCTCAGTGCCTCCCGTATGGCGGCCTCCGGCCCCGCCTCCCTGTTGCCCCTGTAAAGGTGCTCGACCAGGTTCACGGCTATCTCGGTATCCGTCTCGGACATGAAGGAATATCCCTGCTCCGCGAGAAAATCGCGCAGCTCGATGTAGTTTTCCACAATGCCGTTGTGGACCAGCGCCACCTCGCCGTGCTGGCTCAGATGGGGGTGGGCGTTCACGTCGTTGGGCTCGCCGTGGGTGGCCCAGCGGGTATGGCCTATGCCGAGGCGGCCGGGCAGGGCCTTGCCGCCCTCCGTCATCTCCTCCAGCACGCTCAGCCTGCCCTTGGCCTTTACCACGCCGAGCTTATGCCCGTCCGAAACCGCTATCCCGGAGGAATCATAGCCGCGGTATTCAAGCTTCCTGAGGGCCTCCAGTATTATGGGCGCGGCCTGCTTGGGGCCGATATAGCCTACTATTCCACACATTTATAAAATGCTTCTCCTTATATGATGAATTAGTCCCAGAGCTTTTCGGAGTATAGGCCCTGCGCCTTGAGCTTGGCTATCCGCTCCATGACGGCGGGCTTATCCTCCTTATATGTGACGCCGAACCACCTGTCCGGGCTCTCCGCCACCCTCACCCGCACCTTGCCGGCGGCCATGAGGGACTGCACGGCGTTGGGGAGAAGGTCCTCGTACTTTGCGGGATCCCCGGCTATGCCCGCCTCGAAGCTGGCGGCGAACACGTCCTCCAGCATGGGTATTATATCCGGCTTGAAGCCCCAGCAGTTCATGGAGACCGGGGTCCCCTCGGGAAGCTCGGTGAAGGTTTTGCCGTCGTCCTCAGTGAACGCGCCGCCGTGCTCCCGCTGGAATATCCTGCGCCGCTCCACTATGTGGGTGAGGAAGCCGTCGCCGTCCACCTCGCACACGCCGCGGGCAACGCTGCCGTGCTCGGTGAGGGTGTTTTCCAGCCGGTAGCCCACCATGAGCTGCTCGTCGCGGGGGGTGTCGGCGGTGAGGAAGGAGTAAAGCTGCTCAAAGGCGGCGGGGCCGTAGTAGTCGTCGGAATTTATGACGGCGAAGGGCCTGCCGCCGATCTCCTCCCTGGCGCACAGCAGCGCATGGGTAGTGCCGAGGGGCTTCGTGCGCCCCTCCGGCGCCTTAAGGCCGCGGGGCAGCTTATCCATCTGCTGAAACGCGCACTTAACATTGGCCCGCTTTGATATCCTCGTGCCTATGGCGTCCATGAAGTCCTGCTCTATCTCGTGCTTGATTATGAACACGAGGTCGTGGAAGCCGGCGCGTATGGCGTCGTAGATGGAAAAGTCGATTATCAGGTTTCCGGCGGCGTCAACGGGGTCTATCTGCTTGAGCCCGCCGTAGCGGCTGCCCATGCCGGCGGCAAGCAGCACGAGTACAGGTTTTTTTTCCATTTTAGCTTGACCTCCTGCTATACTGTGGGCTGGGGCTCCCCTGCCATGGGGATGTTGCGTCCGGTGCGGTCGATGTAGAAGGCGGCGGTGGCGGCGTAGGTGTAGGGGTTGAGCCAGAGGTTGCCTATGCCGCAGGTGAAGAGGCAGAGTATGCTCCAGCCTATGAAGGAAAGCTCAAGGCAGAACAGCCGCCACTTGTGGCCCGCCATGAGCTCCTTGCTCATGTTTACCGCCTCGCGTATGCCTAAGCCGGGGTTTTCCGCCATGAGGTAGGGGGCAAGGCAGTAGCGGTAGGCGGCTATTATGCCCGGCACGATAAACAGCAGCGACCAGAGCCATATAAACAGCGTCATAAAGAGGTTGAGGCCCATCGCCTTAAGGAATATATCGAAGCGGGAGAATATGACGGATACCTCGTCCTGCCTGTTCTCCGCAACGAGGTCTATGTAATATTTGCAATGCCCCAGCGAGAGCGCGCCGGAAAAGAGTAGGACGGCTATGCTGAGCGCCAGGGATATGAGCGTGCCGAATACGCTGCCCGCCGTCTCCACCGAGGTGTAGCCGGCGAGGAAATCGCTGTAATTGCCGGAAAAAAGCAGATCATAGTCCATGTGGCCCAGATCCCGCATGAGGTTGTATATGCCGCTCATGCCGCAAATAAGGCTGACTATCAGCGTTACTATAATAGACCTGCCCCAATGGCCCCTGAGCTTATCCCGGGCTATGCTGCGAAACTCGCTTGCAGTAAACATGATAAGAATACCTCCTGAAATGAATTAAAAAAGTGTAGCGTTAAAGGTACGCCCGTTTTGGGGTCAGTCGTCTATTTTGCAGCCGGAGCAGCCCTCGCAGCTCTCCGCGTCGCACTCCAGGCGGGCCTCGACTATCTTGGAGAGCACCTCCATCTTGTCCTCGTCTGCGGGGAGGAACTCCTCGTATTCGCCCTCGGTGCGGATGCGGAACACGAACAGGTCGGATTCCTCGTCCTCCGCCGCCGCGGGGTCTACCATCACGGCGTACTCCTCGTTTTCATAGTCGAAGTAATCGACAACCTCGAGCTCTATCTCGTTGCCCTCTTCGTCGTTGAATACCACTATATCCCTATCCAGCTCTTCCATTTTAAATATCTCCTTAAAAAAATATCCATGTTACTGGTAAGCATATTTTACCTCATGGCGGCCCTGACCGCAAGATAATAGCGGCATAATTGACATTGTATTTACATTGGCATATAAGCGCGGGAAGCGCCCCGCCATGTAAGGCGGGGCGCTTTGATATATATATGTATTTGGAGTTTTAGAAGGGCCTGAGGGGAGGCCCTGCTTATATTGAGCCTACTGTTTTATCTGTGCCGCTATCGCCTCCCTTCTCTTCGGGGCCCAACAGGGCTTATCGGAGGGGGGACGCCCGGCTTCGGTGAATTGACCGGGTAAGTGTTGCTTCGATTTTCTGTCATTGGGCTGTTATCGCGCCTCCTTTCTTTGAAGTGATTACATGATACCAGAGAGGTGTGGCGGAAATTTGGCCCAAAGTTATACTCTTGTGGCAGTTCTATTAACGCTTTTCGGATATTTATTTAAGCTTCCTTGAACCGGCGGGCGCCACGTCGAATACGGTGAGGACGCCGCCGGAGACCCGGAAGCGCACGTCAAAGCCGGAAAACTCAAGGCCGTACTGCTCCCCGTCCTGCTGGTAGGCGGGGCGGGGGTCCTGTGAAAGGGCCGCAAGCAGCGCATCCCGCTTATCCGCAGGTATAGCGGAAAGGAGCTCCCTTGGGAAATCCACCTCCAGCCCCTTTTCGAGCTTTTCCCCCGCGAAGCCGTCCCTGGCCTCCGGGTGGCAGTCGGTAAAGGAGAGATACGGCTTTATGTCGTATATGGGGGTGCCGTCCATGAGGTCCGCCCCCTCCACAGTGAGCACGCAGCCCTGCCCCGGGCGGCGCTCAACCGATACGAGCCTTACGGAGGATAGCCCTATGGGGTTGGGGCGGTAGGGGGAGCGGGTGGCGAACACCCCCATGCGGGAGTTCCCGCCGAGGCGGGGCGGCTTTACCGTGGGCCGGAAGCCCTGCCGCTCCACCTTGGAAAAGCCCCATATCAGCCACAGGTGGGAGTAGCCCTCTATGCCCCGGAGGGCGTTTGCATCCCGGTATTCCGGCTCGAACACCACCCTTGAAAGCTGGCCGCCCCCAAGGCTGCTCTGGCGGGGTATGCCGAACTTCTGCGTAAAGTCGCTCTCAATGCGGGCTATAACCTTTAATATGAAGGTATCCGCCATGGCTTACTCTCCGTACCTTGAAGGCCCAAGGGCGCGGGCGACGCCCTTGGCCGGCTTTTTAAATTCCGCAGAAGGCTTTTTCATATAAAAAATGCCCGTCCTTTCCTAAGGGAAATATTACGGGCATTATTATATCATATAAAACGTCAGGGCCACTATATGTTTCTGTCGCTGCCCATGAAGAACAGCGCGACGGTGTCCGGCCCCACATGGCTTCCCGTCACCGGCTCGTAGCATACCGTCATTATGCCCTTCGGGGGCCTGTCCCAGTTGAGCAGGGACTCGAGATAGCGGACGTCCTCTATGCAGTCGCAGTGGGCTATGCCTATGACCTGCGACTCCGGCTCCCTGACGTGCTCGCGGTAGATGCCGGCAAGGGCCTTCAGCGCCGCCTTGCGCCCGCGCACCTTGGCGCAGCACACTATCTTGCCCTCGTCGTCCCCCTTGAGTATGGGCCGTATATCCAGCGCCGCGCCTATGAAGGCCTTTACGTTGGATATGCGCCCGGTGCGGCCCAGATAGCGTATATCTCCCACGGTGAAAACCTGCACCATGGCGTATCGCTCACAAAGCAGCCTGTCCGCCGCGCCGTCTATATCCATGCCCTGCCGCCGCAGCTCCACCGCCCGCAGCACCAGCAGCCCCTCGCCGAGGGAGGCGCTAAGGGTATCCACCAGCCGTATCTTCCTGTCAGGGTATTGCTCGCGGAGCTCCTCCGCCGCGGTCTCTGCGGAGGAATGGGAGCCGCTTATGCCGGAGGACATTCCGACGAAAAGCACGTCGAGCCCCTTTTGCAGCAGCGGCGTCAGCGCCTCCTTAAATAAGTGGGGCGTCACCTGGGACGTCGTCACCACCGCGCCCTTCCTTATGGCGTCATAGTAGGCGGCGCCGGCGAAGCCATCTACCGGCGGACAGGTATGCTCCTGGCCGTCGATGCTGTAGCTGAACGGGGCGACGGGTATATTTTCCAGCCCGAGGGCCTTGTAGTCGAGATTGGCGGAAGAATCCGTAGCTATTGCAAACACATCGCACCTCCGATAATCTAATACATTATATTATGTTAGCGCATATAGAACAATGCGTCAAGTAATATAAAAAGACATATTTGTTGCGGAAATGCAAAGAAAATGCTAAAATCAGACCTAACACAGGATACGGGAGAAAAAGCATGGCATACGATAGGGAGCTTATAGCGGGCAAGCTGCGCCGGTGGGAAAAGTACCTCGGCAGGTTTTGCCTGCCGGAATGGGAGAGCATACCCGATATAGGGCTGTACATGGAGCAGACGGTGGTGCTGCTTAGGCAGTATATAGACTATCTGCCGCCGGAGATGAAGGGCGGGCAGGTAATAACCGCCACGGCCATAAACAACTACATACGGCTGAAGCTGCTTCCGCCGCCGGTAAAGAAGCGTTATTACCGGCTGCACATAGCCTACCTTATAATAATATGCACCCTGAAGCAGAACCTGAGCCTATCCATGCTGCCCAAGATAATACCGGCGGACATAAGCGAGGAGGAGGCGCGGGAGGTATACACGGCCTTTGCCCGGCGGCACGCCATGGCCACGGAGTACTTCGTGGTTCAGGTGCGGAGCATGGCCGCGCCCATACTGGGCCGCAAGGTAGAATCCAGCCTCGCCACCGATGACGTGAACGAGATCGTCGTCACCTCCGCCATACTAAGCTGCTTTTCCCGCCTGCTGGCGGAAAAGCTGATGCTTCTGGACGGCCGCACCCTCGCCGACGGCGGCAGCATAGAGGCGGGGGAGTAGGGGGATTATTAAATAAGGAAATAACAACTGGACGGTTTTCGCCCCTCACGGGGGACGTTCCCTTCGAATCCCTCAGGGCGTTTGAATATAACAAAAAGAACCGCCAAACGGCAGTTCTTCCTGTTGGCGCGATCCTTCGGGATTCGCCCGGCGGCACTGGGGCAGTGCCGCCGCCAGCCCGGGGAACTCGAAAACCGTTCACTGGACGGTTTTCGCCCCTCACGGGGACGTTCCCTTCGAATCCCTCAGGGCGTATGAATATAACAAAAAGAACCGCCTGACGGCAGTTCTTTCTGTTGGCGCGCCCTGAGGGATTCGAACCCCCGACCTTCTGGTCCGTAGCCAGACGCTCTATCCAGCTGAGCTAAGGGCGCATACGCTTTTCACAGCGTGCTTGATTATTATAGCGCGTCAAAACATGTTTGTCAACGGCGATAACAAGTTTTTTAAAAAAGGCGGGTTGATTTTTTTTGAATTTAGTGTATAATAAATAATGCTATGGGGCATTAGCACAGTTGGTAGCGCGCAACGTTCGCAATGTTGAGGTCAGGGGTTCGAATCCCCTATGCTCCACCAACATCAGTCTGGGCGAACACCAGAGCTTATTATGTACGTAATTGGCGAGGTATTCGTACTGGTATCCAGAGTTTAAAGGGAGAGACACCTGTGTTACGGGTGTCTTTTTCTTATATCAAAATTCGATATATATTATCAAAAACGAGAAAATAAGCGCAATATCTGGTAGATTGAGAAAAAGGAGCAAATGCGTATGATACGGATTTTACTGTCTACCAGACTTGGCGAACGACGGTGGACACAGGCTGATCTCTCGCGAAAGACCGGAATCAGAGCTAACACCATCAACGATTTGTACCATGACATTGCTGCCAGAGTAAGTTTAGAACATTTAGACCTGATTTGCGAAGCCCTCGAATGCGACCTATGTGAACTTATGGTTTACATACCTAACAGTGAGCCAGTCGTACTTACGAGAGTAGGGCATGAAAAACGGAAACGTTAAGGGAGAGTCCCCCGGCCAATGTGGCCGGGGGAGCTGTGCATGTAGCATGGAGCGGCAACTTACGTATAACAGTATTGTTTTTTTATATCGCAACTAATATAATACTTGATATGGAAAAACTTCGGGGCTGCAAGTAAAGATTTTTTGCGTTTAATGATATATTTAGGGGGACAACTATCGTTAATCTATATAGATGAATCTGGATCGGTGAATAACCATAATTCTGCCAGCTTTCCTTATTTTGTAATAGCACTCGTTTACGTAAAGGAAAAAGACAAACTGCAACGGACATATAAGCGTTTTGTATCTTCTAACATGAGTCGGCTTCGTGAACTCGATGATGCTCGCATGAATGCCAGTGGAAAGGTTGTACGTGAGGGCGGCAAGATGTTTGAGAATGGAAAATTTAAGGAACTGAAGGGTTCTCAGTTTGATGCAACTATGAAAAGACGATTCCTGTCATTCTTTTTAACAAAGCCTTATTTTGAGGTGTTTTTTATAAAAATCAACAATGCCAAATTAGAGGACAGGTTTTGTTCAAACACCGCCCGTGTATTCAATTATCCTTTAAGGTTGGCATTGGGCTATTACATAAAGAATGGACTATTACCTAATGAAGCATGTATAATTCAATTAGACGAACGAAACGAAAGAACCAAAAGCAAGTTTTTCTTACAAACCTATCTCAACACTGAACTTATAATGAATGGAACTTGCAAGGGACCTTTTTCCGTTACGTATTTCGATTCGGCAAACAACAGACTTATACAAATAGCGGATGTCTATGCCAACTGGTTTTACTCGCATCTGCAAACAGGTGCTTATAGCAAGGAACTTCAAACACAGAGAAATGCGGGAATCGTCAAAGGAATTTTTGAATTTCCTTTACAAAAAAACTCCACGAATATTGACAAGGTATAGTGCGTATGCTACTATAATGATACCAACAGTAAGTCCTATTGAAGTGCCGTTTTCGAGGTAAGCGTCATGTGTTGGCGTTGCTCATAGGCAATTGGTATCTGAATGAACGGCAGACCTGCTTCGGTGGGTCTGCTCTTTGTAGATAAGTGCAGTTCTATCTCCCTGATATACAAATAACCCCAGATTCTCTCTCCAAAATAAAAACCGCCTTGCGGCGGCCTCGTGACCGGTGCCATTACATGACACTTAAACGCTAATTCGGTTACACGAGTATACAGCGTATCTCTACCTGCATTTTTATTATATGCGGTTTTTTTTTAATAATCAATTCAAATGTTAGCGTGCCATTCGTTGCGAAAACACGGTGGATGATTGTATTGCGATTGAGCCAAACAATAATCCACGATATCCTGATGCTGAAGTTTACAAGTTCATTAAGGATTGTCGCCTGTCAGTCTACGGAGAAGATACTGATGTTAAGCTATATATCAAGACATACCTAAGGGAAGGAAAAACCCGAGATATTGTGATTGTTATTTCCTTCCATGAAGAAGGAACGTATTAGTTTAAGGGTTCAAAAGGAGGAACACCATGAAAAGGAGAATGACGGCTTTTTGCATTGCGTGTGACGAAGATGTAGAATACACGATGTTTACTGAACGTGTGGAAACTGTCGTTCGTGGTGCAAAAATCAGATATGTCGAAGTTGCTGCGAAATGCCCTGTTTGCGAAGAAGAATTATATGTGCCCGAAGTAAATGACGTTAACGTTCAGGCACGGGAGGATGCGTATAGCAACGCTACGTAATTTACTGAATTAACTGGGAAGACACTATTCTGCACCGGAAAGCAATCCGGTGCTTTTTTATATAAAATGTGCCAAATAAAAAAGCCTTACCGCAGGAAGATTGCGGGGGAGGGGATATTGCCAAACAGGGGCATCAATTAGATCGTATTGTGAAGGATTGGATAAGTATTGATAAAATAGGTTGACACCCGAGTTTTCATGGGATATAGTGTTTTTGATAACATAAATGTTATCAAATCTTGTGGCTAATAGGAGGTATTCTTTTGGCGCAATCCGTTGTTATGTATTCGACAGAAGGAGGGAAGTATCCGGTAGAAGAATACATTACTAAGTTAGCAAAAAAGCACAAGGAAGCGGAGCTCGCTGCAATCAGGTTATATGTAAAGAGATTGGGGAAATATGGATTAGAGGTGAATAAATACCATAGCAATACTATAAAGCTATTGCGCGACGGTATTTATGAGCTTCGGCCAAATGCAACAAGGATATTCTTCTTTTGTTTTGCCAAGAATACAATGGTACTGCTGCATGCCTTTGAAAAGAAAAGATGGAGCATTCCTCCGAGGGAGATTGAACTGGCAATCAAGGAGAAAAATGATTTTTTAAGGAGAAGTGACAATGGGAAGTAATAATAGCTTTGATGCAATGTTAGATAGGGTAGCCGCTTTAGGTAGCGAAGAAAAGAAAACAATCCAGATTGCAGAAAATATTTCGCTAATTATCGATGCTCTTTCATCAGCGAGAATTAAAAAAGGATTTACTCAACGTCAACTGGCAGAAAAATGCGGATTGAAGCAATCTGCAATAGCAAGGATAGAAACGCTGCAAGTCATACCGCGTCTCGACACACTATTGAAAATAGCTCAATGTTTGGGTGTGTCCATCTGTGTTGAGACAGAGACCACTACAGTATCGAAGGGCACGAATGTAATATATATTAACGATTATCGTGAAGGTCGTTATAAATGGAAAAATCAATCGATGAGTATGGGAGGGACGGCAGTGTATGGAAACATTGGCTAATATGCAATTAGTGACAAACGAAATATCGATGAAAGTAAATGATATCCCTGATGGCGAATTTAAAATTATACCTAAATTCACAAGGAGTGTAGGGATGCTTTCGGAGACAACGGGATATATGGAATTAGTAACAGAGATTACGAATACTCCTGATAATCCATTCCCAGTCGATATTAAGGTCAGCATAACAGCTGTCTTTGACATGGATAATTTCCCAAAGGAACAATATGACTCGTTTTTAAAATTAAACGCTGTTCAAATTGTGTTCCCGTATGTGCGAAACATTATTTCTAATATCACAACGAGTGCAATGATTCCTCCGATTATTCTTCCGATAGTGGATGTCAAGAAACTGTTTCCAGAAATAGACGAAGGTTAATATACTGAGTTAAAATTCGATTATCAACCCCATGCCTCACACTGGCGTGGGGTTTGCTTTATTAAGTGTAAGTTGGCATTTTACTGATTCCCGTCAAAATAAAAAAAGCCCTCCCGCGGAATGCCGCGAGAGGGTGAAGGTGAGCATCTTTATTATTTGGGCTTGCGTACCTCGGCAATGGTGTCATGGGCGCCATACGCAGCAAAAGCAACCACAGCGGCGTTCACGGCGCACAGGCAGCCCGTGCTTGCAGTAAGGGAGCCGTTGAAGTAGTTGGCCGCCAGCAGCACCACAAGTGCGATGATGTAGGCGACTATACGGGTGGGAATCTTGTCTATCACGCCTATGCCCTTAATGAGCTGGGTCACAAGCAGCGTAAACATAGTAGCACCCGCATAGGTGGCAAGAACCTCCCAGGAGAAGAACTCCTCGGGAAGCGCACCGGAGGCGGCAAAGGCCACCGAGGCCAGAGACAGGGAGAGGGTCATAACAGCGATGAGAGTGAGAATCTTGATGAGTGTCTTTTTCATGGAATAGTATCCTCCTTTATTTAATTGATTATTTATATATGGTTTTAAGTTTGCTGACCTCATCCATCGGGCGGACAAGATTTTTGCCGCCCAGCTCACGGTAAGTCTCGTGCATTTCCTTGAGGTCGTTGTAGTCGTAGAAGTTCACCTCGCCGGCCGCGATGTATGCCCGGGCGAGGAATTTTATGCGGTCGTGCAATATGACCTGCTGCCCCTTTTCTGTCCGGCCTACTCTTTCGAGCAGCGTTTTCACCTGTTGTGACAGCGCGGCTATATCGCAATCCTGGGCTTTGTCTGCGTCTGCCTTATCAGCCTTGCGGTCTGATTTTTTGGCGGCGCGGTTAAGCAGGAACTGGATTACGTTATCGACCAGTTTTACCAGCGCGGCTCCCACGGTGCCGGCCAGCAGCAATGGGAGTATCTGCATTTCAGACTACCTCCTTTGATGCAACGTATTTTGCGCTCATATAGCCCTGCCGGAACGTACCCGCTGATACATAGGTTATCTCACACCAGCCGTCGATAGGGGGCAGGGCAAGGAGCAGGTCGCCCTTGCGTAGTGTTGCAAGGACATTATGTTTTGTCCCCCGGCCTGAGCGCACATGTACACTGTTCCCGCCGCAAACAGCGAAATAGGGATACGCCTCTAAAGGTACGGAAGCGTAGACAAAGCGTTTGTCCATTATTCCCCTGTGCGTCCAGCTTCGGACTGACAGCCGGGTTACGACGCAACCATAGGATAGGCCCCGTTCCTCTACCACCAGCGGTTCTCCATCGCTGGTAAAGCCGCAGACCCATCCAACGTGCTTCATTATGCCGGCGTTGCTGGCGCGGAAAACAGCCTCCCCTATGACATAGGGACGGCTGAGTTTGGCGATGCGCCCCTTTTCCGAACACCATTTAGTGTAGTTGCCGTGGGCGGATAAGTCCGTCCTGATCCCCAGAACCATTGTGCAGTAGGCGTCAAGCAAGCCCTGACAGTCGGCTACCATCTGCCGATTGGCAGCCCAGTCACGGGTAATGCGGTTGTAATCCTTGCGCCGCCAGCCGTTGAGGCTGTAATAGTTGCGCCACCGCTCCTCCAGCACGGAAGATGTAGCCACCTTCCCGGAGGTGCCGAATAGGTATTCCCACGGGTCTGTGCCGCAATCCCCAGCCGGTATAAGCAGCTCTGCGCCGAGGGGTATGCTCCCGGCCTTAGCATGGGTCAGCGCCCACCGTATGAAGTCCCGCACATCATCTGTTGGAGTTGTGGCGGGTATCGCGGCAATGGCGCATAGGGTCGCGCTGTCGGCTTCGCCGGTAGGAGGCAGGCCCTTGTCGCTCTGGAATGCCCTAACTGCCGCAACGGTAGGCACACCATAGAATCCGTCATCATCGCCGCAGCCATAGCCTATGGCCGATAGCCGGAATTGCAGATCGCTTACCTCGTTGCCTTTGGAGGCATAAGCAAGTATTTTTTTCTCCATCATACGCTATCCAACACCTCCCACGTATTTGGGCCTACTATGCCGTCGGCCTTGAGCCGATGCCGGCGCTGGAAGGCCTTTACTGCATATCGGGTGCGGCTGCCGAATTTACCGTCTGCCGTACCGCAGATATGCCCCAGCTCGTTCAACTTACTTTGGAGCTCCTTCACATCATCGCCCACCATGCCCTTGCGGAGCGTGCGGCGTATGTAGGTATCCTTACCGTCCTTTTCCTCCTGCGCTGGGGCGGTGAGGGCTATGACGTCACCAACCCGGAACACATCGTCCCACGGGATATAGCATTCGCCCTTTATGCCCCACGAGCTGCCCCAGGAGTTCTGGACACAGGCGTACTCGTGATCTCCAACTATATCCCAGCCGAAGATCCGCATCTCATGGTAGCCTTTTTCGGGAGAGGTGCAGCGGTAAATTCCCCTGCTGTCGGTTCGCCACTGGGATATGGCGAAGCAGGCTACGATATATAGGCCGTTATATAGGGCCTGCTTTACGGCCTCTTTGGAGTATACCCGCCCCCAAGTCAAGCCCTTATAGGGCTTGGCGTGGCGCTCAAGCTCCTGCCTATTCTGGCGGTAGTAGGCTATGACGGCTGGCACCTCACGTTCGCCGGGATCATACTTGAGAGGGGCTATGCCGTATTTGCAAAGGCCATTTGCTGCCTCGTTGGGATACATCCCCTCCCGGCTGTGGGAACGGTATCCGCCGTATCCCATATCTACCCCAAATTCCGTTTTGAATATGCTCCACATACACGAGCGCATGGACTGCATGACACAGTTTCCGGCCTCCTGATGGTAATTGGTAGGGATTGATTGCCGGTAGCGGAGGGGGAGAGTAACGGGCTGACGGACGCACACGGCATAGTCGCGGTTGTCGATTACTGAGGGGATCGCGGAACAGATATAATCGCCCATGGGTTTCACCTCCTTGAAATGAAATTAGTTATGCTTCCTGTTCTTGAATACCAGCGCAGCGCAGACAAGCAAAAGTATGCTCGAGCCGAGGGCGGAAGGGCCGCCCGTCTTGGGAAGCTGCTTGACGATGGTAGTGGTGTTCGTGGTGGTACTGGTCTGCGCTACGCTAAATTTGTATGTAGCGGCAGTGGAGCGGTCAAACTGTATGGCGTTGTAAAGCTCCTCGGCGGTGTTTGCATTTTCGAAGGAGTGATCACGTATTTCCACAGTTAGGGATGCGGGCTGGCGGGTTATAACGCCTGACAGGTAATATTCGCCGCTTCGTAGGTCTATTTGGGGTTCGAACAGTGTTAATCCGTCCGTCCGGAGCTTTACGGTCAGATTTGAGGTGTCCGTAAACCGGGGGATAGATACGGTCACCCGCACCGTAAAAAGCTCGTTGACGGAGTAGTTTTTAGGACCTATCACGGCTCCCGTCTGGTAGTCGATTGCGGTTATACCAACCGCGATAGGGTTTGCCGCAAAAGCCCCGCTCACAAGGAGCAGAAGGCTTAGGGCGAGGAAAAGTGCAGTCGTCT
Organism: uncultured Clostridia bacterium; assembly: GCA_934633985.1. Taxonomy (GTDB): domain Bacteria; phylum Bacillota; class Clostridia; order Christensenellales; family CAG-138; genus SFEL01. The sequence goes on from CAKTYU010000014.1 coordinate 36,075, forward strand.
TTTTCATGTTACTGATTCCTTTCTTAAAATTTTGTTGTATGAAAAAAGAGCCTTGCGGCCCTTTATTCCGTTAATCTGCCTGCTCTTAACGTGAGTGAGCCGGCGCATTTTTTTGCATGAAAAAAGGAGCCGTTAAGCTCCTTAAAATCGGATCAGTGGCAGGGCGGTGTCTCCTGCATCTCAGGTACGCTTTCGCGTGTGTCGGGAACCATTTCCGACCTCACTGACTGCGATTGGCTATTCTTGCAAGTTCCAGTTCTATCAGCATTATGTCGATATCTGACAAGTGTCCTATAAAGTCCTGAACATCGTCAGGTTGTAACCTGAGCATCTTATCCAGTCTTACTACAGACTGCTTTTGCAATCCAGCTTTTGCCCAGTTTTTTATGGGATAGCAGTCATATCCCGGCTTTGGAGATTGGCTTGTTACATAAAACGACATTATGTAAGCGGCACCATCATATTCTATGATAACCGGCCTCAGTTTCTTCTTGCCGGGTTCGTCATCGTATGCGACAATTGCCCAATATATATCCCACTTCTCATATTTAGGTATTCGTCGGGCGATCTCCCTCTTTCCAGTCCGCAGGAAGTATCAGGGTGCCGTCTTTATCGTGATACCCAACGGTTTGCAGAATGTCAGCAGGCTTCACGATTCTTATCGGTTCCTTTTTTTTAAAGCACTCTTTTATGAGAGCTTTGCTTATAATGCCGCTTCGTCCTTCTTTCTGAATTGTTATATCCCAAGGTTCGCCCTTCTCATGGCTCAAATTCAGTCGGTCATTTTTTGCGGACAGTTCATACATGCTATCCTTTTCTGTTCTCTGCTCCTGCGTTTGCTCTCGTTT
>CAKTYU010000015.1 GCA_934633985.1 uncultured Clostridia bacterium
GCCTGCCTGCCTGCCTGCCTGCCTGCCTGCCTGCCAAAATTATCATCGCGGCGGTCATGGCGCTGTCAAGTCCTTTCTGTAAAATATGCCTGCAAGCCTTAAACGGCCCTATACATATTTATATTATACAGATAGGGTATAAAATTTGTGTTAAGCGCGGGCGCACAGATCGCCGGACGGCTTGCCTCTTTCCCCTTTTAAGTATAATAATGCATACATATTGATTTCCTGCGGGAAAAGCATTTCACTATGGGATGTTACCGCTCGTCTTTGATGCTTTGCGCTTATCCCGGTCATTTCCTTAATCATTTCAACATCGGGGGCCTACCGCTTAAAGCCTCAGCTCTCACCGGCTTAGCCGGTGGTCGTTTGTCGCTTAAGCGGCAATAAAAAAACCGAAAGCCCTCGAAAACAAAGGCTTTCGGCGTTGTTATCTGGCGCGCCATGCTGGATTCGAACCAGCGGCCTCACGCTTAGGAGGCGTGCGCTCTATCCTGCTGAGCTAATGGCGCTTGTGCGGGGGGTGCGGGGGCGGGCTTGTGCCCTGCCAGGCCGCAAGGACATACGCAACAGATATATTATATGCTTGGAATGCGTTTTTGTCAAATAGATATTGAACGGAAAGGAAGGCGGCATTTTGTAAAAAAAATATCCATAGTTGACATAAGGCCCGCTTAGTGTTAGCATCAAAGTATGAAAGATGAATTATAGCTTGTCGGCTTGCCGATAATAATAACAAACCAATTTAATTAGGAGGAAATATGGATTACCCAAAGACAGGCAACGAAACCTATGTCAGTTTCTCTATTTCCAACACCATGCTTGAGGGCCTTGGCAAGAGCACCATCACCCGCGAGCCGGTATCTGCGGACTACCTCAAGGAGCTGTTCGCAAAATACGGTGTTATCGTATCCATCAAGCCCGAGCAGCAGCCTCTCCTCCGCCGGGTGAACGAGCTTTACGGCCTGAACCTCGAAGCACCCGATAGCCTCAAGATAATTCAGCTCTCTGAAAAGCACAGGCGTCTTGTGGTCATAACCGCCATGGGCCTGCGCCGCAAGAGCGGCACCCTGCTCCCCAGCTACTCCGATGAGGAGCTTGAGGAGGCCACCTTCGGCTTTGATAAATTCTACGTACAGAGCGTACACTACGACGATTTAGTAAAGGAGAACGAAACCCTCCGCAAGAACCTCGACGCAGAGATCGCATGGCGCACACGCGACGATTGATCATTTACAGACTGAAAAAGGCGGCTTTTGCCGCCTTTTTTGCTTTGCTCAGTATTCCTCCGCCGTAAAGCAGGGCAGCGCCGGAAGCCTTTCTGCAAGCATATCCGCAGCGCGCCTGCTCAAGACCCGGACACGGCCCTCCCCCTCAAGCTGGATAATATCCATATAGCCTGAGAGAAGCTGCATGAGCCGCCCGCTGTCCAGCTTTATATCCGCAGGGGCGCTTGTGCGCTCCCCGTCAAAGGCGAACACCCCGTTGTTTTCGGGTATAACGCTGTCCTCGACCTCCACGGTCACATCGTTGAAGCCCGCAAGCCCACGCAGGAGCGCCGGCACGTTCAGCGCCGCCATGGCGGTGGTATCCGCCCAGTCCGCCTTAAAGCAGGCAGGAAGCCTCACCGCCCCCAGGCCCGCCGGCCCGCGCAGGGATAGCTTCTTGCCGCGCCCCTTCGCCCCTAAAAAAGAGACCATACCGGCGGCGGCCCTGCCCTCCGCCATAAATTCTATGCTGCTTATCTGCCCCTCATAGTCGAAATACAGGGCGTAGCCGCGGGTCCTGCCTTCCTTTATATACCTGACCAGCCGCCCGCCGTCCGCCGCGTGCCCGCGCAGCACGCTTCTCATATCCTCGGCGCTTCTTACGACCTGGCCGGAATACCCCTCCATAATGCGATCATACACGATGAGCAATTCCTCGGCGAAGCCCTCACAGCAGGGGGAATCCTCCGCATAGCGGCAACCCCGCGTCCCTTGGGCCTTTTTTGAGGTTATTATGGCAGAGGCCGAGGAGGGGTACTGCATGCACCATTCATATATCTTAAAATCCACCGGCGACTGGAAAAGCACATTTGCGCCCTTTTCCCGCGCGTTGCGCTCAAAAAGCTCCATGCAGCGCCGCATAAGCCCCCTGTGCCGGTATTCCGGCGCGGTGGCTACCCCGCACATTATTACGGCGGGAGTCTCGCGCCCCCTTATGCTCAGGGTATACGGCCGCCCGTGTATCATGGATACCGGCCTTTCCCCCTCAAAGGCGGCAACGCTGTATTCGCCGTTCCATTGCTCCCGCATGAACCAGCGGCAAAAGCCGTCGCTGTCCCCGAAGCACTCCTGCCATAGGTCGGCGGCCTGCGCCCTGTCCCTGTCCTCAAATAGTCGAATTTCAGCCATTCGGCCCTCCGTTTTTTGCGCTATATGCCGAGATACCCCTTGAGCACCTTCAATGTATTGTAAACGCCGTCCTTGTGGCTTCTTTCGTAGCCGTGGCTGGCGTAAACGCCCGCGCCTATGAGCCCGTGGAGTATGTCGTATCCCGCCCGGAGCGTGGCCTCCACATCCGAGCCGTAATGGGGGTATACGTCCACGGCGTAATCCGCCTTCTCCGCCTTTGCCGCCTCTATGAGCCTTCCCGTCACCTCATAGCTGTAAGGGCCGCCGGAATCCTTCGCGCATATAGAGACCTGCCGCTCCGTGCAGGCAAGGCCCTCCCCAATGCAGCCCATATCCACGCTTATGGCCTCCGTAACGCCTTCGGGCAGCGAGGCGGAGCCGCCGTGGCCCACCTCCTCATATACCGTGATATGGGCGTACACCGGGCGCGCCGGCTCCCTGCCGCTTTCCCTTATGTATTTGCAAAGGCCCAGCAGTATGCCCACAGAGAGCTTATCGTCCAAAAACCTGCTCTTTATGTAGCCGCCGGCAGTTATGCGGGCGCGGGGCTCAAAGCACACCATGTCCCCCGTCTCTATGCCGAGCTTGCGGGTATCCTCCGCGGACTTCACATCCTCGTCCAGCACTATCTCCTCCGTGTCGAAGCTGCGCTTTGCGTCGCCGTATTCGCCGTTTACGTGTACCGATGCGTTGCAAAGCTGGCAGGTTCCCTCTATGACCCTGCCGCCCCTCGTATACACCCGCACGTTTTCCGCCTCGGCGTTGCCGGGCTGCATGCCGCCTATGTTGGTTATGCGAAGCCTGCCGTTTGACTTTATCTCGGCCACCATGCCGCCCAGCGTATCCAGATGCGCCTCCAGCAGCAGGCCCTCCTCGCAGCCCTCCTTAACCGTGACCAGTACGCCGCCCTTTTTCGTGCGCTCCGCCTTAAAGCCCAGCGCCTCAAAGCTATCCTGCACCCACCGCGCCGCGCGCTCCGTATAGCCGGATGGGCTGTCTATGCCTATAAGCTCAACGGCCTTATCCGCCGCGTAATCCGCGTATGTATATTCCAGCTTCATCGTTTTTTCCTCCGTCGCTCTCGTTTTGCTCTATTGTACCACAAAAGGGCCGCTTATGAGCAGCCCCTTAAGACAAGCCTTATTTTGTTTACCTTGCAGCGGCCTTGGTCTTGAGGTCCTTGGCGCGGTCGCTGAGCATCTTGTAGGAGGTCCAGAGAAGGACTACGCAGATGACGTATATCAGCACCTTCATGGGCAGGCTGGTAACTATCTTCCATGCGATAAATACGCCGATGCAGCCGCCTATCATGTTGCTCACGGTGGCAACCGCATCATAGCGTCCCTTCTGTATGAACACTATGGAGCAGGCGGGCATGAGCAGCGCGCAGGAGCCCATGAATATGGGGAAGCAGGTAATGCCGGAGCAGCCCAGCAGCAGGCAGGTGGCCATGCAGGGCGCGTACAGGCCGAAGCCCACGTCCATGCCGGCGCCCCAGAAGAAGTTGAGTATGACGGCTACCCAGAACTGCCACTGGCCGACGGTGAAGCCGTTTAGGTCGCCTATGGTGCCGAAGGGGCCGACGCCGGCGTTCTTGCAGGCCATCACCACGGAGCAGCCCAGCATCGCAATGCCCATCGCCAGGCGGATCTTGTTGACGTCCCATTTGCATACGATCTCCGCCATGCTGTAAGAGCCTATCGCGGCGGCTACCACCATGGCTATCAGGAACAGGGGCTCGCAGTCAACGGTGTTGGTGAAGATCAGCGCCTCAAAGATGACCGGGAAGGTATCGCCCACATTCAGGGTGCCGGGGATATTTATGTCGTCTACGTTTTTGAAGGTCTTATAGAGGAAGGTAGAGGGAGCGAAGGAGCCGCAGCCGAGGGTGTCCAGAAGGTTTGCTATGACGCCCACGAACATGCCCTGGGCCCAGAGCTTGCCGGACGCCTTTTTACATTCGCCCTTGTGGTTCTTGTTTATGTCGATAAAAAGATCCACCGCAATGCCTATGAAGCAGGCTGCCAAAACGATTTGAAGTGCCAGTACCATCAGATGATTCCTCCAGAAAAAAATTATAATGTTGTGATTTGCTCAGCCCTTGGGGATCCTGCAAAAACGCCATGCATTTCCCCTATGCACGTATCCCTGCACAGACCCTCATAAAAGCATGATTGAATTTTAACGAAATTGTAAATTTCAGTCAATTTTGCCGCCTTGTCACGTCGGGAAGAAATGCCGCCGCAAAGTTTCCTCTGACGCAGATTTTATGCCCTCACGAGCGCCGCCGCGCAGATGGTATGACGTTTTTTCATGCAAATCACGATTTTTTCTGATTTTTAAGGGACGATGTATCTATTTACAAATCGCCTCCGCTCCGTTAAACTTTATTGTGATCACATTCGAGCGACCATTATTTTTGTTTATTTAAAGGAGATAACGGCAGAATTGGAAGATCTCCAGAAGACGCTGTACAACCACGTCGGCAGCAGGATACGCTTTTACCGCAAACTGAAAAACATGACGCAGGACCAGCTCGCCGCGGCCATACACAAGAGCGAATCCACCCTTTCAAAATACGAAAGCGGGCAGATAGCCATAGATATCGGCGCCCTTTACGATATCGCCTCCGCCCTCGGCACGGATATGTCCCAGTTCGTGGACTATGCCATACCCCGCGAAAAGGTAAAAAGGGCCGCCTCCAACCCCTTCAGCAGCAGCGACGCGCTGTATATGTACTATTACGACGGCAGGCTGAAGCAGATAACCCGCACGCTGCTGGAGCTGGAAAACAGCCGTGCGCAGCTCAACGAGATACCCTGCCGCTGCTACCTGAACGTCCCCTCCTTTGCGGAATACGAAAGGGCGAAGTATTTCTACACCGGCGCCATGCGCCACTTTGACCTCATGTCCTACGCAGTGCTCACGGATCAGTCCAACCCCATAGACCGGGTGAGCCTATGCATAATGAACTCCTTCCACAACCGTGAGACGTGGGGCTTCATGACAGCCATATCCTACAACCCCCTCTCCCCGTTCATGGTAAAGGTGCTGCTTTCGCCCAAGCCCGTGCCGGATTCCGGCATTACCCCCCATGCCCTTTCCTTCACAAAAAACGAGCTTAAAATGATAAAGGACCTCAACATAGTGCTCCTTAACACAAAGGATCCCCTGTAAGCGGGGGTAAAGCAGCACAATAAGGTGGGTACTTCAGTGGGTACTCCGAAAAAAATAAACGCCCGAATCGTTAGAGATTCAGGCGTTTTTATTTGGTGGAGCATAGCGGACTCGAACCGCTGACATCCACACTGCCAGTGTGGCACTCTACCAGCTGAGCTAATGCCCCGTTTTGCAACGAAGATTATTATAATACATCATTGCGGATTTGTAAAGCATAATTTTTGAATTTAATCGTTTCTTTTAAAATATTGGTACATCGTGCATACCATTCCGCCATTGCTCAGCTTGCGGCGTTTGTCCGCCCGCCTGCCGTATACCCTCTCGAAATCCCGGTATGCAGTGATAACGCTCACCTGCCAGTTGTCCAGCTCATCGAACTTTTTGCGCATTTCCCGGTAGAGCGCCTCCGCCTCCCGCCTTTCCATCATGCGCTCGCCGTAGGGCGGGTTGCACACTATCAGGCCGCCGGACTTATCCGAGGAAAGCTCGCTGAGCGGCGCCACCCTCCAGCTCACCATGACCCCCGCCTTCTTTGCGTGCTTTTTGCATAGGTCTATGCTGCGGGCGTCTATGTCGCTGCCCAGTATGTCTATCTTTGCGTCCGTGCGGCTGTCGCGTGCCTCCTGCCGCGCCCTGTCAAAAAGGCTTTTTCCCTCTGCAAAGCCCCATTCCTCCGCCGCAAAGGGGCGGTTCAGCCCGGGGGCCATGTTGTTGGCGATCATAGCCGCCTCTATGGGCATAGTCCCGCTGCCGCACATGGGGTCTATAAGCGGCCTGTCCCCCCTGTAATGGGAGAGCAGCAGCATGGCCGCCCCCAAGGTCTCCGCGATAGGCGCGGCGACGTTATATGTACGGTAGCCCCGCCGGGAAAGCCCCGCGCCGCAGCAATCCAGCGCCACTGTAACCACGTCCCGCAGTATGCCTATCTCTATTATCACCTCGCCGCCCGTCTCGGGCAGCCGCTCAGTCCGGTATGCGGCCATGAGGTTTTCCACTATGGCCTTCTTTGCTATGCGCTGACAGTCGGATACGCTGAACAGCGTGCTCTTGGCGCTCTTGCCGTTTACGTGTATGAAGCTGTCCCTTTTAAGGTAGTCCCGCCAGCTTAACGCCTTTACCCCCTGGAAAAGCTCCTCGAAGCTCCTGGCCTCAAAGCTCCCCACCTCCATGAGCACCCGCTCCGCCGTCCTAAGCCAGAGGCAGGCCTTGGCCATCTCCTGATAGCCTCCGAGGAACAGCACCCTCGCGTCCTCTACCCTTTCCACCTCTATGCCGAGGCGCTTTAGCTCCAGGGACACTACGCTCTCCAGGCCTATTTTGCAGGTCGCTATAAATCTCATTCCTTGCTTTCTCCTTTGTTCAGCTTGCCCATGGCGTTGTTGAAGCGAACGATACTTATTCCGTACTTGCTGCAAAGCTCAAGCTTTGTGACCTCCACGCCACACTTGCGGCACGCCTCGTACTCCAATGCCGCCGCCAGCGCCATGATCTGCCCCTTTGAGATGGGCTGGTAGCCGGAAAGGCCGCTGACGTATTTGCTCCATATACTCACTGCGGCGGATATGCAGGCGTCGTCGCGTATGCCCCGCATATAGCTCACGCAGCTCTCCATCACCTCGCCGTAGGCCTTGGGCATGCCCTTGGGCATCATGGGCACAAGGCTCACCCTGCTCTCCACCAGCTCGCCGTCTATATAGCTTAGGTACGGCTCCTTGGCGTCTATGGCCTTGAGCATGGCAAAGGTATCCCGCTTAAGCTCGGTGCTTTCCTCCTTGCGGAGCGCAAAGTCCCGCAGTATCTCCTCCGCCGCCTCGTCCCGGAAGGAGGCGATAAAGCTCAGTATCGCCCGCTTTACAGATGAGTCCGGCAGCGTAAGCCCCCATTTTGCGGCGGTCCTTACGTCGCCGCCCTCCTTCCACATCTCCATGAGCCTTTCCCGCGGGATGTGTATGTACTCGTTGAGCTTCTTTATCCTCGCTATTACCTCCTCCGCGGGGACCTGATAGTTGAGCATGAGGCTCATGGCCTTGGGCGCGCCCATTATCGCCGCCCTGCATACGCCCTTGTAAAAGCGGGCTATGCTGTCCTCGCCGTCTATCCTTAAGAGCTTGTCATAGCAGCTCAGCGCATAGGCCCAGTCGCCGGTGTAGTAGGCGCAGAGGGCAAGCCTGTGGGTCAGGGCGGGGTCGTAGCTTTTTTTGCTGCACAGCTTCTTCGCTATGGGCAAGGCCGCTGCGAACTCGCGAAGATCCATGAAGGTGATGCACAGCCTGTTGAGGTCGTCCGGGTCCTCCGTCTCCACGGTCTTTAGATAATCCACCTGCCGCTTGAGCCCTATGTCGTCCCTTGCGCCCCGCATGAATATGGCGAGGTTGCAGTGCGCCTGTATGTTCCGCGGGTCGTCCTTCAGCACCGCGCCCACCTGATCCGTGGCCTTGCTGTAATCGTGTACGCAATAGTAGCACAGCGCAAGGCTGTTGCGCGCGTATGCAAGCTCCGGATACCTTTCCACGGTCTTTTCCAGCAGCTCTATGGCGCCCTTGAAGTCCTCCTTATCCATGAGCCGCCTCGCCTGCTCCGCCTCCGCATATCCGGGCGATGCGGCGGGCCCGTCCTGATAGGCGCGGGCGGTGCCGTCGTCTATGGCCTCCGCCATGTCGTACGCGGTATAGGCGAACTCCCCGTCCGGCTCCTCGTCAAGGTATTTATCGAAGCTCATGCGCGCCTGATCGTATTCCCTCTGGGCGAAGAAGTTGCAGCCCATGCCGAAATATGCCTCCGCGGGCCTCTCCTCCTCGCGCAGCTTAACCATGAGCAGCCGGTTGGATTCCTCCGTGCGCCCCATGGCGGTGAGTATCTCCGCTATGCCCAGCACCGCGTCATAATTTTGCGGATCCAGCTTAAGAGCCATGCGATAGCTCGCTATAGCCCCCACGAGGTCGTTCTTTTCCAGCTTTGAAGAGCCGCTCCGGTAGTAAAATTCCCCGTCCTGAGCGAACTGGAGAACCTTGCCGCCCTTTCCGGTCCTGATCTTTTCCGCCATTTGACTATTGCGCCTTTCCGGCCTCCGCAAGGAGGCCTCTTAGCTCGGCTTCGCTGAAGCGGTACTTCCTGTTGCAGAAGTGGCAGGTAAGCTCCGCGCCGTGCTCCTTCTCTATCATGTCGCCGAGCTCGTCCCGGCCTAAGGATATCAGCACCCTCTCCAGCCGCTCCCGCGTGCAGTCGCACCTGAAGCCCGTCTCTATGCTCTCGGTAAAGGTTACGTCTATGCCCTCGAATATATTTTTAAGGGCAGCCTCCAGCTCCATGCCGTCGTCCAGCATGCCCGCCAGCAGCTTTACCATAGGCGTTTTATCCTGTATTTTATCTATCACCTCATCGGGGCAGAAGGGCATGGGCTGCACTATGAGGCCGCCCCCGGCCCTTACCCTGCCGTCGTGGGGGTCTACCCGCACCCCAAGGTATACCATTGAGGGCTGCTGCTCGCTCGCCGTGAAATACTGTGCGAAGTCCTCCGCTATTTCGCCGGATACCATGTTGCTCTTGCCCACGTACGGCTCCTTCAGGCCCAGATCCCGCACCACCGTAAGCTCGCCGAACCAGCCTACCGCCATGGAAACGTCCAGCTTGCCGCTGTCGTTGAGCGGCAGCTCCAGCTTGGGGTTTTCTATGTAGCCCTTTACGCCGCCCCGGCTGTCCGCGGTGCATACTATGTTGCCCGCCGGGCCGCCGCCCTTGATTATGGTGGTGAGCCTGTCCTTTTCGCCCTTTAGCTGCGCCCCCATCATATCGGTTATGAGCAGCGAGCGCCCCAGCGCCGCCGTGCATACCCTTGACAGGCCGTGAAGCTCACGGGCTGTCTCGCATATCCCCCTGCCGGTGATCGCCATCAGCTTCACCGTATCGCCTGCCATAAGGCCCCTTACTATCTTATCCATTATACCGTCCTCCGCGCTACACGTTTTTGAAGGGTATCCTGCCCTTATCCGCGCAGCTTTTCAATCTCCTTATATGATATTCCATAAACCTCTGGGCGGGCCCAACGCGGTACATTATGTCCCCGTCCTCCACGCTGCCGTTCTTTTTCTTGAAGCTTCTCATGCGGTACTTATCCTTAAAGCCCAGCACGTGGCCTAACTCGTGCTGTATCACGGAGCATACCACCCCGCGCTGCCTCGCGTCCCTGATGTCCCTGCCCGCAAGGTTTATGTAAAGGTCAGGCTTGCGCCATATAAAGCGCTGGAGCTTGAGCAGCCCCTTGCGGCGGGCGCCGTAATACGCCCGGCTCACGTTTATCTTTGGGCTGTACCATTTGCGTATGACCGGCGTTTCGTCTATTATACGCACATTCAGCGCGCCGAAGCTGAACCTGTCCGTTATATCCGCCCGCGCCTCCACCTCCACCGGCCCCTCGCCGGTTTGGTAGCGGCCACCAATGCGCCCCAGCCCCTCCAGCATGAGCCGACGCAGCCCGTCTGCATCGCCGAGCTTGGATTCTATATACAGCGTAAAGGCGCACACCACCCTTTCGCCGTCCCTGTAAAGCGCAAGTGGCCTCATGGCCTTTTCCTTCCCAAGAACTGCACCCGTTCGCTGCTCGGCCTTGGTGGCTCCGTCGTTTCAAAGTCGTATGCCTCCGCGTCAAAGCCCGCCTTATTCAGCGCCCTAAGCAGCTCGCCGATATCGTGCGCCCGCTGTATGTGCCGCTCGGTAAAGCGGCGGTAAAGCCCGCCCTGCCGCTCAAAGAAGGTGAGCTCCATCTCTATCAGGCGGCTTTGTGGGTCGTAGTTGTTCCTCCAGATATACGCGCCCTCCTGCCCGTCCTCCGCAAAGGTGTTGCAGCCCAGCACCTTTTCTATCTTGTACCGCGAGGAAATGTCGAACAGCAGCAGCCCGCCCGCTTTCAGCGCGGCGCCCGCGGCCTTGAAGAAATCCTCGGCGGCCTTGAGGGAATCTAAGTAGTTCACCCCGTCGCAGGCGCATACTATGGCGTCCTGGGGCCGGTGCAGCGCAAGCTTTCGCATATCCTGCTCCGCAAAGGGTATCCTGAGGGCCGCCCTCCGGGCCTTTTCGGAGGCTATCCTGAGCATATCGCCGGATATGTCAACTCCGGTAACAGTATGCCCCGCCCGCGCAAGGCGCAGCGTTATCTCGCCCGTGCCGCAGGCGCAGTCCGCTATGCGCAGATTTCCCCCGCCCAAAAAGCCCAGCAGGTATCCTGCCCAGGCATCGTAATCCACATCCTTCATGAGCGGGTCATACATGCCCGCGAAATCGCCGTACATAAGCATACCGCTCCCTTGCCGCATAATAATTCATATTATAATATACCCCAAGGCGGCTCCCATGGCAATAGTTGCCGCATTGTAAATTCCGCCCGCAAAAATTGATATATTCCGCGTTATGGGTTATAATGTCACGGTATTATACAGAAAGAAGCGTCCGGAAACATGGAGCAAAATAAAAAAAACGGCAACGGCCGCAAAATAATCATCATATTGGTGTGCATCATAGTGGCGGCGACCGCCGCCATAGGCATAATCGCATCAAGGCTGCTCAACAGCATATCCCGCCCCGAGACGGATACCGTATTCGCAGAGAACGACGGGGACATCATAATCACCCCCGCACCTGCGGCCACCCCCAACGCTACGCCGGAGCCCTCGGCTACACCGGTGCCAACCCCCATACCCATGAGCGAGCTATACGACCAGACCTGGCTGGACGAGGCAACCTTAGAAAAGCTGAAGGCCGACGCTGCGGACGAGCGCTACATAAACGTGCTTCTCATAGGCGTTGACCGCCGCGGCACCAAGGGGGACTCCAACACCGACGCCATGCTAATAGCCACCATAGACACGGTAAACGGCCGGCTCAAGCTCACCACGATAATGCGCGACATGCTGGTGAACATACCCGGCCACGGCTACGGCAAGCTCAACTCCGCCGCGGTAAAGGGCGGCCTTGATCTGCTCTTCGAGACCCTCAACAGCAACTTCTATCTCAATCTCAGCGAATATGTGCTGGTGGATTTCAATATGTTTGAGGAAATAGTAGACGCGCTGGGCGGCGTTACGGTGCGCATGAGCGCCGAGGAAATAAGCGAGGCCAACGACTGCATAGCCGGCCTCAACAAGCAGCGCGGCATAGCGGACACATGGGACGGCTTCATATTCGCCAACGAGGGCAACGTGAAGCTCACCGGCAAGCAGGCCCTGGGCTATGCGCGCATACGCCACATAGACAGCGACTTCAACCGCACCAAGCGCCAGTTCAAGCTGCTCAACCAGATATACGCCCAGTTCATGAAGGCGGACGTATCCAGGCAATATAAAATGCTTGAGAAGATACTGCCCATGGTGGAGACCAACATGACCAACGACCGCATAATCTCCTGCGCTACAAAGGCTCTGGGCATGGGCGCAGGCGGCCTGCTCTATTGCAGGATACCTGCGGACGAAACATACAAAACCGATAAATACGAGAGGAAGTCGGTAGTGCTGGCGGATATGCCCGCCAACGCCAGGGCGCTGCACGAATTCATATTCGATTCCAACCAGGAGGCCGAGGCCGCAAAGGTGCTTTCCCCCGGCGAATCACTGCCTCCCCGCACGCCTACCATATATCAGGGCGCTGACGGCAACTACTATTACTATAGCGACAACTCCCCCGTATACGCAGAGCCTACAATGGACCCCGGCTACTACGATCCCAACGCCCCCTACATCGACCCCAACGGCCAGCCCCAGGTGGAGTTTCAGGGTTAAAGGCAAAAATACGCTTTAACAAAAGCAAACGCGCCGCCATATGATAAAGCATGGCGACGCTTTTTGTTTACGATGAATACAGCGGCAGGTTCATCACGGCCGATCCCGCCCTCATGGGCCGCTGCAAAAGCTGCGGCGGAACGCTCTGGACGGACGGCCGCTTCTTATATGCCTGCCGCCGCCTTTGCAGCCGCTACGATATGATACTCAAAAGCTCCTTCCATACCCTTCGGGAGCCCTTCGCCCCCTTTTCCCCCTGCTTCGCAGGCCTTTCCGGGGACTTCGCCCTGCTCTGCCCCTGCAAAAATATCTGCGGCGTACAAAACGAGATACGCCGGTACTGCATTAATCACAAGCTTTTTTCATATGTAGAAGCCCAGTATCAATCGCCCCTGTGGATACGGGGCGAGGTCAGCCTTGGGCGTTCCTCGCTTGCCGTGGGGTATCCTGTACTTTTCCCGGGAAATATGGGGGTACATGTATTTGTGCTGCAGCAGGGGCTGAATATGTTGGGTTTTTCCTGCCTGATGAACGGCAAGCTATCTGGCGATACCCTTTCCGCCCTCTCGGCCTTCCGGCTGAAGTACTGTCTGCCGCAGATGGAAGCCGTTGACGCTGCGCTGTGGCGGGCGCTTTTTGCCGCAATAAAAAAAGGCGGTATATCCGCCGATTAGATCATATTCCTCTCCCGCAGCACCCGCATGGTCTCCGCCCCTATGTCCTCTATGGAGCGCATTCCCTCATCCCCCATGCACTGTATCACGGCGACGTCGCCGCGTCTCTGTGCCGTTTCGAGGTACTTGGCTCTGGCCCGCTGCTGTATGCCGCAGGATTCCTCGTATACGTCCTTCTTCTCGCCGCCCACGTAATCTCTGAAGCCCTTTTTCATTACGTTCTCGCCCGCCTGTGCAGGCGCCACGTCATAGAAAAGGTATATATCGGCTTTTGGCAGGCAGAAATGGTCGTACTCCAGATCGAACACCCAGTCAATTATGTCCGGGCGCTGAAGGTCTATGTCGCGTATGCTCTGGTATACCGCGTTGCTCAGCACGTAGCGGTTTATTATCATATAGTCGTATTCGCCGTCAATGTGGCTCTTCATATCCTCCCAGCGGTCCAGCGCAAACCACAGGGCCATGCTCTTGCCGTCCACCGTATCCGCCTTTACGCCTTCCGCGCCTGAAAGATAGCTGCCTACATGGGAGCCGAAGTAGCTTTCGTACTTGGGATACTCCCGCTTTTCCACGGAATAGCCCATATCCGTCAGCGCCTCGGCAAGCTCATTATACTGCACGCTTTTGCCGCTTCCGTCTATTCCCTCTATGGCTATTACCTTAGTTTTGCCCATATCCTTCTCCCAGCATCCTTTTAAGCTTCCACAGCGCAGTCTCGTTTATCTGTATTTTCAAGTGCGCGCCGTCCCCCTGATGGTCCTCCTTCAATATTCGGCCCTCGGCGCGTATGACGTTCATGGCCTCGTATTTGTCGTAAGGCACTACCACGTCAACCTCCAGCCTGCCGCTGTTTATCCGGCTCTCTATCTGCTCCAGCAGCTCGTCAATGCCTATGCCCTTTGCAGCGCTTATGAACACGCCGTCATTTGGCGTTCGCTCCCCGGTAAGGTCGCACTTGTTGTATACGTTTATCCTCGGTATATCCAGCGCGCCAAGCTTTGACAGCACGTCCTCCACTACTGCCATCTGGCTCTCGTAATACGGTGAAGACCTATCCACCACGTGCAGTATAATGTCTGCGTTTGCCGCCTCTTCAAGGGTGGAGCGGAAAGCCTCCACAAGGTCGTGGGGCAGCTTATTTATGAAGCCCACGGTATCAGAGATCAGCACTTCGGTGCCGTTGGGCAGCTCCGCCTGCCGCACCACCGGATCGAGCGTAGCGAACAGCATATCCTCCGCCAGCACCGATGCGTCGGTCAGGGCGTTTAGCAGCGTGGACTTGCCGGCGTTGGTGTAGCCCACCAGCGCCACGACAGACGTGGAATTCTTCTCGCGGCGGGCGCGTCTTAGGCTCCGCTGCTTTTCAATCTCGCCAAGCTCCTCGCTAAGCTCGAATATCCGCCGCTTTATCCGCCGCCGGTCTATCTCAAGCTTCTTCTCGCCCGGGCCCCGGGTGCCTATGCCGCCGCCCAGCCGGGAAAGCACCGTTCCCTGACCCAGCAGCCGCGGCAGCCGGTATTTCTGCTGTGCAAGCTCCACCTGAAGCTTGCCCTCCCGGGAGGTCGCCCGCTGGGCGAATATATCCAGTATCAGCGCCGTGCGGTCTATGACCCGGGCGCCCAAAATTTCTTCGAGGTTGCGGCTCTGCACGGCTGTAAGCTCATCGTCGAATATGAAAAGATCCGCCTCCAGCTCGCTCCCCTTCAGGGAAAGCTCCTCCGCCTTGCCGCTGCCTATATATGTGGCGTTGTCCGCGCCGGCCTTCTTCTGGGTGAACCTGCCTACCACGTTTGCCCCCGCCGTCCTCGCAAGCTCGCCCAACTCCGCAAGGGTATCGTAGGGCCCGCTGTTTTCCAGCCCCACAAGTATTGCCCTCTCAGGCCGGGAGCCCTCCGCCTCGACTGTCGTTGACTTCAGCCTGTCGTCCGCAAGGTATATCTCCTTCATAAGCAGCCGCTGGGGCAGCTTGTATGGGCGCATGGGGCCGTATATCAGCACTCCCCGTTCCCCCGCCTCGTCCGCTTCCCCAAGGTACGCGGCGTATACCGATGTGGGCTCGCCGTCCTCCCTCACGCCTATGGCCGCCATGCTGTCAAGGCGCATGCTGCGGAGTGTGCCCAGATCCACGCCGGAAAGCCTTCCGTCGCCGTTGGGGTGAGTGTGTATGCAGCGCACGCCGCACAGCCTGTCCTCGTTGCGCACGAGGCGCATATTGGGCATGGAGACCTTGGCATTGTCGCCCACGGATACGTCGGCAATGCGGCCGTCACGGCCCATGTATATGGAAATCTCCCGGCCCAGAATACCCGTAAGCTGGCTCAGCTCCGCCACCATTTCCCGGGAGACGAGCTCGTCCTGCCCCTGACGCATATCGTACAGCAGCTCTATCCTCTCCAGCAACGTGTCCTTTATGCCCTGAATATTTCCGTTTACCCTGCCCATTACATCTCCAAATCAGTTACTTTAGTTTTATGCCATAAATGAGCCCGCCTCTGGTGCCTATGACGATATGATTATCGAACACAGCGGGAGAGGCCTCCACGTTGGAGCCCAGGTTCATCTCGTCCAGCAGCGTGCCGGTCAGGCCGTCGAAAAGGTGTATGTAGCCCGACTTGGTGCACTGTATTATATAGCCCTTGCCGTTCTGGTCGTATACCGGCACTGGCGAGCTCCAAGGATACCCCTGGAAGGTGTACCGCCACTTTACCGTACCGTCGGACTTGTTGAGCGCCACCAGCTCGCCCTTCATGCCCTCTGTCATGGATACCGGCACGAATATAAGCTCCTCAAGGTCGTTCTTTCCCGAGGCAAAGGAGCCCTGTACGCCGCCCGAAACCTGATTGGGCTTTGCTATGGTCTGGCAGTTGTAGTCGCTGTTGGTCCATACCCTCTCGCCGGTCACCGCGTCTATCTTCCATATAGGTATGGGCGCGGTTTGGGTATCCCTCGCCCTCCAGTTGGGGTGGAAGGAGGTGGACATGTAGACATAGGGATGGTGATCCTCCCCCTCGAGGGTCATCACGCCTGTGCAGTTGGTGTCGTCCAGCGTATCCTGCACCCACTTCACCCGCAGTGTGTTCAGGTCTATGCACATAAGGTGGCCGCCGTTGTCGGCGATTATCAGGTGCCCGCGCCATATCATGGCGCTGTCCTCCATGCCGAGCCACCAGCCATCGCTGCCGTCCAGCGCGGTCTTGCCGTTGTTCGCGCCCTTATAGCGCCACTTTGTCACCTTCGGGCTTATGGAAAGTGTCCCAGCGGCCTCGTCATAGCTGGTGTTGAGCTTTATGAGGTACAATATGCCGCTTTCGCCGGGGTATATGAGGGTATCCGTCTCCGCGTCCACAAGGGCGGAGCTGTCAAAGTAGGAAAGCCCCCTTATCCTGAAGGAGTCCTTCTTCCCGAACTCGTAAAGCACAGAGCCGTCCACAAGGCTTATTATGAAGGCATGGGAGGTGTCCTTGCCCTCGGTGGGGCTGTCGTCCCCCGCGCCCACGTACATGAGAGGATAGCCCCTCGGATCCAGCGCGCCCGCGCCCTTGAAGGGGAAGGCGGTGCTTATGTGGCTGCGGGTCTCCTGACCGGTCTCCGCGTCAAAGAAGTATATGTTGCCGCTCATGGTGGCGTATATGGCCTCCACAAGGCCGTCCTTCTGCTTGGCCCAGTCGTGCATATTCATTATGCGCTTGGTGGCCTCGGGCCAGCGAACGAGCAGCGGCTGACCCGTCCAGCCGCAGCCGGACCAGGAGCCGGAGCCGTACATCTTCTGCATACTGCCCACCGTGAAGGTCCATGGGGAGGTGTCGAACTTCTTCTCCGTCATGCTTGCCGTGCCGTAGGAGGGGCTGTCCCGGAAGTTATTGCCGCGGAAGGTTATAACGCCCTCAAGCTGGGTATATTTATGCCCCTCCTCGAAGTCTATAACGTCAGACGAGGCATACTGCTCCGCGTCCATCTCGCTGCCGTCCACCTCTATCTTTGTTTCAAAGCCGAAATCCTCCGGGCTCGTACCCGCAACGGAATAGGGGTTGAACTCCGGCAGCGGCGTGGGAGTGGGCTCCGGCGGCTGGGTCTCGATGGGGCTGCCATCCTCGCCGAACAGGCCGCCCTGCTCCTTGTCCTTCTTTTTGAACAGCCTGGCGAAGAAGCCCTGCTCCTCCTCCTGCTGCGCCTCCTCCTGCTCTATCGCCGTATTGCCGCCTATATCGCCCGGCTCCTTGCCTTTATTTATGAGCTTTAGAGCCAGCAGCACTATACCGGCTATCACAGCGGCAACTATAAGGAAGAAGAGTATTATCCTTACGGCGTTGCGTATTCTCCTTCTCCTCGAGTTCCTGCTTCTTCTCCTGCGTCTTTTTGCCATTATGACATACCTCGTCGATTATACTTTAGGTGTACCAGGATATTATACTTCACTTTGTAATTTACCACAAGCGAACCGGTGATAAGTTTACACATCGGGTCGCCCGCCAATGCAAAAGCCCCGCCGCAGCAGGGCGAGGCTTTTACAAATGGCGCATATTAGATTGTTTTTTGCCCGCGGGAACGGGCAAACCTTTATTCATTATTTTATGGAGCCTTAAGGCTCCTCCGGGCCGCCTTACGCGGCCTCGCGCTCCTCGATGGTGCTTATATACAGCTTGTTCCTGGGCACGGTGCGCATGGCCCTGCGCCGCAGCATGGCCTGCCGCCTGCGCTTCCTCTCCGCCGCCTCCTTCGCGGCGGAGGCCGCCATAGTGCCTATCACCACGCCGGGGAGCATAAAGCTGAAAAACAATCCAAAGTAATTCATAACGCACCTCCGTTTATATCTTTATCGGAAACGGTGTCTCCCGTATCTCTCTTAAAAGTGTCTTGTTAGGGTACATTTGCATTATAGTATCTTTATCAGATACTGTCAATACCGTTTACGGTACTTTACTCGAATTTTTTCCCTTGATTTTTATTTCTTGATGGGATACACTAAACAAAACAGGACTGCACATATCGGAGAGGCGGTGTATATATAATGAACAGGCTGCGGGAGCTCAGAAAGCAGCACGGCCTTACCCAGGACGAGCTGGGGCAGGCGCTGGGCGTGCAGAAGGCGGCGATATGCAAATACGAGACGGGCAGGGTACCCCTGCCCAACGACGCGCTTATGCAGCTTTGCTCCATATTCCACGTAACTGCGGACTACATACTGGGGCGCGACGGCGTGAACACCATGTTCAAGGAGCGCAGCGGCAGCTCCTCCCTCTTTATGCCGGTAACGGATACCGTGGGCGTCCCCCTTGTCGGGCGGGTACACGCGGGGCTTCCCATACTTGCAGATGAAAACATCACCGAATATATTCCCCTTCCCGCCTGCGACGTCACCGCGGGGGACTACTTCTATATGGAAGTGGAGGGGGACTGCATGACAGGCGACTTCATACCCGAGGGCGCGTTAGTGCTGGTGCGTATGCAGAGCCGGGTGGAAAGCGGGCATATCGCCATAGTGCGCATGGGCGACGAGGTGCTGGTCCGCAAGGTAAAGTGGCTAAATAATACGCTTATGCTGATACCCTCCAACCCCAAATACGAGCCCATGATAATCTCCGGCGGAGATGTGGAGATAATCGGGCGGGTGCTGGAGGTAAGGATAAGGGGCTTATAGCGGCGTATATCGCCGCCGTTTTATTTTTGCGTTAAAACAGCTCCGCTATGGTCATGGTCTCCACGGCATCCATGTGATCCAGTATGCCCAAGATAGTATCTATCTCGCATATAAGGTTGTCGCTCTGCCCCATCGCCACGAGGTCGCGGCAGGTAACGAGGGTCTTGTCCAGCTCGTCAAGGTCGTCGTGGTGGAAAAACATCTTTATCTTATCCCGGCGGCTCCGGTATTCGCGGGCTATCGCCTCTATGCGCTCCGCCGCCGTCTCCATATCCCCCAGTACCGCCGCCTGCTCCGCCTCATGGCTCATGGTGCGAAGCCTTGCCGTCATATCCCTAAGGTAATTCCCAGGGACAGTGAACAGGAACGCCAGCAGCGCCACCGCCAGCGCCGCGGCTATCGCTGCCGCTATGGGGAAGCTGTTCCTATTTAACATTCTTATTTTTCCCTCCCGTGTCTATAAACGCCACCCTGCTCCCGTCCCTTTCCTTTGACTGTATATGCAGCGTGCTGCCGGACAAAAAGGCGAACAAAAGCCCCTCCGGCCCCTTTACCCCGGCGGCGCCGAGCCATTTGCCGAGCCATTTTTCGTCGTGCCCGGAGCGGCGCAGGGCGTCGCCGTGTATCTTGCCGTCCTGCACCAGCAAAAAGGGCGGCTGCGCCTTTGGGGACTCCAGCGACAGCGCCTCGTAGGTGACAGGCTGGGAGGGGCCCTTCAGCAGCACTGAAAGCTGGCCGTTTGTTTCGAGTATGGCATACTCGACTGTTGACAGCTCGAAGCTGCCGCCGGCTCGAAGCTGCTCCATGAGGTCGTTTAAGGTATATCTGGCCGCCTTGAGGGAGCGCTCCTGCACCACCCCCCTTGACACCATGAGCAGAGGCCTGCCGCACACTGCATAGCGGAAGCCCTCGAACTTTAAGGAGCAGAGCGCCACGGTCTGCTGTATCAGAAAGAGCGCCAATATCGGCACTATTCCGTAAAGCAGGGGTATGCTGGTGTCCGAGGCTGGCACCGAGGCCAGGTCCGCCACCAGCAGCGTTATGATGAGGTCAAAGGGCTGGAGGTCGGATATCTGCCGCTTGCCGGTAAGCCTTATCACCATAAACACGAGAAGGTAAAGTATTATTGCCCTGATAAACAAAATCAACATAGCCGTATTCTGCCCGGCGGGGGCGCGGAATAATCACAAAAAAATAAATTCCCGCCGCCGCATTTATGATGTGCATTATGCTTGACACAGCCGCGCGTTTCTGATAAAATACGTTGATATCGGCGGTATGCCTATATTGGCTGCCAATATGCCGGGGAACCGACATCTGGATATGCGCCTGTAGCTCAGCAGGATAGAGCAACGGCCTTCTAAGCCGTAGGTCCAGGGTTCGAATCCCTGCGGGCGCGCCAAATGCAAGGTTATTTGAGCCGCTTAAATGGTTTTGCAGTTGGCATCCCAAGGCTGTATAACTTTACATGGTGGGTGTAGTTCAGTGGCTAGAGCGCCAGATTGTGGCTCTGGATGTCGTGGGTTCAAATCCCACCACTCACCCCATTTTTCGAGGGGAAGCGGATAATACTACTTTATCCGCTTCCGTCACCTCACCCCCAGTTATTGGGGTGTAGCCAAGCGGTTAAGGCACCAGACTTTGACTCTGGTATTCGCAGGTTCAAATCCCGCCACCCCAGCCAATTGACCCGTTAGCTCAGTCGGTAGAGCACTTGACTTTTAATCAAGGTGTCCGGAGTTCGAATCTCCGACGGGTCACCATATTTAAAAAATAAAATGAGCTTGCGGGCGTGGCGGAATTGGCAGACGCGCTGGATTTAGGTTCCAGTGCCGCAAGGCGTATGAGTTCAAGTCTCTTCGCCCGCACCACTTACAAAACTCAATACGCGGGTATAGTGTAATGGTAACACATTAGCCTTCCAAGCTGAGATAGTGGGTTCGAGTCCCATTACCCGCTCCAACAGAAATATCCTCCCGAATGGGGGGATATTTTTGTTGAAATGATAATCGGGGAATGGGACTCGAAGGGAACGTCCCCGCGAGGGGCGGAAACGATACAGTGTATCGTTTCCGAGTTCCCCGGGCTGGCGGCGGCACTGCCCCAGTGCCGCCGGAAGTCCCATTATCCGCTTTTGTTTACTCTATAAAGTAGAATCCTTCATATTTTTATGATACTATCTTTTTATGGTATACTTTTTATAAAGCAAGACTCCACGGAGGTCAACTGAAATGAATAAGAAAATTATTTTATCGGCAGCCTTTGTCTTGAGCTTATTGCCCATGCTTATGAATCAATACGGCGGGTGCAGGGGCGTGCAGGAAATATCCGGGATGATAAATCTATTCAACCCAATAGGGATATTATCCGTTATATCATTTACATTAGGGGTATGGGCGCCGTTTAATAAAAGCAGCATCAGCACATTGCTCGGCGCCGCCGGGGTCATAGGCGTTGTGGCTTCTGAAATATATACGTTTTTCACCTGGCATATTTTGACCGTTACCGGCAAAATGAGCCTGCAAAACAGCCTGAGCCTTGCATATCCGGAGTTTTATATCGGGCTGGCCGTATCCTCGGCCATGGTGCTCGCTTACTTTTTTATGATGCGCTTTATTAAAGAATAAACGTCGCTTTGCAAAGGAGGCGCCGCATGTTTGATGTTCGTCTGGGGGGCATAGAGCTGACCTCGTTGGTATTGGTTTTCTCCATCGCCTTGCTTTTGCCGGCGCAGCTTTTGCTGTGCTTCAAGGCCAATGGCAAGGCGGTCCGCCTGCTGCCCGTTATTATCCTGTCCATCGCGGCAATTGTCTTAACCGCAATGGCTCTCGCCATCGCCGGATGGGAGAGCCTGCTATATACGTTCCTCGCCGTCTTTGCCGGCTTTATGCTGCTCATGTGCGGCCTGGCCTGGGGCATTTGGGCCTTCAGCAGGCTTGTAAAAGCGAAAAAAGGGCGATGATCCGCCGGATGAACGTATATGCGGGGAAGAATGAAGATGCGGTATGAGGTCAAGTCCGGCAACGCCTAATGTGCACGGGCAGCGGTATGATCATTGTCGGCGTGGAGGACGATAAGGGCTATCGCCAACATCGACGGCTATGCATAAAACATCAGCAAGCCGTTTCGTACGTACACCGTTTGACTCCTGCAAGCCCTCAATATGGGGGAAACAAAGCAGCTCTCCTGTGTAAGCAGGGACGGAAAGCCCGATCACATCCTGGGAATCAAATTGTTGTAGAGTTATGACCTCCACACGAATCAATCATACTAGATTTTTTTCGCGTTCTGGATAAGCCCATTTTGAGGAACGCTTGTATGCAAAGTGGGCGCGCTACTTTGATGATACGTATGTCCTTGATGCGGCGATGGAAGGGCATAGACCTCGGCTTTGTCAAAGCATACAGGAAAAGCTGAGCTACCAGAAAAGCTACTAGGAATACCTACGGTATAACAATGATCTTGCCTTGGAAAAGGTGGCAAGGTGGCGGTCAGCGCTGCCACTATGCCACTGTTTAACAGCAATACAAAGCAATTTTTTCTCCACACCCTGACAGTAGGAAGTCCCGGCACGATGCCTAGCGTCGTGCCGGCAAAACAAGATGCGTCACCTCCATTTTCCCCGTAATCCGAAAGCCACACGGTTTTGGGAAGATAAGCAGCCCGAAGAGTCAAAAAGCTGTCACATCTATAGCTAACAATAGCAAAGAAGATGACGCGGAATTCTACAATTCGAAATGGTACAGATAACGGTTTATACTTCTGCCAATATGGGGGATTTGATTAAGCAGAATATGTTAGTTATTAACTATAGAATATGTGCTGATAATCCTCAGAATAAATGTCGAAATTGCAGATTCAAAATGGAAATTCCTCATTATATTCATTCAAGAATAAAAATTTACCAAACTAAAAAAACAAAAAATGGGGTGTATAATCCAAGAAGCCTAAAAGAGTAGTTATTGCTACATTGACTTTTAGAAATTTCTTAAAAACATCTTGCAAATTGAAACACCCCATTGTATACTGTGTATAGTTGAATGTTGACAATCTTGTTTATACAGTATCTTCTTATTAGCAATGAGGTTATTTCTGTGCTATGTGAATGTATTCGTAATAAGGCTAATTGTAAGAACGAGGGGGTGGTGTAGTGTCTGAGTTTCGGCATGAAACATTAAGAGAGCAAGTCTTAAATTACATAAGAAGCAGGATTATATGCTTGGAATATAAAAGCGGAGAAAGAATTGTTGAAGACGATTTATCAAAACGACTAGGTATAAGTAGAGGACCTATACGAGAGGCTCTCCGCCAATTGGAACAGGAAGGCTTGGTAGAATACAGGCAGAACAAGGGGTGTGTTGTTCGCGAATTGCGTGTGGAAGATGCTGCCGAAATTTTCATAATTCGTTCTGCACTAGAATGCGCCTCAGTCAATAATTGTAAGCACGGAATAAACGAAGACTCTTTGAGGAAAATGAGTAATATTCTGAAAGAAATGAAGTCCCTTAGTCTGCAAAACAGCATAGAGCATTTTTTGGATTGCGACCAACGTTTTCATGCAACCATTGCGGAGGCTAGTGGGATGAAACAAATATATCGCACGTGGGACGCACTTTCTTCCTTCAATTATGTACTCTTTCTTACAAAAAAGCGCTCCTGCTTTAATATGGATAACCAGTATGAGCGTCATTTGGTTGTTTATGAAGCACTATGCACAGGGGATATGCAGAAAGCAAGTGAAGCTATAAGCGAACATTACACGAAGACCAGTGCGCTATTTTGCGAAGAGTAGTTTTTTGCACATAAACTGTTAACAGTTGTCAGGTGACAGGTAACAGCTGGCAATTTAACCAAATTTTAAAAGTGGAGGATATTTTCATGAGGAATATAACCATTGGTATTCTTGGGGCCACGGGAGCAGTGGGCACTGAAATGCGCAAAATAATAGAAGAAAGAAATGTTCCCTGCGGCAACATTCGCTTACTTGCAGATTGTAATGATGCTGGTATGCGTGTCAGTTTTCGAGGCAAAGAATATGTGGTAGAGGAGGCTACAAATGATTCTTTTGATGGAATCGATATATTGATGGTAGCGGTCTCGAATGCGGTGAGTGAGCGCTTTTCACCTTTAGCAGCAAAAAAAGGTGCCATTGTGATTGATAATAGTTCAGCTTACCGCATGAATCATAATGTACCTTTGATTATTCCGGAAATAAACCCTGAAGATATTGCATTGCATAAAGGAATTATCTCAAACCCCAATTGCTCCACTGTTATTGCGTTGATGGCAGTTTATGCACTGCACCGCGCATGCCCAATTAAGCGTATGATCGTGTCAACCTATCAGGCGGTATCTGGAGCAGGTATAAACGGCATTAAAGAATTGGAATATCAGGTGGAAGATTATGCAGCCGGCCGCGAGTTACATTCCAAAGTATTCCAGCACCAAATAGCGTTTAATTTGATTCCTCATATTGATTCCTTCTTAGATAACTATTACACAAAAGAAGAGATGAAGATGGTAAACGAGGGTAGGAAAATCCTTCATGATGATACTATTGGAATCACCTGTACTTGCGTAAGGGTTCCTGTTTTCCGTAGCCATTCGGAATCTGTATATATCGAATTTGAACGCGAAATGTCTGTAGAAGAAGCAAAAAAACTGTTACAGGATGCACCTGGCGTTAAGCTGGTAGACGAACCGGCTAAAAATATATATCCCATGCCGCTGGATACATCCGGCCATGATTTGGTGTACGTAGGACGTATACGGCAGGATATTACAGAAAAAAATGCACTCAATCTCTGGTGCTGCGGCGATCAAATTAGAAAAGGAGCCGCAACCAATGCCGTCCAGATTGCGGAGTTGGTTATTTCCCGCTATTTCTCATAAATCAAATGTGGGCCATGCGGATTTTGGTGATAATAGTTAATTAATGTAAGGAGATGTAACAATGTCGAATTTTTCTGCGATCCATGTAAAACAGCTCTATACGGGAAAAAAAGGAGAACAAATTGATAACGCAATTGTTGTAATAGATGGCGAAACAATCCGAGCAGTATTTAATCAAAATGAATTATCGGCTTTAGAACAATACTCTATTACGGAAGTAGAAGATTTAGGCGATAAATATCTTGTTCCAGGATTGATAGATTCCCACGTACACACCGTTCTGCCGGGAGATGGCACCGCAGGGGAAGATATGTCCCACTTGTCAAAATGTGAAATTGAAGTTATTGCTGTCAACAACATTCAAAATGCGCTAAAAAAAGGCATTACGGTTTTAAGGGACTGCGGATCCCACAGCGAAGTAACGTTTGCACTTAAGAGGTCTTTAGAAAACAAACGTATATTGGGGCCTGATCTGATCGTGTGCGGCGCTCCGGTCACATCCACTGGTGGCCATATACATTATATGGGTGGTGAAGTAAGCGGAGAGGATGATGTTCGTCGCTTGGTAAGATTACAGCACAAAGAAGGCGCGGATTTTACTAAGATAATAGCCACAGGAGGCGGAACAAAAGGAGTTGCGACTTACTGTGACAACCTTACGCTTACAGAAATTAAGACTGCGATTGATGAATCCCATCGAATCGGAATAAAAGCAACCGCCCACGTGTTAAGTTTGGATGGAATAAAAAATGTTATTGCTATGGGTATAGATAGCCTTGAGCATGGATATTTTTGCAAGAGGGACGGCTCATTGGAATATGACCAATCGATAGCCGAAAATATTGCTCGAAAGAATATCATAGTGAGCGAAACAATTCAGGTGCTGGAGTCAACTATTAGGTTCCTCAAGGCCAAGGAAAGAACCCTCTTAGAGGATAAACAGTTGGAAGTTCACCAAAAAACTCAGGATTGTCTGAAAGAAATGCACCGTTTAATGATCAGAGATGGCGTCCCCTTTATAGCGGGAAGTGATGCCGGTTGGCGGCATTGCTCCTTTGGCGATTTATATGAGGGCTTGGCTATGCTCTCGGATTGCGGGATGAAAAATGAGGAGTTGCTCTATATTGCTACTGCAAAACCGGCGGAATATCTTGGCATAGGAGATCGTGTGGGAACTATTCAGCCCAATCGGCAGGCGGATCTTTTGCTGTTAAACAGTGACCCTATGGAAGACATCCGGAACCTAAACGATGTGTTTAGAGTCTATAAAAGAGGAGTCATGGTTTAAGACAGGATTGCCAGTTTTTTGTAGAAATTAATAATTCATGGAGGGCATAATGAAAATCCTAGTGCAAAAATATGGGGGCACCTCTACCTCAACTCCACAAACGCGCGCTTATATTTATGAAAAAATTAGCAAGGCGCTCAAAGAAGGATATGCGGTAGTAGTCGTTCTTTCTGCCATGGGACGCAAAGGGGATCCCTATGCAACCGACACTCTTCTAAACGTATTTTCCGGCGGGCATAAGCTTTGTAATAACCGTGAACAGGACATGATTTACAGTTGCGGGGAAGTAATTTCTGGATGCGTTGCTTCAAACGAACTGCTGCAACTGGGGATTAAATCAGTATTACTTAACGGTGAACAGGCTGCTATCGTTACAAACGAATGTTATTCCAACGCAGACATCCAAAGTATCGATCCCGCTCCGATCATCGGTTGGCTTAAAAAGGGCTATGTTGTATTGGTGACTGGTGGTCAGGGTATCAGCAAAACCGGAAACATCACAACGCTTGGGCGGGGAGGCAGCGATACAACTGCCTGTGCATTGGGATATTATCTTAATGCGGAAGAAGTACAGATATATACCGATGTAGATGGTATATATACTGCTGATCCAAGGGTAGTACAACAGGCATTAAAAATTCCCCGCATAAGCTATGATCAATGTCAAAAGCTGGCTGAATTTGGCGCAAAGGTAATTCATCCCAAGGCTGTTGCTTACGCCAGGTTGAGTGGAAGAAACATATTAAGTGTCCGCTCCACCTTCTCCGATGATCCCGGTACTGCCATAGGCGACTATTGCGATAATGTATTTGGTATTACCGCAACTAGAGGTCATTTGTGTATACAGGTACCGTCGGACAAGTTTGGGTCCTACATGGAAAACTTGCAAAAAAGTAAAATTCACCCCCTTTTATACTTGGAAAAAGAAGGAACCGTACATTGCTACGTTTCTCAAGAACAAACGGGGAACACACCTTCCATAGAAACAATAGATTCCGTTATTGATATGAAAGAGTGTGATGTTATATTCGCAGTTGGAACGGGAATCGAAGATCGGGTTAATCAATGTTTTGACAACGATGCCACACTGCAAAACATCTGGATTATAAGCGAGGATTGCGTGGCCATTGCATGCGAATCCGAACAATATAAAACACTGATTAATCAATTGCATGATAAGCTATGCATTAGGAGAGGATGAAAATGTACAAATATGTTATCAAACGGATTCTGATGATGATACCTGTTCTCTTAGGGGTTGTTTTTGTGGTGTTTTTCATTATGAGTCTTTCCCCTGTAAACCCGGCAGAAGTAATATTGGGCGATGGTGCAACGCCAGAAAGCATATTAGCAAAGGAAGAAGAATTAGGCCTGAATAAACCACTAATTGTTCGTTACTTTGATTATATCTATGATCTACTTCATGGGAACATGGGATTTTCGTGGAAAAATCACATGTCGGTAGCTGAGCTGATTAAGGAGCGGTTTATTAACACGCTGGCGTTGGCTTTAACGAGCGAAATCGTAGCTTTGTTAATTGGTATCCCAATGGGAATAATATCGGCAAAAAATCAAAATAAGTTCATTGATCACATTACAATGGTTACCGCTCTTGCAGGAATATCCATGCCGTTATTTTGGCTGGGGCTACTGCTTGTGATTATATTCTCAGTTAATCTGAAATTGTTGCCACCTTCTGGATTTAATACGGAATCAATTACAACCATGCTTAGAAGTGCGGTGCTTCCAACCGTCGCGCTTTCAACCTTGCCTGTCGCAATGATCACCCGAATGACACGTTCCTCAATTCTGGAGGTTATGAGACAGGATTACATCGATACTGCCCGTTCCAAAGGCGTAAGCGAATGGACCATCACAGTTAAACATATGCTGCAAAATGCGCTAATCCCTATTATCACGGTTGCTGGACTTCAGTTTGGTCAACAGCTTAGTGGTGCTATTCTGACAGAAACTGTGTTTTCTTGGCCAGGAATTGGCCTGTTGATCATCGATGCGATTAAGGCTAAGGATCAGCAGACGGTTCTCGGTGGCGTGGTGTTTATCTCCATCGTTTTCTCTGTGGTGAATTTGGTAGTGGATGTACTCTATGCCTATGTAGATCCTCGAATCAAATCTAGATACAAGAGAAAGTAAGAAGGGAGCATATGTATGAAGAATGTAAAGAGTTCAGATATTAATGAATTAGTGGATGTAGAATGTGCAGCGGAGGTAAAATCCCGTACGCTTTGGGAAGAAGCGTGGAGACGTTTTAAAAAAAATAAAATTGCTCTGGTAGGGCTTTGCTTTCTAGCATTACTGCTGGTTGTTTCCATTAGTACGATGGTTATTGATTTGGTCACAGATAATGTGTTTTATGATACCCATGTAACCAATATGGATTTGATGTCCAAGCTAAAGCCTCCTCATACACAGCACCTATTTGGTCAAGATGAATTTGGCAGGGATATCCTGATGCGTATCATCTGGGGTACTCGCTACTCTATGTTTTTAGGCATGGCAACTGTGGCTGTTTCCACTATTGTGGGCGGCATTTTAGGCGCATTAGCTGGGTTTTACGAAAAGTTTGACAATATAATTATGCGCGTCATGGATGTTCTGCTGGCCATTCCGTCAATGCTTTTGGCTATATGCTTGGTCGCGGCGCTGGATACAGGTCTATTTAACATTGTTCTGGCCACTGCGATTTCGTATGTCCCCTCATTTGCCAGAATTGCTCGCGCATCGGTTATGTCAATCAGGGAGATGGAATATATAGAGGCGGCTCGTTCCTATGGGGCTAATGACAGACGTATCATTTTCCGCTATATACTCCCTAATTCATTGTCACCGCTGATTGTGCAGTTTACTTTAAATATGGCCGGTGCCATTTTGATGATTGCGGGCCTGTCCTTTATGGGACTGGGCATTCAGCCTCCCACACCCGAGTGGGGTGCCATGCTTGCTAACGCGAGAACCTACATTAGAGATGCATGGCATATCACTTTGTTCCCGGGAACAGCAATATTGTTGACTGTTCTATCTTTGAATTTGGTGGGTGACGGTATGCGAGACGCACTGGATCCCAGATTAAAAGATTAAAGGAGACGTGGCAGTGAGTACGTTATTAGAAATAAAAGACCTTCATGTGCGCTATGAAACCGCAGACGGCGTGGTTAAAGCTGTAAACGGCGCAGACCTGATTGTTCGCCAGGGAAAGACTCTGGGGTTGGTCGGCGAGACCGGCGCGGGCAAAACCACCATTGCAAAAAGCATAATGCAATTGATTCCACCACAGTCGGGAATCATTGGCAACGGTGAAATACTGTTTGATGGAAAAGACCTCATTAAAGCAAACAAGCGCGAAATGCGGCACATCCGTGGTCAGGACATATCCATGATCTTTCAGGATCCCATGTCATCACTCAATCCAGTGCTGACAGTAGGTTACCAGATTGCTGAGGTCATTCGTGCCCATACGCACATAAGTAAAGCAGATGCACTGGTTAAGGCAAAAGAAATACTTGAAATCGTAAACATCCCAAAGGAACGTGCGGACGAATATCCGCACCAGTTCTCTGGCGGCATGAAGCAGCGTGTAGTAATCGCTATTGCGCTGGCCTGCAACCCTCGACTGCTCATTGCGGATGAGCCAACCACTGCGCTGGATGTTACTATTCAGGCTCAGGTGTTGGAGATGATGAAAGATTTGCAAAAAAAGAATAACACTGCTATGTTGCTAATTACACACGATTTAGGTGTGGTGGCACAGGTATGCGATTATGTGGCTGTGATATACGCCGGAGAAATTGTCGAATACGGCGAAGTACATGATGTGTTCAAGAATTTCTGCCATCCTTATACACAGGGGTTGTTCGGTTCTATTCCAAAGCTTAATGAGGATGTGGATCGCTTAAGCCCAATCAAAGGGTTGATGGCAGACCCCATGAATCTTCCAAAGGGTTGTGCATTTTCTTCCCGATGCCAATATGCTACAGATTTGTGCAAAACCAGGAAACCTGACGTTTATATGATGGAAAACGGGCATTACGTCAAGTGCCTTAAAGTATCTGGCGAATTAGAAGGGAGGGGAATTTCTTGAACGGAAACGAAATATTGCGGGTAGAACATCTTAAAAAGTATTTTAAAACAAATTCTGGCATATTGCATGCCGTGGATGATGTGAGTTTTTCCATAAAGCAGGGTGAAACGCTTGGTATAGTGGGAGAATCTGGATGTGGAAAATCAACCTTGGGACGAGCTATACTACGACTTCATGAACCAACAGCAGGCAAAGTATATTTCCAGGATAACGATATTACAGCATACAGTAAATTGCAAATGAAGAATTTGCGAAGAGATATGCAAATTATATTTCAAGATCCTTATGCTTCGCTTAACCCCAGAATGACAATTAAGGAAGCTTTGTCTGAGCCTCTGATTATTCAGGGAATTTGTAAACCACGTGACAAAACGGGGCTAGAAAAACGTATTCGCGAAATTATGGACCTGGTGGGATTATCCCAGAGGCTGATAAATACCTACCCTCATGAATTGGACGGTGGAAGACGCCAGCGCGTCGGCGTGGCAAGAGCTATCGTGCTTTCACCAAAATTCATTGTGTGCGATGAGCCGGTTTCTGCGTTAGATGTATCCATTCAGGCACAGGTGTTGAATTTGATGCAAGATATCCAACGGGATCTAGGGCTGACATATCTGTTCATAACCCATGATCTATCCGTAGTAAAACATTTTTCAAACAACATTGCGGTAATGTATCTTGGACAGATGGTCGAAAAGGCACCGGCTAAGACACTTTTTAAAAACCCGATGCACCCCTATACCAATGCATTGCTTTCCGCCATTCCATCGCCAGATCCAGATGACACTATGAAGCGTATTCTGCTCAAGGGTGAACTGGCATCTCCCATTAATCCGGGTATTGGATGCCGGTTTGCGAAGCGCTGCATTTACGCAACAGAAGCCTGTGTAAATGAAACAATTCCTTTAGTGGAAGTTGAAAATGGTCATTACGTTGCTTGCCGTCAGGTAGGTAACAAAATGATAAATCAAAAATAAATAAAAGGAGTATCACTGTGAAAAATCTCAAAAAAGTACTATCTTGGACCATGTTACTTAGCATGATACTGGTTATATTGACCGGTTGCGCGAAAAACGATGGTAACGAAGCCATCACGAGCAATAATGCTAGTATCCGAAGCGAAGATAACGCAAGCTCTGAAGCAGCACCTATAGAAAAAGAGCTGAAGGACACTCTCACTTGGGCGCAGAGTGGGGATGTTTTTTCTTTCGACCCCAATATCGGTAAAGAAACGGTTGCCCTTCAGACAACTGGCAATATTTATGATACGTTATTCATTTACAACACGAAGTGCGAGATTGTTCCCATGCTGGCAACAGATTGGGAGCAGATCGACGCTGAAAATTATATTATTCATCTACGTGAGGGTGTAAAGTTCCATGACGGTAGCGATTTCACAGCTGAAGATGCCAAGTATTCTTTGGAGCGCGCTTCTGTACATCCCTCTGTCAGCTATCTTGCAAAGTTCATCGATCATGTAGATATTATTGATAATCACACGATACAACTGGTTACTACCGAAGGTGGTTTCGCTCCCGCTATTCGCTACCTTACTTTCCCTGCTATTGCCATGATGTCTAAGGCATATGCCGAAGCAAATGGCGAAGAAATTTTAACCACTGCTCCTATGGGCACTGGACCCTTCAAATTTATCGAATGGAAACCCGGTAACTATGTGAAACTTGAGCGCTTTGATGAATATTGGAATGGCCCCGCCGCAATGAAAAATCTAGTAATGCGCGTGATTCCTGAAGCTGCACAGCGTACAATCGCCCTGGAAACAGGTGAAGTGGATTTGGCCTATGACATTCTGCCCAATGATATTGACCGCATTGAAAATACGGAAGGTTTTGGCGTTGCAAAAGTCTCCTCTCTGATGTGCTATTACATTGGGATGAACTTTCAAAACAAGTACCTTGCGGATCAGCGTGTACGTGAAGCAATACGTTTGACCATTGATCCGGCACCCATGATTACGTCAGTTTTGTATGGTGCTGCAAGAGAAGCTACCACCGTCGTCAGCCCCGAGGTTTTCGGCTTCCAGCCTGATGTCCCACCTATTACCGTCAATGTAGAAAAAGCAAAACAATTGATGGACGAAGCCGGTTATGCCGATGGCTTTAACCTCAGCATTACGGTAAGCGAATATCAAGACCGAATCGAAATGTGTCAAATTATGCAGGAGCAACTTAAATCCATTAATATCAATTTGTCCATTGATGTAGTTGAGCAATCTACTTATGTTGAAACCGTCAACCGCGGTGCACACGAACTGTGCTTCCAGAACTGGACCACTGCTACTCTCGATGCAGATAATGCTTACTTTGCTCTCTATCATAGCTCGCGCTTTGGTTCACAGGGCGGTAGAGCCTTCGCTGAAATTCCTGGTATGGATGCAGTATTGGAAGCGGCACAGAAATGCGCAGATACAGATGAGCGCATCAAACTATACGGCGAGGCAGAGGCCCTAGTGCAGAAGTACTCTGTAAACCGTCCCCTTATATGGGTAGATTTGGCTGTTGGTGTAAGTGACAATGTGGAAGGCTTTGAGATGATGCCTACCGGTTATCATAAACTTTATACCGTAAAGGTATATAAATAATCAATAGATACAATTAATTCACACTTACATTTAATAAAATACCGCTACCTACCACAAACTCAATCGTGGTAGGTAGCAACACGAGAGGAAAGCATATGAGTAATTTGATTTATGAAAACACATGGGAAGAAAACGACGAATTGTTTGAGAAAAGAAAAGTAGCCATCGTTCCCGTTGGAAGTAATGAACAGCATGGTCCCGCTCTACCGGTTGGAACCGACTGGATGATCGCTGAACATTTGGCAAAAGCTATCGGAAAAAAAACAGACAAAGGATTTGTAACTCCTGTGGTACCGATGGGCTATGCTAAATATCACTCCGATTTTGCTGGTACGTTGGCTGTTTCTCAAAACACATTGTGCAACTATGTGCTTGAGTTCTGTGAGCAGTTGATTAGCTATGGTACTACACACATTTTATTCATAAATGGACATGGCGGCAATAATAATGCCCTTTATGATGTGGGACAGTATTTCCGTCTAAAGAATATTCCCGTAGCTAATATGCAGTGGTTTGAAGTCGCTGGCAGCATTAACAAGGATTGGGGTCTCATTGGACACGGTGATATTATTGAAACTTCCATGATGCTACACATCAATCCATCTATTGTAAAACTCGACCGTGCTCATATCCCCGAGAATAAGAGTATTGGCAACATTAAGCTACTGGATCTGCACAGGGGCGAGTTTGAGGGTGCCAGCATCTATCTAAACATTAGAACTAGGGATGTATCCTCCAGCGGAGATCTTATCGAATATGGACATTCTAATGATGTGGATTATACGATCAATCCTAAGGATGCAAAAGCTGAGATAGGAGCCGCAGTATGCGAGGCCGTAACTGATTATGCGGCTCGGTTCATCAATGAATTTGTGACAATGCAATTTTAAGCAGGCATTCTTAAAAGTAAGATCCCAAAGTCTGCCTAGTGTTTCTGCTAATTGTGTTGGCAAATATTTGGTGTTTAATACGATTGTATAAACGCTCAACCTATGTTAACTTACATGCGTTTTTTGTCAGTGATCCCCTTACTAGAAACACCACATAAAATAATGATCCCCCGCATATGAAGTGACCCCCAAAAGTTAGACAAATAATCCTAATAGAAATTGTTCAAGCTGCTGAAAGGGCTTGTTGTCTGTGAAATGCAGGCGGCAAGCCCTTCGGTTTTGCCTTGATCCTGCGGTTGTTGTAGTAATCCAGATATTCAACGAGTTCCAGTTTGAAGTGTTCCTTGGAACGGAACTCCTACAAATACAGCAGTTCACTTTTGAGCAGCCCAAAGAAATTTTCTATCACTGCGTTGTCCAGACAGCTCCCCTTGCGGCTCATGCCCTGCCGGATGCCCTTCTCGCGGAGCATCCGCTGATACTGCCTGTGCTGATATTGCCAGCCCTGATCAGAGTGAAGAACCAGGTTAGTCCCGTCCGGTATTTTTGCAAACGCCTCGTCCAGCATGGTGGTCACCATGCTGAGTACAGGACGATCCGATATGGTATAGCTGACCAGATCGCTGCTGTGCAGATCGAGAATCTGCCTTAGCTTCTGAACTACCGGCGTTTTTTGTGTTGGCGTCGCTCGTCTTCCAAAACCAAGGCTTGCAATTTTTTTAGGTATTCTACCTTCGCATGCAGACTCTGAACCTCTGCCAGCAGATCCTCCTCTGCGTCTTTCGGTAGCTGCTTTGGCGGACGGTCCTTGCTGCCGCGGCCGCGCCGTTCGATGGCGAAACCCTCCGGACCTTCGGTCATGTAAATTCGTTCCCATGCAGCAACACGCTTGTGATCGCTAATTTCAAACTGACTTGCTGTTTCACAGTAGTTTAGCTTTTCCTTCTGCATGGTTTCCACAACCAGCTTCTTGAATTCCGGCGTATACCGTTTGTTCGGCACTCCCTTTGGCATAGTTAAACACCCCATTCCTTAGTACAAGTATTTTATCATACTTGTCTAACAAATGGGGTGCTGTTCACTACGCCGTGGGTATTTATGTTTCGGGAGTAGCCCTCATAATATTAGCGGGCACACACGTGCGCATAAATTGCCTGCCAGCTTGCGATTATTACCTGCCACCCTTAAAAGGGTCTTTTGGGTCAAATATACTTAGTTGGTCTGTCTCTATGTCTCGCTTTAGCTGTTCGGCTATGTACTTTTTTATAGCTTTTGTGTTTTTTCCTACTGTATCTACATAATATCCTTTGCACCAAAATTCCCGGTTTCTATATGCAAATTCCATGTTACCATACTTCTGGAATATCATTAAGCTGCTTTTTCCCATAAATCCCGATACGCTTATCTTTAGTGGTATACTCAGCAGCAGGTAGATGTGATCCGGACAATTTCCCCCTCTATTATGTCTACTCCTTTCCATTTGCACAACGTCCTTATTATCTCTCGTATGTCCTCCCTCTTATCTTCAAAAAACACCTTTCTCCGATACTTTGGTGCAAATGCAACACTGTTCTGAATCACACGCAGAAGGCGAATTGTCCTCTATGTAACTGGCTGTCCGGAAGAAACCAGTATAATCTTCTCCGGAACAGCCCTTGATAAAGATGTGGCAGTAACGCTCGTCATCCTTATCCACAATATAAATTCTTTCTACAATCGTCTGGATCAAAGTGACCAGAACCTCCGGCTGCGCATCCTTTGCATATTCTGCAAAGGAGAGCA
>CAKTYU010000016.1 GCA_934633985.1 uncultured Clostridia bacterium
CGGAACTTTATGATCGTTATCGACTCTATTTCATGCTTGAGCGCAAGAATGAGCGCAATAATCCATTCCAGCATACTCCACACCTCCTTTCGGATGGTGTGCTGACCGCCGCTTGCCCTTGGTATTATACTTGTAGATATTATAATGCTTATGTAGAATTTTGTCTATTAAGAAAAGCCCCCCTTGTTAAAGGGGGGAGGGCCAATGCGAAGCATTGGAGGGGGGATTCCGTCAAAAAAGGGGATTCCGAAAAAGATGTAAGCCTCTTTTACCTTTTACGGAATCCCACCAACCTCACTTTAAGGCGTGGCGGCGGCCCGCCCGCAGGCGGGTCGGTTCCGGCGCGTCTCCCGCGGCGGAACTTCCTCTGTGGTCGCAGCTTATACGGGCTTGTCCCGTCCCTTTAAGCCCAAAAGAGATTTGTTACAATTTCGTAACAAAAAACCCTTGACGTCCGTAACATTTGGTGGTAACATATAGGCGTGCTAAGCGGAAGGGCGCGCAAAACGCGCTTCGCCCGGGGGGAAACCCCCATCACTTGCAAAACACAAAATAATTGAAAGGGATTTAAAGAAATGAAGAAGATTTTCGCAATCGCTCTGGCTCTGGTCATGGTTCTCTCCATGGCTTCCGCCTTTGCTCTGACCTGCAACACCAACTTTGATTGGAACTGCGCTACCACCACTTATACCTGCGGCAAGATTAAGCTTGAGATCGTACCTTTTGTACGTTCCACTACTGCCTGTGTTGGCGAGTCCCAGTTCACCGCTAACAACTGTGCAGCTTCCATCATTGGCGAGCGCGTATACTATGGCATCAAGATGACCGTAGATAAGGATCTGGATCAGGAATGGTATGAATCCATTAAGGACGTCATGGTAAAGCAGACCAATCTTTCTGGTACTGAAAACGGCGCTGCCGAAAAGGAATGGAAGCTGGGTATGCCCGCATTCGCAACAGTGAACAACGACGGCAAGGGCGGCGTATATTGGATGGACGCCAAAACTGGCGCGTGGGATAAGGATGCCGACTTTGACAACGATAACGTTCAGGTAAAGTGGGCTCTCAAGAGCAACGTAAAGGTTTGCATCGAGGGTAAGGCTAAGAACGAATTTAATGGTGCTGCAATCGGTGACTGGAATGTTTCTTACGATGAGGCTGGTAAGCTGCTCAAGTTCGTCAAGAAGGGCGGCAAGCTGGTTCACATAAAGATGGATGATGATACCGATAAGGTAGTGCGCGCATGGGGTTCCATGGATGACGGCAAGACTGGTATTACATTCGTAAGCATGGATAATGGTATGCTGGTTGATGCTCAGGGCAACCGTTATGGCATTGGCTGCAACGAAGCCGCTCTGGTAATGGAAGTTATGAACTTCTTCAAGTTCAGCTTCAACACCTGCATAACCAAGAAGGCCATCAACATGAACTTCGGTTGGGAAAATGATCTTGGCACCTGCTTCACCTGGGGCAAGAACGGCACCGCTATCGTCAACCCCGAGTGCAAGGTCGAGATCCCCAAGACCGGTGACGCATCCGTCGTCGCTTACGCCGTAATGGCTCTCGTAGCCGCTGCCGGCGCTATGGGTCTCAAGAAGTAATTAAAGCTAAACAAGCAATGGGGCGGCTCCGCCGCCCCTAAACTTGGCTTCCGCGGGCGTTAGCACAGTCCCCCCATGTGGGGGGCTTTTTTTTGTGCTGAAAGGGGCTTGCGGACGTATAAGGTGCAAGCGCTCCAAAGAACGGGGGCGGCTGGTATAAGCTTCGACCACAGAGGAAGTTCCGGCGCGGGAGACGCGCCGGAACCGACCCGCCTGCGGGCGGGCCGCCGCCTTTCACTTCCTATTCTCGTTAGCAGGTATAAGGGTATCTCTCAATATAGACAAATTTCTACATAAGCATTATAATATTTACAGGTATAATACCAAGGGCAAGCGGCGGTCAGCACACCATCCGAAAGGAGGTGTGAAGTATGCTGGAATTGATTATTGCGCTCATTCTTGCGCTCAAGCATGAAATAGAGACGATAACTATCATAAAGTTCCGACATAAATAACCGCCCTGCTGGCACAGGACGGTTATTTTAACAAAATAACAACAATGTTCGTTGGCTGACCGTTTAGGTCTTACCCTATAAGTATTATACCCGTACCGTCTGCGTATGTCAATGCGTGGACGGTATTTTTACGCATTAAAACAGCTTTTACGGAATCCCCCCTCCAATGCTTCGCATTGGCCCTCCCCCCTTTAACAAGGGGGGCATTTTTTAGTGCGGTGAAAGTAAGCAGCCTCCCTTGTTAAAGGGAGGCTTTTCTTAATAGACAAAATTATACATAAGCATTATAATATCTACAAGTATAATACCAAGGGCAAGCGGCGGTCAGCACACCATCCGAAAGGAGGTGTGGCGCATGTTGAAGTTGTTCGCACTTCTTTTTGCTTTTTTAGGCGAAATCAAGTCCATAACAATAACGATACGCAAAAAATAACCGCCCTGCTGCAATCAGAGCGGTAGTTCCCTTTTAGGGAATAAAACTTTGTTCGTGGCTGACCGTTTAGGTCTTACCCTATAAGTATTATACCCGTACCGTCTGCGTATGTCAATGCGTGGACGGTATTTTCTTGATATGGACAAATTTCACCCCCCGTTCACCCTTTTTCCCCCGAAATAGGGTATAATATTGCCTGTGGCGTAAATATGCCGTTAAAATTGAAAAACCAAGGAGAAGAACATGGAAATAAAGCTCACTGTGGAAAACTTTGAAAGCGTGACGAATACCGACAAGCCGGTGCTGATAGACTTCTGGGCAACGTGGTGCGGCCCCTGCCGCATGATCGCCCCCGTGATAGAGGAAATAGCCAACGAGCGGGAGGACATACTGGTCTGCAAGTGCAATGTGGACGAGGAGGTGCCGCTGGCGGCGCGGTTCGGCGTGAACGTAATACCTACGCTGGTGGTGCTCAAAAACGGCCGCGTTGCAGCCCGGGCGGAGGGCCTCGCCGGGAAGGGCAGCATAATAAAGCTGGTGGAAAACGCCAAATGAAGATAAGGCTTAATGAGGACGAGCAGATAGTGAAGCTGATAAAGCAGGGCCTCAGCGAGCGCAACGGCCATTGCCCCTGCGTGCGGGAGATAAGCGACGACACAAAGTGCATGTGCAAGCAGTTCCGGGAGCAGATAGCCGACCCCGACTTTGAGGGGTACTGCCACTGCATGCTTTACTATAAGGAAAAATAAAGGGGGAATACCATGGAGGATAAGGGCGGCAACAAGCTCTCCGCCAAGACCGTGCTGAGCTGCGGCTTTGCGCTGCTGCTGTTTTTTCTGGTGCTGGGCGGGCTGATATTCGGCTATGTATATTATGTAAAGCTGGGGCTGTAAGGCGTATGGCGTGCCTGACGGCGGAGGAGCTGCTGAAAAGGCTTGGGCAGGCGCGCAAATGCCGCACCGGCCTTGAATCCCTGTGCCTTCACGATGCGGACATATCCGGCGCCGATTTTTCCGGGCTGGACTGCCGGTGGTGGGATATGAAGAACGTGCGGCTGGACGGGTGCGATTTCGAGGGCGCTACGATTGCAAACGGCAAGTTCGAAAACTGCTCCTTTATCGGCGCGAGCTTCAGAAACGCCGGCCTTCAGGGGGCAGACCTCCGCAACGCCGACCTTACCGGCATTGACCTTCGGGGAGGCAACGTATACAGCGCATGGCTGGAGGGGGCCAGGCTGGACGGCATAATACAGGACGAAAGCACAAGGTATTTCCGGCTGCGCTGCCCCGAAAAGGGGGCCTTCATAGGCTATAAGAAGTGCTACGAGGACAGGGTGGTAATGCTGCTCATCCCGGCGGAGGCAAAGCGCGTCTCCGCCACCAACAACGCCTGCCGCTGCGATAAGGCCAAGGTGCTGACCATAACCAGCTTTGACTTTACGCAAAGCTACGACTGGGCGGTGTCCCTTGTTGACGAGAACTTCGTATATAAAAAGGGGGAATGGATGTACCCCGACAGGTTCACCGAGGACAGGTGGGTAGAGTCCACCTACGGAATACATTTCTGGATGAACCGCGAGGAGGCCATAGCCTACTGATAAAACTTAGATTTTCTGCGCATACTCTGCCTATGAAAAGGGCGGAGTATTTTTTTGCGTATATCAGGGCCAACGGCAGGAAGCTGCTTGCGGGGCTGCTGGCGGGGCTGTGCTGCGGGCTTTTCGGCTCCGGCGGCGGGGCGGTGGCGGTAGTGGCGCTGAAGCGGCTGTGCGGCTTCCCCTCAAGGGAGGCCCACGCCACCGCCATAAGCGTAATGCTGCCCCTGACCCTCTCCGGCGCCGCCGTGTACTGGGCGGGGGGCGGGGTGGATTGGCATACGCTGCTTTTCGCGGCCCCCGGGGCGCTGCTGGGCGGGCTGCTGGGCGCAAGGCTCGTGGGAAAGATGCGGCCCGCCGCGCTGGATAAGCTGTTCGCCGCGGCGATGCTGTGGGCGGGGGTGTGGATGCTGCTGTGAGGGGGCTTTGTATCTTTGCCATAGCCGCCGCCGCGGGCGTTATCTCCGGCATGGGCATGGGGGGCGGCGCACTGCTGGTCCCGGCGCTCACGCTGCTCATGGGCATACCCCAACGGCAGGCCCAGGGGGTCAACATGCTTTCCTTCCTGCCCGCCGCGGCCGCCGCGCTGTACATACACAAAAAAGAGGGGCGGCTGAAGCTGAAGGGCAGCCTTCCCATAATCGCCGGCGGCCTGCTGGGCGCGGTAGCCGGCGCGTTATTCGCCGCCCGGCTCAGCGAGGAATGGCTGAAAAAAGCCTTCGGCCTATTTTTAACAATACTGTCCATTATTCAGTATGGGGGCATACGGCGCAAGGGCCGCCTTTGATAGAAAATAATCAGATATTACCGAGAAAAAAACGCTTTTGCAGGAAAAATATATACTGCTTTTCCCAAGGTTATATGCTATAATGATGTTTGGTCACAAATAGTTAGTCATAGCTGCGTATCGTCTTTGCCGCATTAGATTTTCACAGGGCATATTATTGGCGGATCTGTTATGTGGCTTGTAAAACTGTTGAAAAATATGAAAGGCAGGTGTTGGCTTTGCCAAAGCATTCCTTCAAGGGCGGCGTGCATCCTCTGCACGATCAGCATGAGGGCAAGACATCAACGAGCGGTCTTCCCATACGAGAGTATATCCCGGACAGCGTGGATATCCCCATGTCAATGAGCATAGGCGCTCCCGCGGCGCCCTGCGTAAAGGTCGGGGATCACGTAAAGCTGGGCCAGAAGATCGCAGACGCGACCGGGTTTGTCAGCTTACCGGTTCACGCCAGCGTTTCGGGCGAGGTAACGGCGATAGGCACAAAGGTGCTTCTGCTGGGCGGCCCGACCACCATCATCACCATCAAAAACGACTTCCAGGACGAATGGACGGAGCTGGAGCCGCTGGGCGGCGTGGAGGAGTGCGACCCGAGCAGGATAGTCCCCGCGGTACAGGCGGCGGGCATCTGCGGCATGGGCGGCGCGACCTTCCCCACCCACGTAAAGCTTACCGTTGGCGAGGGTAAGTACTGCGATACCATTATCCTCAACGGCGCGGAATGTGAAACACACGTCACCTGCGACCACCGCCTGATGATCGAGGAATCCGAGCGCATAGTGGACGGACTCAGGGCCGCGATGCGCGCCCTCGGCGTAAAGCGGGGCGTTATCGGCATAGAGGACAACAAGCCGGACGCCATAGCCGCGATGCAGCGGGCGGCGGAGGGACGCGAGGGCATAGAGGTCATGCCCCTTTTCACCAAATATCCTCAGGGATCTGAAAAGCAGCTGATCTACTCCGTCACCGGCAGAGAAGTTCCAAGCAAGAAGCTGCCCTTAGACGCTCACGTCATAGTAATAAACGTAGGCACGGCAAAGGCCATAGCCGACGCCGTAATAGAGGGCAAGCCCCTCATAAGCCGCGTCACCACCGTAAAGGGCTGCGTAAAGGAGCCCGCGAACCTGCGCCTGCGCATGGGCACCATAATCGCGGACGCCATAGGCGAGTGCGGCGGCTATACCGACGAGGCCGGCAAGATAATAATGGGCGGCTGCATGACCGGACTCTGCGCCCCAAACGATCAGGTAGTGGTCATGAAGGGCACAAACGGCATACTGGTATTCAACGAAAAGGACGCAAGAAGCTACGAGGAGAGCCCCTGCATACGCTGCGGGCGCTGCGTTGAAGCCTGCCCCATAGGCCTTAACCCCTACCTTATGAAGCACCTTTGCGACAAGGGCGATCTCAAGGGCGCCGAAGCCAACAACGTCATGGAATGTATAGTCTGCGGAAGCTGCTCCTATGTATGTCCCGCAAAGCGCTGGCTTACCGCCTCCTTCAAGAATACTAAAGACGCTATCATGCGGGAAGCAAGGAGGGCAAAGAAATAATGAGTCTCTACGTTTCAAGCGCACCCCATGTCCACAGCAAGGACAGCACCCAGACCATAATGCGGGACGTGCTCATAGCCATGCTCCCCACCACCGTAATGGGCGTATACGCCTTCGGCCTCAACGCGGCGCTCCTGTGCGTGCTCGGCGTGGCCGCCGCGGTGCTGTCAGAGTACGGCTACCAGAAGCTCACCCGCCAGAGGGTCCGCATAAGCGACCTCTCCGCCGCCGTGACCGGCCTTCTCGTGGCGCTTAACCTGCCCGGCAACGCCCCCTGGTGGATGCCGGTGGTAGGCAGCTTCATAGCCATAGTGCTGGTCAAGCAGCTCTTCGGCGGCATAGGCGACAACTTTATGAACCCCGCCCTTACCGCCCGCGGCATAATGCTGGCCTCATGGCCCGTAAGGATGACCGCATGGTACCTGCCCACCTTCTGCAAGGGCGTGGACGCGGTATCCTCCGCGACGGTGCTTGGGGGATATCAGGCCTCCACCTATAATATGTTCATGGGCTTCATACCCGGCACCATAGGCGAGGTAAGCAAGATAGCCATACTCATAGGCTTTATATACCTGCTTATCCGCAAGGTGATAAGCTGGCGCATACCCGTGGTATTCGTCGCCACCTTCGCGGTGCTCGCCGCCATATTCAAGATGGATCAGGACGTGCTGACCTCCGTGCTTTCAGGCGGTCTGCTCTTTGGCGCCGTGTTCATGGCGACAGACTACACCACCAGCCCCATGACGGAGGCGGGTCAGTACATATATGCCTTCGGCTGCGGCCTCATACTGGCGGTCATACGCAAGTGGGGAAGCTATACCGAGGGCGTTACCTACGCCATACTGATAATGAACGTGGCTACCCCCCTCATAGACAAGTTCGTCAAGATGAGGGTATACGGCCAGGAAAAGCCAAAGAAGGAGGTAAAGGCAAATGTCTAAGAGCGATAAGCCTAAGCTCACGAGCGTATTCCTTAACGGCATAATCACGGAGAACCCCACCTTCCGCCTGGTTCTCGGCACCTGCCCCACCATAGCGACCACCACCAGCGTCATAAACGCGGTGGGCATGGGCGCGGCGGCGTCCTTCGTGCTGATAGGCTCCAACTTCGTTATTTCGCTGCTCAGGAACTTCATTCCCGATAAGGTCCGCATACCCTGCTTCATAGTGGTTATATGCACCTTCGTCACCATAGTCC
Organism: uncultured Clostridia bacterium; assembly: GCA_934633985.1. GTDB lineage: Bacteria > Bacillota > Clostridia > Christensenellales > CAG-138 > SFEL01. Next base: position 7,619 of record CAKTYU010000016.1, read on the forward strand.
AGCTTCTGCTTCAGGCATACGTTCCAAGCCTCTACGCAAGCCTCGGCATGTTCATACCGCTGATAGTGGTAAACTGCATAATACTTGCCCGCGCGGAAGCCTTCGCCAGCAAAAACGGGCCCCTGGCCTCAGCGGTGGACGGCCTTGGCATGGGCCTGGGCTTCACGCTGGCTATCACCATCATCGCCTGCGTCCGCGAGCTCCTGGGCACCGGCTGCATCGCCGGCGTAAACCTGCTGGGTGCGGGCTATGAGCCCATGCTGGTCACCACCATGGCCCCCGGCGGCTTTATGATATTCGGCCTCACCCTCGGCGTAGCCAACATCATAATGAAGGGCGTCGAAAAGAAAAAGAAAGCAAAGGAGGCCGCGTAAATGACTCCTGTAATGCAAACCAACAGCTGCGGCAACGTGCTGCTCTTCTTCGTGAGCTGCGTGCTTAGCCACAACTTCATCTTCTCCCGCTTCCTCGGCTGCTGCCCCTTCCTGGGGGTATCAAACAAGGTCGAGACCGCGGCGGGCATGGGCCTTGCGGTCACCTTCGTAATGGGCCTTGCCTCCCTGTTCACCTCGGCGGTATACCAGTATGTGCTTTATCCGCTCCAGCTCACCTATCTGGACACCATAAGCTTCATACTGATAATCGCGGGCCTCGTCCAGTTCGTGGAGATGTTCCTGAAGAAGTCCAGCCCCTCGCTGTACAAGTCCCTGGGCATCTACCTCCCCCTGATCACCACCAACTGCGCGGTGCTGGGCGTTGCAACGCTCAATACCAGCGCGCAGTACGACATACTCTCCGCCGTTTTAAACGGCGTGTTCGGCGCGCTGGGCTTCCTGCTTGCCATAACCCTTATGGCGGGCATCCGCGAGCGTCTGGAGACCTCTCACATACCAGAGCCGTTCAAGGGCTTCCCGATAGGTCTTTTCATGGCCGGCCTTATGTCCGTGGCCTTCATGGGCTTTAACGGCCTCGTATAATATAGAAAGGAGAAAACAGATGAACGTTACTGCTATACTTCTTTCTGCCGGCGTAATGGTCGTGCTGGGCGTGCTCTTCGGCGTGATACTGACCATAGCGGATAAAAAGTTCAAGGTGGAGGTGGACCCGCGGGTGGAGGCGGTGCGCTCCTGCCTGGGCGGCGCAAACTGCGGCGCCTGCGGCTATGCGGGCTGCGACGCCTTTGCAGACGCAGTGGTTGCCGGGGACGCCCCCGTAAACGGCTGCGCCCCCTCCGGCGCTAAGGGCGCCGAGGCCATAGCCGCCATAATGGGCGTTTCCGCCGAGGTAGGCGAGCGCAAGGTCGCAAGGGTAATATGCCAGGGCGACTGCGGCGTGGCCAAGGAGCGCTACAAGTACGACGGCTACACGAGCTGCGCCACCGCCGCCGGCCTTGCCAGCGGGCCCAAGATGTGCCGCTTTGCCTGCATAGGGCTTGGCGACTGCGCCAAGGTATGCGCCTTTGACGCGATAAGCATGGCGGACGGCCTCGCGCAGATAGACGCGGAGAAGTGCGTCGCCTGCGGCCAGTGCGCCAATATATGCCCCCGCGGCGTTATATCCATAAAGCCCGTGAACGAGACCGTGATAGTCTCCTGCCGCAATACCGACAGCGGGCGTGAGGCCAGAATGGCCTGCATGAAGGCCTGCATCGCCTGCGGCCGCTGCACCAAGGAATGTCCCAACGACGCCATACACGTTGAGGGCGGCGTAGCCAAGATAGACGAGGCAAAGTGCACCCGCTGCGGCGCCTGCGCGAAGGTATGCCCCTGCAAGTGCATAGTCGATTATCTGGACAGCATCGAATAACCGCGATACATTATACAGATAAGAGCCGCCAAACGACGGCTCTTACTTTGCCCAAAAACCTCAGGGTTGTTAAGGGGCCGCAGCCCCTTAAGTTTATTCCGGCAAAGGTCAAAAGTAATTTAGCAAAAAATATTGACACGGATACATGAAATGGTGTATACTAATCCTCGCAGTCTGAAATGACGCGCAGACGGGAGCATAGCTCAGCTGGGAGAGCACTTGCCTTACAAGCAAGGGGTCACAGGTTCGAGCCCTGTTGCTCCCACCAAATGGTCCGGTAGTTCAGTTGGTTAGAATGCCAGCCTGTCACGCTGGAGGTCAGGGGTTCGAGCCCCCTCCGGATCGCCATTGATGCCTCGGTAGCTCAGTTGGTAGAGCAAGGGACTGAAAATCCCTGTGTCGGTGGTTCAAGTCCACTCTGAGGCACCAATCCTGCGGGAATAGCTCATTTGGTAGAGCGCCGCCTTGCCAAGGCGGAGGTGGCGGGTTCGAGCCCCGTTTCCCGCTCCACATCGGCACCATAGCCAAGCGGTAAGGCAGAGGTCTGCAAAACCTTCATCCCCGGTTCGATTCCGGGTGGTGCCTCCACAACGGCGTATCGGCTTGGATATGCCGCACAAAAACCCCGAACGATGTTCGGGGTTTTTATGTTATCCGGCTTCGCAAGGCGCCCATATATCGGGCGGCGAGATCATACCCGCTGCCGTCGTCAGGGCAGCAGCCCGCGGAGCTGCGCGTATTCCGGCGCTTCGGCGTCTATGACGCTGTTTGATCGGGAGGGCATACCCTCGAGCCCGTTGCTTCTGAAAAAGAGATAGGTCCTTCCGGCCTCCAGGCCCTGCGGGATAAGCAGGTTAAGCGCTTTTTCGCCTGTGGGCGCATCGCTGCCCTTGTGTACCTCCAGCACGGAAAGCGTGGCTGTGCCGCCGGCATACGGCGAGGTATATGTCGCCTCCTCCACCCTTGCCGTGAAGATATTGTCGCTCCGGGAGATCAGCTCGGCGCTGTCGAGCCTTTCCGTTACTGATCTGACCTCGCGGCCGGAGGACGCGGGAAGCGAGGATATGGCGCTCATAAACGCGTCCTTCGCCCCGCTGAGCTTATATCTTTCGGGGGCGTGTACATTGTCGCCGTCAATTTCAAAAACCGAATCGCGGTCCACCAGCAGCGTCAGGGGCATAGGCCAGAACTCGAAGTCATTTTCATAGAGGAAAAGGCAATACTGCTTTCCAGCCTCTATCAGCTTCGAATTCCCGTAGACGGCAAGCTCGTCCTTTTCCCCGCCGCGGAGGGTATCGGTGACTTTTACATGATAAAACCATGCGAAGTCGTCGGCGTCCTCCATCCGTTCAACGCTGCCTATGACGATAATATCGGCCTGTGCGGAAAGCTGCTCAAGTGAGTCAAAGCCGGTCAATGGGTCTGAAGCAGATCCGGCGTCTGTGCGCGCACACGCGCACGCGGCGAAAAGCAGCGCGCATACTAAAATACCGGCTGTGGCTTTTTTAATGTACATAAAATCCCTCCTTACTTATTTATAGATCAGTAATTTCCGGAACCGGCGCGCTTTTTTTGCGGCCCGGCCTGATTTAATAATATCGGAGGGACGATAAAGTTTGCGTTAAACCCGGCTTTTTGGGCCGTAAAAATCAGGGCAGGGGAAAAGGGGAGGAGGGAAGCGCGCCGCCGGACAATTCCGCAAGCAGCCCCCGGCACCCCTCCAGAACGTCCCGCCACGTCGCTTCAAAGTCACCCGTATACCACGGGTCCGCCACGCTGCCGGGGCGGGCGGTATGGTCCATTAAAAGGGACATCTTGCCTTCCGGGTCGCCGCCGCAGATGCGGTGCATAGCCCGCAGATTGCCGCTGTCCATGCCGATGAGAAGGTCGTATTCGCCGTAGTCCTGCGGGGTGAGCTGCCGCGCAGAATGGCCGCCGCAGGATATGCCGTGCTTGGCCAGCTCCCGCCGCGCCGGCGGGTATACCGGGCTGCCTATCTCCTCCCGGCTGACAGCCGCCGATCCGATATGGAACCGGCCGGATAGCCCCGCTTTCCCCACCAGGTCCTTCATCACGAGCTCGGCCATGGGGCTGCGGCAGATATTGCCGTGGCAGATGAAAAGCACTTTTATCATAATCTCCATATTCCTCCGTGAGCCTCGAAAACGCTGATGCTGCCGTGTCCTTCGAGCTTTCGGGTTTTATTATATATCAAACGGGCAGGGAAATAAAAGTGGTTTTTCGCGTTGGGGCGCGCCATAAACGGTGGGGAAGGCTTCGCGGCCCCGAGGCTGCTTTTTTGACATGAAATAACCCCCCGTTTCCCAAACAGTATGCTTTACTGTCCGATAAACGGGGGGCAGGTCGTCTCTTTGTTAAAACAAGCGTCAGATAAGGAATACGCCTTTATCTATTACGAGCTTTTCGTCCAGGTAAAGGGTGGGCTTCAGTATTACGCCGTCCATGTGAACATCCGCCTTGTTTGTGCCGCCGAAGGAGGTGTTCGTTCCGAATGCTATATGTACGGTACCGTATACCTTTTCATCCTCGAGTATTAATCCGGTCAGCCGGGCGGCGGTATTGGTACCTATGCCAAGCTCTCCCACGGTGGCGTTTCTCTCGTTTTTGAGCAGTATATCCAGCTTCTCGCTGCCTTCGCCCTGGATGCTTTGCAGCTTGCCATCCTTTATTTTTACCAGGAGCGGCGAATCCAGCTTGCCTATACCCACCATGGAGCCGTCTATTATCATGTCTCCGCATGTTCCGTCCTCAAGGGGAGCGATATATCCCTCGCCTGAAGGCAGGTTTCCGCATTGACCCGGCTCACGGTATATTCCCGAGCTGGATATGCCGGGCCTGCCGGCTAAATTCAGCGTGAGCCTATGCCCGTCTTTTTCTATAACCGCTACGGATGCCTCGCTTAGCAGCGCTACCACCTTTTTCGTGAGCGCTTCCACGGCGTTGTAGTCCGCGGTCATAGCTCCGTTGAGGAACATATCGGCGGTTATACCCGGCATTGTAGCAACTCTGGCGCCGTTTTTTACTGCCTCTATCCTGGCGTTCGTATGCGTGAGGGATTTTGCAGTCGGGCAGATCACTATATCAGCAGACTTCATGGCCTGCGCTACGATTTCGGGCGGCTCCTGGCCGTTCACCTTGAGCTCCGCCATGGTCATCATAACAGCCTCGCACCCCAGATCTTTTCCGCTCTCATACAGGGCGCTGGCTATATCGCCGCATGTATTATCCGTTACTATTAGCAATACCTCTCCCGGCTTTGCGCCAAGACAATTTTTCAGGACTTTTTCTGCTGTTTTCTTAATCTGCTCCATATACACCTCGTTAAAATCATAGAATCTTATTCAGCACCGCTTTGCGCCTTTGGCCTTATAGCAGCACGAAAGGTGACGGCCGCACTGCGCGCACGGGAAGCTGCATTCTACCATGCTTTTTTCCTCTCCGCTCGTCTGCCGTCCGTAGCACTTTTCCAGCACCGCCTCCAGCTTAGCTACTTCGGCTTCGCTGCCGCAGGCTTGGAACAAGCAGCCGCCCTCGGCGCCGTCTATGCCGCCTCTGCCTATCAGCGTCGCTTCGACGTCGGCTATGAGCTTGATTGCGGAAAGCTCCGTGACCAGCTCGCCGACGACGGGAAACAGCCCGCAGGCCATACCTCGGGAAGCATCCACGCCCTTTCGCTGTGCCGCCCTTATGCTGTCCCATACGGACCCCGGAATGAGCTTTTCCATTCCGGCTGCAATTATCGTCTTGCCGCCCTCTACGGACATAGCGGATACTCCTCTGCCGCAGTTATTGCCGGCCGGGCTCCCCGCTAACATCGCGGCGCCGCCAAAATTGTCTATTATGTTGGCTCCGATAATTATCACATCATTTGGGCCGAGCTGCAACAGTGTGGTATCAAAATCCGGATCCAGACCGGTTATCTCGCCGTTGCTGTACATTATGCTGTGCTGGGCGCTGTCTGTGAACTTCGATGAAACCGCGCCGCGTTTGGAGATACGTCCGCATATCCTGAGCGGCGTTCCGGTAATAAGCTCTGATACGCATGATACGGTCGTGCCGCCTTTGAGCACTATCCTTCCGCCGGCGATCGCGTCGCGTACCTCCTTCATATCTGCAATGGCATGTGCTATAAGCCACTTACCCTCGCTTACAGTAAGCGAAAACTGTATTCTCCTCATGCGGCGCCTACCTTTCCTATCGTTATAGCATTTCGCCTACGACGCGCGCTACCAGCGTGCGCGGCAATATTACCGGCACTCCCATAAGCTCCGCCATCTTCTCCTTGATCGCTATGGTAAAGCCCATGCAATCCAGGACTACGACCTCCGCGCCGTTTTCCTTCAGGTACTGCGCGGCCTTGTCAGGGGCGTTGCTCTTATCATACGGGTTCAGGGCCGCTACGACGATATTGTCGCTCACCTTTTGCCATCTCTCGTAGTTCTGCTCGGTTTGCTTGGGGTCAGGGCTGATGATACCCAGCTTCCTGCCGCCGGCAAGTATGGGTACTATGCTGTACAGCAGCTTTTGCGGGTATATGACGGGCACGGATGCTACTAATTCCTTAGAGAACATCCCCGTGCACAGCAATACTATAAGGGATACGCCGCGGCGGCACAGCTCGTCCGTCCTTTCCTGCAGAAGGGAGATGATCTTGCTCTCCGCCATTAAAGCCCACGAATCATCCTTGAGCTTTGACACCAGGATCTCGTCGTCGCCGGACGGCGCGAGATCGGCTATCTGCTCTTTGGAAAGCCCGTCCAAAGCGCCGAGCTGTATGATCTCTGCCCCTTTGAAAAATGCTTCTATCTCCGGGATCAGGTCATTGCGCGGAGATTGGCCTATGGTTAACGCACCGATCTTCATATCACATTATTACCTTTCCTTTTTTTGCAGGTGGCGCATTGAGCCGTATTTTTGCTCGATAAGCCCGAATTCTTCTTCATCGTAGAATTTGCAGGCCCCTGCGCCGTATGCCTTTGCTACCTCTATTGCAAACCTTGCGGCATTGTCCAACGACATCATGTTGGTAGCGCCGGTGGCGCAGCCGGGAACTATCGTTTCAGAGGTTATAGCCACTCCGACTACCGGCGCGCTGGTGGAGGTACACGGCTGGAGTATGCTGTTGATATGATACAGCCCGTTTCCATAAGGAGTTATATCCTGCATGGTTATCGGGAAGGTGCGCGGCAGCTCACCGCTTGCTATTTGCATGATGTCCAGAAGGTCGTCGCTTACGCGCAGTATGTAGCCTTCCTTTACGGTCGGGGAAATGGCGTAGCCGTTATTGTTTATTAAACGGTTGCCGCGAGTGGTGTCTATTGAGAGGACAGCCTCCATTTCGGGGCAAACCTCCATCTCGTTCATCACTGCCATATCGATGGGAGAACCCATGAAGGGCACGGGAATGTGAGGCGCGGTGGGCGCATGGGGGCATACATGGGTGCAGATGTAAACGTCGCCAGGAAGGAAATCCTTCTTGCTGTTCATATCCAGAATTTTAGCGGCTGCCGCCAAGGCAGTCAAGGCTCCGTCGCCGTCTGATACAAAGCCGATGCGCTCGGGACGGGCGCCTATGCCGCCGAGACGTCCAATGATGCCCAAGCTGGGGGCATTGCCGCCCTTCAGCCTGCCGTTGCTGCCCGGTATTACGACCTTTACGAAATCAGTGCTTTTGCCGTCTTTTTCCCGCTTGACTACCTCGACGTTGGTTGCGCCCTTGGATTCCAGATACTCCTTTACCTTTAGGCCGGATGCATCGGCGCTGTCCAGGATGTCAAAAACCTCTATCAGTTGCTTTACTATCATAGTGTTATACCTCTTTGAAAATCTCTATTTGCTAAGGCATTCGTAATATGCCATGAGTCCTTCCGCCGTTACGGGGTCTATCACAGGTAAGCCGGTCTTTTTTGCCAGGGGCTTTGCCACCCCGGCAGTGCTCATACCGGTACATGCAAGGGCTATGGCGCCGGCGCCGGCGTCCTTCAGCCGCATGGCCAATTTCTCCACGGCCTTGAACCCCGGTTCCGTCACGAGGTCAAGCGTGGTCTCCACGCCGTCCGGCTTCCCGAGAATTATAAGGTCATCGCCGAGTATCTCCGGATATGGCTGCGGCGCATAATCGGTTATTCCAAGTATACCCACCTTGGTGCCGAACCGCCGCGCTATGGCGGCTACGCTGCTGCCGGCCCCTATGACCGGTACGTCTACGATGTTTTTGAGCTCCGGCACTGCAGGATCGTCGGCACAGCTTACTATCAATACGTCTATATCCTTAAAAGACTGTGCTACCTCGATGATCTTCGGTATAGCCGCGTTTTTCGACTCTACGCTATGCAGTCCGTCCGGCTGATCCGGTATGCATTTCGTCTCCACCGTCATATTGGGAAACATTTCCATTATAAGCCTGCCGTGAATACCGGCAGCCTCGGCGTCCGGAAGTGTGATGACCCGGATAAGCCCTGCCTTATAACAGCTCTTCATCTTCACGTCCTCCTGCTGACCGCAGCTATTTGGCGTTCAAATAATCAACGATGGCGCAAACGTATATCTTTGTTGCGTTGACAACGTCCTGCACGTCTACTGTTTCATTATAGGCATGTATTCCCTCCAGATTGGCAGGGCCGTACTGGATAGTAGGAATACCCGCATATCTGAAAATGCGCGCGTCGCTGCTTGCCCACTGATATGTGCGGCTGAGCTTTTCGCCCCATACTTCCTCTACGCCCTGAGCGATGAGGTTTACTATCTCGGCGTTTTCAGGCGTGCTGTTAGGCTCGGATTTCCACGCAAGGGTGTAAGTAATGCCCTCGAGCCCGACCTCGTGCAGGATCCTAATAAGCCGCTCCTCGACCATATCGCAGCTCACGCCGAGAGGCAGGCGGACGTCTATTTCAGCCTCGGCATAATCAGGCACCATATTCACCTTTGTGCCGCCGCTTATCTTGCCGATATTTACCGTGCAATGGTTGAGCACCTGCTGCGCGCCATGCGCCTTGATGAGCCTCTTGGCCAGCTCGCGGGACTGCTCCATCACCCTTGCGGTCTCATCGTCCATAACGGGAACTATGTCGCGTATGCAGTCTACCTTGTTCAGCACCGCGAGGAGCTTGCATATTGCATTATCTCCTATAAACGGCGCAAGGCTGCCGTGGGCGGGCGTGCCGTGGGCCATGAGCTTTATGGAGCAGGTGCCCTTCTGGCCGATCTCGCAGTTATAATAGCCTGTCGGCTCTGCGATAAGGCATGCGTCGCCGGTTACCGTTCCGCTTTCTACCAGCCACTTTGTTCCGCCCTGGCCGAATGCTTCCTCGTCAGGAACAACGGTAAGGAGAACCTCACCGTTTAGATCTATATTATTATCGGCCAGCAGCCCCATTGCGAAAAGCAGGCCTGTAAGGCCGCCCTTCATGTCGGAGGTTCCGCGTCCAAGTATTTTCCCATCCTTTATATCGCCGCAGAAGGGATCGAAGTCCCACTTATCCAAGTTGCCCACAGGCACTACGTCGCAATGCCCGTTGAGTATCAGCACCCTGCCGCCCTTTTTGCCTAAACGCGCAAGTATATTCTTGGTCTTACCGTCGCCCGAGGCGATCTCATACTCAATGTTATGGGCTTTCAGATAATCGCATATAAACTGTACCATCTCATCCGTGTCTCCCGGAGGATTCACGCTGGGTATGCGGATTATGTCGCTGCAAAGATTCAGCAGGTCGTCCTTTTTGATTTCAACTAATGAGCGCAATTCATCGTGTGTCATATATAAATCTCCTCTCTTTTTATTATGTGCAGATAGGCGGTAAAACCCATTGATAGTTAATATGGTAATACGCCTATCTGCATCTCGTTACAGTATTTTTTATAGTCGCGCCAAATGATGAGGAATACTTAAAAGCAGCTATGCCTTTGCCGAAGCCTTTTTCTTCTTGTTAGTGCGCCATCCGAACAAACCGGGGAATGCCTTTATGATAGCGCCGAAGATCACGAATTGGAAAATCGAGTAGACCACCGAATACCAACCCAGTGTGATAGGCCAAGTGGGATAGAAGTCATACAGCTTGAGTATGAAGGCGTTGCCTGCCACGCACAGGGGCTGCTCTACGAAGAACCCGAGCAGGAATGTCAGCACGCCAAATACTACCCAGCGCTTCTTCTCGTTGTCTATCTTTATTATCTGCTTCCAAACAAAGTACCAATAAATACCCTTGATCGGCTGCACCAGAAGGTCTACGGCAGGCGTTCCGGAAGGGATACCGCGTGCAATACCGACTATGATTCCCACAACGGGGCCGCCGCACATACCCGCCAGGCAGGGCATAAGAGCTCCGGGGTCCATGACGAGGGGGGGGACCATAGGTATAGCGATGCCCAGTGCGCGGAATGCGAATGCAGCGCCGCCGAAAGCCGCGGCCAGGCCGATCTGGTTTGAAGTGAGCAGAGGCTTCTTTTGTGTAAGATCCGCGTCGCTTTCAACCTTCTTGTCATCGTCGCCGTGCTTCTTTGCCCAGAGGAAATACCAAATCAGCAGTCCGACTATGATTGCAAGGGCAACATAATTCCACGGATACATATCCGCGAGAAGCTTGGCGCCTTTCTGATAGAACACTCGGAAAGCCACGAACGCAGCGATCATGACTGCCAGTCCAATAATACCGATTTTTTGCTTTTTGTTCATTTTGAGCTCCTTTCCATCTTTTAGCTTTTTATATTCCTCATATATTTGCGCTTTTGCCAACTGCCGATCCGGAAAATGTGGCCGGCCGCCTGCTTAGGGGCGGCATCACTTGCCGAACAAGCTGAGAATAAAGGTAACGCCGAACCATCCGCGGGAGTGCTTCAAATACAATATTGCTATCGTGAGCAATATTGACAGCGTGATGATCACATAGTCTCTGGTCCTGAGCTTTATGGTCTTTCTGTATGTCCTCTTCTCCGGGTTATATGTAAAACCGCGCGCTTCTATAGTCCTCGCGATCTCACGGCCCTTAAGTATCGAGATGAAAAGGCCGGGGACTATGACCGGAATGTAGGCTTTTATCTTCTTAAAGGGATTCTTGCTCTCAAAGCTGGCGCCTCTGGATTTCTGAGCCTCTATTACGTGCCCGATCTCGTTCTTGAGCACCGGTATGTATGAGAAGGCTATGCCTATTGCTATGGAGGCCTCCGGAGGGAGCTTGGCCTTGTTCATGGTAAGCACTATATCGCCTGTCGGCGTTGCGCTCGTTATAAGGTCTGCGATCCAAATGAAGAAGATAAACCTTATGGCGCTTGCAAAACCGCTGGAAATGGTAGCGACCGTTACCGGGCACTTATTTCCGGGGAAGAGGTAAGCGAACACCCGCTCTCCCTCCAGCGGCTTGGCAAAGGGGAAATTCAATATAAAGAACAGGAAAAACGCCAGTACCAGGGGCTTTGTAATGCCCCAAACCTGCTTGGCGGTATATCCGCTGGTCCTGTAGAGAACATAGACCAAGGCCATCATCACCATGGTAACTATGGGATCCATAATAGCGCAGCCCAATATTATCAGCACCAACAGCAGCAACATCTTAGTGCGCGGATCCAGACTATACAAGAATGATTCCTTAATTTTCGTATTCACGAGCTATTCCTCCCCTTTCAGCTTGATAACTTCTAACAGCCTGTACGCTTCGTCCACATCCATAACGGTGGGATCGGTGATCCCGGCATGCTGCAGCAGGCGGGTGATCTGAGGCGCCTCCACGTTGGATGAATTCAGCAGCTCCTCCTTGGCGAAAACCTCCCTCGGCGTACCGTCGGCTATGATATTTCCCTGGTGCGTCACCACTATCCTGTCAGAATACTCCGCCGCGATGCTCATGTCATGGGTGATAACTACTATGGTCTTATTCAACTCCCTGTTGAGCTTTACCATCATATCCATCATGGCGCGGCTCTGAAGCGGATCCTGTCCGGTAGTGGGCTCGTCTACTATAAGCACGTCAGGCTTGGTGCAGAGTATCGACGCCACCGCAATCGCCTGGCGCTGGCCCTTGCTGAGGTTGTAGGGGTTTTCATCCAATATATCCGTGAGATCCAGCATTTCGGATATCTCCGCGACGGTCTTTTCGATCTCATCGTCGTCCCATTGCAGGTTTCGGGGGCCATAGCAAAGCTCGTCCTTGACGATCGAAGAGAATATCTGGTGGTCGGGATTTTGGAAGCAGTAGCCTACCGTTTGCGATATTTCGGCAACAGTGGCATTTTTTGCGCTCTTGCCCTTTATTATCACATCTCCGCCGGTGGGCCTGTGCAGGCCGTTGAAGCATTTGACCAGCGTAGTCTTGCCGGAGCCGTTGCAGCCGACTATTGAAAGGAATTCTCCCTTGTGTACGGCGAGGTTGACGCCGTGCAGTATCTCACGCTCGGGGACGTAAGCAAAGTGCAGGTCCTTAGCCTCTATGATGGGCTCGTCAAACTTGCGGGCCTTCTTGAAGGTCTGTCCCACCGCCTGCATTTCCTTAAGGGGAAGCTGGCTCGGCAGTATTGCCTTCAGCTCGTTTTCAGCTTCAGTCAAATTAGTGGTCTGCGGCAGCTTTGTGCCCCGCTTTTCGTTAAGCTGCAGGAAAAGCTGGTTGCACTGAGGGACGAGGATACCCATATCCTTCAGCTCCTCATAGTGGGCGATGACCTCCTGCGGCGTGCCGTCGTAGGCGATAGAACCGTTATTCATAACGATTATCCTATCTACCATGTCTATGACCTTTTCGATCTTATGCTCTACTATGATAACGGTCTTTTTCTTTTCGGCCGCCAGCTTGCGCATGAGCCGGAACACCAGATCGCTGCCCAAGGGGTCCAAGTTGGAGGTGGGCTCATCCAATACATAAACCTCGGGCTCCATGGCTAAAACGGAAGCGTATGCGACGGACTGCTGCTGCCCGCCCGAAAGCGCCTGCGGCGAACGGTCAAGATACTCCTCCATGTGGACGTATCCCACATACTCATCTATGAGCTCCTCGATTTTCTTCACCGGAACGCCCTTGTTTTCAGGCCCGAAGGCGACCTCGTCGGCCACGGTGGGGTTTATAAGCTGGCCGCTGGGATCCTGGAAAAGCATTCCCGCCTTAAATGCCATCTTGCCGATGCTGTACTTGGATATGTTTTCGCCCCTAAAGCATATCTCGCCGCTCAGCTCGCCCTCGTAAGCCTCGGGCACTATGCGGTTCAAGGTAGAACAGAGCGTGGTCTTTCCTGCACCCGAAGGGCCGGTAACAAGAATAATCTCACCTTCTTTGATCGTCAGGTTGATATTCTTGATCGCCGGGGTCTCTGTGCCCGGATAAGAATACGTCACGTCCTTAAAGCTAATAACATTCTCTTTTTCTGCCACTTTGCTGACCTCCTCTTAAAATACGTCAAAAACCATGCCTAAATATGAAAAGCTACTCCTTAAAACAAGTACAATTATCACATTATTTTGCACTATTTTCTATATGCACCCTGCACAATTATTGTCGATGATTGTGGTATATAATGACCACTAAATTGTTGATTTTTTGTTTTTTGATACATGTTGTACCATTGCGTCATTGATGATATAGTAATAGCACGATACTATTTGTACAAGGTGGGGAGGATATGCCGTTTTCGATTGAAAATATGCTGCAGCTACGTGAGTTTAAAGACTGCACCGTTATTGCAGGTCACAAGGGTATAAACAGGGTTATACAATGCGTTGACACGATGGAGGTGCCGGATATTACCCCGTGGCTGCAATGCGGGGAATTATTGATCACCACCGGCTATTCCCTGGAGGGCCACCTGGAAAGGCTTATCCCTCTGCTTGACGCCATGTACAATAACGATTCCGCCGGCCTGATGATAAAAACCCGCATTATTGGGCCCATACCTCAAATGATCATCGACTTTGCCGATTCCAAGGGCATACCTCTTATCGTAATACCCGATGACACGCCGTTCATCCCCATGGTAAATACGATAATAAATTGTATTTCAGATGAGCTGAACCATTCCTTCACGCGCTTTTTTTCCATGTCCAAGGACATTAAGATGATACAGGGGACCCCTTCGTTCTTGAACGACCTGGCGGATATCATCTATACCTACTTTCAGTTCCCAACCATAATAACCGATTATCTGCTTGACGTATGCGCCTCCTGTCCCGGGTGCATTCAACTGCCTGCGTTTATAACCAATGATAAATTGATTCACCGCATGAGGTCTACCGAAAGGTCCTCGCTGTTTATTTCAGATACCTCGGAGGACGCTCACTTCCTCATCCAGCAAATAAGGATAGATAAGCTCATAGCCGGATATATCATACTAATCATACCGGCCGATCAGCATTACATCAAAAACGATGGCGACGCCATGATCCTTAATTATGCCGCGAACATTATTTCCGCAAACTTTAAGCAGGAAAACTTCCTCAACGCGCAGGTACAGAGGAAAAACCTTTCCCTCTATTCAAACCTTGTAGGCAATCTTAACGGGGTCGATGTTCAGGAGAGCATGAAGGAAGCCCCGTGGCCGCTGCCGCCGTTTTTACTCATCACCGTAGAGACGGAATTTGACGAACAATTTAATATGTCCGATACCCTTCTTATGCAGCTTATGTACTCCATACGCACGCTCTTTAAAAAATACGGAATAAGCAACATGACAGTGCCCTGGAACAACACCATACGCTGCGTCGTCCCCTTCAACAGCCAGGCTGTCAACCGCAGTATTTTATCCACGATAAAGGACAGGGTCAGCAGCCTGTTTGACGGGCGCATACGCATGACGGTATCGGGCAGGCTCGATGGCTACGACCAGATAAAATCGGCTCATTTTGAGGCATACGACCTGCTTTCCATAAGCCGGAACATGAATCTTTCCATAGCGTTTGCCGACGACCTGCTCTATGAGATCGCAATGCTGCAGACGCTCCGCAACAGCCACATGCGGACATTTGCTTTTAAGCTGCTGGGCACTCTGGAGGATTACGACGCGCAGCATGGCTCTGAGCTTATCCACACGCTGCAAGTCCTGATAGAGAATCGGGGCATACAGACAAAAACGGCCAACGACCTTTTCCTCCACCGCAATACCTTATTATATCGGATGCGGAAAATAGAATCCCTTACCGGCCTGGATCTTTCGGACAGCGGCGATCTGCACAAAGCATACATGGCGCTTTATGTGCACAATTTCGCACAATAGCAGCCGGCGGAGCTAACTGCGCCGCGGGCGGGCATGAAACGGGCGCGGCAAATTTTTGCAATAATAAACATCCCGCGGCAAAGCCGCGGGATTTGATTTTGACGTTGATTTATGGGCGGCCTTGTGATAGATTATCCGTTATATGAAGCGAAAAGGCAGAGAAGCATGACTATCAACGACGGGACAAAGAGAAAACTGGCAAACATGGCGCTGCTGATAACGGGCATGATATGGGGCAGCGGCTTTGTGGTGATGAAAAACACGCTGGACAGCGTTTCCACCAACTATATATTGGCCATACGGTTCACCATTGCGGCGCTGGGCCTGAGCTATACGCTGTTTAAAAAGGGCGCGGTCACGCCGGAAAAGCTGAGGGCCGGGGCGAATCTGGGGCTGTATATTTACGCCGCGTTCGCGGTGCAGACCTATGGGCTCATGTACACCACCGCGGGCAAAAACGCGCTCATCACGGCGTTTTACGTGGTGCTGGTGCCGCTGCTGCTCTGGATAGTGCAAAAGCGCAGGCCGGAGGGCAAGATATGGGCGGCGGCCGCCATGATGATGATAGGCATAGCCCTGCTCACCACGGACGGCGGCGGCAGCATAAACATAGGCGACCTGCTCACGCTCTGCTGCTCGCTGGGCTTTGCCGTGCATATAGTCCTCGTGGACGGGTACGCCCAGAGGTTCGACCTGATGCAGCTCACCTGCCTCCAGTTCTGGTTCAGCGCCCTGTATGGCTGGGCGGCGGCGCTGCTGTTTGAGCAGCCTCCCGCAAACATCGGGGGCGACACGGCCTTTGCCCTTGCGTACTGCGGCATAGTATGCACGCTCATCGGCCTTACGCTGCAAAACATCGGGGTGAAGTACGCGAGTCCCGAGTATGCGACGCTGTTTTTGAGCACGGAATCCGCCTTCGGGTGTATTTTCGGCGTGGTGTTCCTGCATGAGGCCATGACTGCGCGCATGATCGCAGGGGGCGTCATGGTGGTGGCGGCGCTGGCGCTTTCGCAGGTTGAGTGGAAGGCGGTATTTGCAAGGAGAAAGGGGCGGGGGCGTTCGTGACGTCGGAAAGGTTCTGCGGCTTCAAGCCGGAAGCGTATATGTTCCTTACGGAGCTGGGCTTCAACAACAATAAACAATGGATGGAGGAAAACCGCTGGCGGTATAAGGAGTACGTCCATAAGCCGCTGTGCCTGCTGGGGGAGCTGCTGCTGCCCGGTATGCTTAAGATAGACCCGGGCTTCAACCCGCGGCTCACCACCATAGTCTCCCGCATAAACCGGGACACGCGGTATTCAAAGAACAAGCTGCCCTACCGGGACCACGCATGGCTGGGCTTCAGGCGGGACGGGCGCAGCATGGGCGAAAGCCTCTGCATGTATTTTGAGATATCCCCGTCGGGCTACGGCTACGGCTGCGGGATGTACTGCACCAACCTCGAGGTGATGAACGGCCTCCGCGCACACGCCATGGCGGACCCGGAGGGCTTCAGGCGGGTGATGGACGCGCCGGCGCTCAAGAGGTATACCGTTGAGGGGGAAAGCTATAAAAAAGACAAAACGCCGGACGCGCCGGAGGATATAAAGCCGTATCTCAACCTGAAGGGCATGAGCCTGTGCTATGAGAGCGCCGCGCTTGCGCCCACCATGAGCGCGGGCATATTCGACGAGGTGCGGGACGCCATGGAGGAGCTTGCGCCCTTTTACAGATACGTGTACAACATTAAATAAGTAAGGCAAAATGCGCCCCCATACTGCGTCCGGGGCGTATTTTATGCGTGCAAATATGGTCATATTGTAAAATTTTACGCATATAAGCCGGTTAAAGGGCCGTATTTCTTGCTTAAATCGGGAATATGGTTTAAAATATAAAAGCAATATTATGTAAAGCCAAAAGGAGGTATTGTATAATGCCGGGTACCATCAACAACGAATACGGAAAAGTAACCATCAGTGAGGATATAATCGCAACCGTGGCAGGCTATGCCGCCACCGAGAATTACGGCGTGGTAGGCATGAGCGCAAAGACCGCCACGGACGCCATACTCAAGCTTGTCGGCAGCGAAGCCAACAAGAAGCGCGGCGTGAAGGTCTCCTTCCTCGGCGAGGGCGACGAGGTGGATATCGACCTCTATGTGACTATGGTTTACGGCGTTTCGCTGCCCGTGGTCGCCAAGAACATGATAGACAACGTCCGCTATCGCGTCCAGGAGACCACCGGCATCAAGGTAGCCAACGTGAATATACACGTTGAAAGCATCAGCGCATAGCTTATCATGGGCGCATACCTTTCAACGGGTCATGCATGGAGGATATCGATTTGAATAATACTACAATAAACGGGGCGCTCCTGAAGGAAATGTTCCTGACAGGTGCTGCCCTGCTGGAAAAGAACAAGGCGTATGTGGACTCACTGAACGTATTTCCCGTGCCGGACGGCGACACGGGAACTAATATGTCCATGACCATGCAGTCCGCCGTAAAGGAGATAAAGGCCTGCAACGGCGGCAGCACCGTGGGCGAG
Source organism: uncultured Clostridia bacterium (assembly GCA_934633985.1). Classification (GTDB taxonomy): domain Bacteria; phylum Bacillota; class Clostridia; order Christensenellales; family CAG-138; genus SFEL01. The sequence continues at coordinate 25,157 of CAKTYU010000016.1, forward strand.
GTGGCAGCGGCGGCGTCCCTTGGCGCACTCAAGGGTGCGCGGGGAAACAGCGGCGTTATACTTTCGCAGATATTCCGCGGCTTTGCAAAGGCGCTCAAGGGCCGCGACGAGATGGACGCGCAGCTTCTCTCCGATGCACTCCGCATGGGCACCGAGTCCGCCTATAAGGCGGTAATGAAGCCCAAGGAGGGGACCATACTCACCGTTTCGCGCATGATAAGCACTGCGGTGGAGGGCGAGTTCAATCAGGGCGCGAACGTGTTCGGCCTTATCGACGTTATGATAGAAAGCGGCGAGGAGGCGCTGAAGCTCACGCCGGAGCTGCTGCCCGTGCTCAAGGAGGCGGGAGTGGTGGACAGCGGCGGCAAGGGCCTTATGACCATATACCGCGGCTTCAAGATGGTGGTGGACGGCGACGCCATTGACGATTACGTGGCGGAGCAGCAGGAGGCGGCCCCTGCGGAGGAGAGCGACCTTTCGCTTGAGGACGTAAACGACATAAAGTTCGGCTACTGCACCGAGTTTTTCGTCATACATCTTGTGGAGTCCTTCAACGAGGGGGAGCTGGAAAAGTTCCGCGATAAGCTGATGAAGATAGGCGATTCCGTAGTCGTCGCCCACGACGCGGACTTTATCAAGATACACGTCCACACCAACATGCCGGGCAAGGCATTGCAGCTTGCGCTGTGCTTAGGCGAGCTGGATAAGGTCAAGATAGAGAACATGAGGGAGCAGAACCGCGCCCTTCAGGAGAACATAAAAAAGAACGAGACCGAGAACGCAATGGTTGCGGTCAGCGCGGGCGAGGGCATGGACGGCGAGTTTACCGGCGTGGGCGTCGGCGTGATAATCTCCGGCGGCCAGACCATGAACCCCAGCATAGACACCATAGCCAAGGCCATACGCAAGGCCAACGCCCGGAACGTATTCGTGCTGCCCAACAACTCCAACATAATCATGGCGGCCCAGCAGGCGGCCCAGCTTTCCGACCGCAACGTGGTGGTAATACCCACAAAGACCATGATGCAGGGAATGGCGGCGGCCATGGCCTATGCGCCGGAGAACACGCCGGACGTGAACCGCAAGCGCATGGAAAAGGCCGCGGCAAACGTCGTATCCGGCGCTGTGACATACGCCGTAAGGGACACCTCCTGCAACGGGCTCACCATAGCCAAGGGCGATATAATCGGCCTGAAGGACAACGCCATAGCCTCCGTGGGCAAGACCGTGGAGGATGCGACGCTGGCGCTCACCGAGAATATGCTTGATGGCAGGGAGGAAGCCATGGTGACGCTGTACTTCGGCGAGGGCGTTACCGAGGAGCAGGCGGCCGCGCTTGCGGAGCGCATAATGGAGAGGTTCCCCGACGCCGAGGTAATAGCCATACCCGGCGGGCAGCCGCTTTATTACTACTATATATCGGTAGAATGATGATGAATGAAGGAAGCTGACAGCATAACAGCTATAAAAGGAATTGGCCCACGCAAAGCCGAGGCTCTCGGCAAGCTGGGCCTTTTTTCCATAGGCGGCCTTTTATACCACTTTCCCCGCAGATATCTGGATTATTCCAAAATAACCCGCGTGACCGAGGCAAGGCACGGCGACTGCGCCGCCCTTGAGCTGAGGCTCAAGAGCGATCCCAAGCTCGCCCGGGTGCGCCGGGGGCTGGATATAACCACCGCCCGCGCCTTTGACCAGAGCGGCGAGATCACCCTCACGTGGTATAACCAGCCGTACAGGATGAAGGCGGTAGTGGCGGGGGAGTGCGTTTACGCCTGCGGCAGGGTGGACAGGCGGCATGGCGTAAAGCTGATAAACCCCACCATATACCGGGAGCTGCCGGGCATACTGCCGGTATACCCGCTGTGCGCCGGCCTTTCCCAGGGGCTTATGCGGGACGCGGTAAGGGCGGCCCTCGAGGGCTGCGAGGACATACGGGAGAGCCTGCCCGACGGCATACGGCAGAAATACGGCCTTATCGGCCTTTACGCCGCCCTTTGCGGCATACATTTCCCCAAAAGCCAGGAGGATATAAGGGCGGCGCGGCAAAGGCTCGCCTTTGAGGATACGCTGCTGTTCAGCCTTACCCTGTCCATGCTGCAATACAGCCTGCCCAAGCGGGAGCAGCCGCTGAGGCTGGAAGGGACGATAGGAAGCTTTGTAAGGCTTTTGCCCTTCGAGCCGACAAATGCCCAGCTCAAAGCCATGGAGGATATACGGCGGGATCTCTCGGGCGGGCGGCTGATGAACAGGCTGCTTCAGGGGGACGTGGGCAGCGGCAAGACCGCCGTGGCCCTTTACGCCATGTACGCCGCAATGCAAAACGGCAGGCAGGCGGCGCTCATGGCGCCGACGGAAATACTTGCGGCGCAGCACTACGGGACGCTTTGCAGCGTATTCGGGGCGGAAAACGTGGCGTATCTAAAGGGCGGAATGAAAAAGGCGGAGCGGGAGGCGGAGCTTGCGCGCATAGAGAGCGGCGAGGCAAAGGCCATAACAGGCACCCACGCCCTCTTGCAGGGCGACGTGGAGTTTTGCGATCTCGGCATGGTGATAACCGACGAGCAGCACCGCTTCGGCGTAAAGCAGCGGGCGACTATAGGCGCAAAGGGCGCTGCGGATGTGCTTATAATGAGCGCAACGCCCATACCCCGCACGCTGGCGATGATACTTTACGGCGACCTTTCGGTATCCTGCATAGACGAGCTGCCGCCGGGCAGAAAGCCCGTAATGACGCGGCTCGTGCCGGAGGGCAGGCGGCAGGATATGTATAAATTCATAGAAAAGCAGGCCATGGCGGGGCAGCAGGCTTATGTGGTATGCCCCCTCGTGGAGGGCAGCGACGCATTGGAGGACGTTCAGGGCGCGGTGGAGCTTTATGAGGAGCTTAAAAAGCGGCTCAGCGTCCCTGTGGGGCTGCTGCACGGGCAGATGCCCGCCTCTGCCAAGGAAAGGGCGGCGGCGGCCTTCCGCCGGGGGGAGACCGCCGTGCTGGTGGCCACTACCGTCATAGAGGTGGGGGTGGACGTTCCAAACGCCACCATAATGGCCATAGAAAACGCGGACAGGTTCGGCCTTGCCCAGCTGCATCAGCTTCGGGGCAGGGTGGGCAGGGGGGATAAGCCCTCCTACTGCTTCCTCCTGAGCGGGGACGGCGGCGAGGCGGCGGGGCAGCGGCTATCCGCCCTCATAAGGACCAATAGCGGCTTTGAAATAGCCGAGGCTGACCTCATGCTGCGGGGCCCCGGAGAGTTCCTGGGCAAAAGGCAGCACGGCATCTCCGAATTTGCGGCGGCGAGCCTTGCCATGGATATAGGCGTTATGCAGGACGCCAGGGACGCGGCGGAGGAGCTGCTTTCCGACAGGCGGGCCATGGCGGAGGCTGCGCCGCTCATAAGGCGGGCGTGGAGCAGGCTTGAGGCCATGGAGGGCGAGATCGCCCGAAATTAGGGTTGATTCAAAAAAATAAAAAACATATATTGTCATTCATATTCCTTACCCTTTCCGGGGATATTAAGCCCATAAACCGAAGGAAAGGAGGAGGGAAGCAGAAATGGCACGCAGCAATAAGATAGCGGTACCCGACGCCAAGCAGTCCCTGGACAACTTCAAGATGGAAGTTGCGCGTTCTCTGAACGTAAATCTCAAGCAGGGCTACAACGGCGACATCAAGGCTAAGGACGCGGGCTCCGTTGGCGGCGAAATGGTAAAGCGCATGATAGAATACGCCGAGAACAACATGAACGGCAGCGCGATGCGATAAACCGGGAAAGCAGGGCATAAGAAAAGGGCGCGGAGCTTATCCGCGCCCATATTGCTTGTTTATTATCTTATCCCGAGGAAGTGCAGTATGCTCTGCCATATCGTCATATCGCCTGTCTTGGGGGGTATGACTATCACGGGAACGGGGGTGGTGGTGGGGTAGTAGTGACCGCTGTCGCCGCTGCTGCCGCCGCCGTAATAGAGGGTGAACTTATCGGTTTTGCATCCGCCCACTATCGGTATCTTGATCGTATTATCCACGGGCGGATCGGTATTCATCGGCATATTGCTTACTGTTACATTCGCTATTAGAGGATTACGACTAATGGATACCGTTCCACTTACACAGCCGCTATTCTTAATATCTATTTGATTATTTCCTCCCCAGTTGTCCTTAACGGGCAGGCCATTGCCTTTAAGAGTGATTTTGGGGTCATTAGTATTTGCTTTTTCCTTCCACTTGCATGTGATGGTCATGGTGTTGCCAGGGCCGAAAGTAACCCCACCATTAGCTATTTCAAACATATCGCTTGTCAGATTAAGCACATTCTGATCATTTTTATACTTTTTCTCAAACTCCTCCAAGTCGATCTTATCGTTAAATGTGAAGGTGAGTATAACTTCCGTATTGCCGTCTATCCCATTTGTTGACGCTAGAATCTTCAGCAGTTCCCAAGGAGATTTTCCATATCCCAATGCCCCTTGTATTTCTTTTACGTCTTTACCTGCTACCTTCCACTCCAGATTCGTCATATCCATAGTAGCGGTATAGTCAACGGTGATGCCGCTGGATCCATTTACCTTATATGTATCCTTCGGATTATTGGTCTCAATATTAACTTTCTGGCCCTGATTGACGGTGCGATCAAGCTCTATTTCATTGGAAAGCTCGCCGTAAAAAGGTTCCGTACGGCCGCAGTATTTGCATTTTTTTACATAACCGCCAGCGGGAGTAGCGATAATTTCAAACGCATTATCCTTATAGCCGTCGGTGTACTTGTCGTTTATGGCGTGCTTCACCATATTGCCGTCTTTCCAAACGGTTTCACCGTCGATGGTAACGATAGTCTTACCGTTGTTGCCATTGCCGTACTTCATATTAAACTCAAACAACTTGGAGCAGGTTGCCTGTGCGCTGGTTTTCTTTTTATTTGCCGTATCTTTTGCGTCACTGGCATGGCTTCCGTCCGTCACCTGTATACCATCGGCTTTGATGCCGTTGATACTATTGTTTCCGGTAAAGTTGATTGTAAAAGACTTAACATAAGTGTCATTTATATTCATTACGCTCAGGCTTTCGGGATTTTCCGAATTGACCGTGCAGTTGTTAAAGTTGATGGTGGTGGCTATTTTAGGGTCCTCGTGATAAACATTTATGACCTTACCGGCAGAATTGAAAGTGCAGTTGTTAAACGTATATTCCGTACCTGTCCAAGTCCAAAGGGAATAATCTACGCCCTTTATCTCGGATGCCTCTGTCCCGGGTGCATTAAATATAACGTTGTTGAACTTGGTTGTTGCATAGCCCCAATAGCTGGCAATACCGTTAAAGGTACAGTTATCAAGCACAATATTGTCGATTCCTGCCAGACCATGGAGATGCGCTCTTTCTGTCTGCTCTTTAGGATACTTGCCTGCATCTATTGTCATATCCTTAAAGGTGACAGTTTCCTTCATGTCCGTGCCGCGACCATCCAGACTATAGTCACAGGGGCCATCCGAATGAGAGGTATCTTTGGCGCCGATATGGTAAGTCGTTTTATCGGCTCCCTGCCCGACAAAGATCAGATCCTTATTTAATACATTGGCATTTTTTTCATATAGCGTATATTCCCCCTCGCCCAGCGTTATGGTGTCGCCGCTTTTGGCAGCGGTTACGGCTGCTTCGAGAGTTTCGTAGCCCGTTTCACCTATCCAAGCTACAGGGTCTGCCGCAAACGCCACGGACGGCACAAGCGCCAGCACCATTATAAATGTAAGGATCAGTGCAAATATTTTCTTCATTGATTCTTCCCCTTTCGAATTTTAATAAACATTAAATCCATGTTAAATCTTGCCTTATACGAATCTTATCACTTCACAGCCGTTATTGCAATTATTTTCATAACAAAAAATGCACGAAATCCTGCCAATTATGCCGCGCCGCCGCCGCGTTCCAGATAATTCAATAGCGCCAATACATTTCCAATAATATTTTCACAAAAAAAGCGCAGATTATTACTACACCAAGCGGGCAAGGAGGTGAAGAACACAATGGCACGCAGCAATAAAATAGCGGTTCCCGACGCCAAGCAGTCCCTGGACAGCTTTAAGATGGAGGTAGCCAATTCCCTGAACGTAAACCTGAAGCAGGGCTACAACGGCGACATCAGCGCGAGGGAGGCCGGCTCCGTGGGCGGCAACATGGTAAAGCGCATGATAACCTATGCAGAAAACAACATGAACGGCAACATGATGAAGTAAATACTTCACGGCGGGAAATTCCTTTCAAAAACGGGCGCGGCTTTTACGCCCGTTTTTTTGCGCGGGCGCGGGCAAACGGCGCAAAATTGCATTGCACAGGCCCGGATTATGTGCTATAATTTCCCGGTATGAGCCGGTGTGTTGGAATTGGCAGACGAGGAGGACTCAAAATCCTTTGCTGGCGACAGCGTGTGGGTTCGAGTCCCACCACCGGCACCAAACCAATATAATCCGAACCAAATCTTCTTAATCGGAAATGGGTTCGGATTATTTGTTTTCTTTGAGAAGTTCGAGGATACGCATTTCAGAAACGGCGTGGTAAAGCGCCCCGAATCCAAGCCCAGAGGGCCGAGAAAACAAAAGATATAGAGGCATATCTGAGCGCCGTTACGGAGTATAAGCCCTATGGAAACTGAACAAACGCACAAAAGGGGATGGCGGTCTGCCATCCCCTTTGCCATGCTGTTTTAGGAGTATATATCCCTTGGATTTGTCTTATATCTATCGTCAGGCGACGTTCTCGCCGTTGCTGTCTTTGTCCGTTTTTGCCCCGTCCCGCGCCGCCTGCCATTCGGCAAATTCCCGCTGCCCTTCCTCACTCTCGTAAAAGGCGAGAATATCCGGCAGCAGAATTCGGGCGATGTTCTCGATCTCATGCTGCGGGATGCCGCTGTTGTTGGTGAGCTTTTTCCGCCTGCTCAAGTTGCACCTCCGAAAAAGTATTTTGCCGCAGCTTTCTCCCGTGCGGCAGAGGAATGGCGTCTTGAGCGTCTTTTGCCGTCTATGCTTCTTTTCCCTTCGCATCCTTCCTTTCCTATCTGAAAATGAAAACGCAGCCGCCTACAAAGCCTTTCGGCCCGTCTGCGTCTGCATGGTGTCCTGTGTCTGAAATTGTGTTATCATTATAGCAGCGATGGGGCTGCCCGTCAATACCACGGGAATGAAGCGGCTGACAGCGTATTTTTGGCAGCGGCTACCGAAATTGTTCTGTGGCTTGCAAATTGGCAATGGCAGTAGCGCAGCAACCGCCAGCCGTCAATGGTCAAGATGAACGCTTCGCGCCATTGACTGCCGCCGCGCTATTTAGCAGACAAGGCGGACAGACACAAGCCGTGCCTGCCCGCCTATACACATTCTGGCGATTGTAGATATTGGATTTTCAACCGGAGTTGTAGCCGGGTGCGCCCTGTTTTGGGGCGTACCCGCTGCTGTTGTTTGCTGTCTATCTTCGTATGGTGGCGGCACGGGAGAGTTTGCGTAAAGCAGGGTTTGGGGAAGGCATTCCCCAACAAGATTCTGATAGGAACGGAATGAACGGCAGGCGAAATCTATCTCTGGCAATTCAGCTCTGCCTTTGCCGCAAACTGCGTATTTCTTCCTTTTATAACCTGCAACACCAGATACCCGATAGATGTGTGTTGACTGCATTAGCTTTTTCAATGCCCATGCTGTGATTCTTGGTCTAAGGCCGGTAGAAATTGCCGCTCCCGCATGATATAATAAATTTGGAAAAGTTTTTCCTGTCCACGCAATGAACGGCGATTTTTGTTGTCTATATAGGTGAAAGGCCTTTACGCAGAAAGAAGGGAGGGCGCAATGAGA
>CAKTYU010000017.1 GCA_934633985.1 uncultured Clostridia bacterium
CTTCTTGCGGCGCAGCTGGTGATCCCGGCGCTGCCGTATTTTCTGAGCTTTGCGGCGGGCGCCATGCTCTATGTGGTAGTGGAGGAGCTTATCCCCGAAATGTCGCATGGAAAGCACTCCAACATCGGCACGATTTTCTTTGCCGTGGGCTTTAGCGTCATGATGACGCTGGATGTGGCACTGGGATAGGCGCGGAGGTGCTTATGAAACACAAAACGGCAGAATACCCCTCCGTCAAAGGAACTGTTCCCGTTTTTGAAGAAGTAGCCGGCGATCCTTGAAGGGCCGCCTTAGGGCGGCTTTTCAAGGCCATGCGGTTAGCGTGTGCTAACCAATAAATATACAAGGGAGGCGATAGCAAATGTCTGAAGAAATTTTGGTCCGCCAGGGCGCGCCCACGCTGGCGGGTATCAAGACGGGGAGTTTGTTTCCCTGCCCCTGTGAGGATCGCGAGGCGCTGATGAAGGATATCCGGAGGCTGAACCGGAGGTTGGCGTCCAAGGGGCTTTGCCTGCTGCCGCTCCGCTTTTTAGCGGGACGGGCGCTCCTTTACCTATACCGCCCCGCCGGGCTGCGGCGGGATCTGCTGGACGCGCAGGCGTCCGAGCTGCTGCGTCAGGCGGGCTACGGCGACGATAGCTGCGCACGCTGTGTGGCGCGGCTTGCACGGCGCTTCCGCGAAAGCGGGGAGTTTCCTCACGAGGTAGGGCTGTTTCTCAGCTATCCGCCGGAGGACGTGAAGGGCTTCATCGACCACCGCGCGGGCGGCTTTAAATGCGCGGGGCTTTGGAAGGTCTACGGCGACGAGGAAAAAGCGCGCTCTCTATTCGAGAAATACCGAAAATGCACGGAGATCTACTGCGCGCTTTGGCAAAGCGGCTTGAAGCTGGAGCAGCTTGCCGTCGCAGTTTGATCATATATAATCATTAAAAGAAAGGAACTTACAAACATGAAAACTGCTGTTATTTACTGGAGCGGTACCGGCAATACGGAGGCGATGGCGCGGGCTGTCGCCGAGGGAATGACCGCCGCGGGCGCGGAGGCTGTGCTGCTCACGCCCGACAAGGTGCAGCCCGGCGAGCTGAACGCTTATGACGCTATCGCCTTCGGATGCCCCGCCATGGGTGCCGAGGTGCTGGAGGAAACGGAGTTCCAGCCCATGTTCGACGATTGCAAGCGCAGCCTTGGCGGCAAGCGTGTGGCGCTGTTCGGCTCATACGGATGGGGCGACGGCGAGTGGATGCGCACTTGGGAGAGTGACTGCGACAGCGCAGGGGTGAACCTCGTTTGCGAGAGCGTAATCTGCACGGAGACTCCAGACGACGCGGCCCTCGAGGCCTGCTGCGCCCTGGGCAGGGCGCTGGCTGTATAAGAAGGAAGCCTGCGATATGCATTAATAAATACCTATCAGTTAGCCGCCTCTAACCGAGGCGGCGCATCCTCCGACAAACCTGTACGTTTTAAGAAAGGAACATGGAACATGAGTAAACAGAGCCCATGCAATCCACGACGCGGTGGGTGGGATTGTAACGCCGATGTTTGCGGCGGGGCGGAGGGGCAATTAAAGAATTATTTTGATATTGGCATTGACTTTTTATTGGCAAAATGCTATTATTATGACGATGAAAGCAACAGCATCTGGGTGTGGCGCAGTTTGGTAGCGTGCTTGAATGGGGTTCAAGAGGCCGGAAGTTCAAATCTTCTCACCCAGACCAGAAACAGTCCATAGACGATATGGGCTGTTTTTTTATGGAAAAATCAAAAAAGTGGCGTTAAACCACTTTTCTTGAAAGATTAGGCTCGATAGAGCTTATTCGCCTATCCGCCGAGATATGCCTTCTTGACGGCGTCGTTGTGGAGAAGCTCGTCCGCGTCGGAGGAGAGGACTATCCTGCCGGTTTCCAGGACATAGCCCCGGTTTGCGATGGAGAGGGCCATCTGCGCGTTCTGCTCTACCAGAAGGATAGTAACGCCGGAGCGGTTAAGCTCCTTTACTATATCGAATATCTGGTCCACCAGTATGGGCGCAAGGCCCATGGAGGGCTCGTCAAGCATCATCAGCTTGGGGCGGGACATTAGGGCGCGGCCCATGGCAAGCATCTGCTGCTCGCCGCCGGAGAGGGTGCCAGCGACCTGCCTGCGGCGCTCCTTAAGGCGGGGAAAGCGCTCATAGACGTGCTCTATGGCGGCGCTTACGGAGTCATTGGGCTGTGTAAACGCGCCCATTTCGAGGTTTTCCTCGACGCTCATGCGGGAGAACACCCGCCGCCCCTCGGGAACATGCGCTATGCCCATCTCCACGATTTTGTGCGGCGGCACTGACTTCAGGTTGTGATCCTGAAAGGAAATGCCTCCGGTCTTTGTGTGGAGAAGGCCGGATATGGTCTTAAGTATGGTGGACTTTCCGGCACCGTTTGCACCTATAAGGGTAACTATTTCGCCCTCGTTTACGTGGAAGCTCACGCTCTTTATGGCGTGTATTGCGCCGTAATATACGTTGATGTTATCGACCTTAAGCATTTTTTGCCTCCTTGCCTCGGCCCAGATATGCCTCTATGACGAGCGGGTTGGACTTTATCTCGTCGGGCGTGCCCTTGGCGATTATCCTGCCGTAATTAAGAACCGCTATTCCCTCGCAAATGCCCATGACGAGGTTCATGTCGTGTTCTATGAGGAGTATGGCCAAGTGGAAGGTATCGCGTATCTTCTTTATGTTCTGCATGAGCTCCGCGGTCTCGGAGGGGTTCATGCCCGCGGCGGGCTCGTCCAGCAGCAGCACCTTGGGGCTGGTGGCCAGTGCCCGGACTATCTCGAGCCTTCGCTGAGCACCGTAGGGCAGGGAGCCGGACTCCCAAGAAGCCATGTGCTGCATATCAAATATGGATAGAAGCTCCATAGCGGTCTCGTGGGCCTTCCTTTCGGCGGACCAGTAGGATGGGAGACGCAGCAAGCTGGCAGCCAAGGAGGACTGGCAGGCGTTATGCAGGCCTATCTTTACGTTGTCCTCGACGGAAAGCTTGGAGAACAGGCGGATATTTTGGAAGGTTCGGGCTATGCCGAGCTGGTTGAGCTGCCAGGTCTTTTTGCCCCGGGTGTCTATGCCGTCTATCAGTATGACGCCGTGAGTAGGCTGGTAAACGTTGGTGAGCAGGTTGAACACTGTGGTCTTGCCCGCGCCGTTGGGGCCTATAAGGCCGGATATCTCGGTGCGGCCCAGCATTATGCTGAAATCCTCAACGGCGTGCAGACCGCCGAACTCTATACCGAGGCGATGCACCTCAAGTATGGTTTTTGAAGAAAGATCTCTTTCCGGGATTATGGAATGGCTCGGTACCGGTACCATCTTATCCATTACTTGTCACCTGCCTTTTCTTTTTTGCCTTTGCCCTTGCGGAACAGCTTGCCCATGCGCGCCCTGTCGATAAGCCCGGTGAGGGAGAAATCGTACTGGCCCATGAGGCCGGAGGGCTTGAATATCATGACTACGATCAGCAGCAGGGAGTAGGCTATCATGCGGTAATCGGAGAGCGCCCTCAGCACCAGCTCAGGCACCGCCGTAAGCACGGTGGCGGATACTATTGAGCCTATCATGGAGCCCATGCCGCCAAGGACCACCATCACCAGTATCTCTATGGACTTCATAAAGCCAAAGCTGGAGGGGTTCAGTATGCCCAGGTAGCTTGCGTAAAGAGCGCCCGCTACGCCTGCGAATATGGCGGATACCGTAAAGCCGAGGGCCTTATAATAGGTAAGGTTGATGCCGACGGAGTCTGCGGCTATCTCGTTTTCGCGCACAGCCAGTATGGCCCTGCCGTGCTTGGACTTCATAAGGGTATGAATGAGAAAGCACACAATGCCCACGCAGAGGAAGCAACTGAAAAAGTCGGTGTATTTGGGTATGTTCTTCAGGCTGGCAGCGCCATAGGTGAAGCTGAAGCCCAATACGCTGTCGATGTTCAGCAGCACCACGCGGATTATCTCGCCAAAGCCGAGCGTGATTATGGCGAGGTAGTCGCCCTTAAGGCGCAGCGCGGGTATGCCTATCAGTATGCCGAATATGCCGGACACCGCGCCCCCGAGTATTATGCCGATGGGGAACGCCACAGCCTCCGGAAGGTTGGGTACCGCCCTTAAAAACAGGCCGGAAGCGTATGCGCCCACTGCCATAAAGCCGGCGTGGCCCAGAGGAAGCTGTCCCAGGTAGCCCGTGGCTACGTTCAGCGATACGGCGAGTATTATGTTGATGCCGCAGAGCACCATGACCTTGGTGTAGTAGTTCGGTATGCTGCCGCCTGCGATGAGGGCGTTCACACCGAAGAGAAAGATTGCGAACACAGTCAGGTTGATGGCGTAGCGGAGAGGCATGGGGAGGGGCTTTTTGATCTTATCCATCGTACTTTCCTCCTTATACCTTTTCCTGTATCTCGTGGCCCATGATGCCCGTGGGCTTTACGAGCAGCACCACTATGAGTATTGCAAAAACTATGCCGTCCTTCCATACGGAAAGGCCTATGGCGGAGACCATCGCCTCGGCAAGGCCTATGGCAAGTCCTCCCACCATTGCACCGGGTATAGAGCCTATGCCGCCCAGAACCGCCGCCACAAAGGCCTTCAGGCCCAGCATGGAGCCCATGGTGGGGGTAGCCTGCGGATAGGCCGCGCAGTAAAGCACCGATGCTATGCCCGCGAGGGCGCTGCCCAGCGCGAAGGTGAAGGATATGGTGCGGTTGACGTTGATGCCCATGAGCTGGGCGGCTCCGGTATCCTCGGATACTGCGCGCATGGCCTTGCCCATCTTTGACTTTTTTACGAGCAGCGTCAGGGCGGCCATTGATATGGCGGTGACTATCAGCGTGATTATGGCTGTCCAGGACACATCTATGCTGCCTATGGATATGGTAGAGGCCGGCATAAAGCCGGGCATGGACTTCGCGCCCGCGCCGAACACCAGCTGCGCGAGGTTCTCAAGGAGATAGGATACGCCTATGGCGGTGATGAGCAGGGAAAGGCGGGGGCTTTGGCGCAGCGGCGCGTAAGCTATCTTTTCTATGGAAACGCCCAGCAGCACGCATACGAATATCGCCGCAATTATCGCCAAAACGGGGTTGCAGCCAAATCCGCACAGGCAGAACCAGGCGGCGTATGCGCCTACCATTATGATATCCCCGTGGGCGAAGTTAAGCAGCATGATTATGCCGTATACCATGCTGTACCCGAGAGCGACAAGCGCATAAATCGAGCCCGACTGAAGGCCGTTCACTACCTGCCTGAGGATCAGGGAAAGTGTATTCATTAGATTCCTCCAAGGTGTGCCCGGCTCGCAGGGCAGGCCTTGCGGACCGGGCGTTTTTATCGTTAGGGTATTTGCCTGATTGCCTGATTAGGTGAGAAGATCAGAATGTCTCCTTATATACGGCCTCGCCGTTGGTGATGGTCATGATAACGGCGTCCTTGATGGGGTTGTTGTTAGCATCGAAGGTGTAGCCCGCCTCGCTGGTGATGCCCACCACCTTTGCGCCCTCGGTCTTGATGGCGTCGATCACGGCCTGCTTGTAGGCGTCGCTTGCGGGGACCTCGCCGGTCTCCTCGGCCTTGGCCAGCGCCGCGCACATTACCATGGCGGCGTCGTAGGCGTTGGCTGCAAACATGTTCAGCGTATCCTTGCCGTAGGCCGCTACATAGGCCTCCTCAAAGGCCTTTACGGCGTCGGTGGAGCCGGGGGCGTAAGCGGAGCAGTACAGGGTGCCTTCAAGCTCCTCTGCGGAGGCGTACTGCACAACTCCGTCCCAGCCGTCGCCGCCCAGGAAGGGAACGGTGATGCCGAGGGCGCGCGCCTGCTTGACGATCATGCCGTCATCCTCGTAGTAGTTGGGGCAGAAGATGAACTCAGGGTTTGCGGCCTTGATGTTGGTAAGTTGAGCGTTGAAGTCCTTGTCGCCCGTGGCATAGCCTTCCTCGGCTACAACGGTAACGCCAAGCTCTGCGCACTTGGCCTTAAAGGCCTCGTTCAAGCCTGCGGCATAGTCGTTGCCGGTCTGTACGATGACAGCGGCCTTGGTGTAGCCCAGCTTTTCCTTGGCGTACTGGGCCATCTTTTCGCCCTGGAAGGGGTCGATGAAGCAGGTGCGGAACACGTTGGCGTAAACGGAGCCGTCATCGGGGTTCACGGTGACTGCCTCGGCGGTGGCGGAGGCGGTGATCATGGGCATATTGACGGCATTCGCCTCGCCGGCAACGGCGATGGTGTTGGAGGTGATGACGTCGCCTACAAAGGCGGTGATGCCCTCGTCTACCTCGCGGTTGAAGGTGTTGATGGCCTCGGCGTCATCGCCCTTGTTGTCGTAGGAGATGAGCTCGACCTTTTTGCCGTTGATGCCGCCCTCGGCGTTTACCTTGTCAAAATAGAGGGTGGCGCCGTTCTTTACGGCAAGGCCGTAAACAGCGAGTTTTCCGGTATAGGGCCCTTGCAGGCCTACCTTGATGGTATCGCCGGAAGCGGCGGAGCTTCCGCTGCCGCCCTCGGCGGCGGGGGCTGAACAGCCTGCGAAGCATGCTACGGCCATTGCGACGGCCAGTACGGTACAAAGTGCTTTTTTCATGTTTTGGTTCCTCCAAATAAAATTATTTTTAAATTAAAACGGCGGTCCCGCTCTGCGGAACCGCCGTCATTTAACACTGTTTATGCTAAACCCGATCCTCTCCACAAAGCATCCCTGTCTTGGGTAATAATGCCTATGCAAATAATAGATATAATTATGGATATGGATATAAGGAAAACGCCCAGCAGTATGCTGAGCGCGCTGATAACCAGTACGGAGGCGTTCATAGATGCAGCACAAGAAGCCTTGGCGTTGACCATGGCGTTGGCAGTCGCGGGATTTACGGACTTAAGCATCTTCAGCGTCTCCTTTCGTTTGGTTTTGTTTTCGATGGTGGAATTTTAGCACCATAATTTAAACCTGTCAATAGCAAATAATATATTTTTTCGGTAAATCTTTATGCATAACACTGAATAATATATAATATCCGCGAGATATGGGGCGCAGATACGAAGGAAAAAAAATGAGATTTTCGGGAAAAGCGGCGCGGCATAAAAATTTGATGCAGCTATTGCCATATAACACAACTTATTGTATAATTTCCATATAAGGGAAACTATATATATTATTTTATATGGCGGTATGATTCAATGGATAAAACTCATGTAACTATAAACGTGGCTGGGCAGGAGCTTCGCCTTTCGGCCGATGACAGCGAGGAGTATATCCGCAGGATAGCGGAATATGTAAACGGCAAGGTCGATGAGGTGCAGCGCTCTTATCCCAACCTCAGCACGGCTAACTGTCTCATAATGGCCGCTCTGAATCTTTCGGATGAGCTGCATAAGCTGCGCGAGGATTACGACGCCCTGGATTCACGCATATCCGAGCTTAGAGAGATGCCGAGGCAGCAGTCCCCCGTAAAGCGCCCCTTTGAGAGCAAGGCTGCCGCAGGGGCAAAGTAACATTATATCTTCAAATACGCGGCTCGAGGTTTATCCTGAGCCGTTTTTTTAAAGGCTGGTTTATCTATGATGGAGCTTCTTTCCCCGGCGGGCAGCCGGGAGGCGCTGGTCGCCGCCGTGCAGAACGGGGCGGACGCGGTATACTTTGGCGGAAGCATGTTCAATGCCAGAAGGTTCGCTGCGAATTTTGACGAGCAGGGGCTTGCTTTTGCCATAGATTACTGCCACGAAAGGGGAGTAAAGGTCAATATCACGCTTAACACCCTTTTGCTGGATAGGGAAATGCCCGCCGCGCTTAAATACGCTGAATTTTTATGCAGAACGGGAGCCGATGCCGCAATAGTGCAGGACATTGGCCTTGCAGCTCTCATACGAAAAAATATTCCGGAGCTTCCCCTACATGCCAGCACCCAAATGGGCATACACGGGCTGAACGGCGCGAGGGTGGCCGAAAAGCTGGGCTTCGAGCAGGTGGTGCTGTCCCGCGAGGTGCCGCTTCGAGAGATAGAATATATACACAAGAACACCCCCATATCCCTCGAGGCCTTTGCTCACGGGGCGCTTTGCATGAGCTTTTCGGGCGCCTGCCTGCTTTCCTCCATGGCGGGGGAAAGGAGCGGCAACCGCGGCACCTGCGCGCAGCCCTGCCGCAAGCGAATGGGGCTGGGCGACATGCCGGGCAAGGACGAATACGATCTCAGCCTCGGCGACCTATGCATGATAGAGCATCTCGGGGAGCTGGAGCGGGCCGGCGTAAGCTGCATAAAATTAGAGGGCCGCATGAAGCGTGCGGAATACGTGGCGGTGGTTACGCGGGCGTATAGGGACGCACTGGACGGCGCGGGCAAAGCGAAAATTGCCCGCCATAAGAAGCGCATGTTAGATATGTTCGACCGCGGCGGCGGCTGCACCGGCTACTTTTACGGGGATGACGCCCATACCGGCTGCATAGCGGTAAGCGACAGGTCGAGGGAGCTTATACAGGAAGCCGCGGGCAGCTACGCCAAGGATACGCGCAAGCAGCCCGTGGAAATGGAGCTGCACCTGCGCGTGGGCGAGGCCGCAAGGCTCTCCATGGGCTTAGGGGAGCATATCGCGGCGGCCGTGGGCGACGTCGTGCAGCCCGCCCAAAAACCTCAAACCGCCGAAAGGTATATGGAGCAGGCCCGGAAGCTGGGGGATACGCCATTTATATGCGCGGGTATGAGGGCGGATATCGATGAAAACGCCTTCCTCCCCATGAGCGCGGTAAACGCACTGCGAAGGGACGCCTCCGCAAAGCTGACAGAATCGTTGCACCTTAGAAGAGGCTGCGGCAGCGGCGACGCCCCAATACTTAAAAACCGGCCTGCGGAGCGCACTAAGATAACCGTCATAGCGAGCACGCCGGAGCAGGCGAGGGCGGCGTTCGGCGCGGGAGCCGATGAGGTGGCGCTGGAGCCGTGGAAGTTTGACGTTGCGGCGTTTGAGGAGGCCGCGGCGCTCAAAGGAAGCGGCAGGCTTTTGATATCGCTTCCCGTGGCAATAATAAGCCATAAGGAAGAGGAGAAGATTATGAAGATAATCGAAAGCGGCCTGATAGACGGCGGTATAGCGGCAAATATAGGCCAGATAGGGCTTATAAGGAGCCTGCCCCTCAAGATAGCGGGTACGCAAATGAACGCCATGAACGGCTATACCGTGCAGGCGTATAAGGATATGGGCTTTGACCGGGCAATGCTTTCGCTGGAGCTTACCAAGCCACAGCTTCGGGATATTTCGGGGGAAGGTACTGCCGTGAGCATATACGGCAGGGCGCAGCTTATGCAGCTTCGCCATTGTCCGGTGAAGGAATATAAAGGGTGCCGCGGCTGCGGCGGCTTCCCCGGGGAAATGACCGACGAGGGCGGCAGAAGATTCCCTCTTTGCAATATCCGGCAGGAGGACGGCTGCCTTGTGCGGCTGCTCAACTGCCTGCCTACAGACATAACGGACCTATACGGCGAGCTGCCGAGGCCCGAGGCGGTGCAGCTCGCATTTTACGACGAGGGCCCTGAAAAGGTGAGGGAGCGCATAGCGGCCGCCATGGCGGCGAGAGACGGGGAAAATGTATCCCCGGCGAAAAACGCCACCCGTGGGCACTGGAACAGGGCGGTGGATTAAATTCGGAGATGGATATGCAGGAAAAGGTTTTAAAAACGCTTGGATACGACAAAATAGCCGAAATGCTCAAGGCCAAGACCGCCACCTGTACGGGCGCGGAGCTTGCAGAGGGCATGGGGCCTTACGATACGTTCGATAAGGTAAGGTCGGCGCTGGCTTTAACGGCGGAGGCGGAGGCGGTGATAATACGCACGGGACGCTCCCCCATAGACAGCTTTCCGGATATGCGGGAATGCCTGAAGCGCATACACGCGGCGCTGTTCGTATCCCCGGCCGAGCTTATCGGCATATCGCGCTGCCTGCGCGTTTCCCGCCTTGCAAGGGAGGTCATAGAGAGGGAGGAAAACGTTCCTCTGCTGAGCAATCTCGCAGGGTACATCTCCACCCACCGGTTGGTGGAGGAGGAGATAGACCGCTGCATATTGGGGGAGGATGAGATATTCGACGGGGCGTCGCCGGAGCTTTCCAGGATACGCCGCTCCATGCGCCAGACCAACGATAAGGTGCGCGAGCGGCTGGGCAGCATGATACGCTCCGCCGCCTACTCAAAATACCTTCAGGAGCCTCTCATAACCATACGCAACGGCAGGTTCGTTATCCCGGTAAAGCAGGAATACCGTCAGAACGTGCCGGGGCTGATACACGATCAATCCGGCAGCGGGGCGACGCTTTTTATAGAACCCGCCGCGGTGGTGGAGCTGGGCAACCAGTATAAAAAGCTCATAGCCGAGGAGCAGCAGGAGATAGAGCGCATACTCTCAGAGCTTACGGCAATGGTTGCGCCCTACGGCAGCGAGATAAACGAGAACATAAGCATACTCGGCGATATGGATCTGGCGTTTGCCAAGGCAAAGCTGGCCCGCGATATGAACGCCGCGGAGCCCAGGCTCAATAATACGGGCTACGTACGCATAGTGCAGGGGCGGCACCCTCTCATACCAAAGGAAGCCGTGCGCCCCATAGATATATGGCTGGGCCGCGATTTCAGGACGCTAATAATCACCGGCCCGAACACCGGCGGCAAGACCGTGACGCTAAAGACCGTGGGGCTCTTTGTGCTGATGACCCAAAGCGGGATGTTCATACCTGCGGACGTAGGCAGCGAGATATCCGTATTCGACAGCGTGTACGCGGATATAGGCGACGAGCAGTCGATAGAGCAGTCGCTCTCCACCTTCTCATCACACATGACAAACATAGTCGGCATACTCAAGGAGGCTGACGGAAGCTCTCTCGTGCTGCTGGATGAGCTGGGGGCGGGCACTGACCCTGTGGAAGGGGCGGCCCTTGCGATGAGCATACTGGAGGAGCTTCATTCCCGCAGCACTGTCACCGTCGCCACTACCCATTACAGCGAGGTCAAGGCCTTCGCGCTTACCCACGACGGCATAGAAAACGCCTCCATGGAGTTTGACGTTGACAGGCTCTGCCCCACATACAGGCTCTTTATAGGCATACCCGGCAAGTCCAACGCCTTTGAAATATCCAAGCGGCTGGGGCTGGACGAGGGCGTGATAGACAGGGCGAGGACGTACCTCAAGGGCGAGGACGTACACTTCGAGGATATAATCTCCAGCGCCCAGAGCCGCTATCAGCTGGCGGAGGAGGAGAGGGCGATGGCCAGCGCGGCGCGGCGCGACCTTGACAGGCTCCGGCAGGAAACCGAGGCCGAACGCAGGAGGCTGGAGGCGGACAGGGCAAAATATCAGGCGAAGGCCAAGGACGAGGCGCGGCGCATAGTAGAGGATACGCGCCGCGAAATGGATAAGCTCATAGCCGATATACGCAGCATAAAGGGCGTGGACAGGAGCGCGGCGGACAGGGTGATACAGCAGTCCCGCGACGCCCTCCGCAAGCGCCGGGACGACCTTGCGGAAAAGCTGGTGCTAAACAAGGAGGACGGTACCAAACCGCCCAAGACGGTCAATCCCGGGGATACGGTAAGGATAGTATCCCTCGATAAAAAGGCGACGGTGCTTTCCAAGCCGGATTCCAAGGGCGAGGTGCAGGTGCAGGCTGGGGTGATGAAGCTCAACGCCAAGCTCGCGGATCTTCGCATGATGCAGGACGACACGCCGCAAAGGGGCGTGGGAAAGATCCGCCTTGAAAAGGACCGTCAGGTAGGTATGGAGCTGGACATCAGGGGCATGCTGGTGGACGACGCCATATTGGTGGTAGACAGGTACATAGACAACGCGGTGCTCTCCGGCCTTACCGAAATAAATATAATACACGGCAAGGGCACAGGCGCGCTGCGCGCCGGAATACAGGATTACCTCCGCACGAATAAGCGGGTAAAGTCCTTCCGCCTCGGCAACTACGGCGAGGGTGACGCGGGCGTAACGGTGGTCACGCTCAAGGAGGCAAAGCAGTGATAAGCCCCGCATAACGGCTTATTTGGTCTGTTTTTGCGGATTTATTCATACCAGGTTCATATTTGGGTGGTATCATTGATGATAGCAGTTTCAGAGTGCTTGAACGGCACGCCCTGCCGCTATGACGGCATGGCAAAACCGAATATTGCGGCGCAGGAGCTTGTCAAAGCGGGCGCCGTATGTATATGTCCGGAGGTGCTCGGCGGGCTGGACACGCCCCGCCCGCCCGCCGAGATACAGGGCGGCGACGGGTTCGATGTACTGTGCGGCAGGGCGAGGGTCGTGAACAATGCCGGCGAGGACGTTACGGCGCAGTACATAAGGGGAGCCGAAGCAGCCTTGGCGATATGCAGAAAATTCGGCGTCGCAGAGGCTGTGCTCAAGGCGAGGAGCCCCTCCTGCGGATCGGGCTTTATCTACGACGGCAGCTTTACAGGCACGCTCAGGCAGGGCGTCGGCGTTACGGCGGCGCTGCTGCTGAGAAACGGCATAGCCGTAAGGGACGAGCAAAGCTGTGCTGCGGCGGCAAATAAAGAAAAATAAGCGAAAGGCGTACTGTAAATGGATAAAAAATCGATATTGGTAATAGACGACGACCGCAATATACTTGCGATAATCGAAATGTACCTTAAAAAAGAAGGGTGTACCGTGACCACCTGTGAGCGGGGTGACACCGCCCTCGATTCATTCCACAGGGCAAAGCCCGACCTGGTGGTGCTGGACGTGATGCTGCCCGGCATGGACGGCTGGGAGGTGCTCGGCAAGATACGTGAGGAGAGCGACGTTCCGGTCATAATGCTCACCGCAAAGGGCGATACCATGGACCGCATACAGGGGCTGGATCTCGGCGCCGACGACTATATGGTAAAGCCCTTTGAGGCGAAGGAGCTCATCGCCCGCATAAATGCGGTAATGCGCAGAAGCGGCGGGCAGGGCGAGGAAAAGAAGGTATCCTTTGACAATCTTGTAATATCCCTGGATAACTACTCGGTGCTGCTGGACGGCAAGCCCGTGGAAATGCCGCCGAAGGAGATAGAGCTTTTGTATTTTCTCGCCTCCCGCCCGGGAAAGGTATTCACAAGAGAGCAGCTCCTGGAGCAGGTATGGGGCTTTGACTTTTTCGGAGACTCCAGAACGGTGGACGTTCACGTAAAGCGCATCAGGGAAAAGCTGGGCGAGAGGGACGAGTGGCAGCTCAAGACCGTTTGGGGCGTGGGCTATAAGTTTGATGTAGCTAAATAGACGGAGATATTTAACGGGAACATCGGCAATATGTTCAAAACGCTGTTTTCAAGGATGCTGACCACATACCTTTCGGTGACGCTGGGGCTGCTGATGCTGCTCGGCTTTACCGTGGGGAGCGTGTTCCAGAACCAGTACAAAACCGAAAAGCGCGACGAGCTCAAGCGGGAGGCGCAGGAGATAAGCGCATCCGTGACGGAGCGCTACATAGACGGCGCCAAGCGCGCCGTGGCGGAGAAGGAGCTTTTGACTATCGCGAGAAAGTACGATGCGATGGTCATACTTCAGTTTGCGGACGAAAGCCTGGGGCGGTGCGTGTTCATAGACGAGGAATCCACCGCAAAATGGGCGGGCTGCGACGATATGGACATATCTGACGTCACCAGCGGTATACTTTACGGCGGAAAAAAGACCGAGATAAGAAAAATGCTGGGGGACAGGGTGGATATGCCCACCTTGTCGCTTACGGGGCCAATAACGGATGAAAACGGCAATGTGATAGCGGCCCTGGTGCTGCATACGGACACCAGCCGCATACAGGAATCCATACGTCAGGTGACGATGGACGTAATGCTGTATTCTTGCATAGGAGTGGTGCTGGCGATGCTGGCGGTATCGTACATCACGGGCAGAATGACCAAGCCCATCACAGAAATGAACAATATCGTGATGCGCTACTCCAAGGGCGAGTTCGACCTCCGCGTAAAAAGCGAGG
The DNA here is from genome assembly GCA_934633985.1 of uncultured Clostridia bacterium. Lineage (GTDB taxonomy): Bacteria > Bacillota > Clostridia > Christensenellales > CAG-138 > SFEL01. The sequence goes on from CAKTYU010000017.1 coordinate 13,979, forward strand.
GCACCGACGAGGTGGCCCAGCTCGGCAAGAGCTTCAACATAATGGCATCTGAGCTGAATACGCTGGAGGAGGCCAGAAGGAGCTTTGTCGCCAACGTTTCCCACGAGCTCAGGTCGCCGCTCACCTCCATGCGGGGCTTCCTCGAGGCTATGCAGGACGGCACCATAGCGCCGGAGGATCACGCCAAATATCTGGGCATAGTCATAAACGAGAACCGGCGCATGACATCGATGGTGAATGATCTGTTAGATCTTGCCCGCATCGAGTCCGGACAGGTAGTGATAAAGAAAGAAATATTTGATATAAATGAGCTTATAGTGAGGACCATGCTCACCTTCGAGGCAAGGATAGACGCCAAGAGGATAAACGTGGAGTTGGACATGAAGCCTGAGAAGATAGCCGTCGAGGCGGATCCGGGCCAGATAGCCCAGGTGGTGCGGAATCTCATAGATAACGCCATAAAGTTTACGCCGGAGGGCGGCAGCCTTTGGCTTATCACCAAGGTCAGGAAAAGGGTCGTTACGGTGACGGTCAGGGATTCCGGCAAGGGCATAGACGCGGACAGCATACCGCATCTTTTCGAGAGGTTCTACAAGGCGGAAAAGGCCCACACACCCGGGGAAAGCGCCGGCACCGGCCTCGGCCTTGCAATAGTCAGGCGAATAATAGATCAGCACGATCAGGATATAACCGTGGAGTCTGAGCTTGGTAAGGGAACGAGCTTTACCTTTACACTCAGCGCTGCGGAGCGAAGCGTCAAGGGCGCTGCACAGAAAAAAGCCTAAGCATACGGAGGCCAGTATATGGAAGAATACAATGAGATGAACGAACGGAACCAGGAGCAAAGCACCGGCGGCTATTATCAGCACGATGCCATGCCGAGGGAAAGGAAAAACGGGAAGAACAACTGCGCGGGTTATATATTAGTTGGCATACTATGCCTGCTGCTGGGCATGGCCGTGGGAAGCTGCGCCACGACGATGGCGATTTCCGGCATTAGGAAGGCAGCGGAGAGCATACTTCCCGGCGATGATAAGGACGGCGGCTTCGGCTTTGAGTGGCATTTCGGCGACAAAAAGCCGGGAAGCGGCAAGCCCGCGGAGGACGAGGAATATCAGGAGCCGGAAAAGAAGCAGTACGCAGGGCGCGAAATGCCGGCGCTGGACGGTCAGCCCCCCGTCATTTCAGACACCGCAAACCCCGCCCCGGATATAGTGGAGCAGACCTTTGAAAGCGTGGTAGGCGTCAATTCGTACGAAAAGCTCAAGGGCAGGGAAGAGCTTGCGGGCTACGGCAGCGGCTTTGTGATCTCCAGCGAGGGCTATATACTGACAAACGCCCACGTCATAAGGGGCGCGAGCAAGGTAACGGTCACATTGCCGGACAATGAAAAGCAGGAGATAGACGCCGAGGTGGTGGGCTATGATTCCGCCATGGATATAGCGGTGCTCTATGTAAAAAAAGAGGGCCTTAAGCCGCTGGCGCTGGGCAGCGTTGAAAATGTGCGGGTGGGCGATTTCGCTATCGCCATAGGAAACCCCTCAGGCAGCGAGCTGGCGGGCACGGCGACCTTCGGCATAATCAGCGCGACCTCGAGAAACGTGACCATAGACGGCCGCGAAAACGAATATTTGCAGACCGACGCGGCCATAAACCCCGGCAACAGCGGCGGCCCCCTGCTTAACATGAAGGGCGAGGTGATAGGCATAACTACCGCGAAGAACATATTTGCAGGCTATGATGAATACGGCAACACCATAAGTGCCGAGGGCCTCGGCTTTGCCATACCCATCAACAAGGCCATGGATGTGGCGGAGGATCTTATAACCAAGGGCCATGTGGTCCGCCCCGGCCTCGGAGTAAATGTCATAGAGATAACCGCCGAAAGTGCGGAGGAATATGACATACACCCCGGAATATTGATTTACAGCGTGACCAAGAACGGCCCCGCGCACAAGGCTGGCCTCAAGGTGGACGACATTGTGACGGCCTACGACGGCATAAGCGTTACGACCCAGAGCGACTTCGTGGAGTATGTTAAGAATAAACAGGTGGGGGATACCATAAGCTTGGAGATCATGCGTGGCGACGAGAAAATGACGGTAGACGTTACGCTGGGGGACACCAACGAGTTGGGCGACGAGCTGGTAGGCGGCAGGACTTCCGGCCTGTTTGACTAAATAAGCGTCAAATGTGCCAATAAATCCGATAAAAACAGTTTACAAAAGGCGGCTTTATCTGGTAAACTATTTGTTGGTGCTTTATGCGTATGCTTGGCGCAAAAATGCACACGAATAAGCTATTCAATTATTTATATTACACCTTAGGGGGATTGAAATGAAGAACTATACCGCAGCAAACATCCGCAACATAGGAGTATTCGGCCACGGCGGCGAGGGCAAGACTACCCTTACCGAGGCCATGCTCTTCAATGCCGGCCTCCTTGAGCGCCTCGGCAAGGTTGAGAACGGAACCACCACCACCGACTACGACCCCGAGGAGGTAAAGCGCGCTATCTCCATCAACTGCGCTCTCGCCCCCTACGAGTGGAAGGACGTAAAGGTAAATATCATAGACGCTCCCGGTTTCTTCGATTTTTACGGTGAAGTTACTGCGGCAATGGCAATGGCTGACTCCGCTCTTATCGTCGTCGGCGCCGTATCCGGCCCTGTCGTAGGCACCGAGAAGGCCATGGCCATGTGCAAGAAGTCCGGCAAGCCCCGTATGATCGTAGTAAATCAGATGGACCGCGAAAACGCCAATTTCGACAAGGTCATGAACGAGCTTAACGAAAAGTTCGGCCCCAGCGTAGTCCCCATACAGCTTCCCATAATGGAAGGCGGCAAGCTGGTAGGCTATGTGGACACCGTCCACATGATCGCCAAGAAGTACGACGGCAAGGGCGAGAAGGATTGCGATATCCCCGCCAACCTGTCCGCAAGGGCGCAGGAGGTCTATGAGGCCCTTACCGAGGCGGCCGCCGAGACCGATGAAGCCCTCATGGAGAAGTTCTTTGAGGAAGGCGAGCTCTCCCGAGAGGAGATAATCGCCGGACTGAACAATGGCATACTGAACGGCGACATCACCCCCGTTTGCTGCTGCGCCGCACAGCCCAACATCGGCGTATACACCCTGATGGACAATCTGGTCAAGTATATGCCCCCCGCCTCCATGGCTAAGGCCCCCAAGGCCATCAACCCCAAGACCGGAGATGCAGTCGAAGTGAAGCAGGACGGCAAGTTTGCGGCTCAGGTCATCAAGACCGTTATTGACCAGTTCGGCAAGTATTCCATACTTAAAGTATACAGCGGCGTGCTCAGCGCGGACGTCGTACCTTACAATACCCGCGAGGAGAAATCCGAGAAGCCCTCTGCCCCCGGCGTCATGCGCGGCAAGAAGGTCACCCCCGTGGATAAGCTCATCGCAGGCGATATAGGCGTGCTGTCCAAGCTCCAGTATACCGCTACCGGCGATACCCTGTGCGACGCCTCCGCGCCTGTGCAGTTCGAAGCCATCAAGTTCCCCGAGCCCTGCATCAAGCTGGCTGTTTCCGCCAAGAAGCAGGGAGAAGAGGACAAGGTCTTTGCCGGCCTTAACAAGCTGCTCGAGGAAGACCCCACCATGGCCCTTGAGAAGAACGCGGAGACCGGCGACATGCTGCTCTGCGGCCTGGGCGAGGTACATATCGACGTCCTTTGCTCAAAGCTCAAGAACAAGACCGGCGTTGAGGCCCAGATATCCGATCCTCGCATACCTTACCGCGAGACTATCCGCGGTACTGCTGAAGCCGAAGGTAAGCATAAGAAGCAGACCGGCGGCAGCGGCCAGTTCGGCGTGGTCAACATGCGCTTTGAGCCCCTCACCAACGGCGAGGACTTCGAGTTTGTAAACGCCATCGTCGGCGGCGTCGTTCCCAAGGAATACATTCCGGCAGTGGAAAAGGGTACCCGCGAGGCCATGAAGCGCGGCGTGCTTGCAGGCTATCCCATGATCGGCGTAAAGGCCACGTTGTTCTTCGGCAAGTATCATCCCGTGGATTCCAAGGAAGTGGCGTTCAAGAGCGCCGCGCGCCTTGCCTACAAGGAAGCCTGCGCCAAGGCACAGCCTGCCCTGATAGAGCCCATCTATCAGTACAACATCACCGTTCCCAACGAGTACACCGGCGCCATCATGGGCGATCTGTCCAGCCGCCGCGGCCGCGTGCTCGGCATGAACCCCTGCGAGGAAGGCACCGAGGTAGTGGCGGAGGCCCCTCTCTCCGAGATGTTCAAGTATGCTACCGACCTGCGCTCCATGACCCAGGCCCGCGGCTCCTTCACCAGCCACTTTGTGCGCTATGAGGACGTCCCTGCATTCGAGGCTAAGAAGATCATCGAGAATGCTCAGAAGGACGAGGACGAAGAAGAATAATCTTCCTTGGGCCAATCGCAGTAAGCAGCAAAGCCTATCAATATCAAATGTTCCCCGTTTGCCGGAGGGTATTGCATGCCGCCCGACAAACGGGGGCTTTTTATGAATAAAGGACGCTTGCGGGCCTGCCGAACGGCGCTCCGCGGCCTCGTATATAGAAGAAGATTATAGCAGGAAGTGTTGCATAATTCCTTCTTATGAAGCATAAAATGCAGCCCCTTCATCTTATGCTTTTATATTGCCAAAACAAACGCTATTTGATACAATAACTGCAGTTGAAAGCCGTCGGCTTTTTCACAAATACAGGGAAGATGAAAAACATGAGAATACTTATTGCAAATGATGACGGTATACACGCAGCGGGCATCAGGGCCATCGTTGCGGAGTTTTCAAAAAAGCATCAGGTGATGGTCGTCGCGCCTGACCACGAGCGCAGCGGAGCCAGCCACTCCATAGACCTTACGTCGCCTCTAAGAATATACAGGACGGAGCTTTCCGGCTTTAATGGCGATATTGAGGCTTACCGGGTAAGCGGCACTCCGGTGGATTGCGTGATAGCGGGCTGCAACGCGCTGAATTTCAAGCCGGACGCGGTCATAACCGGAGTGAACCACGGCTATAACCTTGGCATGGACGTGCATTATTCGGGCACGGTATCCGCGGCGAAGGAAGGAGCGCTGATGGGCATACCTTCGATGGCTGTATCCATGTGCAACCTCACCTCGGAGGATTTTTCCGTGCCGGCAAGGGTGGCGGCGGAGCTTTTTGACGATTTCATTGAAAGCGGCAGCCTGCTGTACAACGTGAACGTGCCCGACCTCGCCTATGATGAGCTCAAGGGCGTGAAGTTTACCGGCCTTTCAAGGAGGACATACTATTTGCCCTTTGAAAAGCGGGTGGATCCACGCGGCTGCGAATACTATTGGTGGCCTGTGCGGAGCGAGTATGACGGTGATATGAAGGCGGACAACGACGAGCGCTGGACGGCCGAGGGCTTTGTTTCCGTCACGCCGATACTTACCGACTTTACGGATTATGCCGCCCTTAAGCGGCTGAATCAATAAAAAATATACGAGGAAGGGTCGATATAAGCATGGAAAACGTGGATCTTCTCGCGCGGATAAATCAGCATTACAATTCCTTCAGCAAGGGGCAGAAGCTCCTTGCCAACTACATAATAGACAATTACGACAGGGCGGCGTTCATCACCGCATCGAAAATGGGCCGAACCGTGGGCGTAAGCGAATCCACTGTCGTCCGCTTTGCGTATGCCTTGGGCTATGACGGATATCCCGCGCTCCAGCGCTCCCTTCAGGAGATGATACGCAACCGCCTCACCACGGTGCAGCGTATACAGCTCACGTCGGAGCTTTCTCAGGACGAGGTGCTTTCAACCGTATTGAAGTCGGACATAAGCAATATAAGGTCCACCATAGAGTCTGTGGATACCGGCACCTTCAACGTCGTAATTGACCACATGCTCAAGGCGCGCAAGATATATATCGTGGGCATAAAGAGCGCGGCGCCGTTGGCACAGTTTTTGGGGTATTACCTCAACTTCATACTGGACGAAGTATGTATAGTGAACAATACCGTCTATGAAACGATGCTTCGCATAAGCGACAAGGATATGTGCATAGGCATAAGCTTCCCCAGATATTCCTCCAAGGCGGTGGAGGCGCTTAGCTTTGCAAGGAGCAAGGGCGCATACGTCACTGCCATAACGGACAGCATGTTCTCCCCGATAGCCGAGCTTGCGGACAGCGTGCTGGTGGCGCGCAGCGATATGGCTTCCTTTGCCGATTCCCTTGCCGCACCGTTGAGCCTTATAAACGCCCTCATAGTGGGCGCGGGCCTTAGAAGGAAGGACGAGGTGTACGAGCGGCTGAACCAGCTTGAAGGTATATGGAAGAGCCACAACGTTTATATAGCGTCCAATACAGACGACAGGGATAACGAATGAGCAGGGTAGCTGTAATAGGCGGCGGCCCGGCGGGAATAATGGCGGCAGCGGCGGCGGCTGACTGCGGCCATGCTTCCGTGCTGCTCGAAAAAAATGAAAAGCTGGGCAAAAAGCTGTTCCTGACGGGTAAGGGGCGCTGCAACATAACCAACGGCTGCGATACCGACGATTTTTTTGCCAACATACCGAGGAACCCTAAGTTCCTGTACAGTGCGCTGTACGGCTTTTCCAACGCCGATATTGTGGAGCTTATAAACGCAAACGGCGTGCCTACTAAGATAGAGAGGGGCAAGCGCGTGTTTCCCGCATCGGACAAGTCCAGCGACGTAATAAAGGCGCTTACCCGGCACTTGAACAGAAGCGGGGCCAAACTCCGGCTCAATACCGAGGTATCCGGCATACGGAAGGCCGACAGCGGCTTTGAGCTTACAATAAACGGGTGCAAAGAGGGCTTTGACGCGGTGATACTCTGCACCGGAGGCGCGAGCTATCCGACGACCGGCTCTACCGGCGCGGGCTATGCCTTTGCAAAAAATCTCGGCCATACTGTGACGGACATACGCCCGTCCCTCATACCGCTTGCCACGGTAGAGGACTGGCCGGGGAGGCTGGCGGGGCTTTCGCTTAAAAACGTCACCCTCAGGGCATACGACAAGAAGAACAGGCTGGTATACGAGGAGCTGGGCGAGATGCTTTTCACGCATTTCGGGGTGTCCGGCCCGCTGGTGCTAAGCGCCAGCAGCAGGATAGCGGATAGCCCTGAGGGCACGCGGCTCACCATAGACATGAAGCCCGGCCTAAGCCACGACGAGCTGGACAGGCGCGTTTTGCGGGACTTTGAAAAGTATCAGCGCAGGCAGCTTATAAACGGGCTTAACGACCTGCTTCCGTCGAGGCTCATACCGGAGGTCATAAGCATATCCGGCGTGCCTGCGGAAACGGGCATAAGCTCCCTTACAAAGGCCATGAGGGAGTCCTTGGTTAAAACCGTCAAGTGCATACCGCTTACAGTAGATCACGCCCTGCCTGTTGAAGAGGCGATAATAACCAGAGGGGGCGTGAGCGTAAAGGAGATAGACCCCTCTACCATGGAGTCCAAGCTGGCGCCGGGGCTGTTTTTCGCTGGAGAAATAATCGACGTGGACGGATACACCGGAGGCTTTAACCTGCAAATAGCTTATTCTACGGGCGTGCTTGCGGGCAGGTCAGTAAGATAGCGCGAGGTGAATAAATGATGATAAATATAGCCATAGACGGCCCCGCAGGCGCGGGCAAGAGCACGGTCGCCAAGGCGGTAGCCAAAAAGTTGGGCATACTCTATCTCGATACGGGAGCCATGTACCGGGCGATGGCGCTAAAGGCCATGCGGGAGGGCATAGATGCCAATGATAAGGAGCGGGTGCTGCCCCTTCTTGAGCGCACAGAGATATACGCGAAAAATATCGATGGGATCCAGCATACCTATCTGGACGGCGAGGACGTTTCGGAGCTTATAAGGACGCCGGAAATATCCCGGGGCGCTTCCGATATAAGCGCAATACCGGACGTACGAATAAAGCTGGCGCAGATACAGCGCAATATCGCCCACACCTCTGACGTGGTAATGGACGGGCGTGAGATAGGCTCCTATGTGATACCCGAATGTGAGAATAAGTTTTACGTTACCGCCTCCGTGGACGAGCGCGCCCGCCGCAGGCTGCTGGAGCTTAAGCAAAAGGGCAGGGACGACGGCATGACCGTGGAGGAGATGGCGAGGGACATAGCGGAGCGCGACTACAACGACAGCCACAGGGCCTTTGCGCCGCTGCTGAGGCTGCCGGAGGCTATACTTATAGACACCACCGACCTTACGATAGACGAGGCGGTGAACGCCGTGATTAAGAATCTCAGAAACCTTGGGACGGAGGCGCATAGGTAATGCTTTATATACTTTTCAGATATCTGCTCTGGCCGCTTTTTATGATAATAATGCGGCCTCAGGTCTACAACCTCAAGGGGCTGCGGGTAAAGGGGGGCGCGATATACGCTTGCAACCATATATCCATGCTGGATCCCGTGATGATAGCCTTCCTCTCTCCGCGGATAGTACACTTTATGGCGAAGAAGGAGCTTTTCAGCGGCTTGGGCAAGGCGTTCTTCAGGGGGCTCATGGTGTTCCCCGTGAACCGGCATACAGCTGATATAGCCTCCCTTAAGCGGGCTATGGAGGTGCTCAATGAGGGCAAGGTGTTCGGCATATTCCCGGAGGGCAAGAGATCGGTCACGGGAGAGCTGGACGAGCTGGAAAAGGGCACGGCGTTCCTGGCGCTTAAATCAGGCGCGCCGGTAATACCGATCTATATCGATCCCAAGTGCTATGACTCCATGCGGTTCAGGATGATCGTAGGGGAGCCTGTGAGCAGGGAGGGCTTGGAAGGCCTCAGCCGCAGCGAAATGTCTGATGAGTTTACCAACCGGCTCACCGCCGCCTTTGAGGGGCTTAAAGCAAAGCTGGAGGATATGAAGTGAAGATCATTCCGGCAGGCAATATAGGCTTCTGCTTCGGCGTGGAGCGGGCCATAGAGATAGCCCGAAAAGAGGCGGAAGGCTGCGGCACGGTATACACATACGGCGAGCTCATACATAACCTTACCGTAATAGACCAGCTTCGCGCCGAGGGGATAATACCCGCCGAAAAGCTCGAGGAGATACCCGCCGGCAGCCATGTCATAATACGCTCCCACGGCGTAGCGCCGGGGGAGATAGACAGGTGTCGCGAATTGGGGCTTTATGCCGTGGACGCCACTTGCCCGTTCGTAAAGCGTATACACAACATAGTCAAAAAACACTCGGACGAGGGATATTCCGTCGTGATATTCGGCGAGAGCAGGCATCCGGAGGTGAAGGGCATACAGGGCTGGGCAAGGGGCGCTGCCGTGGTGTCGAGCCCGGAGCAGGCACGGGAACTTGCATATATGCATAGGTGCTGCCTCGTGTCCCAGACCACCGCCAGGGAGGAATGTTTCCGTGAAACAGAGGAAGCGATAAGGGGAAGATGCGATAAGCTGGTATCCTTCGATACCATTTGCGAGACTACCAGGCTGCGGCAGAACGAGGCGGCGGAGCTGAGTAAAAAATGTACTCGCGTGCTCGTGATAGGCGGTCATCACAGCTCAAATACACAAAAACTGTGTGCGATATGTAAAAAGTATTGTAAAACCGTTGATTCTCTGGCAAAAGTAGGCGAAATAACCCTTGAAAATATTGATATCAATGATATAATAGGGGTTGTTGGAGGCGCATCGACGCCGAAATGGATTATATTGGAGGTTATTGAAAGAATGAGCGAACTGGAAAAGACGATGGCTGCAAGCCCCGAAGAAGAAAAAGTAGAGGCGGTAGCAGCAACTGCCGTCCAGGAACCCGTTGCCGAAACCGCTGAAGCTGCCGAGCCCAGCTTCGAGGAAGTGTTTGAAAAGACACTTGTACGCATCAGGAACGGACAGATCATCAATGGCTCCGTCGTGCAGATTGTGGACGGCGAAGTATGCGTAAACATTGGCTATAAGTCCGACGGGTTTATTCCACGCAACGAGTTCTCTTCTGATACTGAAGTCAATCCTGAAGATGTTGTCAAGGTTGGCGACGAGATCGAGGTTGAAGTCATTAAGGTGAACGACGGCGAGGGCAATGTGCTGCTCTCCCGCAAGAACGTTGAGAGCAAGAAGCTTTGGGACAACCTTATGCAGGACGAAGAGAACCTGCAGGATAGGACCTTTGACGCAGTGGGCAAGGAAGTCGTAAAGGGCGGCCTGATCGCCACCATAAACGGTATCCGCGCCTTTATCCCCGCGTCTCAGCTCTCTACCAAGTACGTCGAGAACATCGGCGAGTTCGTAGGCAAGGATCTCAAGGTCAAAATCATCGAGGTCGATAAGTCCCGCAAGCGCATCGTAGCATCCCGCAAGGCGGTTATGAAGGAAGAGGCCGAGGCCGCCAAGAAGGAGCTTTGGGGCCGGCTTGAGGTCGGCTCCAAGGTAAAGGGCGTTGTACGCCGCCTGACCGATTTCGGCGCGTTTGTTGATATCGGCGGTATTGACGGTCTGGTACACGTTACCGATGTAGCATGGGGCCGCGTAAAGCATCCTTCCGACGTGCTTTCCATAGGTCAGGAGATCGAAGTCCTTATCCGGGACGTAGACGTTGAGAAGCAGCGCGTATCCCTCGGCTATAAGCAGCTCCAGCCCAAGCCCTGGACCATGGCTGCCGAGAAGTACCCCGTAGGCTCCGTTGTAGAGGGCAAGGTAGTGCGTATAGTTCCCTTTGGCGCATTCGTAGCCCTTGAGCCCACCATCGACGGCCTTATCCACATCTCTCAGGTGGGCGTAAAGCGCATCGAGAAGGTCGAGGACGAGATCAACGTAGGCGACGTAGTGCGCTGCAAGGTTCTCGATGTAAACCCCGAGGCAAAGCGCATAAGCCTGAGCCGCCGTGACGTCATCCTCGAGGAGAATCCCGAGGTAGCAGAGCAGCTTGCAGCCGAAAAGGCAGAGCGTGAGCGCGTCGCCGCAGAGCGTGCCGCTGAGCGCGCAGCCGCCGCCGAAGCCGCAAAGGTCGCCAACGAGGCCCGCGAGGCAGAGCGCGCAGAGCGCCGCCGTCAGCGCCGCGAAGAGAACGAATATGATCTGCCCCCCGTAGAGAAGGCCACCACCTCTCTGGCGGATAAATTCGCCGGCTTCAAGTTTGACGAGGAGTAATCGTTAGGACAAATCACAGGGACTGCAAAATGCAGCCCCTGTTTTTTTCTTTAAAAAGGCGCATGTATGGTGTATAATAGGTAGGTAAATTCAGAAAGGGACACCCGATGGCAAATTCGAGCAGGAAAGTAAAAAAGGCCGAGCTGGAAAGGCAGGAGCAGACCGAAAGGGAGATAATAGGTATATGCTTTATCGCTCTTGCGCTTTTTCTCGTTGCCGGAATATATACGGATATGGTAGGAGTTATAGGAAGGGCGGCAAGAAATATTACCTTTGGCCTGTTCGGGATCACCGGCTATGCAGCGCCCTTTATACTCGCCGGCCTGGGCGTGCTTTCCATCGCCATGTCAAAATCACCCGCAAGCGGCTCAACGCTGTGGCTGATAACCGGCGGGGTGGTATGCCTTCTCGTTATCATACATACCGCAGCCCGCGGCGAAATAACGGTTGACAAGGTGACGGCCTACTATTCCGATGCGTATATGTACGGAAAGCTGTACTGCAAGGGCGGCGGCCTGCTGGGCGCGCTGCTGGCGTATCCTTCCATGAAGCTGTTAGGCGCAGCAGGCACATACATTTTCTTCGGCGCCGCGGTGTTTATAGTATTTCTGGTAGCCACTAAGCTCTCCATACGTACCTTTGGGCAGAAGGTGGGCAGCGGCATAAGGAGCGGCGTGGAAACCGTTTCGGAAAAGGTGCAGCAGGCCCATGCCCGCGACATGGCGGAGCGGCAGGCGCGGTATGACTATGAGCACGCCTTTGACGATTTAGAGCAGATATACCCGCCAAAGCCGAAAAAGCGCCGCGGTAACGGCAAGGAGCTCTATACCGAAACGCTCGGCAAAAACGAGGAGGGTACGGAGCCGACCATACCTGAGCCCCAAAAGCCCCGGCGCAAAAGAAATAATGAAAGCAATATCGTGCGCCGCCGGGAGGATGATGCGCGAAACGATTGGGATGGCGATATTTCCTTCCTGCCGCAGAACGGGAAGCTGCCAAAGCGCAGCGACGACGGCGATCCCTTCGACATACTTTCCGGGCTGGAGGACGGCGAGCTGAAGCCCCTTAAGCCGGCGGACGTCAGCAGGCTCACCGCCATAGACATGCAGCCGGAGGAGCTGCCCGATGAAATGGGATCGGATACGGAATACGACAGGGAGCATGATGCGATTTCCGCCGAGGCGACGGCGGGCGACGAGGAAGAAGCCACAATAGCGCCGGAGCCGCCGGTATACGTGCGCCCGCCTATAACGCTGCTAAAAAAGCCCGCCTTGACGCTGTCAAAGGGCATTGAATCCCCAGCCGCAAAGGGAAAGAAGCTGGTGGAGACCCTTGCGAGCTTCAATATAGACGCAACGGTGATAAATTACAGCGTGGGCCCGACCATAACCCGCTTTGAGCTGCACCCGGCTCAGGGCGTGCGTGTAAACAGGATAACCAGCCTTTCCGACGATATAGCGCTGGCCCTTGCCGCCCCCCGCGTGAGGATAGAAGCGCCTATACCCGGCAAATCCGCCATAGGCATAGAGATACCCAACAAGGACACAGTGCCGGTGCTGCTCAGGGAGGTAATAGAATCGAGCGAGTTTTCAGACGGCGCAAGCGCGCTGCGCTTCGGCATAGGCAAGGATATTGCAGGCAAGGTGCTTTGCGCGGATCTGGACAGGATGCCACATCTGCTCATCGCGGGCTCCACGGGCTCCGGCAAAAGCGTCTGCATAAACGATATCATACTTAGCTTCGTATACGGCAAAACGCCGGAGGAGGTTAGGCTTATAATGGTGGATCCCAAGCAGGTGGAGCTTAGGGTCTACGCGCCCATGCCGCATCTGCTCATGCCGGTCGTTACCGACCCCAAGAAGGCGGCGGGGGCCCTGAAGTGGGCAGTCATGGAGATGGATCAGCGGTATAAGAAGATGTCCAAGGTCAACGCCAGAAGCATCTCAAGATACAACGAGCTTCAGGAGGATCAAGCGGAAAGGCTGCCGAGGCTCGTCATAATAATAGACGAGCTGGCCGACCTTATGATGGTGGCCGCAAAGGAGGTAGAGGAGTCAATATGCCGCATAGCGCAGCTTGGCCGTGCGGCGGGCATTCACCTGATAGTGGCAACGCAGCGCCCCTCCACCGACATAATCACCGGGCTCATCAAGGCCAACATACCCAGCCGCATAGCGCTGGCGGTCTCCTCCGCCGTGGATTCCAGAGTAATAATGGATTGCGGCGGCGCTGAAAAGCTCCTTGGCCGCGGCGATATGCTGTTCCATGCCAACGGCGCAAGCAAGCCTGTGCGCGCGCAGGCGGCCTTCGTCAGCGACGAAGAGGTGGAAAGCATAATGGATTTCTTCACGCGGCAGCAGACGGACGAAAGCAAGCCCCGCTATCAGGAGATAACCCTTGAGGAGGTCTCCTCCACGGTGGAAGCCGTTACCGGCCAGGGCAACGGCAAGCAGGAGGATGAGCTGCTGGACGACGCCGTGAAGATAGTGTTGGAGAGCGGTCAGGCATCCATATCGATGATACAGCGGAGGCTGAGGGTAGGCTATGCCAGAGCCGCAAGGCTTATAGATATAATGGAACAGCTTAAGGTCGTAAGCGGCTTTGACGGGAGCAAGCCGAGAAAGCTCCTGATAAGCAGCTTTGAGGAATATAGGCAGCTTACGGGCGCAGATACGGAGGAAGTATAATTTGGCTATAACTGTTGGAATGGTATCCCTGGGCTGCTCGAAAAACAGAGTGGACAGCGAACAGATACTGGGTATGCTGAAGGAAAACGGCTTTGAGATAACCAACGACGAGTCTCGGGCCGAGGTCATAATCGTAAACACCTGCGGCTTCATAAACCCCGCCAAGGAGGAATCCATAGGCGCCATACTCGAGATGGCACAGCACAAGAAGAACGGCAACTGCCGCCTGCTTGTGGCAACAGGCTGCCTCAGCCAGCGCTACCCGAAGGAGCTTCGGGAGGAGCTGCCAGAGGTAGATATATTCTGGGGCGTAAAGGATAAGGAAGGTCTCGTGCAAAGGATAACCGAGGCGGCAGGCGGCAGCTATAAGCGCTGCGGCGAGGATGCGCGCATACTAACCACACCTCCGTACAGCGCGTACCTGCGTATAGCGGACGGCTGCGATAATCGCTGCACCTACTGCGCCATACCGCTCATACGCGGCGGTAAGGCCAGCGTCCCTATGGAAAAGCTGGTCGAGGAGGCACAGCGCCTCGCCGAAGGCGGGGTAAAGGAGCTTACCCTGATAGCGCAGGACACCTCCGCTTACGGCACCGATCTGTACGGAAAGCCCATGCTTTCAGAGCTTATGCGCCGCATAGCAAAAATAGAAAAGCTGCACTGGATCCGCGTGCTTTATTCCTACCCAAACACCATTGACGAAGAGCTGGTGGATACTATGGCGGCGGATCCCAAAATCGTCAACTACATAGATATCCCCATTCAGCACATAGATCCGGATATGCTTAAGGCTATGAACCGCCACGGCTCTGCCGAGCATATCCGCGAGATAACCGATTACATCAGGCGCACGGCTCCTGACTTCATACTGCGTACTACCGTCATAACAGGCTTTCCGGGGGAGACGGAGGAGCAATTCGGCCATCTGACCGAATTCCTTAAGGAACACAGCTTTGACAGGCTTGGGGCGTTCGCGTATTCTCAGGAGGACGACACGCCCGCCGCAGATATGCCCGATCAGATAGCTGAGGATGTAAAGCAGCGCCGCCTCAAAAGGATAATGTCCATTCAGCAGGGCATATCCCTTGCGTACAACAAAAAGCGCATAGGTACCGTAACCGAGGCCCTTGTTGAGCAGGTCAGCGGCGACATAGCCTACGGCAGAACTTATGCCGAGGCCCCGGAGGTAGACGGTACCGTGATGTTTTCCATCAAAAACAAAGGGCTTAAGCCCGGCGACTTTACCATGATAAAGCTGACCGGCGCCGGCCCTTATGATATGGAAGGAGAAGAAATATGAAAAACTTGAACATGAACCTTCCCAACAGGCTTACCCTTATCAGGATAGCGCTGGTGCCGCTGTTTGTTGCCTGCTTCTACATCGAATCCCCATCGGCAATATATGTGGCATGCGGAATATTCATCGCGGCCTTTTTGACGGATATTGCAGACGGGTACCTTGCGCGAAGCCGCAACCAGATAACGGATTTCGGCAAGCTCATGGATCCCATAGCGGATAAGCTCCTTGCGGCAAGCGCGCTCATAATGCTTACGGCAAACGGCATGCTCAACCCCATAGCCGCCATTATCATCATAGCGAGAGAGTTTCTCATAAGCGGCTTCAGGCTTGTTGCGACAGGTAAGGGCGTGGTGATAGCCGCGAGCTGGCTGGGCAAGGTAAAGACCACCACTCAGGCGGTGGCGCTGGCGCTGGTGATGCTCGGCGCCCCTATTCGCGCGTGGCTGGGCTTTAAGCTCGACGTGATAGTGGTATGGATATCCGTGTTCTTTACGGTAGTATCCGCCGTTGACTATATTCGCAAGAATATAAGCTGCATCAATTTTGAACAGATATAACAGAGGCGCATAATAAATGAACGCGGAGATTATTTCCGTCGGCACAGAGCTGCTGATGGGGCAGATACTCAATACCAATGCCAGGTATCTTTCCGGCCGAATGGCTGATTTCGGCATAAACATGTATTATCACGTGACCGTGGGCGATAACCGCGAAAGGCTCAAGCAGTGCATAGCAAACGCCTTTTCCCGCTCCGATATAGTGCTTTTTACGGGCGGACTCGGGCCTACCGAGGACGATCTCACCAAGGAGACCGTGGCTGATTATTTCGGCCTTGATCTTGTGGTGAATGAAGAATATAAGGCATGGCTGCTGGAGAGGATGTCCTCCCGCGGCTACCCCTGTACGCCCAACAACATAAAGCAGGTCATGTTTCCCACAGATAATTGCATAATACTGCCTAACCCCAGGGGCACCGCTCCCGGCTGCATAATGGAAAAGGGCGGCAAGGCCGCCATACTTATGCCCGGGCCTCCGTGGGAGATGGAGCCCATGTTTGAGGAGGAGGTAGTGCCGTATCTGCAAAAGCGCAGCGACTGCATATTCTATTCCCGCGTCCTCCGCATATTCGGCAAGGGCGAATCTCAGGTGGAATACGCCATAAAGGACATAGTGGACGCCCAGAGCAACCCCACGATAGCGCCTTACGCCAAGGCTGCCGAGACCACGCTCCGCATAACCGCCCGCTGCGGCGGCGCAGAGGAGGGGGAGAGGCTTATTCAGCCCGTCATGCGGGCCATAGAGGACAGGGTAGGCGAATTTATCTATTCCACCCACGGCAGGGAAATGCACGAGGTATGCGCGGAGCTGCTTAAAGCCGGCGGCCTAAAGCTCGCCGTGGCTGAAAGCTGCACCGGCGGCATGATAGCCTCAAGGCTCATATCTGTCCCCGGAAGCTCGGAATGGTTTCTTGAGGGCGCTGTGACCTACTCCTGCGAGGCTAAGATGCGCCGCCTCGGCGTAAAGGCCGAAACCTTGGAAAGGTATACCGATGTAAGCGCGGAGACCGCTAAGGAGATGGCGGACGGCATACGCCTGCAAAGCGGCGCAGATATAGGCATATCCACCACCGGCTATGCGGGACCCACCGGCGCCCCGGGGCTGATAGGCCAGGTGTTTATCGCCGTTTCCACGGAGGAGGGCTGCGAGGCTTACGAGATCAAGCTCAAGGGCAACCGCGAAAGAGTACGTGACGGCGCAGTGCTCAACGCCTTGAATCTTCTCAGGAAACAAATAATCGCAAAAAACAGGTGCAATTTGGATATCAACGTGCTATAATAATCCTAATGAGAAACAAATTAAGCTGCAAAGGCGGTCTGTGAGTATGATGGAAAAAGAAAAAGCATTGGAAATCGCCCTCTCCAAGATAGAAAAGGACTTCGGCAAGGGCGCTATAATGAAGCTGGGGGACGCCGCGGCGAACATAAGCGTCTCTACCATACCTTCGGGCTGTTTACAACTTGACTATGCATTGGGCGTAGGCGGCCTGCCGCGGGGGAGGATAATCGAGATATACGGCCCTGAATCCTCGGGCAAGACCACACTGGCGCTGCACGCCATTGCGGAGGCCCAAAAGCTCGGCGGCACGGCGGCTTTCATAGATGCAGAGCACGCGCTGGATCCGGTTTACGCCCACAATCTCGGCGTCGATGTGGATAATCTCTATATCTCGCAGCCCGATTCCGGCGAGGACGCGCTGGAGATATGCGATACGCTGGTGCGAAGCGGCGCCATCGACATGATCGTCGTCGATTCCGTTGCGGCGCTGGTACCCAAGGCGGAGCTGGAGGGGGATATGGGCGATTCACACGTCGGCCTTCAGGCGAGGCTCATGTCCCAAGCGCTCAGGAAGCTGACCGGAGTGATCAGCAAGACAAATACCATTATAATATTCATCAACCAGCTACGCGAAAAGGTAGGCGTCATGTTCGGCAACCCGGAGACCACCACCGGCGGCAAGGCGCTGAAGTTCTACGCCTCCGTCCGCATGGACGTGCGTAAGCAGGATACCATAAAAAACGGAACGGAATTCATAGGCAACCGCACCCGGGTAAAGATTGTAAAGAATAAGGTCGCGCCCCCCTTCAAGACCGCCGAGTTTGACATGATATACGGCGAGGGCATATCGAGGGAAAGCTGCATACTGGATATGGCGGTCGATCAAAAGATAATCAGCAAGACCGGCGCATGGTATTCCTACAATGACATGCGTATGGCGCAGGGGCGCGATAACGCAAGGCTCTTCCTCAAGGACAACAAGGAGCTTTGCGACGAAATAGAGGCCAAGGTGAGGGAAAAAATGATACAGGTCCCAGCCAAGGCCGAGGGCCCTGAGGAGGAAATATAATATATTTTAAATGGCGGAGGCTGCAAATAAAGCGCCTGTTTCGGCAAATATTACAAGTCAGGGATCAGGGCAACAGCATTTAAAAAGTGGTATAATGAAGAAGTATGAAGATAGAAGAATTGCGGGAAGCGCTCAGCGCATT
>CAKTYU010000018.1 GCA_934633985.1 uncultured Clostridia bacterium
TATTCCCCGGGCCTGACTCAGCCCTGCGCTTGCGCTTGGCTGGCGACACAGCGACCATGTGTGCAGAGGCCGGGAAAGAGAATAAATGTGTTATATACAAGGAAAACATCCACAATCTTCTGGCACAAGGACGAGAAGTGTCCAAGCGGAAGATTGAGGATGCTTTCAAATAATAGTATATCCAAAAAGCCCTAACCGGTCAATATTAACGAAGATCGAACGTCAGACGTAGAGCGTGATTTGATAATAACCTAAAAGACCCTCCTCTCGGAAGGCCTTTTATATTGCTGTGGTTTATTTCGCGTTATACTTCTCGATGCCGAGGGCCAGGAGCTGGCAGGCGCGGATCAGATCCTCGCGCTTCAGGATATAGGCGATGCGGATCTCGTTTATGCCCTTGCCGGGGGTGGCGTACATGGCCTTGCCGGGCGCGAACATAACGGTGTCGCCGTTGTCATCGAACTCCTCGAGCAGCCACTGCTGGAACTTCTCCGCATCGTCCACGGGCAGGGCGGCCATAAGGTAGAAGGCGCCCTTGGGGCACTCGAATACGATGCCGGGGATCTTGCTGAGCTCTTCAACGACGGTATCCCTGCGGAGCTTATACTCGTCGCGCACTGCGGCGAAATACTCGGGGCCTACATCGTAGAGGGCGGCGGAGGCAATCTGGTCGAGGGTGGCGACGGACAGACGCGCCTGAGCGTATTTCATGCAGTGGTTCATAAGCTCCTTGTTTTTGGAAATGATGCAGCCTATGCGGGCGCCGCAGGCGCTGAAGCGCTTGGATACGGTATCTATTACGATGATGTTTTCAGGCGCATCATTGGCAAACTCGCCGAAGGACTGAAGGGGCTCGCCGCCGTATACGAACTCGCGGTAGGCCTCGTCGCCTATTACGAACATGTCATGCTTCTTTGCAACATCCACTATCATCTCCATTTCCTCGTGGGTAAGGAGTACGCCGGTGGGGTTGCCGGGGTTGGTGCACATTATGGCGCGGGTATGGGGGGTGATGAGAGCCTCTATCTTTGCGCGGTCGGCGTAGCGGTAGCCCTCCTCGGGAGAGGTGGGTATGGGAACTATCTTGCCGCCGGTGGTGTTGGTCATGGTGTTGTAGTTGGGATAGAAGGGCTCGGGGATGAGGATCTCGTCATCGTCATCCAGTATGGCCTGCAGGGTGAAGCAGAGGGCCTCGCTGCCGCCGGTGGTGATGAGGATCTCGCTCTCGTCAAAGTGCATATTGAGCTTGTCATAGTAGTTCTGGATGGCCTTGATCAGCACAGGCATACCGGGAGACGGAGCGTAAGCCAGAACAGGCTGCTCAAAATGCCTGATAGCGTCGAAAAACTGTTTCGGAGTCTCGATGTCGGGCTGGCCGATGTTAAGGTGATAGATTTTCTTTCCCTTGGCTTCCGCCGCCACCGCATAGGGATGGAACTTACGCATGGGGGAGAGACCGCTTTTTTCAACTTTGCTGGAAAACTTCATTTAAGTGCTTCCTCCTGAAAGATGTTATTGGAAATGATGCGCAAAAAAACTGATACGGTGAGGACACTTTCCTGCACCATGACTATTATAGCACTGTTTCTCTTGAAAATAAAGTGGTATGGGGAATAAATAAGAAAATTAGCCGCCGCGCCGATTGTGAAAAACCTGACGCTGAATAATGCAAAAAACGCCGGCTGTAAAGCCGGCGCTATTCGCTCGTGTTTTAATCGGTAGGCTTGGGCAGGCTCGGATCGCCGGTGCCGATTATGACCTTTTCGGCCTTGGCGTCGTACCTGTCGGTATAGAGCAGCACGGATGCGCCCTCCTCCAGCACGCCGTTTATGTATTTGTCCAAATAGACGTTGGACTTGTAGCCCTTGCGCGCGGAGGCCTCCTTCTTCTTGTAGCCGAGGGGCCAGTTGGGGTTCTCGGTGGTTACGGTTTCCGGCGGCTCGGTGGTCTCGACCACGTCGCCGCGGGGCTTATAGGTTATGCCCTCCGGCAGGGGTTCGCCGTATATGTATACGGTGACGGTGTACGCCTCCTGATCGCAATAGAGGAAAATGTACATGGGCGCGCCGGAGGTATTTACAAAGTTGAGGCTCTTGCCGCTTTCCACGGTTCCGGTAACGGTGGAATCCAGGCCGATATCCGCATAGCTGGAGGGCCATGAGTGATGGCGGCGCTCGGTTATTTCGATCTTATCCGGGCCGCAGCAAAGCAGGGCGTTGTAGAGGGTGGTGGTGACCTGGCATATACCGCCGCCGGGCTGCAGCTCGTATCTGTCGCCGTTTACTATGCCGGGGGCGAGGGGCCAGCCGCCGGATTCCGTGCGGGCGCCTATGATTGCGTTGAAGTTGAACTCCTCGCCGACCTCCGTTTTATAGCCGTTGAGCAGTGTGCAGGCTTTTTGGATGTTGCCCACGCGGCCCGGATCCCGGGCGCTGCGGCTGCCGCCGAAGCTGGTCTGCCACTTGGCTATGAACTGGGTGTTTTCCCTGAGCCAATCCATGGAGTGGACAGGCTCCTGTGTGACGAGCTCCGGCTTTATCACCGCCTGATCATCCTTGCTATTGATGGCGTCAGCGATGCTCTGGACAAGGGCTTCCTGATCCAGCACGTGGCCGCTTACGCCCTCGTGGTAGTTGAAGCCGGGCGAATCCGCCCACTCGTTTGCCTCCGCGGAGGGCTCGGTGGCGGGGGTATCTACCTTGGCGGCTATTTCAGCGACCCTCGCCCTTATCACGTCCATATCCGGCGTGAAGCTAATATCGAACTCCATGCCGTTTTCCTTGAGGTTTTTCCGGGCGTCCTTATTGGCGGCGCCGGTGCCGCCCCGGCCGTAAAGCATGGCCTCGGCCAGAGTATACTCGAGGTCGGTGGATATCTTCATATCCGCCGCGGTGAATACCCACAGATCTGAGCCGTGGGAAACGCATATACTTATTTTTTTTGCCGCCTCGTCCACTAACGGGGCTATCTCGCTGCGGGCCTCGTCCAGCGTCATGCCGGATACGTTCTTGCCGTCGATGACTATGCCGCTCAGGTACGCGCCGTCGCTGAGATAGGAGTTGAGCTTCTTTGCGCTGGGGGTGTGGGTGTAGTACAGCCTGAGCATAAGGACCGCCCCGAGACCCGCTGCGCACAGGCATACCAACGCCAGAAGCCTTTTGCTCATGGCGCGGTAGGGATTCCTTTTCTTTCTTTTCCGCTGTGACGGCTGGCTGTCCGTTCGGACAGGGGCGCGGCCGTAAGATCTTGTGTTGCTTATATCCATTGCAAATCTCCGCAAATATATTCAATGACAGAATTCAACCAATACATTATACCCGAAGTCGGGCGCCTTTACAAGAATAAGGGCGGGCTTAAAACGGATGGATACGCAGAGTTAGCGGATTGTTTACAAAAAAGCCCGCTTGTGGTAAAAACATAAGGATAGTATAATAAGATAAAATTGGTTCGAGTATGCATATTGCAATATGTGGATATAGTTACTTAAGAACTGTAAAAGACGAAAGGAAAAGATATAATTTGGCAAAGACAGCAAAGAAGCTGAAGATAATCCCCCTCGGCGGAGTAGGGGAGATAGGCAAGAACATGACCGTAATAGAATACGGCGGCGACATAATAGTGGTGGACTGCGGAATGTCCTTCCCGGATGATGAGATGCCTGGAATAGACGTAGTCATACCGGATATGACCTACCTCGAGAAAAACGCGGCAAACGTGCGGGGCATACTGATAACCCACGGCCACGAGGACCACATAGGCGCGGTGCCTTATGCCCTCCAGAAGCTCAACGTGCCGGTATACGCCACGAAGCTGACCATAGCGCTCATAGAGCAGAAGCTAACCGAGATAAAGGTGGACCACGCCGACCTTAACTGCGTGAGCCCCGGAGATACCATACGTCTGGGCTGCTTCAGCGTGGATTTCATAAAGACCAGCCACTCCATAGCCGGCGCCTGCGCGCTGGCGATAAACACCCCCATAGGCACGCTTATACACACCGGCGACTTCAAGGTGGACTATACGCCCATCGACGGGGAGCCCATAGATATAGCGCGGCTTGCGTATTACGGCTCGCGGGGGGTGCTCGCCCTGATGAGCGACAGCACCAACGTGGAAAACGAGGGGCATACGCCCTCCGAGCGGGGTATAGGAAAGACCTTTGAGCATTGCTTCGACAAGGCAAAGGGCCGCGTCGTGGTGGCTACCTTTGCCTCCAACATATACCGCATACAGCAGATCGCCGACGTGGCGATATCCTTCGGGCGGGTGGTTTGCTTCCAGGGCCGCAGCATGGTAAAGATTGCGGAGATAGCAAAGGAACTCGGCTATTTGCAGCTTCCGGACGAGAGCGTCGTGGAGGTAGGCCAGCTTAAAAAATACCGGGACGACCAGATATGCGTCATAACCACAGGCTCTCAGGGCGAGCCCATGAGCGGCCTGTTCAGAATGGCCAATTCCTCACATAAGGTAAACGTGGGCAAGGGGGATATGGTTATAATCTCGGCCTCCTCCATACCCGGCAACGAGAAAAGCGTGGGCAGGGTGATAAACCAGCTCTATCAGCACGGCGCAAAGGTGATATACGAGCGCATGGCGGACGTACACGTCTCGGGCCACGCCTGCAAGGAAGAACTGAAGCTCATGCTGACGCTGACAAAGCCCAAGTTTTTCATACCCGTACACGGCGAGGCGCGACACCTTTACCAGCATAAGGAGCTGGCGGAGGAGCTTGGCATACCCGAGGAAAACATATTCGTCACCGAAATAGGCGATATAGTAGAGCTCACCCGAAACAAGGGCCGCATAGCGGGCAGCGTGACCGCCGGCAGCGTTATGGTGGACGGCAGCGGAGTGGGCGACATAGGCAACGTGGTGCTGAGGGATAGGAAGCTGCTCTCCGAGGACGGCATATTCACCGTGGTCATCACGCTGAACAAGCAGACCGGCGCGCTGCTGGCGCAGCCAGAGATACTCTCAAGAGGCTTCGTATATGAGAAAAACTCAGAGGAGCTTCTGAAGGAGACGAGGGAGCTCGTCAAGGCCAAGGCCGCCCAGTTTGAGAAAAACCACCGCAGCAGCTGGTCCTCGATAAAGAACGACATAAGGAATTCCATAAAGAATTACCTTTATGAGCGTACAAAGAGAAGGCCCATGGTCATGCCCATAATAATAGAAATATAAGCATTTTAACGGAGGTATTTGCTATGGTGTACGATAAGGCGAACGAGCTTGCGAAGCTGCTCAAGGAAAGCGACGAATTCAGGGAGTATAAGGCTGCCCGCGAGAAGGCCTTTGAAAACGATACTACGGCGTCCCTTATAAAGGAATACCACAAGCTCCAGATAGAGGCGCAGGCGGCCATGGTGTCCGGCAAAAAGGACGATGAGGCGCTGCAGCGCCTCCAGAAGATAGGGGAGCTTTTGCAGCTCAATCAGGATGCGTCCGCGTTCCTGTTTGCAGAATACAGGCTCAACAGAGTGGTAAGCGACATATATAAGATAATCGCCGAGGCCATAGACGTGGATCTCGGCGCGCTGGAGGAGTAAGCTCGACACATGGAAGAACGGGAAAACCGGGAGGCCGCCCGAAGGAAAAGACAGCGGCGCCGGAAGCTGATGAAGGTGCTGAGGCCAATACTGATATACGGAATAAGCATAGCGGTATGCATCGCCATACTCGCAGCAGCCGCGAACTATGCCTTGAACGAGTTTGTGCGCCCGGTGGATGAAAGCGACGCCACACCGGTCACCGTCACCATAGAAAAGGGCAGCGGCGCATCTACCGTGGCCAAGATACTCTACGAGGCCGGCGGAGAGGGCAATAAGGGCCTTATAAACAACAAGGCCGCCTTCAAGATATACGTGGATTTCACCGGCAAGTCCAGCACCCTCAAGGCGGGGACGTATATACTGAGCCGGAATATGGATATATCCCAGATGGTAGATATAATCTGCACCGGCAACCCAGCGAGAAAGACGGTAAACATAAAGATACGCGAGGGCATGGAGGTAGAGGACATCGCCGAGCTGCTGGTGAAGGAGGGCATACTGGATTCCACAGAGGAGTTTTTGGGCCTGTGCAAAAGCGGCGAGGCGTTCTCCGAATACAGCTTTGTGAACAGCATTTTGCAGAGCGCGGATAAGGATCAGCGCAAGTACGCCCTGGAGGGGTATCTTTTCCCGGATACCTATGAGGTGTATGCCGATACCTCCGCCAAGAGCGTTATAACAAAAATGCTGATCCGCTTTAACGAGGTGTTCAGCGACGAATACGTGGACAGGGCGCAGGAGCTTAATATGACGGTGGATCAGGTAGTGACGTTGGCCTCCATGATAGAGCGCGAGGCCAAGACCGCCGACTTTGACAAGGTTTCAGCGGTGTTCCACAACAGGCTCAACAGCGGCATGAAGCTGCAAAGCGACGCCCCGCTTAAGTACATACTCGACGCGGGGAACACGCTGGACTATACCTCGGATCAGATGGCGGTGAGCTCGCCCTACAACACCTACAACATAGACGGCCTGCCAATAGGCCCGATATGCAACCCGAGCGCTGCGGCAATAAAGGCGGCGCTCTACCCCGACAGCGACTTCATGGGCGAGGGCTACCTGTACTTCGTGCTTAAATCCCGCACCCAGAACCCCGACGACCCGGATTTCGGCAAGCTGGTGTTCTCAAAGAGCTATGAGGATTTCCTCAAAAATAAGGAGGCCTACAAGAAGAGCTGATGAAGATAGCGACGCCTGAGCTTCTGGCTCCTGCCGGAAATATGGAAAGGCTCACCACGGCCATAGATTACGGCGCGGACGCGGTATATCTCGGGGCGCAGAGCATGAGCCTGCGCAATTATGCCGATAACTTTACGCCGGAGCAGCTCCGCGCGGGCTGCGAATACGCCCACGGGAGGAACGCAAGGGTATACGTGGCCTGCAACGCCTTCGCGCGGGACGATGACCTTCAGGAGCTGCCGGAACTACTGACGGCCATAAGGACAGCCGGTGCGGACGCGCTTATAGTCAACGACCCCGGCGTGATACGTCTGGCGCGCAAATGTGTGCCGGATATGCCGCTGCACCTCAGCACCCAGGCGAACACCCTGAATTCCGAGGCGGCACTGTTCTGGTACGAGCAGGGGATAAAGCGCATAATACTCGCAAGGGAGCTTTCCATAGGGCAGATAAAGGCCATGCGGCAGAGGCTCCCCGAGGAGCTTGAGCTTGAGATGTTCGTACACGGGGCCATGTGCGTTTCCTATTCCGGAAGGTGCCTGCTCAGCAACTACATAAACGGCAGGGATTCAAACAGGGGCGAGTGCGCACAGCCCTGCCGCTGGCAGTATGAGCTCAGGGAAAAGGGCTCAAACGGCGAGTATTTTACGATAGAACAGGACGGGCGCGGCAGCTTTATAATGAACTCCCGGGATATGCGCCTTATAGAGTACATACCGGAGATAGTGGATGCAGGCATAATGAGCCTTAAAATAGAGGGCCGAATGAAGTCCATAGCCTATGTAGCCACGGTGGTGAACGCCTACCGGATGGCGCTGGACGAGTATGCGCGCTGCATGGACGAGGGTAGGGAGTATAAAGTCCCCGCCCTGGTTATGCGGGAGCTGGAACTTGCGTCCCACCGGCCCTATACCACGGGCTTTGCCCTTGGCGATCCGGGCGCTGAGGGCCAGGAGACCCGCAGCGGCGATTATGTAGCGGACGGAGCCATAGCCGCGGTGGTGATATCCTATGACGGCGGGAACCGGACCGCCCTCGTGTCCCAGCGCAACAAGTTTTATGACGGCGAGGAGCTTTCCATACTTTCCCCGGGCGACATAGGCCGCAGCTTTAAGGTGAGCGGCATAACCAACGAGGCGGGCGAAAGGGTGCAGAGCACACCGCATCCGAAGGAGAAGCTGTATATAGGCTGCAAACAGGAATTAAAGCCCGGAGATATACTCCGAAAGCTTACCGAAAAACAATAAAATACCAATACCCCTGCTTTTTTAATAGGCAGGGGCTTTTTTATGGAATTACAATTGAATTATTGAGAAAAAAGTTATATGATGTAAGCGATGCCCGCATCACATATCGTGTTATTTATCATTTTGCCGCATTTATCTATTGAGGACGGAGACTATGAGCTTCAGGAACGCAGTGATTTTATCCTTTTGCCTCGCCGCCGGGATGGCAGCGCTTTCAGGCTGTGCATACAATGACAAATACGTTGAAATAGTATTGGTGGATTCCGGCAAGGAGCCTGCGGGCCTTCCCTCGCAGAACAGGAGCCCCATACCCGCGGATATCGGCAATGCGGCAGATTCCGTATACGCTCCGAATAGCGGCGGGTACGACAACGCGGAAAAAACAGAGGAAAAGCGGCGGGAGCCGAAGAAAAGCCCGAGGCTCTCCGAATCGCCCGGCGTTACGCCCACGCCTCTGCCTACGGCCACGCCGACGCCCACTCCCGCCATTACGCCGGAGCCAACGCCCGCGCCTACCCCAAAGCCCACGCCCGCCGCCACGCGGCCGCCCCAACCCGTGAACACGCCGCAGCCCACGGCGGATATAAGGTACGAGGAGGAGCTGACAGTGGAAAACGCCGAGCACGACCGGCTGGTAGCGGAGATAAACCAGCGGTACGAAAAAGACATGATGTCGGCACAGCAAGCCCTTAACGTACTTCTCGAGGCCCCGTCGGACGAAACGGAGTATTACGCGGCCTTGGAGCAGGCGCAGCGCGCGCTGGATGCGGAGCAGGCAGGGCTGAATGCCGAGCTGGCGCAAGAAAAGGCGCGCCATGAGCAGGCGCTGAGGGATATAAAGGTGAAATACGCGAGATAGCAGCGGCGAAGGAGCCTCCCACGGTAAAGGGGAGGCTTTTTGCTTGGGCGCTGTTTTGCGGTTTAATAAAGTATTAAGGGTTTTGCCGGTTTTTTATTAAGGCATTTTCTGATATCCTTTGGTATGTGGAGGTGAGGGGATGTACAACATTCTGATATGCGACGACGACAGGGACATAAGAAACGCCCTCAGGATATATTTAAGCGGCGAAGGCTACGGGGTGCGGGAGGCGGCAAACGGCGAGGAGGCGCTGCGTAAGCTGGCAGAAGGCGACATACATCTCGTGCTGATGGATATAATGATGCCACTCATGGACGGCATGGCGGCTACCGCACGGATAAGGCAGGAGAGCAACGTGCCGGTAATACTGCTAACCGCCAAGGGAGAGGATATGGACAAGGTGGCGGGGCTTACGGTAGGGGCGGACGATTACGTTACCAAGCCCTTCAACCCGTTAGAGGTGATAGCGAGGGTAAAGGCGCAGCTCCGCCGCTATGCGTATCTCGGCGGCATAAGGCCGCAGCCCCCGAAGTCTTTGCAGGTAGGGGATATAGAGCTGGACGACGATGCGAAGCAGGTGACGCTCTGCGGCGAGCCGGTGGCCTTTACGCCAACGGAATACGAAATATTAAAGCTCCTGATGCAGAACCCGGGCAAGGTTTTTTCCTCGAAGGAGATATACAGCAAGATATGGAACGACGCGCCCATAGGAGCGGAGGGGACCATAGCGGTACACATACGGCACATACGGGAAAAGCTGGAGATAGATCCCGGCAACCCGAGGTATTTAAAGGTGGTCTGGGGAAAGGGCTATAAGCTGAACGGAGGCAAAAATGAAGGATAATAACCTTACCCATAAATTCTGGGCGCGGGCTGTGGCGTTCTTCCTGTTCTGCGCCACGGCGGCTGTGCTGGCCTGCTGCATTGCAGGCGTGGTATATTGCTGCTCCAAGGACTGGTATAAAAACACGGGGCTCAACGTGACCTTCACCGCAGAGGGCGACGACTGGGGCTACTACATAGACGGAGCAAATGCCGTAATTACGGACAAGACGGGCCTAAAGGAGCTTGCCTACAAAAACCGCAACAGCATGATGGCTTATGGCCTTATTGCGGCTGTATGCGCCCTTGGGTGCTTCGTGTTCCTGCTCTGCTCCGCGGCCCATAAGAGCGGCACGGAGGAATACGTGCCGCAGCGGCAGGATAAGATACCTTACGACCTGTACCTTACCGCGGCGATACTCTTGGGAATCGGGCTGTGCGCCATGCTCGCGGAATGTGCGGCCTATAAGCTCAACGCAGCAAAGGCTGTGGCTGCGGCGGTGATACTGGCCTGCCTTGCCGGGGTATTTATGGCGCTTTGCATGACCACCGCCGCCCGCATAAAGACCGGCACGCTGTTCAGGAATACGCTTATATACAAGCTATGCACAGGTATCGGAACGGGCGCCGCCGGCTTTTTGAGCAGCATCAGCGGGGCGTGGCGCTTCTCGCTGGCCTTTGCCGGATATATGCTCGTCAACGCGGTGCTTTCATACGATTTTTTTACCGGCGGGGGCTTTATGACATTTATGCTTTTGATCGCCGTAAACGGCGGCGCGCTGTATTTCCTGCTTAAAATGATAAAGCAGATGCGTATATTGCGCGAGGCGGGGCAGGCCATGGCAAACGGCGACCTGAGCTATTGTGTGGATACCTCCGGCATGAAGCGGGAATTTCGCGAGCACGGCGAAAACCTCAACAGCATAGGCCGGGGCATGGCCATAGCCGTAAACGAGCGCATGAAGAGCGAGCGGTTCAAGACGGAGCTTATAACAAACGTGAGCCACGACCTTAAAACGCCGCTCACCTCCATAGTCACATACATAGACCTGCTGCAAAAGGAGGATATACGGGGCGAAAAGGCCAGGGAATACATAGAAACCATTGCACGCCAGAGCAAAAAGCTGAAAAAGCTGACGGAGGACCTGATAGATGCGTCGAAGGCCTCCTCCGGCGCGCTAAATGTGAGCATGGAGCGGGTAAATATATGCGAGCTCCTGCGGCAGTCCTCTGCCGAGTACGGCGAGCGCATGGAGGCCGCGGGCATAACGCCGGTGGTAAATATGCCGGAGAAGGATATATACGTAAGGGCGGACGGAAGGCTGCTGTGGCGGGTGATAGAGAACCTGCTGCAAAATATATGCAGGCACGGTATGCCGGGCACAAGGGCGTATCTTGAGGCGAGGACGGAAGACGGCAGGGCTGTTGTCAGCTTCAAGAACATATCCCGGCAGCAGTTGAATATACCCGTGGAGGAGCTTTTAGAGCGCTTCGTGCAGGGGGACGGCTCAAGGAGCGGGGGCGGCAGCGGCCTTGGGCTGAGCATAGCGGAAAGCCTGACGGAGCTTATGAAGGGCAGGCTGACGCTTTCGTTAGACGGAGACCTTTTCAAGGTCGAGCTGTGGTTCGACGAGGAAAAATAGAATCCGGAAATATTGCGCTAAGAGCCGGGCCCCGGCTCTTTTTGCATTGACGGCGCCGCTGTGGTATAATCTGTATATTCTCATTCATAAACACATCTGCCGGAGGAGCTGCGATGGATAAAAAATACATACTGGCGCTGGATCAGGGAACTACCAGCTCACGCGCCATACTCTTTGACCGGGAGCAGAACATGGTAAGCGTCTGCCAGAAGGAATTTACCCAGATATACCCCCGGGAGGGCTGGGTGGAGCACGATCCCATGGAGATATG
The DNA here is from genome assembly GCA_934633985.1 of uncultured Clostridia bacterium. Taxonomy (GTDB): domain Bacteria; phylum Bacillota; class Clostridia; order Christensenellales; family CAG-138; genus SFEL01. The sequence goes on from CAKTYU010000018.1 coordinate 11,571, forward strand.
GTCGTCGCAGTACGGCGTGATGATGGAGGCCGTGGCCCAATCCGGCGTCTCGGCGGAGGAGATAGCCGGAATAGGCATAACCAACCAGCGCGAGACCACCGTGCTTTGGGACAGGCGCACCGGAAAGCCCATATATAACGCCATAGTCTGGCAGTGCAGGAGGACGGCGGACATAGTGGACGGTTTGCTGAAGGAAGGACTTGGGGAGCATATAAAGAACGCCACCGGCCTCGTGCCGGACGCATATTTTTCCGGAAGCAAGATAAAATGGATACTCGACCGCGTGGAGGGCGCCAGGGAGAGGGCAAGGCGGGGGGATATACTCTTCGGCACGGTGGACACATGGCTCCTGTGGAAGCTCACGGGCGGAAGGGTACACGCTACGGACTACACCAACGCCTCCCGAACAATGCTTTTCGACATACACAAGCTGGACTGGGACGATGCGCTGCTCGACGCGCTGGATATACCGCGCGCCATGCTGCCCGAGGTGCGCTATTGCAGCGAGGTATACGGCTATACGGATTTCCAGGGCTGCAGGGTGCCAATAGCTGGCATCGCAGGCGACCAGCAGGCGGCGCTCTTCGGTCAGGCCTGCTTTAACCCGGGCGATGCGAAGAACACCTACGGCACCGGCTGCTTTTTGCTGATGAACACCGGCGCGGAGCCCTTTATGAGCAAAAACGGCCTTATAACCACCATAGGCATAGGCCTTGACGGAAGGGTGGAGTACGCGCTTGAAGGATCTGTATTCGTGGGCGGCGCGGTGATACAGTGGCTCAGGGACGAGATGCGCTTTTTTGCGGAGAGCCGCGATGCGGAGTATTACGCGCAGAAGGTCAGCGATAACGGCGGCGTGTACCTTGTGCCTGCATTTACCGGGCTGGGCGCGCCATATTGGGATATGTACGCCCGCGGCAGCATAATGGGCATCACCCGCGGCACAAAGCGGGAGCATATAATACGCGCGGCGCAGGAGTCCATAGCCTATCAGGTGGCGGATCTTGTGCTTGCTATGGAGGCCGATACCGGGCTGCCCCTAAAGGGCCTCAGGGCCGACGGCGGAGCAAGCCGCGACGGCTTTTTGATGCAGTTTCAGGCGGATATACTGCAAAAGCAGGTGTACCGCCCAAGGATACGCGAGACCACGGCGCTGGGAGCGGCATACCTCGCGGGCCTTGCCACGGGCGTATGGAGCGGCAGGGAGGAGATACGTAAGAGCTGGATATGCGACAATACCTTCGAGCCGAGTATGACCGGGGAGGAGAGCAGGCGGCTCATGGATAACTGGCACAAGGCGGTAGGCCGCAGCAGGGGCTGGGCAGAGTAAAGGAGGCAAAAATGGCGATAAAGCAGGAATTTACATTTTTATCCGGCGACGGGAGGACACAGGTACACGCCGTAAGGTGGCTGCCTGACAGCGGCGCTTACAGGGCGGTGTTTCAAATATCCCACGGCATGATAGAGTTCATAGAACGGTATGAGCCCTTCGCGGAATTCCTTACGGATAAGGGCTATATGGTGGTAGGCCACGACCACCTCGGCCACGGGCAAACCGCAAAGACCCCGGAGGATTGGGGCTATTTTGCGGACGGCGAAAGCCCGGATATACTGATCGGGGATATGAATAAGCTGAGGACGCTGTCGCAGGAGCCGGACAAGCCTTACTTCATGCTGGGCCACAGCATGGGCTCGTACCTGCTCAGGAGGTATCTGAGCGTATACGGCGGCGGGCTGTCCGGCGCTGTTATCATGGGCACCGGCGCGAACCCGGACGCCGCGGCAAAGCTGGGCATGGCGGTATGCAGGGCTATCGCCGCGTTCAAGGGCTGGAAATACAGGAGCCCCCTCATGGAAAAGCTGTTTTTCTCCGGCGATTTTCAAAAGTTCGACATGGACGGCTCCCACCCCGAAAATAGCTGGCTCACCAAGGATACAGAAATAGTCAGGTTCTACTATTCAGAGCCAAGATGCACCTTTAAGTTTACCCTGAAGGCATATTACGACTTCCTAAAGACGGTATATTACGTAAACCGGAAGGAAAACGCACATAAGATACCCAAGGAGCTGCCAATACTCATGGTGGCGGGGGCCTGCGACCCGGTAGGCGAATTCGGAAGGGCCGTCAAGAGGGTATATGAGATGTACAGGGCCGCCGGAATAAGGGATATTACCCTGAAGCTATACGAAAACGACCGCCACGAGATACTCAACGAGACGGACCGGGAGAAGGTATTCAACGACATATTCAACTGGTGCGAGGGCAGGCTGTAAGCAAAAGCAAAATACGCAAAAGAGGCTCAAAAAGAGCCTCTTTTGCGTAAAAAAAGATGGTATGAACTATTGCGATATTAAAGATATCAGCGGTTTCTTCAATGAGCTCATATACATAAAAATCCCAATCTAAAAAGGCATTTTCAGCAACTACTCCATTTGCCAACGCGAACCTCAAAGCAGTTTCAATAGCTTGAACGTAAACAAAACTTCGGAAAGAGTTTTGTCTACGGCAAGAGGGGAGACATTATCTTCTCTTTAAGATTAGCCTATGCTTTGCATGGCTGTAAAAGTATCTGATTCTCAATCATAAATCATACCTAACAACCTCCAGATGCTTTATTATATCCTCTGGAGAGACGTTAGAATCAGCAGGATACCTAAAGCTGAATTGATCGCCGTTTTCCCACCAATAAATGTAAACATCATTAAACAGTTCTCCAAAAAAGAACTTCGTGTCCTTAAAACGCTTAAGACTGAAGCGGCTAATACGTTCCTCGACCTTTTTGTCAGTTTCACCCCCCTGTATCCATGAGAATACTGCTTGTTCCTCGCCCCCGTCTGTTTGATAAATTATGGAAGTGCCTTGGAGGATGATCATAATAGACGTTTGCTTGAAGCCTAGCAGCGGCGTTTCTTTTAAAAGATAAACATACTTTTTGTCATAGAGCTTAAAATCATCCGGATGCGCCATTTTTTCCGGGTCTGTTGCTTTTACTGCTTTAATTTCTTTTACTGCCTCCTCTGCGCTGCTAAATTCTACAGCAGGCTCAGCACTTCCATTTATTTCAGAATACGGCATCGCAGATTCTACTATCGTGCCGACCTCATCGACAGATGGGACTCCGTCCTTGGATAATTGAGGGAACGACGACTTCGAAGAAGAACAAGCGGTCAAAAGCATAACAAGTATAGAAATGGTAATGAATAGAATTCTTTGTTTTTTCACTGTGTTCACAATGTCTCTTTTACAGAAAGAAACAAGCTCCTTTTTCAAATTTATTGATTGCACCATAATGGTCACCGTATCTTCCTTAATGAAAACATCTCGATTAAGACCACCCTCCATATATCCATTATAATTCCGCCGCGCCATTTGGCAAGGAAAACCCTTTAAAGGTTGATGCAGATGTGGTATCATTACATTTGCGGTTATACGGACGAAAAATAGATAAGCTGAAAAAGCAATTCGGAAAGATGGTCGTGCTTTATGGTTATTGGAAGAAAAAAGGTATACTACGGTTGGATAATAGTGGCTGTGGGCGTGATAATGATGATGTCATTCGGCATAGTGAACAACTGCTTCCCACTTTACATCGTGCCTATATGCAACGATCTGGGCTTTACGCGCAAGGCGGGGGCGTTCATGTCCACGCTGTGTTCGGCGGGGGGAATGCTGGCTTCCGCCTTATCTCCCAGCCTGTATCAGGCCATGCCCGTCAAAAAGTCCATGCGTATCGCCGCGGTGACGCTGTGCGCGGCGTACTTTTGTTATTCCTTTGCGGATAAGCTCTGGCAGTTTTATCTTATAAGCGCGATAACGGGCTTCGCCATGTGGCTGCTCACATACGTCCCATACGCGATAATACTCAGCAACTGGTTCCATAAGCGGACGGGCTTCGTAATAGGCCTTACCTATATGGGCACGGGGTTGGGCGGCATGCTGTTCAGCCCGGTGGTAGGTAGGATACTGGAAATGGTGGGCTGGCGGGATTGCTTTGCCGCAATGACCGCGATAGTTGCGCTTGCGGTAATACCCGGCTCGTTTATCGTGAGGGACAAGCCGGCGGAGAAGGGCCTTCTCCCTTACGGGGAAAGGAGCGCCGATGAAGCAGGATACGTCGGCGAGCCCCAGGGAATGTATTTTTACGATATAGTAAGAAGCCCTAAGTTCTATGCCCTGATCATAGGCTTATCCGCGCTGAGCTTTGTAAATTCGGGCTTTACGGGCACCTTCGCGTCCCACATGTCGGATCTTGGCTATCCCATATCCGTGGCCTCGGCGGTGATATCCGGCAATATGGCCTCGCTGGCGTTGGGTAAGGTATCGCTGGGCTGGATATACGACAAAATGGGCAACATAGTGGGCACGGCGCTTTCGGGCGCATTTATGACGGCGGCTATCATTGCGGGGCTGCTCATGCCCGGCGCCCTGCCCGCAATATGCGAAATAGCCATGTTCTCGCTCGGATTTGCCTTCGGCTCTGTGGCTATCCCCATAATCTCCATGGCGGCCTTCGGGGAGAGGTCATTCAGCAGGGTCAACGGTACGTTTATGGCGGTCTCAGGCGTAATGGCGGCTTTAGGCCCCGTGTTCAGCGGGCATATATGCGACACCACCGGCAGCTACGCCGGCAGCTACAAGGCGTATGTGGTCATCGCGGTGGTATTTACCGTGGTGGTAGTCTTATGCCTTGCAAGGAGCAAGGAAAAGATGACTGACAAGGCGTAAAAAAGATAACGCCCCCTCTTAAAAAGCAGAGGGGGCGTTGCTGCTTTTGCTTTATTCGGCTTTGATGCCCTTTTCGCGGGCGATTATCTTGGCCGCCTCGGTCACTGCGAACTCTACAAGCCCTGTGCAGAAGGCCTTGCGCTCCGGGCTGTTCCTGTCGCCGTAGGGGGCGATGAGCCTGCCGCAGCAGGCGGCGCCGAACTTGGCGGTCATGGCGTCGGCAAACTCGTTGGTGAGCTTATGACATTCGCCGGCAGGCTCGCCGGGCTTGCGCCGGCCGAAAACATAGCCTATGCACATCGTGCCGCCGGCGACGGCGCCGCAGAGGCAGCCTGCGCCGCCAAGGCCCCACGGAAAGCCGGTGCTCATTGCGAATGCGTCGTCGGACATATCAAGCCCGAAGTTTTTGCGTATGGAGTAGATTACGGACTCGGAGCAGGCGAAGCCGTTATGGAATATATCCACCGCGTCTTTTCTTAGCTGCTCAAGGCTGACAGACTGTACCATGGTATTTGACCTCCAGAAAGTTTAAGCTATGAGTGGATTATACAACTATGCGCGGGCTTTAACAACCTAACTTTCCAGCCGTCCGCGCAGCGCGTCAAGGCTGCCCTCCATGGCCTTTATGCAGGATAACGCCTCGCCCCGCTCCTCGGCGGAGAAGCTCTCCAGCATGGTGGTGAAGAACATATCGTAGTCTATCCTGCACCATCTTGCATAGTCCTCGCCCTTTTTGGTGAGGGAGAGGCGTATGCAGCGCGTGTCCTTCTTGTCCCGAACCCGCTTTATGAAGCCGCCGGCTTCCAGACGGCGTATAGACGTTCCCGCCGAGGCTTTTCCTATGCCGAGGTGGGCGGCAAGCTCGTTTTGGGTGGGCGCGCCTAACCTGCTGAGCACAAAGAGCACCTGCGGCTGGCCAGGGTAAAGGCCGTATTTGCCCAGAAGAAGCTGCATACAGATATTATAAGTGTGCTGGAGGGTGAGGAAGGCCTCGCCGAAGTCGGCGGTGAGCTTTTCACGAGATACTGTTTCCATTTATGCATATCCTTTAAACGTTTTTACAAATAGTCCCAACGAATAAATAATAGCCGACAAAAAATAGTATGTCAACATCTCGAACAAAAAACAGCAGCTTGGACAATATGCGCTAATTATCGCTGTAATATTGCAGAATAATAAAAAAAACAAAATAACGCTATTCTAATTGTGAGACATTTGTGGTAAACTGGTGCTGTTCGTAAATAATGGGGAGATGTTCTGCATTTGCCCACTAAAATATTTTAGGAGATATGAAACCTATATGATGGAAGCTGCAATGATCATACGCAGAATGGAGGAGGAGCTTAAAAGCGACTACCAGATAGAACTGGTGGAGGCCAGCACCCCGCAGATACATAAGGCGCTTTCCAATGCCGTTATGTACGCCATATCCGATAACTGGCGCAAGGCCCGCAGAGAGCACGAGCACGTGCGTCGGGCATATTACTTCAGCGCCGAATATCTCATGGGCCGCATGGTGTTCAATAACCTTTACTGCCTCGGCATATTAGATCAGATACGGGACCTGCTCAGGGCGCGCGGCTGCGATATAGCCTCCATGGAGGACATAGAGGACGCGGCGCTGGGCAACGGAGGCCTGGGCCGCCTTGCCGCCTGCTTCCTGGACAGCGCGGCCACCCATGATATACCGCTGGACGGCTACGGGCTCCGCTATAAGTTCGGCCTGTTCAAGCAGAGCTTTGTCAACGGCTATCAGTGCGAGAAGGCGGACGACTGGCAGCGCTACGGCGACCCATGGAGCCGCAGGCGCGACGACAAGACCGTGGAAATAACCTTTGCGGATCAGAAGGTGCTGGCTGTGCCCTACGATATGCCCATAATCGGCTACGGCACGGATAACATAGGCACACTCAGGCTCTGGCAGAGCGAGCCCCTTGAGGAGTTCGACTTCAACCTCTTCAACGAGCAGGAATACGATCTGGCGGTTCGCGAAAAGAACAAGGTAGAGGATATCACCCGCGTGCTCTATCCCAACGACAGCACCTACGAGGGAAAGCGCCTCCGCCTCAAGCAGCAGTATTTCCTGTCCAGCGCCTCATTGCAGGATATAATCCGCAGGTATAAGAGGGTGCGCGGCAGCGACCTTTCCAGCTTTGCCGCACACTGCGCGATACAGCTCAACGACACCCACCCGACGGTATCCATACCAGAGCTCGTCCGCCTGCTTATGAGCGAGGGCATGGACTTTGACGCCGCCTTCGACGTCACCCGCAAGACCTTCAACTACACCAACCACACCATAATGAGCGAGGCGTTGGAGAAGTGGGACTATGACCTGTTCAAGAGCGTGGTGCCGGAGCTTGCGGATATAATATCGCGCATAAACGAGGTGCAAAATTCCGAGCTTAAGGCAAGGGGCGTTAGCCAGGAGCAGATAGACCGTATGCAGATAGCTACCGGCGGCCAGATACACATGGCGCGGCTTGCGGTGTTTGCCAGCACATACGTGAACGGCGTCGCCCAGATACACAGCGAGATACTAAAGCACGACCTGTTTAAGGATTGGTACGCCGTCACCCCCGAGAAGTTCCAGAACAAGACCAACGGCATCACACAGCGCCGCTGGCTGGGCCTCTGCAACCGCGAGCTTTCCGGGTTCATAGCCGAGCGCATAGGCGGCGGCTTTATAACCGACCTTTCCGAGATATCCAAGCTAAAGCGGTATATGTCGGACGCTGACATAGCCGCCTTCAACGCCGTAAAGCAGCAGAAGAAGGCCCAGCTTTCCGCCGTGATCCGCGAGAAGGAGGGCGTGCATATACCGCCGGAGTTCGTGTTCGACGTGCAGGTAAAGCGCATGCACGAATACAAGCGGCAGCTCCTCAACGCATTGAGCATAATGGATATCTATTATTCCATAAAGGACGGCAGCCTGACAGACTTTACCCCCACGGCGTTCATATTCGGCGCAAAGGCGGCCCCCGGCTATATGCGGGCAAAGAGCATAATAAAATACATCAACGAGATAGCCAACCTCATCAATTCCGATCAGGATGTGAGGGATAAGCTGCGCGTGGTGTTCGTGCAGAACTACAACTGCTCCTATGCCGAGCATATCATGCCCGCCGCGGATATATCCGAGCAGATATCCCCCGCGGGAACGGAGGCGAGCGGTACCGGCAACATGAAGTTCATGCTGAACGGCACTGTGACTCTCGGCACATACGACGGGGCGAATATAGAGATAGCCCAGGAGGCGGGCGAGGAAAACAACTATATCTTCGGCGCGCGGGTGGAGGAGCTTAACGCCATACGGGACACCTACGATCCGCGGAGGATTTACGACAGCGAGCCGAGGATCAAGCGGGTGATGGATACGCTCGTCAACGGCGCCGTAAGCGACGGCGGAACGGGAAAGTTCGCCGAGATATACAACTCCATACTCAACGGCGAAAGCTGGCACAGGCCGGACAATTACTTCCTGCTCAAGGATTTTATGCCCTATATGGAGGCGAAGCTAAGGGCCAACCGCGACTATCGGGACCGCATAGCCTTTGGAAGAAAGTGCCTTATGAATACCGCCTCGGCGGGCAAGTTTTCCAGCGACCGCACCGTCGCCGAGTATGCGAGGGAGCTGTGGCACATCGATCCGGTAAAATAAAAAACATGTATGCAAAAAAGGGCCTGCGGGCTCTTTTTTGTATGCCGAAAAGTGAGGCATAGTGCCAAAAAGTGCTTTTAATGAATGTGGATTTAATATATAATCATGGTGTATGCATATATACATGTAAAACGGATACATACATAAATACAGCTACGGGAGGGAAAAGCATGAGCAATATCATCGGTATGCTTGCGGGCGAGCTTATGTCCGGAAGCTCGGTAAAGCAGGTGGCAAAGGCCGCCGGCGTGAACGAAAAGCAGGCGGAGAACCTAATAGGCAACGCCATACCGCTGCTGGTACAGGCCATGTCGGACAATGCCGGCACGAAAATCGGCGCGGAGTCCCTATATGAGGCGCTCGGGCAGCATAACAGCGGCCTTTCCGCCGCCGAGCAGCTCGGCAAAGCCGACCTTGAGGACGGCGACAGGATAATCGGCAAGATACTGGGCGGCAACAAGCAGGGCGTAACCGAGGCGCTGGCCAGGCAGGCGGGCGTTACGAAGGACAACAGCGCGAAGATATTAGCGCTGCTGGCTCCCGTGATACTTTCCCTCATAAGCACCGAGACGAATACCAACAACACCTCATCAGGGGGCCTGTCCTCGCTGTTGTCTCTCTTTACCGACGACGACACGGGCCACAGCGACGCGCCGACCACCTCCAGCTCCGGCCTCGGGGATATAGGGACGGCGCTTCTCATGGGGGCGCTGCTCGGCAATAACGGCGGCGGCTCCGCAGGCGGCAACCTTCTTACATCTATACTCGGCGGCGGCCAGCATACGCAGCAGGCACAGCCCCAGCAGCAGTCCGGCGGGCTTCTTGAAGCGCTGTTCGGGGGCGGCGCGGGCAGCCAGGCCGCGCAGTCCGGAAGCGGCCTTGACGGGGCGCTGCTCAACAACGGCACCGACCCCAACAGCATAAATCAGGGAAGCATGCTTTCCGGCCTGCTCGGCGGCGGCAATAACACCTCCAATATGCTGGGCTCGCTTGCGGGGGCCCTGCTCACAGACGCCTTCAAGGGCGCGCCAAAGAAGAAGCCCGCCGCGAAAAAGACGGGAACAAAAAAGCCGGCGGATAAATAAATACACACAGGCAAGACCAATTTGAAGGGAGAAATCAAAAAAATGGCAAAGGAAATCAAGCGTGAAGTAGTGAAGGCCTCAGAGGCCAGGGCCGAGGCCGAAAAGGCGCCCAGGAAAAAGAAGGTGGATACCGAGACCGGAGAGAAGGAGGTCGTGCAGGCAAAGCCCGCCGGCAGCGCGGCGCTCAAGAGGGTATTCGCAATAGTGTTCTGGCTTTTGGCGATAGCGGCGGAGGTCGCTGCCATAATGCTGCTAAACGGCTATCTCTACATACCTTATGACCTCAAGACCCTGCTCATAATCGCCATAGCTCTGGACCTTATCTTTGTGATAATCGGCTCCCAGTTCTGGAAAAAGGCGAACCATATAGCTCCCCCCTCCGAGAAGAATAAGATATGGTTCTTCCTTTGCAGCCAGATGGGGCTCATAGTAGCTGTCATAGCCTTCTGCCCCCTTATAGTGCTCCTGCTCAAAAACAAGGATAAGCTGGATAAAAAGACCAAGGTAATAGTTTCCGTCATAGCGGCGGTGGCCCTGCTGATCGCAGGCGCCTGCTCCATAGATTACAATCCCGTATCTCAGGAATCCCTCGCCGAGGCAAAGAGCGAGGTATCCGAGCTGACCGACGACGGCACCGTATACTGGACGCGCTACGGAAGAAGCTACCATTGCGATATAAACTGCCATACACTTGCCCGCTCCTCAGTGCTTTATGAGGGCACCATAGAGGAGGCCTTCGCCGCAAGGCGCAACGACCCCTGCGATTTTTGCGCGGGCGGCAGGGAGGCTAAGCTCGCCGAGCGCAGCGCGGCAGAAAACGCGGCGGCAGGCGAGGCTGTTTCAGACACGGCCGAATAAGCCATATAGGCAAAATCAAAAAAGCACCGGCTGCCGGTGCTTTTTTGCGTGCGCCCTTACAGGTATTTTACCATGAGTATTTCCGCGCCGTAGCGTCCGTTCTTCAGCTTGAAGCCATGCTCCACACGGCCGTATTCCCTAAAGCCCGCCTTCTCGTAGAGTGAGGCCGCCGCCGTGTTGCCCTCCATCATGCTGAGGTCGATCATTTCATAGCCCATAGCCGAGGCGGAGGCTATCGAGGCCTCGGTCAGCAGGCGGCCTATGCCAAGCCCCCAGAATTCATTCAGTATCGCTATGCCAAAGCCAGAGCGGTGGCGCAGCTTTATCCTGTCTGTGACTGGCGCTATGCTGGCGTTGCCGACTATGCCGCCGTTCACAAACACGGATATCTGAACCGTATTACGGCTCTTTGCACAGTCCGAAAGGTATTTTGCCATCTCCTCGACGGTCTGGGTTATCTCCTCTGGGTAGGGGCCGACAAATTCCGTTTCGGCAGCCATCTTCCTTTTGTATTCCAGCATGGCCTCGGCGTCGGAGGCGGAGGGACTGTACATCGCGGCGGTGCGCCCGTCCTTTAGTGTTACGGTTTTTTCGGCAAATTTCATTTTTACCCCTCCTGCTCGGCCAGCATGAACGTCATGCTTACGGGGTTGTGGTCGGAGTAGGCGAAGCCCGTGTCTATGGCCTCGGCAGCCTCCGCTATTACGTTGCCGGAGACTATGAAGCCGTCCACTGTGAGTATGTACTGCTCCGGGTTGTAGGGGCCGTCCGCGTTGCGGCAGGTGGGCACGGGGCCCTCCTTGCCCTCGGGAACCACCAGCGCAAGGCCGGTATCCGCAAACATGCCGTCGGGTATGGGCTGCGCCCATGTATAGTCGCCGCCGCTTACGCCGAACACGGCGGCGGAATCGCCAAGGAGATCCTTGTTGAAATCGCCCCCGCCTATGACGTAATTGCCCTTGCGGTACTCGGCGGACATGTCATCTATGAGCATTTTAAGCTGCTCCTCGGCTATACTGCCGTCGGAGGTGTAGGCGGAGAGGTGCAGGTTGTATAGCGCTAACTCGCGGCCGTTGCTTACGGGTATTCGGGATACGGAATAGCAGCGGTCCAGATCCACTAACTTCATAAGGCCCTTCTCTATGGGGAGGCTTGTGCGCAATGCGGAGGTCACGCCGAAATTCGAGAAGGTCATTATGCCGGCGAGGGTGCTGCCGTGGGGCTCGGTAAAGGGATAGAGAAGGAAGGGCGAATCCCAGTTTTCCGACCAGACGGAGCAAGGATAGGAAAGCTCGCCGGTGAGGAATGCCCTTTCGTCAAGGTGATAGGTGCGGGTGGCGTCTTGATCCACCTCCTGCAATATGCATATATCCGCCTTCCGGGAATTTATAAATCCGGCGATGCTTTTCATGTTGGCTGTGAGCCGCTTTTCGGAAAACGCCCGGGACTCCTTGCCGCCGTCCATAAAAAAGCCGTAGTCCGGCTCATACGCCCCGAAGCCTATGTTGAAGGAGAGCATATCGTAAGGGACGCCGACTTCGGCAATTTTATCGGACTCGCCCATGACCTCCAGCGGCAGGCCGTCCTCCAGCCGGCTGTATGAGAACATCACATAGGCAAAGTAGCAGAGGAATAGCAGCACTATGGCGAGCAGCGCCATCAGCAGTATTTTGAGCGGCTTTTTCACGGCAATGTATCCTTCCTTTTATTTTTTAAATAAGCCCTTTACAGAGGACCACACGGTTATGCTCTTCGGTTCATAGGCGGATATCCTGACGTTCTCTCCGTCCATTGCTATATGTATGGAGCCAAGCTCGTCGGTGCGGAACACCCTTACGCCCATGTTGTCCAGCTTGTTCAGCGTGCTCTGGTGGGGGTGTCCGTATTCGTTTCCCTTGCCGACGGATATCACCGCATAGTCCGGAGCCGCGGCCGACAGGAAGGCATCGGAGGTGGAGGAGAGGGAGCCGTGATGCGCTACCTTCAGCACGGTACACTTCAGCTTGTCCGGCGTAAAGCGCGCCAGCGCGGCGTATTCTGCCGTGAGGGTATCCGGCCCCTCCGCATCGCCGGTGAACAGCATCGAGGTGCCGCCGAATTTTACACGGAAGATAGCGCTGTAATCGTTGAGGCTCTTGTATGGAACATCTTCAAACGGCCCAAGCACCTCTATTGAAACATCGCTGTCCCAGGGTATGGTAGGAGTATTCTCCACGGATAGCTTTACTACCTTTACCACCTGCTTATTGAGGGCGGACATCATATCGCGGTATTCGGAGGATTCATTTGCAACGTCCGGCATATAGAAGGTATCCACGTCCACGGTGCCCAGCACGCCTGCCATGCTGCCTATGTGATCGCTGTGGGGGTGCGTGGCTATCACCGCGTCCAGGTGCTTTATGCCCATCTGCTTCAGGAAAGTGCGCACAGAGTACAGGGCGGTGCTTTCGCCGGCGTCTACCAGCATAGTCTTGCCGTTAGGGGATACAAGCAGCATACAGTCCCCCTGGCCTACGTCTATCATATATACGTGCAGCTCAGGCTCTGGCGCCGGGGTAGGCGAAGCGCCGGGCTGGGCGGCGGAGGGATTTTGGGCGGAGCCGGGAAGGTTGATATTTATGTCTATCTCCGGCAGCTTTATGTCCGGAAGATGTATACCGGAAAGATCCAGCTTGGAGAGGTCCAGCTTGGAAAGGTCGAGGCTGCCTGCGTCCAGCCCGCCTTCCTTCATTGCCATGCTCACAACAAGTGCAAAGAGCACGATAAGGAGCAGCACCACCATATAACGCATGGCGGAGGCCCGTTTTTTCTGTTTTTTGCTCTTGCGCGCCATGCGGCAGGCTCCTTTCGTGAAATACCATTATATTGTATATCATAAATCACTTTAACACCATAGGTTGAGCGAGAAAAATATAGGTTGACAGAAGGGCGGTCAGAATATAGAATATTCAAGGTATTTTTATCAATATTTGCAGTATTATTGAATATGCTGCGAAGCGGAGGAATCATAATTATGCAGGAACTTGAGCGCATACGCGAGCTTGTTCACGAGATCGCAGGCATACCTGAGGATCAGGTGACCCCCGAATCCACGGTCGATTCCCTAAACCTCGACTCGCTGGACGTTACAGAGCTGATACTCAGCGTAGAGGACGAATTTGGGATAATAGTGGACGACGAATCGAGCATACACAGTGTTGGCGATATACTCTCCATGCTGCAAAGGACGGCTTGATACAGCGCAATAAGGAGGGCGCGCCCGGATGGGCGCGCCCTTTGCCGTTTATATCACTATTCCGCCGTTTACGTTCAGCACCGCACCGGTTATGAAGCGCGCCTTGTCCGAGGCAAGGTATAATATGGCCTCCGCCGCCTCCTGCGGGGCTCCTATGCGGCAGAGCGGGGTCTCGTCGCACAGGGCAGCCATATCGCCGGGGGAGAGCCGCGCGTTCATGTCGGTGGCTATCACCCCGGGGGCGATGCAGTTTACACGTATGCCGGAGGGGCCAACCTCCTTTGCCAGGGCCTTTGTCAGGCCTATTACCGCCGCCTTTGAGGAGGAGTACGCCACCTCGCAGCTCCCGCCGGTCACTCCCCACATGGAGGAAACGTTGACTATGCTGCCCCCCTTTCGGGATATCATGCCGGGAAGCACGGCGCGGCAGCAGTTGTACGCCCCGCCGACGTTTACGGAGAAGGTCCTGCCCCAATCCTCCGGCGAGGTATCGGTAAAGAGCTTATCGCAGGAGATACCCGCGTTGTTTATCAGGGTATCCACGGGGCCGAAGGCGTCCTCCGCTTCCTTTATCATTTCGGCGCAGCGGGCAAAGTCGGAAACGTCGCCCCGTATCGCCACGGCGTGACCGCCTGAGGATCTTATCTCATCTATAAGGGAAAGCGCCTCCGCCTCCGAGCGGTTGTAGTTTACGGCGGTAAGATAGCCCTGCCCTGCAAAGAGCAGCGCCGCCGCCCGGCCTATGCCCCTTGAAGCGCCTGTTATGAATACGGTAGGCATTGCGGTTCACCTCAAAGCATGAATTTGAATATTAAAATTAGATTAACATATTTTGCGCCCAAACGCCATCTAAAGCGTTGATAAACTTTGCCCCTTGCATTAAAATAGCAGATGGTGAGAAGCGATGTATGATTTTGTGATAAAAAACGGCAGCGTAATAGACGGGACGGGCGGCGCGGCGTATAAGGCCGACGTCGCAATAGCGGGCGGCAAAATAGCAAAAATAGCCTGCAATATACCCGAGGGCGCGGCGCATACCGCCATAGACGCGGAGGGCAGGGTCGTTACCCCCGGCTTTATAGATATACACCGCCACGGCGATATGGCGGCCTTTCGGGAGGATTTCGGCGAGCTGGAGCTTCATCAGGGCCTGACCACCGTGATAAACGGCAACTGCGGCATGAGCGCGGCGCCTGTGGACAAGGGCAACGAGGGCCTGCTCAGCTATCTGCGCCCGGTGATGGGGGATATTCTCCCATGGGTACGCACGGACGCCATGGCGGGGTATTTAGGTTCCCTTGGCAGCATAGGGCTGCCGCTTAACTGCGGGACGCTGGCGGGCTGCGGCGTAATGTGGTCCTGCGTGCTAGGCGGGGAGCATCCTACCGGGGACGAGATAAAAAAGTTCCGCAAAATACTCGAGCGGGAGCTTGCGGCGGGAGCCATGGGCGTATCCTTGGGCCTTGGCTATGCGCCGGAGTGCTTCCTGACCACCGATGAGCTTATCAGCGGCCTTGAGCCGCTGCGAAATACCGATATACCTATCACCTTCCATACGCGGCAGGAGGGGGACGGCGTGTGCGACGCCATACGCGAGGTAATAAAGATAGGAGAGGCGCTCCATGCCCATGTGCATATCAGCCACCTTAAGGCAATGGGCAGGCGCAACTGGAACAACAGGATACCGGAGGGGCTGGAGCTTATGCGCTCCGCCCGTGAGCGGGGGCTTAACATCGCCTGCGACGTTTATCCCTACACCGCCGGCTCGACGCAGCTCATGCATATACTGCCCCCGGAATTTATCGAGGGCGGCACGGCGGCGGTTATGGAGCGGCTTAGGGGAAGGGCAAACCGCGAGCGGCTCCGGGAGCGCATTGAAAAGGGCGGGGAGGGCTTTGACAATATCGCCGGGATGGTGGGCTGGGAAAACATAATCATGTCCACCCTGAACACGCCCGCCAACAAGCGCTTTGAGGGCATGACGGTGCAGGATATTGCAAATGCGCGGGGAACTGACCCCATAGACTGCGTATGCGATATGCTCATAGAGGAAAGCTGCGCCATAACCATGATAGACTTCATCACCTGCGAGGAGGATATCGCCCGTATACTCAACTGCGGCTTTGCCGCCGTGATATCCGATTCCATATACCCCGCATCTGGCAGGCCCCATCCCAGGCTGTACGGCACATACGCAAGGATGATACAGCGCTTTGTGCGGGAGCGGCGGTATATGACGCTGGAGGCGGCGGTAAGGGCCATGACCTCCATACCGGCACGGGCGCTGAACATAGCGGACAGGGGGCTGCTTTGCGAGGGCTTTTGCGCGGATATAAACGTATTCGATCCGGCAAGGGTGCGGGAGAACGGCAGCTATGCCCAGGCGGAGAGGCTCGCCTCAGGAATGGAGCATGTATTCGTGAACGGCAAGCCCGCCATAGCGTCCGGAAAGCTTACAGGGGGCCCTTTCGGGCAGGTGATAAGGAGATAAGGCGCGTATCGGATATGTGTGGGGCGGCGTAAAAAATATTTTGCAAAACCTAAAAAATATTTAGGCTTTATGATTGAAATAAAGTCTGCGCCGTTATATAATTATCAAAAGAAACATGGGCGGGCGCCCCAAAAGGTAACTCGGTTTGTATTTGCTGAAACATACCCCTATCACAGAAAGCAAAGAAAGGAAAAGACAAGATGGATTACGAAGGCGTCAAGAAGGCTGCACAAAGCTATATCCCCGACATGACAAAGTTCCTCAGGGATCTTATCGCCATCCCCAGCGAGAGCTGCGATGAGGAGGGCGTCGTAAAGCGCACTATTGAAGAGATGAAAAAGCTCGGCTTCGACAAGGCCGAGATAGATCCTCAGGGCAACGCCCTCGGCTGGATGGGTACCGGCGACAAGATCATAGCCTTTGACGGGCATATAGACACCGTTGGCATAGGCAACATCGCCAACTGGGAGCAGGATCCCTACAAGGGCTATGAGACCGACGAGATAATATACGGGCGCGGCGGCTCCGATCAGGAAGGCGGCGTCGTATCTGCCGTTTACGGCGCGAAGATTATGAAGGATCTGGGTCTCATTCCTGAGGGTTATAAGATTCTGGTAGTTGCTTCCGTACAGGAGGAGGACTGCGACGGCCTCTGCTGGCAGTACATCTACAACGAAGATAAGGTAGTCCCCGAGTTCGTGGTCTCCACCGAGCCTACCGACGGCGGCGTATACCGCGGTCACCGCGGGCGCATGGAGATAAGGGTGGACGTGAAGGGCATATCCTGCCACGGCTCAGCCCCCGAGCGCGGCGACAATGCCATATACAAGATGGCCGACATCATCGAGGACGTGCGCGCCCTCAACGAGAACGACGCCGACGATTCCACCGAGATAAAGGGCCTCGTCAAGATGCTGGACGCAAAATACAATCCCGAGCATTGGGAGGATGCGCGCTTCCTGGGCCGCGGCACCATCACCGCCTCCCAGATATTCTATACCTCTCCCTCCCGCTGCGCCGTTGCGGACTCCTGCGCCTTGTCCCTTGACCGCCGCATGACCGCCGGTGAAACGTGGGATTCCTGTCTCGAGGAGATCCGCAACCTGCCTTCCTGCAAAAAGTATGCAAAGGACGTAAAGGTATCCATGTACATGTACGACCGCCCCTCCTGGACGGGCCTCGTATACGAGACGGAGTGCTACTTCCCCACTTGGATAAACAAGGAGACCGCCGCCCATGTTCAGGCAGTGGCCGACGCCCACAAGGCGCTCTTCGGCGATGAGCGCATAGGCGCGCCCTCCGCCATGGATAAGCGCCGCCGCCCCCTGATCGACAAGTGGACCTTCTCCACCAACGGCGTATCCATTCAGGGACGCTACGGCATACCCTGCGTCGGCTTTGGCCCCGGCGCGGAAAGCCAGGCCCATGCCCCCAACGAGATCACATGGAAGCAGGATCTGGCCACCTGCGCCGCGGTCTATGCCCTCACCCCCACCATGTACAAGAGCGAGAACAAGACCGATGACGTGTGCCAGTTCCGCGCAGGCAAGACAAACAACGACATTCGCTAAAATCTAAAATAATAATTTAAAATATTATCCGGAGGAATAAGATGAGCAACGTTAAACAGTTTACCGATAAGCTGGAAAAGCTGAACTACGAGAACATGTACAACGGCGACTTCTTCCTTACCTGGGAAAAGACCGACGACGAGATCAAGGCCGTATACGAGGTTGCCGACGCCCTCAGGCATCTGCGCGAGAACAACATCTCAACCAAGATATTCGACAGCGGCCTCGGCATAAGCCTGTTCAGGGACAACTCCACCCGCACCCGCTTTTCCTTCGCCTCCGCCTGCAACCTGCTGGGCCTGGAGGTACAGGATCTGGACGAGGGCAAGAGCCAGATAGCCCACGGCGAGACCGTCCGCGAGACCGCCAACATGATCTCCTTTATGGCTGACGTTATCGGCATCCGCGACGATATGTACATCGGCAAGGGCAACACCTATATGCACAACGTGGTCGATGCCGTGACTGCGGGCAACAAGGACGGCGTGCTCGAGCAGAAGCCCACCCTCGTGAACCTCCAGTGCGATATAGACCACCCCACCCAGATACTGGCGGACAGCCTCCACGTCATCCACGAGCTGGGCGGCCTGGAGAACCTCAAGGGCAAGAAGCTGGCCATGACCTGGGCATATTCCCCCAGCTACGGCAAGCCCCTCTCCGTCCCTCAGGGCGCGATAGGCCTCTTTACCCGCCTCGGCATGGACGTGACCCTCGCATATCCCGAGGGCTATGAAGTAATGGACGAGGTAGTAGAAGTTGCCAGGAAGAACGCCGAAAAGGCAGGCAGCAAGTTCGAGATCACCAACGATATGAAGGAAGCCTTCAAGGACGCCGACGTGGTATATCCCAAGAGCTGGGCTCCCTTCAAGGCCATGGAGGAGCGCACCGACCTTTACGGCAAGGGCGACATGGACGGCATAAAGGCTCTGGAAAAGAGGCTGCTGGCGCAGAACGCCGAGCATCAGGACTGGGAATGCACCGAGGAGATGATGTCCGTTACCAAGGACGGCAAGGCGCTGTATCTGCACTGCCTGCCCGCGGACATTACCGATGTTTCCTGCGAGCATGGCGAGGTAGCTGCCTCCGTGTTCGATCGCTATCGCGATCCTCTTTACAAGGAAGCCTCCTTCAAGCCCTATATCATCGCCGCCATGATATTCCTTGCAAAGGTAAAGGATCCCGTTGCAAAGCTGAAGGAGCTTGAGGAAAGCGCCAAGAAGCGCCAGAATGTAGACTGATACGATAACCCTCCAATAGAAAAACGCGGGGGAGCATATGTTCCCCCCTCACAGGGGTAACAAGTGATTCCTGGGATACCCCGGCAGGTCATCGTGTTTACGATGCCTGCCGGGGTTCCGCTGTGTCCTGGGTTTGCGGTGCTTCCAGTGCTTCTTCTGTGTCCTGCTGACTACTGCCGACATAGCCAATGCCGTTGTAGTAGATCTCCACGGTCTGGGGAGCGTGTTTAGACCACTTTACCTCTTTCTCGTGAACCACGATCTTCTCAATGAACAGCCGCAGCAGCTCCGGCGTCAGTTCCGTGATATCCGTGTACCGCTTCGCCTTATCAAGGAAGCTGTCCGTCCCGCTCACCGTTTCCCGCAGGCACTGGATCTCAATCTCTTTCTGTGGAATACCGGCTGTGATGCGGCTCTGTTCTTCCGTGTAGCTGCCGGAGAGCATTTGGAACTGCTCCGTGGTGATACGGCCCAGCACGCTATCCTCATACAGCTTCTTAAAGATGGTGTCCAATTCCATTTTCCGCTTCCGCATGGCGGCCAGTTCTTTCTCCTGCCTGCGGATCTCTCGCTGAAGCTCGGCGGACTGCTTGCTGCCAATGTAGGCGGCGAACTTTTCCGGATGTTCCCGTGCCATGGCCGTTACTCTCCGTAAGTCCTCCAGCACCACTTCATCCAGAACGCACTCTCGAATATAGTGGCCCGTACAGGCTTCCCCGTCCTTCTTGTAGGTGCGGCAGGTAAAGTGATTGTAGCTGGCGGACATGGTATGCGCCCGGTGCAGCACCATGTTGGAGCCGCAGTCGGC
>CAKTYU010000019.1 GCA_934633985.1 uncultured Clostridia bacterium
GGAAAATAAAATGAGCCAGACGGATCAGCTACATCCATCTGGCTCTGTGGCAGGCTGAAATCATGCGGGATAATAGCCGCTTCAAGTACCTCCTTCCCAGCATATTTTGTCGGATTCAGTCCTGATACTCACCGATTGCGGTTTTCTCTGACTATCCCAATTATACAGCGAACTTCCCGCTTAAACTCCATGGCCGGCGAAACCACGGAATTGGCGAAGCCGGTTATGGGCACTATGGAGCCCGCGCCGGCCCATTCGCCGATCTTGTCGTACACGCCTATGCCGGTGAGCGTCGCCCCAAGGAACACCATAACTATGGCGGTAAACGCCGCAACGCCCTTTTCGTCCAGCCCCATGCCATTTTGCGCCCAGCTTCGCATTAGCTGCCCTATGCAGCATATCGTGCCGCCGGATAAAAACGCCCTTACGCACTGGGAAAGCGTCCTGCTCTTTGGCATACGCTCCTTCACAAGCCTCTGGTACCTTACCTGCTCCGGCGTTTTCCTTTCATTGCCCATCAGCCTTTTCCTCCCTGCTCAGGCGCTCCCTCGGCGCGTATTCCTTATAGCGTATCTCCGCCCCTTTCGCGCCCTCCTTGGGCAGCAGGTCGCTTTGGGGCAGCGCGACCCTCTGTGAAATGCCGTTCATATACACAATACCTCTTTTTTATTATGTAGTCTGCGCCGCGCCATCGCATTTATTCCGGCGTTTGGCTGGATATTCTTCCCTCGCCGCATAAGCGGCGCCGCCTATGTCGTTTTTTTATCGCTTGACATTAATAGAATTCTCCGTATAATGTTGATGAACATTGTTCATGTTGAGGTGGCCGTATGAATACTGTTGTGACGTCGAAAGAGGAGATATTAAAAGCCAGCCGGGAGATGATCCAAAGGGAGGGCTGGCCTGCGCTGAGCATACGCTCCGTGGCGGCGGCGTGCGGCGTGTCCGTAGGCTCCATATACAACTATTTCGATTCCAAGGCGGAGCTTATAGGCGCTGCGGTGGAAAGCGTCTGGTGCGAGATATTCCACCGGCCGGAGAACGACGCCGTGTTCAGCGACGTACAGGACTGCATTATATGGATGTATGAGCGGATGGCCTGCGGCTGCCAGCAGTATCCCGGCTTTTTCACCCTGCACTCCATAAGCTTCATGCGGGAGGACAGTTCCGATGGCAAGCGGCGCATGCAGCAGGCCTGGCGGCACATTTTGAGCGGGCTGTGCTCCGTGATGAAAAATGACGCGAAAATTCGCCCGGACGCCTTTACAGAGCAGTTTACCCCGGAAAGATTTGCGGACGTGCTGTTTTCCCTCATGCTCTCCGCCCTGCTGCGGCAGGACTATGACCCCTCCGCCGTGCTGGAGATAGTCCGAAGGACACTCTATTAAAGCTGCGGCAGCGCCGCCATGGTGCTTATACACGCTGGCTTGAATGTTCTTTTACAAAGGAGGTATCCGAATGAAGGTAAGACGCAATACGCTGCTGCTCCTCGCCTGCGTCGTGTGGAGTGCGGCGGGCTTTAACGTGCTTCGCATAGGGCTCACGGCATATCCCGCCTATTCGGAGATATTGAATTACCTTTTATCCGCACTCGCCATGGCCGGCGGCGTATTCTACCGTGAATTTACCAAATTCAACGGCTTTGCAGCCAAGACCTCCCTCGCCGTGGTGCATACGCACTACTTCCTGCTGGGAATGGTATTCTTCCTGCTACTCCTGCTGCTGGAAAAGAGCTTTTCCTTCACCGGGGCAAGGACAAAGCGCGTGCTTACCACCTACCATATCGGCCTTAACCTTACTGCGGTAATGCTGGCGGTGCGAGGCGTGACGCAGGTATTAGGCACGGCCCTCTCCTCCGGCATGGATGCGGCCATATCCGGCATGTCAGGTATAGGGCATATACTGCTGGGCGTGAGCCTCGTGCTGCTTTTAGTGCAGCTCAGGCGCGCGGTTTTAAATAATAATTAAAGGATTGGAGCAAGGATAATGAGAAAGAAATTGAGCCGTCGTGAGTACATATACGTTGCCAGCATGCTGTTCGGCATGTTTTTCGGCGCAGGTAACCTGATTTTCCCCGTACACATGGGACAGATGGCGGGCAGCCGGGTATGGCCGGCCGTCCTCGGCTTCTGCGTCACCGGCGTGGGCCTGCCGCTGCTGGGCGTGGCGGCGTTAGGCATAAGCCGCTCCAACGGGCTTTTTGAGTTGGGCAGCCGCGTAAGCAAGCCCTACTCCATGTTTTTCACCTGCCTGCTGTATTTGACCATCGGGCCCTTCTTCGCCATACCCCGCTGCGCCACCACCTCTTTCACCGTGGGCTTGGAGCAGATCCTGCCGCAGGGTGCGGACATGAAGCTATGCCTGCTTCTGTTCTCCCTTGTGTTCTTTGCATTGGCGCTGTTCTTCTCGCTCAGGCCGGGAAAGATACTCGTTTGGATAGGCAAGGTGCTTAACCCCGCCTTCCTCGTGTTCCTCGGCACACTCGTCGTCGTGGCGATGCTTGACCCCGGCGCCGCCGTCCGCTCCGTTGCGCCGGAGGGCGCTTACGTCTCCCAGCCCTTCTTTACCGGCTTCCTTGAGGGCTACAACACCATGGACGCGCTGGCGAGCCTCGCCTTCGGCATAGTTGTCGTGCAGGTCATACGGGACCTCGGCGTGACCGAGCCTGACGCCGTGGCGGGAAGCACCGTCCGCGCAGGTATTTTCAGTTGCCTGCTCATGGCGGCCATTTACGTCGCCGTCACCCTCGTCGGAGTGCAGAGCCGCGGCTTGTTTGAGACCTCGGACAACGGCGGCATCGCCCTCGCGCAGGTAGCGCAGCACTACCTCGGCGGCGCGGGGCTTTTCATACTTGCCGCCACCGTGACCCTCGCCTGCCTCAAGACCTCCGTCGGCCTTATCACGAGCTGCGCGGAGACCTTCCGCGGCCTGTTCCCCAAGGGGCCGACCTACCGCGTGTGGGCTGTGGTCTTCAGCCTCGTTTCGCTGGCATTCGCCAACTTCGGGCTCAGCTCCATCATCGGCTATTCCGTACCCGTGCTGATGTTCCTCTATCCCCTCGCCATCACGCTGATACTGCTGTCGCTCTTCGGCAGGCTGTTCGATTATGACCGCACCGTGTTCGCCTGCACCACTACGCTTACGCTCGTCGGCGCGCTCTATGACTTTGTCGCCGCGCTGCCCTCCGGCCTGCTCGTTGCCTGCCGTCTGGACGGCGTCCTCGAGACGCTTAAGACCGCTCTCCCCCTGGCGAAATTAGGGCTTTTCTGGGTCATTCCCGCCCTGCTGGGCTTGGCGATAGGCCTCGTCATACACTTCCTCCGCGCCGGAAAAGCCGTTAAAGCGTAATTGTTTTTTGCACAAAAGCGCAGCCGATAAAATATCGGCTGCGCTTTTTTCTGCGATTTAATTATCTCTCGTCCCGCTGCTTCTCTTTTATTTTTTGATTGATCTTCTTCGCCTGCCCCCTGATGTAGAAAAAGATGCAGAGCCAGATGACGGCGGCGGCGCCCAGGGCTATCGCAAGGCTCAGCGCCACGCTCCCCACGCCGTTTTCCATCCACCCGGCAAAGTACGCTGTCAGGAGATAGACAGCGGTACCGGCGGCAATATGTATCAGCGTCCTGAGCCAAAGGGCCAGCCTCTCATCCTCATAAACGAGGGACGGAGCATAAAACCCCACGGATATAACGATACAGCACATAGCGCTTACCTGCCATTCCTCCCCCGTTTTAGCCCCAAGGAAGGCGTTTGCGCCTCCCGTGAAAATCGGGGCAATGAGCAGCATTGCAACAAATATGAAGCAGCCCATGCTGACGCCGGAGCAAATCTTTTTCAGCAGTTTTTTCACCATAGACCCTCCTTACAGTCCCAAGTATTTTTTGAAAGCAGGCAGATACTTTCGCGATATGCATTCCTTGCAGCCGTTTTTCAGGACGAGAAGCATCAGCCCGCCCAAGGTAGGCTCAACGTAGTCAATATAGCGCAGGCTTGCGAGCGTACCTTTTGATATCCTCATAAACCCTTTCCCGAGGCTCTCTTCCAGCTCGTAAAGCCGTCTGCCGCACTCATACCGCTTTGCTTCTGTATATATGGCGGTCTTTTCGTTTTCCGCTCTGACCATGTAGATCTCAGCGGGGCGAAGCACCCTGATGCGCCCGTTTTCCGTCACGGAGATCACCTCGGAGCTTTTCCCCTCGAGGAGCGCTGCCGCGCGGCGTACCTCCGGGGTTATTTCATTTGCATATATCACGGCATACGGTTCCCTGACCTCGGGCATTACCTTTATTTCGGCCCTCACGGTATCACCTCGTTTCCCTTTGCTCTTGTAAGCCTATTATACGGTAAGCCTTAGGCTTTGTCCCGATTTTATCGGCAAGCGGTCGATTTGGGCGGGTAAGATGCGGTTTACAGGCACAAAAGCGCAGCCGATAAAATATCGGCTGCGCTTTTTTCTGCGATTTAATTATCTCTCGTCCCGCTGCTTCTCTTCTCCGGCAGTTTCCTTGCGCCATCTTTGATACTCCTCAAGATACCTGTCGAGATAGACCTTGTTGACTATGGCGGATATGGTGTTGCGTAGCAGGTCCTTTGCGTCGGAATGGGTCTCGCCGAGCCCCTCCCGCGCCGGGGCTATACCAAACGCCGCGCCGAGCATATTTTCAAATTCGTCACAGAAATAGTCATAGGCAGTCTTTAGGTCATAGCTTTCATCCTGTATGCTGAACATCATCCTAAGCCCCTCCAGCGGTACGACGGGCTTGATAACGGCGATGAACAGCAGCCGCGCAAGGTGCTCCGCCATGTACAGCTTTTTTTGCGGCGCGGGAAGCAAGCCCTGCTTGACGTAATTGCTCACCATTGAGCCGGTAAGCTCCGGCTCCCCCAGCGGCGCAAGGTGGGAGTTGACATAGCGCACCACCTGCTCCAGATAGAGCCCTATGTCGGGTATCTGGGTGTAGCGCGGCAGGCAGAAGCCCTCGATATCCGCTATCATTCTCTTCATTTCATTTTCCATAACGCCATTATACGCGCTTTTCACAAATGGTTCAACGGTTTTGTGAAATAGTTTAAACGGTTTTCAAATAATGGTTGACGGGAGAATATAAAACTGATAATATTCCTGTGTTGGTTTTTAAAATCGGCTAAATGCTTTATATTATTTTATTCGGAGGATTCACGATGGCTCATTTTCGCATCGCCGCAGACTCGAGCTGCGACCTTCTCACTCTGGCCGGGGCGGATTTCGTAAGCGTCCCGCTCACGATACGCACCGAAAAGGAGGAATTCCGCGATGACGCCTCCCTCGACGTGGATATGATGGTCAGCGCGCTCCGCGACACCAAGGGCCGCTCATACAGCGCCTGCCCCAACGTCGCGGACTGGGAAAACGCCTTTGGCGAGAGCGGCGATGTTATCGCATTTACCATTACGAGCGGCCTTTCCGGCAGCTATAACTCCGCCTGCGCGGCGCAAAAGAGCTGTCTGGAGCGCGATCCCTCCCGCCGCATACATGTTGTGGACTCGCTATCCGCAGGCCCGGAGATAGCCCTTCTCATAGAAAAGGCGCTGTCCGAGCAGCGCGCCGGCGGGGGCTTTGACGAGGTATGCGAGGCCCTGAATACATATAAAGGCCGCACCCACCTGCTTTTTGCGTTGGAATCCATGCACAACCTTGCCCAGAACGGGCGCATAAGCAAGCTCGCAGCGACCATGGCGGGCGTACTCGGCATTCGCGCCATAGGGCGGGCCAGCGACGAGGGCACCCTTGAGATGCTCGGGAAGTGCAGGGGCGTCCAGAGGGCGCGGCAGTTCATGCTGAACGAAATGGAGCAGCTTGGCTGCAAGGGCGGCAGCGTCCGCATAGGCCACTGCCAAAACGAGGCACTTGCGCTCGCCCTTTGCGACGATATACGGCGGCGCTTCCCCGGGGCAGATGTGAAGTGCTATCCGCTGCGGGGGCTGTGCAGCTACTATGCAGAGCGCGGCGGCATCATGCTGGGCTTTGAATCGTAAATAATACCGGGCTGAATAAACGTATGCCGCGCCGCCGTACAATCAAACGGCGGCGCGGCATATTTATCTTTTTTCTTGATCAATCGGCTTTTTCCACCCCATCCGCGTTCTTTTCCGCGGCCTTGATGCGCCTGTACATATCCTGCATCTGCCGGTCTATCTCGGCGATCTTGCCCGAGCATTCCAGCATTTCCTCGTTTATACCCTCCGGCAGCTTTGCCTTATCCACCTTATATCTGATGTCATGCTCCAAGCTGGCCCAGAAGTCCATGGCGATGGTGCGTATCTGTATCTCTGCTGTGACGTACTCCGTCCTGTCGGAAAGATACACCGGCATGCGTATATCCAGATGCAGCGAGCGGTAGCCGTTGTAGTTGGGCGTGCTTATGTAGTCCTGCCGCTTGACGATCTCGATATCCGTCTGGCGCTCCAGCATTTCCGCCACACGGTAAACATCGTCGATATAGCTGCATACCACCCTTACGCCGGCAATGTCGTTTATGCTCTCCCGGGCCGCCTCGACGGTGAGCGGGAGACCCTTCCTGCGGAGCTTTGCCACAATGCTTTCAGTGGTCTTTACGCGCCCCTCTATATGGTGTATGGGGTTTCTGGCATACAGCACCTTGAACTCGTTGTTCAGTATTTCAAATTTCAGCGACAACTGCTTTACAGCCGAATCGTAAAGGTTTTTCATCAACTGTATCTCATAGCTATCGTTTTGCAGCGTCATGCCGTTCTCTGCTTTTATCATCGGCCTGCCATGGTTTTGATCAGTAATTCTCCGCGTGGAGCTCAAAATAGCTCTGGGGGTGGTTGCAGGTGGGGCATACCTCGGGCGCCTTCTCGCCTATGACTATGTGGCCGCAGTTGCGGCACTCCCATACCTTTACCTCGCTCTTGGCGAATACCTCAGCCGCCTCTACGTTGTGCAGCAGGGCGCGGTAACGCTCCTCATGGTGCTTTTCCACCGCGGCCACAAGGCGGAAGCGCTGCGCTAACTCATGGAAGCCCTCCTCCTCCGCGGTCTTTGCGAAGCCCTACGCCTCGCCTTGGGCGTCCTTCATGAGCCTTTCAAACAGGGGCAGCGACCGCCTTATCATGTCCTCGTCCACGCAGTAGGAAAGGCGGAAGTACTCAGGACAGCCGAAATCATCTCCCGGGACTATGAGCAAATTGTATGTCTTGGCAAGATCAGAGAAGAGCTTTGACGAGCCTATGGGGGACTTTACAAAGAGATAGAACGCCCCGTCCGGCTCCACGCACTCATAGCCCATGCCGGCGAGCCCCTCGTACAGCAGCCTTCTGTTGCGCTTATACGGCTCAAGATCCGGCATAATGTGGGCGCATTTCGCTATCACGCGCTGTATCATCGCCGGTGCGCACACATAGCCGCAGGCGCGGGCGGCGCCCGCCGTGGCGTCGCATACGTCGTCAAAGTTTTCCATGCAGTCCGGCACGCACATATAGCCTATGCGGTCTCCGGGCAGCGATAGGCTCTTGCTGTATGAATAGCATATTATGGTGTTGGGGTAAAACTCCGGAACGTATGGCACCTCCGCGCCGTCGTAGACGAGCTCCCTGTACGGCTCGTCGGATATAAGATATATGGTATGGCCCGTTTCCTCGCTCTTCTTTGCCAGCAGGCCGCCCAGCGCCTTAAGCGTTTCCTTTGTATATATGGCGCCGGTGGGGTTGTTGGGGCTGTTTATTATCACGCAGCATGTGTTTTCGTTGATGGCTCTCTCAAGCGCCTCAAGGTCTATCTGGAAATTCTGCATATCCGGCGGCACTATGACCTGCTTTATCCCCGCCGCCTCTATGAAGCAGGTATACTCCGGGAAGAAAGGCGCTATGCACACTGCCTCGCTGTCCCTGCCCCTGTAAAAGGCATGGAGCGAGGACACGAGCGCCGCCGCCGCGCCGCAGGTGACGCATATATTGCGCTTGGTGAACGGCCTGCCGAGGCGCTCTGTAAGCGCGGCGGCTATGGCGTCCCGGGTATCGTCCGCGCCCACAGCGCTGGTATAGCCGTGCGCCTTGAGCGGCGGGTCGTTTTCCAGTATCTCCCTTATGGCGTCGTTTACTTCACTTGGCGGCGGTACGCTGGGATTGCCGAGGCTGAAATCGAATACGTTTTCGCTCCCGACTATCGCCGCCTGTCTCCGCCCGTACTCAAAGAGCTCGCGTATGCAGCTCCTTTCCCTGCCGTATCGCAGTACCTTCTGGTTTACCATATACATTCTCCTTTCTCTGCTCCGGGCCAAGCCCGGTCAAATATGGATATTTTATTAAATACAGCTTTTGGGTCTATAACGGATATTGTCGCAGCGCGTTTACTTAAGGTGACGGTCATGTGTAAGGATCGGCATCTATTTGCAAGTCCATTATTATGTTAATTCATTTTGGCATATTTAACAAGTGGCTTTTCGGCCTTGTGTAACGTATATATTATATATGTTATATGCCGCGGTGCGCTTTCCACCATAGCTGTTTTGGCAGCTTAGCGCCAATAAAATTCAGGTTAAATGACACATTTGCGCCGCATTCCGATTGACACCCGCATGATACGAGGGTACAATTATCGTAACGATTGTTGGGATATCGTTATTTTTTGCAAGTGTACACAGGCAATTATTCACAATCGTCAAAAAGGAGGATATTTTTATGGAACAAAGAGAACGTTTGGGCTCCCGTCTGGGCTTTATCCTGCTCTCCGCCGGCTGCGCCATAGGCTGCGGCAACGTATGGAAGTTCCCGTGGATGTGCGGCAAGTTCGGCGGCGGCGGCTTCCTGCTCATCTACCTTATCTGCCTCGTGATACTCGGACTGCCAGTAATGACAATGGAATTCGCGCTGGGCCGCGCCGCTCAGGCGAGCCCCGTAAAAATGTACCAAAAGCTCGAAAAGCCGGGACAGAAGTGGCACATACACGGCTATGCCGCCCTCATAGGCAACATATCGCTGATGGCCTTCTATACCGTAGTTACCGGCTGGATGATCTACTACTTCGTGATGTTCCTCAGCGGCAACAGCGCAAGCTTGGGCTTCGTATCCATGATAACCAACCCCGGCGTAAACGTCCTGTACATGGGCATCGCCGTGGTGTTAGGCTTCGGCATACTCTGCTTTAACCTTCAGGGCGGCCTCGAGCGGGTGACAAAACACCTGATGATGCTGCTGTTCCTGCTCATGGTGGTTTTAGCGATACACAGCTTCACGCTGTCCGGCGCATCTGAGGGCCTCGCCTTCTACCTTGTGCCCGACTTTTCAAAGATAACCGGCGACGTCATAGTGGGCGCAATGAACCAGGCCTTCTTCACCCTTAGCCTCGGCATAGGCTCCATGGCCATATTCGGCAGCTATCTCGACAAAAACCATACGCTGCTGGGCGAATCCGTCAATGTCATCATATTGGATACCTTTGTGGCGGTCACGGCGGGCCTCATAATCTTCCCCGCCTGCTTTACCTTCGGCGTAGAGGTAAACGCGGGCCCCAGCCTGCTCTTTGACACCATGGCTACCGTGTTCAACCACATGGCCGGCGGCCGCCTTTGGGGCACGCTGTTCTTCCTGTTTATGATATTCGCAGCGCTCTCCACGGAGCTGGCGGTATTCGAGAACATATTGGCCTGCGTGCGCGAGATCACGGGCTGGAACCGCGTAAAGGGCTCCGTCATCTGCGGCATAGGCATGTTCCTGCTCTCACTTACGACCGCGCTGGGCTTTACGGCGCTTTCCGGCTTCCAGCCCTTTGCGGAGGGAAGCTCCTTCCTCGATTTCTGGGATTTCATCGTAAGCACCAACCTGCTGCCCCTGGGCTCCATCACCTTCGCTATATTCTGCTGCAGCAAGCGGTACGGCTGGGGCTGGGACAACTTCGTTCAGGAGGCCAACTCCGGCAGCGGCTTGAAGGTAAAGGGCTGGATGAGGCCAATATGCCAGTATGTAGTGCCCATCGCCGTGGCGGTGATATACATCTACGGCCTCGCAACCTTTGCCTGGAAGTAAAAAATATGTCCGCGCTGTTAACTTTTCCTTTCGCTGTGGTATAATATGCGGGTAAGTTTTGTTTCTTAACAGAGGCTTTATATCGCAGGGTGTATCCTGTTCTGGCGATATAGACAAAACTCAAGGAGGAAATAGAAGTGAAACTCAAAAAGGCAGTTTATATCATGGCGGCGCTGGTTCTGGCGCTTGTGCTTGCCGCATGCGGCGCAGACGGCGAGGAAAAGGCGGTAAACGAATTCCGCGAGCTCATGAAGCAGGAGCAGGATATACTCTCCCAAAACAGCGCGCTCTGGGAAAAGGTATTCATGGCGGCGGATAAGGGCATGACCCTGCAGGAGGACGGCAAAAACTACGGCGACTTTCTCCTGAAGACCATAGATTCCGCCAAGGACCAGTTTACGGCTGACGAGCTTAGCCTGCTTCAGAAGGAAGCGGAAAAGGTACGCGATATCGAGAACAAGCTGATCGCGCTGGAGGAAAAATATCCCGCAGCGGCTCAAAAAGCTCTGGACAGCGCAATGGGCATGCCCGCAGACGGCAGCATGCAGACCTTCCCCGCCTTTGAAGGCAAGGATCTGGACGGCAATGACGTAAAGAGCAGCGAGCTTTTCTCCGGCAACGCCGTAACCGTCGTCAACTTCTGGTTCACGACCTGCAGCCCCTGCGTATCCGAGCTTGACGAGCTGGAGGCTCTGAACGGCGAGCTCGCTGAAAAGGGCGGCGAGCTCATCGGCATAAATTCCTTTACGCTGGATGGCGGCGAAAAGGAGATAGCCGAGGCAAAGGACGTGCTGTCCAAGGCGGGCGCAACGTACCGCAACGTGTATTTTGCCTCCGATGGCGAGGCGGGCCGGCTCACCACCAGCGTATACGCCTACCCGACGACCTATGTGGTGGACAGGAACGGCAACATAGTCGGTCAGCCCATAGTCGGCGCGATCACGAGCAAAAAGCAGCTTGCTTCCCTGTGGGAGCTGATAAATGAGGTCATAGAAAAGGACGCAGGAATGTAAGCATACCGGCTACGGCTCCCTGTACAGCGCCAAGCCCTCCGGATCGGTGAGGTTATAGGCGCAGAAGGGAACCATGCCGTGCCTGGGATCCACCTCGCAGATATGGCATCGCATGAGCCTTTCAAGGTCGAGGTCATAAGCGTCCTGAAACACCATTCCTGAAACGGCGAAGGTATTTCGCCGGGCATATTCTAAAAATTCATCAAGCGAGGCGGTCTCCGCCCCGCTTTTTTTCTGTGCGGCTTCTGTATCCCACTCCGCCCAGCTCCACTGTCCGGCGACAGAGCCTCTGGAATCATCCGAGGTGGTGCAGCAGGAGCCGCCGCGCCTGCCCAGCAGCCGCAGCGAGCCGTCCCCGCGGCGCATATAGCTTGCGTGGAAGGAGCAGTATGAGCTTTCCGCGCCCCCGCCGCAAAAATCGGCGTACTTCATCATTCCCTCCGTCTGTTCCTCTATGAGCCGCAGCATCCGGGGTATGGTGACAGGCCTTTCCGCCCTTTTCAGGGCGCAGCGGCCGAAATAGCTCAACGGCTGAAAATGCACCCCCCGCACATACGGCATGCGGGTCATGGCGAAGCGCAGTATGCCGCCTGCTTCCTCCTCGTTCACCCCGGGGGCTATCACCGGCACCAGCACTATGCCCAAGCCCGCCGCGGCGCAGCTTTCTATTGCGGCGAGCTTTTCCCTTAGGAGCGGCCTGCCCCGCAGAGCTTCATATACGGCGTCGCTCATGCCGTCGAACTGTAAAAACACCGTATTTAGCCCCGCGGCCTTAAGGCTTTTTGCGTAGTCCGGCTCCGCCGCGAGGCGTATGCCGTTGGTGTTTAGCTGGAAGAAGGTAAAGCCCTTTTGCCTGCCCAGCCATATTATCTCCGGCAGGTCCTCCCGCAGGGTCGGCTCCCCGCCGGATAGCTGTATGTTGAAGGGCCCGCCGTGCGCCATGAGAAAGTCGTACTGCCGCTCTATCTCCTCGATGCTTGGGTCATCGCCGCACTTCCCCGCCGACGCATAGCAGACGGGACATTCCAGATTGCAGCGCCTGGTGAGCTCCAGCAGCATACAGCAGCCCTTTCTAAGGTGCGCGGAGCACAGCCCGCAGTCGTTTGGGCAGCCCCTTTGCGGCTCTTTGCCGTTCACCGGCGGGTCGATGGCGGAGCTTTCGCCGTTCCACATGAAATACTCCTTTATGCTCCCCTCCCATATAAGCGCGGAAAAAGCCCCGTGCTCGGGGCAGGTCTTGTTGAGATATATACCGTGCTCGCCCACCGTTTTTTGGGCCTCCAGCACCCTTAAGCACACCGGACATACGCTTTTCGTCCTTCCAAAGCCCATCATATAAGCCCCTCCCCCGACAGTATCTCTATGCATTTCTCAAAGGACAGCGCCATTATCTCCGGGCAGCGCTCCATCTTGCGGCGCGGGTCGCCGCCGAGTATTTCCCCGCAGTCCGTGCCGCCGTACCGCTCCTTCATTTCCTCTGCGAACCAGTGCGTAAAATGGCACAGCGCGGAAACGTGCCCGGGAAGATCGGCGTCGTTTTCCCCGCCCCTGCCCGTTATATAGGATATAAGGCAGGCGCCGCCGCTCATGCAGCCGCAGTCCCCGCCGGAGTAGCCGCCGCCGTTTATAAGCCCGCCCATCGCCCGAACGAAGCCGTCGTCCTCCTCGCCCAGCAGCTCCAGCAGCAGCAGCGCCATCACCTGTGAGCAGCAGTAGCCCTCAAGGCTAAGCTCCACCACCCTTTCCAGCAATTCCATACCTACTCCTTTCCGCATATAAGCATACGGTATTCGCACTTGCCCCTTTGCTCATGGCGGCATTCCTCGCCGCGCCATACCGCGTCTATATAGTACTCCTGCCACCTTGCGGTCATATCCTCGCTGTGCATTACCGCAAAGCCCGTTTTGCCCGCTATGCCTTCCACGTCCTCAAAGCACACGTCGGTAAGCATGAGCACGCCGCCGCCCTTGAGCAGGCGGTATGCCTCCGAAAACGCCCCGCTCACGTCGCCGCCCACAAAAAAAGCGCATTGGCTTATTATGCCGTCAAAGGCCGCGTCGGGATAAGGGCAGCGGAGGAAATCCCCCTTCTCGACCATATCGCTGCCCGGCCTTATATCTATGCCCCGGGCATCGTAGCCCATATCCCGCAGCAGCCCCACGGTTTCTCCCGCCCCTGCACCCATGTCGAGTATCTTAGCGGGCGGGGCGAGCCTTGACAGCGCTATCATGTGCAGCGTGTTTTGTGTGCCTCCGAGATGTCCGTTCATGGGTTATCTCCCTTCTATTTGTCCTCTAACGCCTTTTCCACCGCCAGCACCTTGCCGACGGCAAGCTCCTCCGGAACGTATACGAAGCCGCACACGGGGCAGAGCGGCAGCTCCACGGGAAAGCCGTTGTCCAGATACATGAACCTCGCCCGGCCCTTTTCCAGCGGGACGTTGCACTTTCTGCATTTGAGCTTTCCTCCGGGGTCTATGCTGTAATAGGCTTTCTTCTCCATGCCGCCCCCCTTAATTCCTCTTTTCCACCGTCATCCTGTGGCTGTATGCCCTATGCACGGTATAGCCCTCCGCGGTTTCCGTATACGCCGCCCAGAAGGTCACGTTGCCGCAGCGCTTTCGTGCTATGAGCATGCCGCTTTCGGCGTCCTCTACGGCCTCCCCGCTCTTTAGCATATAATCCAGCACGTCGTATATATCCGTTTTCAGTATCATGCGCTCGTCCATCATTTCCAGCGCTTCCTGCGTAAAATCCACCCTATACGGCCTTTTCGTGCTTTCTCCCTCCTCGCCCCAAAGCTCGCTTAACAGCCTGTTTTTAAGCGTAAGCCTGTTGTGTCTTTTTTTGCTTATATCCGGCGGCGCGCCGGCGTCTATTCCGTACACCAGCTCGAGTATGTGCCGCGAATCGGCGCCCTCCCGCGCAAAGCGGTCGCGGCAGGCCATGCAGTAGCTCACATACTGCGCACCCGGCGTTTTCAGGCAGCTTTTCGCCATGTCGCCCGCCGTCTCCCTGTCCGCATAGGCGGTAAGCCCGCCATAGCCACAGCATTGGGTGCTGTCGCCGGAATATTCCTCCTCGATGAGCTGATAGCCCAGCTCCTCCATGATATGCCGCACGGCGGACCGGGTCTCCGGATACCCCCGCGCGCCGCAGGCATCGTGGAGCACGGCGCGTCCACCGCCCCGCGCCCCGTCCGGCAGTCCCCTGTCCCTCAGCACCGTCCATATACCTACCGTCTCAGCCATATCCTGCTCCGAGAGCAGCTTCATGCAGCTTGGGCAGCCGGCTATTATCACGGGATCCTCCAGTGCGGCAAGCTCCGCCGCTATCTTATCCCTGACCTCGCCGTACATCTCGCCCCTTCCCGCCCAGTGTGCTATCGCCCCGCAGCAGCCGAGCATAAGCGCCACGCCCCCCTTCAGCCGGGTGCAGAGATCCTCGTATGCGGCGATGACCGCCTCCGGCGCTATCGCCGCCGCCTGGCAGCCGGGGAAGAACACGTATCTGCAATGGCTGTGCCCGGGCTGCTTTCTGCAAAGATATGCCTCGCCGTTGGAAAAAAGCATATCCAGCAGCGCAAATTCATGGGTCGCCAGCGGCATCTTGTCCGTATCCACCATGTTTTCCCGTGCCGTCCTGCATACATGGGCCATATCGAACCCGTAGGGACAGGTGACAGTGCATTGCCCGCACAGCGCGCAGGCGTTCATCGCCCTGTTGAGCGGGTGGTCCCCCATTATTATCTGCGTATTGTTGTATATCTCCCGGCTCAGCAGGCCGGGGTGCTTGTTGAAGCGGCGAAGATAGGCGCAGCCGCGCAGGCACTCGTCGCAGCGGCACTGCATACACCTGCCAGCCTCCTCAGCCGCCTGCTCCCTCGTATAGCCGCTTTCGCAGCCCTTTATCCTGATCAGCCCCCTTGTCAGGTCGGGGTTGGTATACAGCCGTGATGTGACCGGCCCCTCCTCCCCTCTCGCGCTGCGCGGGTCTATGCCCTGGGCGAGCCTGTCCGCCGTAAGCGCCGCCTTCCTTGCCCCGAACGCCACCTCCAGCACAGTCTCTCCGCCGCCGGTCAAAAGCCCCTCATTTTCCATGAGCATTATGCCTTCGTCCCGTACAGCGTCTGGAAATATGTCAAGGGCGGCCTTTTCGGACGCACAAAGCACGTCAAAGCCGCCTCTTTTTTCCTCAAAAAGCCCTTTTGTCATCTCGGCGTTAAATTCAAAGGCGATATCCTTGCCCCTGAGCCTTTTAAGCTCCGTATAAAAGTCGTCCTCCCGCAAAAAACCGGCGGCGGCCCTAAGGTATTCCTCCTCGTCCGCCTCGCCGCATATCGCCGTTACCGGATACCCCTTTTTTTCCAGCTCCCCCGCAAGCAGCAGCGCAAACAGGCCGGAGCCGAACACAGCCGCCCTTTTCTTTTTCCTGACGCGGAATATGCTGCGCTTTTCCCCGGCGCCTCCGGATAAGGCTACGGCGCGCTCTATGTCCCCTATGGCTATGCCATCGCCGAGCTCGCAGAGCCTGCACTTTTCCTCGCAGGGCGCGCCGCAGCCCGCCGACAGTATCAGCGGGAAGGGCGCTATGCTCTCATAAATTTTAAATGCCTTTTTAAAGTCGTTCTCCGCCGCCGCCTTAAGCATGGCCTTTACGTCCAGCTTAAGCGGGCAGGCGGCGTTGCAGAAGGGAGGCTGATCGTATACGCACACTCCGGCGATGCTCTCCATCTCCTCCTTGGATATGCGCTTGACCTTGTATACATGGGTAGAGACTCTTTCGTCTATACGCGTCATATACCGTCCCTGCCTCCCTCCTTAAAAAGCTGCCGTGCTATCCTTCAAGCTCCCTGAGCGCCTCCAGCACCCTCTCGGGTCTTGCCGGCACCTTCGTGATGCGCGCGCCGGTGGCGTTGTATATGGCGTTGAGTATAGCGGGATGGGGCGCCGTTAGCGGGGCTTCGCCGCAGCCCGCTGCGCCGTAGGGGCCGTATGGCCTGTATGTCTCGTTGAAGTGAAGCTCAATATCGTCCGGCGCGTCGTTGGGGTAGGGTATGCCGCAGCGGAGCAGCGTCGTCTCCCTCTCGAGGTCGTCGAAGTCCTCGCTGAGCGCAAGGCCGACGCCCTGTATTAGGCCGCCGTAGAAGTTGCCCTCCACCAACAGCCGGTTCATTATGGTTCCGACATCGCCCACACAGGTGAACTTCTCCACCTTTACCTTGCCCGTCTCGGTATCCACCACCACCTCCGGCAGGAATATGCTGTACATATACGTTGCAAAGGGCTCGCCCTGGGCGGTGTCCTGATCCACGGGGTGATCGGCGCAGTATGTGGTGGTCCAGTTGCCGTCCACCTTGGTCTCTATACCCTCCGCCTTCATCTCGTCGTATGTGCGGTAGCTTCCGTCCTCCTTGCGCATTGCGGCGAGAAGGTTCTCCGCGGCGAGACGGCAGGCGTTGCCCGTCATCACCTGGGAGCGGGAGCCGCCGGCGGGGCCGGAATTGGGGCATATCTTTGTGTCGTTCATTACGAGGCGTATCTGCTCCGGCCTTATGCCGGCCTGCCTCAGCGTCTCGTGGGCGGATACCAGCGCGCCCATATCCGCGCCCTGTCCGTGATCCTCCCAGCAGGTGTATATGCTTACCGTGCCGTCAGGGTTGAGCTCGGCCTGCGCGGAGGAGGCGTCAACGCCGTCCAGACCGCAGCCGTATACGCCGAGCGAAACGCCTATGCCGTACTTATACCGCCCGTCAGACCCGGCGTTCTTCTCCGCTACCCTCTTTTTGCCCGCCTCATACAGCGGGCGCGCCTTTTCAAAGAGCGCCTCCTCGCAGTATACATCTGGCGGGAAGCCTGTGGGTATGGTGGTGCCCTCGGACTCCTTATAGCAGTTCATAGCCCTCATCTCAAAGGGGTCTATACCCATCTTTGCGGCGAGGCAGTCTATGGCTATTTCCGAGCCCATGAAGGACTGCGGCGAGCCGTAGGCGCGGAAGGCGGAGCCCCATGCGTGGTTGGTGAATACCGTGCGGCTCCTGTTGCGTATGGAGCCTATGCCGTAGCCCGCGCCGGTGAACTGGCTCAAGCGCATGGTGAGCAGGTCTCCAAACTCGGAATACGGGCCGTGGTCTATGAAATTATCGCCCCAGAGGGCCAGCAGCTTGCCCTTCTCGTCCGCCGCCAGCTTAACGTGCATGAAGGCGGGGGAGCGCTTTCCGGTGTAGGTTATGTTTTGATACATATTGAACACCAGGGATACGGGCCGTTTGCATATCAGCGCAGCGGCGCCGAGTATGGCCTCGTTGGTGGGCGAGAACTTATACCCGAAGGTGCCTCCCGCATGGTTCTGTATCATACGCAGCTTTTCCATTGGTACACCTATGCCGCCCGCTATCATTGGCATGTGAAGATGTATGCCTATGGACTTGGAGTGTATGGTGAGCATCCCGTCCTCGTCTATGTAGGCATAGCCGCAGTCCGGCTCAAGGTGCAGGTGCGGCTGGCGGGAGCAGTAGCTCTCTATCTCCACCTGCTGCGAATCGGGTATGCTGTCCCAGTCGAAATCCCCGCCCTTTATGCAGTTCGTCTCAAAGAACACGTTCGGGGTGCCGGGGTGTATCTCTATGGCGTCGGGGGCCATGGCGTCTATTGCGTTCATGTAGGCCGGCAGCTCCTCTATATCGACCTTAACGGCCTCCGCCGCCGCCCTCGCCTGCTCCTCGGTCTCCGCCGCGACTATGGCTATGGCGTCGCCGAACTGGAATATCTTATCCCGGCAAAGCACCGGCCTGTCGAAGCCGTCGTTCTTGTTGTGCTTGGGAAGCATGACAAGGCCGTTTATCTGGTTGGTGCCGCCTGCCTCCAGTATGTCCTTATAGGTTATGACCTTGAATACGCCGGGCATCTTTTCCGCCTCGGAGGTGTCTATGCCCTTTATGTTGGCGTGGGATACCTTAGCCTGGGTCAGGGCGAGCCGCAGCGTGCCCTCGGGCAGCTTCAGCGCGTCGTCCGCGCCGAAATCCCAGCTTCCCGTGACCTTCTGGGCGGCGGAGGGGCGTATGTACCTTGTGCCCTTGATGCTGTCTCCCTCCGGCTTGAATACCAGGTCCTCCTTGGTGAGCTCGCCGCGCATTACCTTGGCCGCATCCATCACAGCGTCTATCATGGGCTTATAGCCGGCGCAGCGGCACAGGTTCCGGTTTTTATCGAACCAGTCCCTTACCTCCTTGCGCGTCGGGCTGCAATTTCCGTTGAGCAGCGCGATGCCGCTCATTATAAATCCCGGCGCACAAAAGCCGCACTGGGCGCAGCCGTTTGCCATCCACGCGACCTGAAGCGGGTGCATGTCGTGCAGCGTGCCTACTCCCTCTATTGTAGTTATTTCCGCGTTGTCCTTAAGCCTCGTCACCTTAGTCACGCAGGAGCGGGTCACCTTTCCGTCCACTATGACGTTGCAGGCTCCGCAGTGCCCCTCGCCGCAGCCGATTTTGCAGCCCGTCAGCAGTAATCTTTCACGGAGCAGCTTTGCGAGGGTCTCGTTCCCGTCCAGCACGAGGTCCCGCGCCACCCCGTTGATAACAAGTTTTTTCCGTATCATAGTACCAGCCTCCTTTCGTGGTCGTTCGATTTGCCCTCAGCGGCAGTTACCGCTCCCGTTTTTCGTATAATGTCTCCTCGCCTATAACAGAACAGCTATGCAGGACAGAAACGAAGCTTTTGTATATGCCGCCTTCATATTCGCTATTTAATTATATTAAATGCGACATAAGATCTGTGTTAAATACCCCGCCTTTGCAAGGGGAAATCCGCCAAATTGCCTTGCTGAATCGTGTTTTCGCAGGGCTATGCCAGGGGTGCGCGCTTTCCGGTGTACATAGGGGCGTCCTCCATTGTGACCGGCCTTGCCGTCACCTCGATCTGCCGCCCGAATATTCCCTTGATAAATTCGGCGCAGTCATACCTGCCGACGGTAAGCACCCTCACCCTCATGCCGTCCCCGTCTTTTTCCGGCCTGTAATCCGCTATCCTATCGTCCTTCAGCACCGCGCCGCTGGCCGCATCCCCTCCTGTGAGCCTCGATATATCCGTATCCAGCCGCATAAGGCTACTGCCGCAGGGACAGCGGCCCTCCATGAGCCTCGCCCTGTCCCCCGTCCTGTACCTTATGAGGGGCATGGCCTCCATCCCTATGGTGGTTATCACCAGCTCTCCCGGGCTTCCCAAGGCGGCGGGCCTGCCCTCACCGTCTATTATCTCTGCAATGACGTGGTTCTCCCTTATATGCATGCCCTCATGGGCGGGGCAGGTGACCGCGCCCCCAAGGCCCATCTCCCGTGTGCCGTAGTGGTGAAAAAGCCTTGAGCCCAATATATCCTCTATCATCTCCGCTATCGGGGCGGGGCAGCTATCCCCGCTGACCAGCGCGCTCCTAAGGGTTCCCCTGCCGCATACCCTGAGGGCGGAAAGAAGCTGCACCGGCATGGCCACGCAGGAATCCGGCCTGTGCCGCTCCATTATCTCCTTCATGGCGCCATAGCTTAAGCCCGCCCCCGCCCTGATCGGGCTTCCCCCAAGCCTTCTTACCGCCTCCGCTATAAGCTCGCCGAGGCTTCCCGGCCCGGAGAAGGGCATGCATATCATCACCCTGCCGCCCGCTCCTGTCATTTCGCCCAGCCCCGCCATAAAAAGCCCTATCGTATCCTCGCAGTCCCTCTCGCTGTAAAATACGCGCTTTGCCCCGCCGGTGGTGCCGCTGGTATGCTCAGTTATTATCTTGCGTATATCGGCTTGGGATATCATAAGCATGCCGGCGGCGTTTTCCGCAACGTCACTGCCCGTGGTAAAGGGCAGCTCCTTCAGCTCCCCAAGGCTGCCCAGCCCCCCCGGCAGGTCTTTATAAAAGCCGTTCCTGAGCCTTTGCGCCCCGAGGAGGCGGTTGAGCTTTTCCAACTGTATCCGCTCTATATCCTCCCGCGTGAGGCTGTCAAGCCCCTCCCGCTTCTTTATATACCCGTCTATCCTTGCTGCTTGCATATAAGGCTCCTTTCCGGCGATACTGCCGTTTTTTTTATTGTATTTCCCGCTTGCCGCCCTTTCTTAACCGCAATCTTATACCCATTATGATAATATTTTCACACATAGGGTGTATGCCCAAATCATAATCAGGAGGAACGGTTTATTTATGAAGGGTTTTGCCATGTTAAGGATCGGCGAGGTAGGCTGGATAGAGAAGGACAGGCCGGTATGCGGCCCGAATGACGCGATATGCAGGCCCCTTGCCATAGCAATATGCACCTCTGACGTGCATACCGTATGGGAGGGCGCCGTGGGCGAGCGCCACAACATGATATTAGGACACGAGGGCTGCGCCGAGGTGGTCGAGGTCGGTTCCGAGGTAAAGGACTTCAAGCCCGGCGACAGGGTGCTGGTACCCGCCATAACGCCAAACTGGAGCTCCCTTGAAGCCCAGGCGGGCTACGCTATGCATTCCGGCGGCATGCTGGCGGGCTGGAAGTTTTCCAACATCAAGGACGGCGTTTTCTCCGAATTCTTCCATGTGAACGACGCGGACGGCAACCTTGCGCTCATGCCCGAGGGAATGGATATAGTGGACGCCTGCATGCTTTCGGATATGGTACCCACCGGCCTGCACGGCGCAGAGCTTGCCGACGTGCAATTCGGCGATACCGTTTTAGTAATAGGCATAGGCCCCGTTGGCCTCATGTCCGTGGCGGGCGCTAACCTTCGGGGCGCTTCCCGCATAATCGCTGTGGGTACCCGTCCCAAGTGCGTGGAGGTGGCGAAGCTTTACGGCGCATCGGATTTCATAAGCTACAAGAACGGCTCGATAGAAAAGCAGGCCTTAGAGCTCACCGGCGGCAAGGGCGTCGATAAGGTGATAATCGCCGGCGGCACCGTGGATACCTTTGAGTCCGCCGTGGCCTCGCTTAAGCCCGGCGGAAAGATAGGCTCTGTAAATTATCTGGGCAGCGGGGACTATGTAAAGATACCCCGCGTTGAATGGGGCGTAGGCATGGGCCACAAGCAGATACAGGGCGGCCTTATGCCCGGCGGCAGGCTCAGGATGGAGAAGTTAGGCTCCCTCGTCGCCTCCGGCAGGCTGGATGTAAGCCCCATGGCGACCCACGTATTCGACGGCTGGGAGCACATACCCGAGGCTCTCCAGCTTATGAAGGACAAGCCGGCGGAACTCATAAAGCCCGTCGTAAGGCTGGTATAACGCAATGCTGAGCGGGCTTTGGGGCTTCCCCTTGCCCGCTTCCCCTTGGCGGGAAAAACGCTAAAAAAGAATGAAGATACTCATAGTTTCAGGGTTCCTCGGCGCGGGCAAGACCACCTTCATAAAGGAGCTGATACGCCGCACGGGGCAGGACATAGTAATACTTGAAAACGAATACGGCGACACCGACATAGACAAGGGCGAGCTTTCCTCCTCCGGCGATATAAGCGTGCTGGAGCTTATGGAGGGCTGCGTCTGCTGCACCGTGCGAGAGGGCTTCGCCAACTCCGTGCTGACGATAGCCTCGGCACTCTCCCCCGCTTTTTTGATAGTTGAGCCCACCGGCGCGGCGCTGCTTTCCCGCATAATAGACAACCTTTCCAGGATAACCTACGGCGACATATCCCTGCTTCCCCCGGTGACGCTCGTTTCGCCCCGGGGCATAGACCAAAGCATGGCCTGCTTCGGCGATATTTACGCCGACCAGCTCAAGGCGGCGGGGCAGATAATATTTTCAAAATGCGAAAACGAGGATCCCGGCGCACTCCGCCTTGCAAAGGAGAAGCTACTCAAAACAGCGCCCTCCGCCCGCGTGGCTGCGGAGCATTATTCCCGCATGGGCGAGGAATGGTGGCTGGGGCTGCTCGGCGCTGAAAGCCGGCCCGCCCGCTTATCGAAAAAATACAGCTATGATAT
The DNA here is from genome assembly GCA_934633985.1 of uncultured Clostridia bacterium. Classification (GTDB taxonomy): domain Bacteria; phylum Bacillota; class Clostridia; order Christensenellales; family CAG-138; genus SFEL01. Next base: position 21,974 of record CAKTYU010000019.1, read on the forward strand.
TTCAAAATTTGGACGGCGGCCCGTGGGACATGCCGGGCGGCAGGACGGCCTCGCCCTATCCGCAGATATCCTCGGCGATATGCCATTAACGGGCCAGGCGCCGCAGCTTCCCGAGGAATGCTCCTTCCGCAGCCCCGCGCCCATGAGCGTGCCGGAGCTTATTATGCTGCTGGAGGATGCGCTGCGGGGACGGTACGGCGGCATAGTGCGGGCCAAGGGCATATTGGAAACGGGCGGCGGCTATGTTCGCTTCGACCTTGCGGACGGCCTTTACAGCATAACCGGCGCCGACGGCGTAAGCACGGAGCCGCAGTGCGTATTCATAGGCCGACAGCTTCGCCCGGCGGAGATAGCGGCGCGGCTTGCCGACCCCGCTGCTTTTATATGATAATATCCCCTTGGGCATAAAATCCGTGTTAGGCGGGCGGCATAAGGCCGCCCCCAGAGTGTCAAAAAAGTGGCTGAATGCCACTTTTTTGAGTTTTACGGGTTTTGCCTCTCGCATTCGCTCCCGGGCGGCAAAATCCGCAAAGTACGAAAACCTCTGGGTTTTCATCCGTTCTGACGCACATGTCGTCAGAGCCGGATTAAACATAAGGGGCTGCGGCCCCTTATCAACCCTAGGGTTTTTTGACAGACTGCGGGCGGCATAAGGCCGCCCCTTTTTTATGCCGGCGGGGCGCATCTGCGCATATTGTTATTTTATAAGGATTTTATTATGATAAAATTATTATAAAATTTCATCGTTTTAACGGTAAGTTTATGCCCTTGGCGGTATTATGTTGTCTATGAACGGGAAAGGAAGGATCGATATGAGCTTTTTTATGAAACACAAGGCAAAGGTGCAGCTCATGCTGCTCGCCGCCGCCGCAATATTTACCGCATACGGCGCGCTGCGGGGAGAGGCGGATACGGTGCTGGCCAAGGCAATAAGGATATGTCTGGAGTGTGTTGGCATTGGCTAAGCAGGAAAGAGAAAAGAGCGTTTCCCTGTTTCTATCCCGTTTCAGGAGCTTTTTACAGGCCGGAGCGACGCTGCTCACAAACCCTCACCTGCCAAACTTCGTCAAAGGGGCGATATATCAGGGCAAGGGGAAATACGTGTGCGTGCCGGGGCTCAACTGCTACTCCTGCCCGGCGGCAGGTGGCGCATGCCCGATAGGGTCGTTTCAGGCGGTGGCAGGCTCCTCGAAGTTCAGGTTTTCCTATTATGTCGCCGGTATGCTGATATTCCTCGGCGTACTGTTGGGCAGGCTTATATGCGGATTCCTGTGCCCCTTCGGGTGGTTTCAGGATCTTATCAATAAGCTCCCCGTGAAAAAGCTCTCTACCCGCCGCTTAAAGCCGCTGCGCTATCTCAAGTACGCCGTTCTCGTCATTGCGGTAGTGCTGCTGCCTGCGCTGCTCAGGGACAGCTTTGGCTTGGGCCCGCCGTATTTTTGCAAGTACCTCTGCCCACAGGGAGTGCTTGAGGGGGCTATCCCCCTTTCCCTTGCGGACAGCGGCATACGGGCGGCCCTCGGCAGTCTCTTCCGCTGGAAGGCTGCGCTGCTCCTTGCGGTGGTCGCGCTGAGCGCGGTGTTCTACCGTCCATTCTGCAAGTGGCTGTGTCCGCTGGGCGCGTTCTACTCCCTGTTCAACAGCGTTTCGCTGCTGGATATGCGGGTCAACAAGGACAGGTGCATATCCTGCGGAAAATGCGCCAGAGTGTGCGGCATGGATGTTGACATAACGAAAACCCCCAACCACACCGAATGCATACGCTGCGGCGTCTGCATAAAAGCCTGCCCCACCGACGCCATACGCTATCGCTGCGGCTTCGGCGCGGGAATGAATAACACAAAGACCAAGGAGGAAAATTAAAATGAAAAAACTTATAGCTGTTGTAGTCGCCATGATGCTGGCCCTTGCCTTCACCGCCTGCGCGCAGGAGATGAAGAAGGATGAAATGCCCAAGGATGACATGATGAAGGCGGAGGAAACGGAAAAGGATTCCATGGAGAAGGACGCCATGGCGGAGGAGGCCATGGAAAAGAAGGACGAGATGATGGGCGAGGCCTGCATGTGCGGCGATAGCAGCAAGTGCATGATGGACGGTGCCTGCAAGGAAAAGGACGGCTGCATGTGCATGAAGGACGGCATGTGTACCGATAAGTGCATGTGCGTCGAGGGCGGCTGCATGAAGGACGGCATGTGTACGGATAAGTGCATGTGCGCGAAAAAGGATATGATGGAGGAAAAGGCCGAGGAAGGCTCCGAGATGAAGGAGGCCGCGGCCGTCATAGGACCCTCCTGCGGCGCACCCGAGGCCGGCTCCTCCTGCGGGGCGCCCGACATTGACGTTGCGCTGTCCTTTGGCTGCTGCGGTTAGGCCGGGAAGATAAGCGGCGGCAGGCATGAAAAGGATATTTTTAGAGACGCTGGCCCTTGCGCTGCTCATAAGCGGCTGCAGGGCCGCCCCTTCTATAAAGGCTGAAACAAACGGAGCGGAGGCGCAGATGCAGCGGGAAAAGATGGATTTCTCCGATGAAAAAAACACCATATATCTGGCGGGCGGCTGCTTTTGGGGCCTGGAGATGCTCATGCAGTCCATACCCGGCGTCATAGACGCAGAGAGCGGCTATGCCAACGGCACGGGCAAAAGCGACGCCAAATACAGCACAATAACCGGCGGCAGGACGGGCTTCCGCGAAACGGTAAAGGTCACCTACGACCCGGACGAGGTAAGCCTGGACGCGCTGCTGCTGGCCTACTTTTACGTGATAGACCCAACGGTAGCCAACAGGCAGGGCAACGACGTGGGCAGCCAGTATCAGACGGGGGTATACTATACCAACGACGAGGCAAAGGAGACGGTGGAGCGCATAGCCGCCATAGAGCGGGGGCGCAGCAAGCGGTTCGAGGTGGAGATAGGCCCTCTGGTCAACTACTACCCCGCCGAGGAATACCACCAGAACTACCTCGAAAAAAACCCCATGGGCTACTGCCACATACCGCGGGATGAGATAGAGCTTTTCTCAAGGCTCAGGATCGACCCCGGCGACTACGCCAAGCCCGCGGCGGAGGCCATACGGGATAAGCTCACCGCGGAGCAGTACAAGGTAACGCAGGAGAGCGGCACGGAGGCCCCCTTTGCAAACGAGTTCTGGGATAAGTTCGAAAAGGGCATATACGTGGACATAGTTACCGGCGAGCCGCTGTTTTCCTCAACGGATAAGTTCGAGAGCGGCTGCGGCTGGCCCGCCTTCTCCAAGCCCATCGAGGGGCCCTCGGTGGTGGAGCTGGAGGACAACAGCCACGGTATGCGCCGCACGGAGGTAAGGAGCCGCGCAGGCGACTCGCACCTCGGCCACGTGTTCACGGGGGACCCCGAATCGCCCAACGGCGTCCGCTACTGCATAAACAGCGCGTCGCTGAGGTTCGTCCCCTTGGCAAGGCTGGAGGAGGAGGGCTACGGCTACCTCTCCTACCTGTTTGAATGACCCCCACCGCTGCCGGCCCTGCCTTGAGCCGGCAGTAATTATATCAGGCTGAAAGGATTAGGATATGGAAAACAGCAGCAGGCAAAACGCGGATAAGCGCCGCCAGCGCCGGCTGGGCTATGCCCTCGTTATAGGCTTTACCCTGTCAGGCGCGCTTTGCGGGTTTTTATATTACCGCTTTATAGGGTGTCTCGGCGGCACCTGAATGATAGCAGCCGACCCCCTCTCCGCCACGGTGTACGGAGGCATGATAGGCTCCCTGATAGGGCTTACGGCCGCCCCGGGCAAGGAAAAGTGCGGAGGGTGAAGGCGATAGGCTCGCGGTGTGCGAGCCTCTTTTTTTATATGCAATAATTCGCGGCAGGTAAAAGGGGCGGCATTCAGCCGCCCCTTGGTGTATTGCTTTTTACCTGACCAGCCCTAAGAGCCTTGCGATATATTGCAGGAGCGTCATATCGCCCGTCTTGGGGGGTATTACCATCACGGGTACTGGCGTGGTGGTGGGGTGGTAGTGGCCATGTCCGCCGCTGTCGCCTGACTTCTTAACGTTCTCAAAAGTGATATTTACGGTCTTAGCGTCAGTAAAGACGTTGGATATTGAGTTGCCCGCGCTGCCGTTCACTTTCACGGTATATCCGCTGGGAGCAATCTCCTCGACCTTGTATTGTAAGTGGCTCGGTATGCCCTTTATCTCAAAGCTCTCACCGTCTTTGAGCTTAAAGGTCGCTACGCCCTCGGTGAATGTAACGCCGCCAAATGTGTGGATGCCGCCGAGTTTGTACCAACCGAATGGTGTTTCCATGTCACCATTATGGTATTTAAGAAGGGTCACCTTGAAGTCGAAATACTTTTCTTTTTCCGCCCCATCGCCTGAAACCTTCTTGGTTACCTTGATCTCCCTTGTCTTTTCCGTGGGTACGTTGTGGATCTGGAAGGCCAGTAGGTTATTCCAGGGTCCGGCAGTCCAATAATACGGCGTCCAACCGGGAACATTTTCTTCCTTTACGGTGTAGTTAATGGGCTTGCCGTTATTATCTTTGACAGGCTTAGCACCGAACGAATGAGACCACGCGCCATTTACATCCGGTATGGTAGCCCTATTGACCTCTTTGCCGTCCGCCAAAAGTAGTACGGTGATCTTATCCGGCTTTGGGACAGTATTGTTGTCATCATGCCACGTCTTGGAAACCTCGATGGTGATGGTTTGGATTTGGGTGGTTTTGTCCTCTGCCGCAACTGTCGCGCTGGCCTCACGGCTTCCTGCGGCAGCGGTCGCCCTTGCCGTGTTTTTGAGCATTCCTCCATTTATATCGCCGCTGCTGAATTCCTTATAGCCGTATAAGGTAAGCTCGGTTTGGTTTTCGCCCTGTTCGGCGGCGGGCAGCGTGACGGTTAAGGGGCTATCCACCCAGTTGCCCATGTAAAAGAGCTTCGCGCCGTCATCCTTTATTTCCACTCCCGCGCCGGGGGTACCCTTTACGGTGAAGATGTAAAGCAGGTTTGCCTTGGGCGCATTATCGGTAAAGATAACCTTATCCTCAAAATTGAACGCCATATTATTGGGCGCATCAAAGCCGCCCTGCGTCGGCATTGCTTTAAGGCGCGCCTTTGTAAATTCGGTGACGGTCGGCGCATCGCCTATGGTCACTTGCTTCAGCTCGCTTGCGTAGTCGGTCTTTTTTTCGCCGTTATACTGCTCGTTGAAGGCATACAGCGTTCTGCCCTCCTGCATAGCTGTCATACCCGCAATGGTTGCCACGCCATTCTCGTCCGTAAGGCTGCTCACACTGCGCCCATAGTGGGTGATGCTTCCATCATTATCCATGATTACGACGGAAATGTATTCGTTTGCTCCTGTCTTTGCACCGCTATATGAAATTTTAAGGGAATCGCCCACCATGTATGCGCTTAAAACGCTAAAGCCCGCCCTGTTGTTGTCCTTCAGCGTCAGCTTCCATTCGTTTCCCATGTATTCGGAAACTTCGTTCAAGCCGCCATCGGGCTTTCCGCCCATGGCGGCGGAGGAGAAGATAACCATAGTTGAAGCCATCCTTAATGCGGGACGGACGGGCATATTCACATTTATCTTCTCGCCATCAAGATTCCGAGAGCCGTGAACATCAACATAAACGGCATAATCATCGCCGGATTTGCCCTTATCGCGTAACCACCATCTATCTATTTCACCTTCTGCTTGCATTCCGCTGGCGCCGATGCTGCCGCCTGCCGCAACGTATGCCGTGTTTTTTGCTTTTTTGGTGTCAGTGCTGGGGAAAAAGCCGCCGGTACCAAGCTCGCCATTTGACAGTGCAAATATTTTATCACTCGCTGCATTAGGCTCATTAGATACGTTCACCATTGCGCTCTGTTCCTCTCCGGAGAAGGCGTCATTTTTAAAGTCGCCATTCATCCAGTTGCGAAGGTCAGAGTCCTTCCATGTTACGGGGTTCGCGGCATCCTTATGAAACGGCTGAACGTCAAGGTTCTGGTCAGAAACAAGAAGCACATCATCTCTGCCTTGGGTATAATTCTGGTATATTGTAAGTGCCCGCCACTTTATGGGTTCTTTTTTAAAGCCGTCAGGCCCGTCGCTGCTCTGCTCGTAATTGCCGAACCAGATACTGCTTTTATGTCCCCCCTCGATGGGCTTAATGCTGGACTGTATTGCCCGACCATCGCCGGCTGCAAAGGCCACGGACGGCACAAGCGCAAGCACCATTATGAACGTAAGAATCAGTGCAAGTGTTTTTTTCATCGGTTCTTCCCCTTTCAAACTTTTATATACAAAAATACCGTTCCGGCGCGCTGCGCCGTAACGGTATTCAATGTATCCCTATATATTTTTGAGCACCCAAAAAAGGCGGGATTAGTCTCCTGCCTGCCTGCCTGCCTGCCTGCCTGCCTGCCTGCCTGCCTGCCTGCCTGCCTGCCTGCCTGCCTGCCTGCCTG
>CAKTYU010000020.1 GCA_934633985.1 uncultured Clostridia bacterium
CACAAGGCCGAGGACGATTATCTGCTGACAACCAAGCTGTTCTGCGGCTATTGCGGGGCCTACCTCTGCGGTGAGAGCGGCACCAGCCACACAGGGAATGTCCACCACTACTACAAGTGCGTGTCCGTGAAAAAGAAGCGTACCGAGTGCCATAAAAAGTCTGTCCGTAAAGAGTGGCTCGAGGATTTGGTGGTCAGCGAAACCATGAAGATGGTGATGGACGATACCGCCATCGAAGCCATCGTGTCCATGCTGATGGACTTGCAGGACAGAGAGAATGTCAATCTGCCGCTCTATGAACAACAATTACAGGAAACGGACACGGCCATTCAAAACCTCTTGAACGCCATCCAGCAGGGGATTTTAACCAAGTCCACGAAAGGCCGTCTGGAAGAACTGGAAGCCACGAAAGAGGAACTGGAAACCAAGATAGCCTGCGAGAAACTGGCGAAGCCCAAGGTGAGCGCCGAATTTATGACCTTCTGGCTCCACCGCTTCCGCAAGCTAGATGTACGGCAAAAGTCCCACCGCAAGATGCTGATTGACACTTTTATCAACGCGATTTTCCTGTACGATGATAAAATGGTGATCACCTTCAACTACAAGGAAGGCACGAAAACCATCACCTTCGCGGAATTGCAGGAAGCTATCAGCATCAAAAACGGTTCGGATTTGGATTGCCTTGTTGCACCAATAAAAATATCCCCCCGAATGGGGGGTATTTTTATTGGTAACAGTAAACGAGGGACTCGAAGCCGCGGCCCGAAGGGGAAAATCGCGCCGGTGACGCGATTTTAGCGGCCGGGAAATCGAGTCAGGCCGGGCTGTGCGGCGCGGAGCGCAAGCAGGCCGATGCCGATGACCGATTTCGAGTCCCATTTGTGCTGTTGCAACAGCGGGGGTGGGGCTCGAAGGGAACGTCCCTACGCCTCGGATATGTCGGAGATGAGCTCGTTTTCGAAGGCGAACTCGTAAAGGCGGGCGCAGGCCGCGCCGTCCGGGGCAGATTCGATTAGCCCGATCAGGCGGCCGCTGCGGTCTGAAAGGGGCGGGCGGCAGCAGTCAAAATTTCCCAGGAAATTTCTTATTTCGCCAACGGAAAAGTCGGAGCTGAGGGAGGGCGCCATGTAAGACGCCGCCTCGCCGTCAAAGCCCTCGCGCACGGCCTCGCAGAAGGCGGCGACGAGCTCCTGCCTGCAGGAGGGGTATCTGTACTCCCGGGTGAAAAAGCCGGTTTCCGGACATTCGGCCGAAAAGCCTCCGCAGTGATATTTGTAGCGGGTGCGGCGCTGGTGCCCGAGCAGCGTGCCCAGCGGCTCTATTAGGGACACGCCGCCCTCCTCCAGCAGTATGCTCTCGCCGCAAAGCTCCAGCAGCGAGCTCATGCCGTCATCCAGCATTAGGAGGCGCTGCCGCCCGCCCTCAAAGGCGGATACGGCTACAAGCTGCCGCCCAGCCACGCCGTAAAGCGCAAGCGTGCCGTAATCGCCGGGGCCTATGGAGATGCAGCTTGGCGGCCTGCCCTCCTCCTCCACCAGCAGCTTAAGGCCGTTTTCGCAAAAAAGCGTAAGGCTGCGGCGGCTGCGGCCCTGCATATAGCCCAGCTGATCCAGCTCGCGCGGAAGCTGGGCGGGCTGGTCGGGAAGCTCGGACGAGGGGCCGAAGCACACCTCATATACCCCGCCGGGCCAGCGGCAGAGGGAAACGTCCGGCCCCTGCGGGGGGAGCGCCTTGCCGTCGCACAGCGAGAGCTTTCGGGTTATCGGGTACCGCCACGGGCCGAAGGAGAGGGGCAGGGCGGAGATGAAATAATCCCCGTTGTCGCCGGCGGGCATGGCTATGTGGGAATCCGGCCGGCATTCCCCGAGTATCTGGCCGTTGACCTCTATGAGGGAGGGCGCGGCGGAGCGTATCACTATCAGCGGTACCGGAGACTGATACATGGCGGGTCTATCCTCCGTAAAGTAATGAATGTACTCAAATATTTATTCCGGCGGGGGCAAAAATATCCATGCCGCCTTGCAAAAACGCCTGGGCGGGGATATAATGAGGGGCAAGCTTTATTTATTGTAAAGTGAAAAAAGCTAAACATTTGGAGGTATTCTCATGATCAGACTGTGTGAACTGAACAAGGATCCCGCTAAGTACGCGGGCGAAGTTGAAATTGCCGGCTGGGTGCGTACCGTGCGCGACAGCAAGAACATCGGCTTCATAGAGCTTTCCGACGGCTCCTGCTTCAAGAACGTACAGGTGGTTTATGAGAATAATATACCCGACGATATAATAAGGCAGATAAATACCGGCTGCGCGATAAGCGTAACGGGCGACCTGGTGCTGACGCCGGATGCAAAGCAGCCCTTTGAGGTGAAGGCCAAGGAGATAAGGATAGAGGGCCTTTGCGCCAGCGACTATCCCATGCAGAAGAAAAGGCATAGCCTGGAGTACCTTCGCACCATGCAGCACCTCAGGCCGAGGACGAACACCTTCCAGGCCACCTTCAGGGTACGCAACGTGGTGGCCCAGGCCATACACCGCTTCTTTGACGACAGGGGCTTCCTGTATGTGCATACCCCCCTCATCACCGCCAGCGACTGCGAGGGCGCGGGCGAGATGTTCAAGGTGACTACCCTCGACCTCGAAAACGTCCCCAAGACCCCGGACGGCAAGGTGGATTACTCCAAGGATTTCTTCGGCACCAGCGCCAATCTGACCGTGAGCGGCCAGCTTTACGGCGAGGCCTTCGCCCTTGCCTTCAGGGATATATACACCTTCGGCCCCACCTTCCGCGCCGAGCAGAGCTACACCGCCCGCCACGCCGCGGAATTCTGGATGATTGAGCCCGAGATGGCCTTCTGCGACCTCAAGGGTTATCTCGACACCGCCGAGGATATGGTCAAGTACATAATCCGTACCGTGATGGAGCGCTGCCCGGACGAGCTGAGCTTCTTCAACAGCTTCGTGGATAAGGGGCTCATAGACAGGCTGAACAACGTGGCGAACAGCGACTTTGCCCGCATAAGCTACACCGAGGCCGTGGAAATACTCAAAAACAGCGGCGCTCAGTTTGAGTATCCGGTAGAGTGGGGGGTAGACCTCCAGACCGAGCACGAAAGATACCTTACCGAGCAGGTATACAAGAAGCCCGTGTTCGTGACGGATTACCCCAAGGATATAAAGGCCTTCTATATGCGCCTCAACGACGACGGCAGGACCGTGGCGGCGGCGGATCTGCTGGTGCCCGGCGTGGGCGAGATAATAGGCGGAAGCCAGCGCGAGGAGCGCCTCGAGGTGCTGGAGAGCCGCATAAAGGAGATGGGCATGAGGGTAGAGGATTACGACTGGTATCTCGACCTGCGCAAATACGGCGGCGTAAAGCACGCGGGCTACGGGCTGGGCTTTGAGCGCATGGTGATGTACGTTACCGGCATGGCCAACATACGCGACGTGCTGCCCTTCCCCCGCACCACGGGAAGCCTCGAAATGTAAGGAGCTGCCGCAGGGATAATATCCCGGCCCAAAACCGCATATAAATTGACAGGAACCAAAGCTGATAGTGACGCTTTGGTTCCTTTTGTGTATGCACCGCGATGATATGGGAAATAATAGCAGCAACAAACATTGACGGAGGTAGCTTTATATGGCGAATATACAGCGCGGCCGCACAGGCTGGAAAAAGGAGGAGGACGCACTGCTCTTTGCGGAGATAGAGAGGAGCGTGGGCAGGGGGACACCCCTCAAGAGCGTGTTTGAGGCGGTTGCGGAAAAGACGGGGCGCAAGCCAAACAGCGTAAGGAACTATTACTACGCCCGCATAAAGGAAAAGGACCTGAGCACCACGGCGCTCCACGCGGGGGCCTTCGTGCCCTTTACCGAGGAGGAGATACGCTCGCTGCTGCGCACTGTGATAAGCGCACAGGCAAACGGCATATCCGTCCGCTGCTGCACCATGAGCATGGGTGGGGGCGACAACAGGGCCATGCTGCGCTACCAGAACAAATACCGGGCGCTGCTCAAAAACCGGCCGGCGCTTGTGCGGCAGGTGGCGGAGGAGCTAAGGGCGGACGGGGTGGACTTTGACCCATACTGCACCCCAAAGCAGAGCGAAGGACGAGGAAAGGCGGCAGGCGGCGTTGCGGCGCGCATAGGCAGGCTCAAGGGGATGGACGGCGCGGCGTTCATGGAGGGGCTGGACTACATAACCTCCATAGCCGAGGAGGCGGAAAGGAAGGAGGAGGCACACCGCCGCGCAGAGGGCGAGCTTCGGGAGCGCATACGCCGTCAGGAAGAGGAAATCAACGCCCAGCAGGGGAGGTTCCACGCACTGCTTCTGATGTACCGCAGGCTCGTGAGCGCCAACCGCGACTTCATAGGCATGGCGGGCAGGGAGGCGGGGCCGGTATCGGAATACGCAAGGCAGCTTGCCCGCAGCGTTGCGGACTGCGAAAGGGCGCTCAATGAATATCAGGCGTAGCCTCAGAACCTCGCAAAAGTGACACAAGGCCGCTTTTGCGGATACTTTAACTGTGCCGCCCGCCATGGTATAATTTGCATAAGGCAAATTACAGCAAAGGAAGGGTAAGCGGCATGGATCTTTTTTCGGCGGGCATGAGCAGGCACGCGCCGCTGGCGGACAGGATGCGCCCGAGGACGCTGGACGAATTTGTGGGCCAGCAGCACATAGTTGGCAAGGGCAAGCTGCTCAGGAGGGCCATAGAGACGGATTCCCTCCAATCCAGCATATTCTTCGGCCCTCCGGGCTGCGGCAAGACCACCCTGGCCTCCATAGTGGCCAACACCACCGGGTCTGAGTTCGTAAAGCTCAACGCGGTGACCTCCGGCGTAAAGGACGTGCGCGAGGTGATAGCGGAGGCGGAGGATAACCTTAAGCTCTACGGCAGGGAGACGTATCTGCTGCTGGACGAATGCCACCGCTGGAGCAAGGCGCAAAGCGACAGCATACTGCCAGCCCTTGAGCGAGGGATAATAAAATTCATAGGCTCCACCACGGAAAACCCCATGGTCTCCATGACGGGGGCTATCGTTTCCCGCTGCCGCGCCTTCCAGTTTTACCCGCTGACCGAGGAGGACGTAAAGGCGTGCGTAAGGGCCGCCGTTTCGGATAAGGAGCGGGGCATGGGCAATTACAACGCGGAGGTGGATGAGGGGGCTTACGACCACATCGCCCGCATAGCCAACGGCGACGTGCGCACGGCGCTCAACGCCATAGAGCTGGCCATACTCACCACCGAGGCCGATGAGGGCGGCGTTATACGCATAACGGAGGACATCGCCGCCGAGAGCATACAGCAAAAGCTCATAAACTGCGACGACCAGCAGTTTTACGATATGCTCTCCGCCTTCTGCAAGAGCCTGCGGGGCGGGGACAGCGACGCGGCGATAGCGTGGTTCGCCCGGCTCATATACGCGGGCATAGATCCCAGGATAATCTGCCGCAGGCTCATAGCCCACGCCTCGGAGGACGTGGGCCTCGCCAACCCCCAGGCCATGGTGCAGGCGGTGGCGGCTGCTCAGGCGCTGGAGTTCATAGGGATGCCGGAGGCGGGGCTGTCCATAACGCAGGCTATAATATTCATCTGCGAGAGTCCGAAATCCAACTCGGTGGTCATGGCCAAGGACGCGGCCTTTGCGGAGGCAAGGAGCATACCAGACCAGCCGGTGCCCATACACCTTCGGGATACCAGCTATCCCGGCGCGTCAAAGCTGGGCCACGGCAGGGGCTATAAGTACCCCCACGACTACCCCGGCCATGTTGTGGCCCAGGAGTATATGCCGCCCAGCGTAAAGGGGCATAAATACTACCTGCCCGGGGAGCTGGGCAGCGAGGGGAAGATACGCCAGAACCATATAAATCAGGGAAGGATAAAGGAAAAATGATAAGCAGGGCATCGGCCGAAAGGGTGTTGAACGCCGCCCTCGCCACAGGCGGGGACTTTGCGGAGCTTTACATGGAGGACGGGGAGAGCCACAGCATATCCATGCTGGACGGCATAGTGGAAAACGCCGCATACAGCCGCGCACGGGGCGCGGGGGTGCGGATACTTTCCGGCGCCCGCTCCGCATACGCCTATACGACGGATATATCCGAGGCCGCCCTTGTGGAGACGGCGAAAAAGGCCTCCGCCATAATAAGGGGCGAGGGGGGCGGCGCGCTCCCCCTAACGGATATACGGGACGGCGGCTACAAGTGCAGGATACCCTTCTCGTCGGTGGATAACGCGAGGCGGGTGCGCCTGCTAAAGTCAGGCACGGAGGCGGCCAAGGCGGAGTCCGGCGAGATAACCAAGGTCAGCGCCGCGTACATGGATACGGACAAGAGGGTGCTGGTCTGCAACACCGAGGGGGTATGGGCGGAGGACAGGCGCCCGCGCACCCGCCTCGCCTTCACCGCGGTGGCGAGCGACGGAAGGGAGTTCCAGACGGGGCGGGAGATACCGGCCTTCGGCATGGGCTTTGAGGCTTATGAGCTGATAGACCCGGAAAAGGACGGGCGGGCCGCCGCCCGCACCGCCGTGACAATGCTGCACGGCGCGGAATGTCCGGCGGGGTATATGCCGGTGGTGATAGACGGCGGCTTCGGCGGGGTGATACTTCACGAGGCCTGCGTACATTCCTTGGAGGCCACCTCGGTAGCCCGCGGCAATTCGGAATTTTGCGGAAAGCTGGGCCAGAAGATAGCCAGCGACATAGTGACCGCCATAGACGACGGCACCCTGCCCGGAGAATGGGGCAGCATACGCTATGACGATGAGGGCAGCCCCTCCCAATGCAACGTGCTGATAGAAAACGGCATGCTCAAGAGCTACCTCGTGGACAGGCTGGGCAGCAGGATAATGAACCTGCCCATGACCGGCTCCGCAAGGCGGCAGAGCTACGAATACGCCCCCACCTCCAGAATGACAAACACCTTCTTCGCCCCCGGCTACGACGACGAGGAGGAGATGATAAGGACCATGGGGGACGGGCTCTTTGCGGCCAAGATGGGCGGCGGCTCGGTGAACCCGCTGACGGGCGAATTCAACTTCTCGGTGCTGGAGGGCTACTGGGTAAAGGACGGAAGGATACACTGCCCCGTCCGGGGCGCGGCCCTCATAGGCCGCGGGGCGGACGTGCTTATGAAGATAGACAGGATAGGCATGAATATGTGGTTCGGCCACGGCATGTGCGGCTCGCGCTCCGGCAGCGTCCCCACGAACGTGGGGCAGCCCAGGATAAGGGTGAGCGGCATGACCGTGGGCGGAAAGGGAGGCAAACTGTGATGCATAACGGGCTTGACAGGGAGCATAAGGCCGAGATAAAGGCAGACGAGAGAATAAAGGAATACGCCCACAGGTTGATGACAATCGCCATGGAAAAGGGCTGCGACGGCGCGGAGGTATGCGTAAGCGAGTCCGACGAGTTCTCGGTGGGGGTGCTGGAGGGCGAGGTGGACGACTATACCGTAAGCTCCTCCTTCGGCCTTGGAATAAGGGTGCAGAGGGGCGGCAGGAACGGCTACGCCTACACCGAGGCCATGGACGACCCGGAGGGCTTCGTGGGGGAGGCCATAGACAACGCGGAGACTGTGAGGAGCGAGGACGCGCACCCCATGGCGGAGCCCGCGGAGTACTCGGAAATACCCAAAAAGGCCGACGCCCTGAGGGATATGGACGAATCCGAAAAGATAGAGCTGTGCCGTATGCTGGAAAGGGAGGCCAAGCACTGCGACGGGCGGGTAAAGCGCATGGCCTGCTGCAAGGTAGCTGCGGCGGGCGGCAGGTTCTGCATATACAACACCCTGGGCCTGAGGGCCGAAAGGAGCGACCGGGTATCCTGCTGCTATGTGGAGCCGGTGCTGGAGGATAAGGGCCAGATGCGGGACGGCTTCGCCTTCCGCGCAGACGGCGAGGCGCTGGATATCGCGGGCTGCGCCCGCGAGGCGGTGGACGAGGCCATAGCCGCCCTGGACCCTTCGCCTGTCGCGCCGGGCAAATATGATATAATAATCCGAAACGACGCCATGGCGGGCATGCTGGGGGCGTTTTCCGGCATGTTCTCCGCCGATGCCGCCCAAAAGGGCCTTTCGCCCCTAAACGGCAGGGAGGGCGAGGATATAGCGGCGGGGTGCGTTACGCTCATGGACGACCCGCTGCACCCCGTAAGCCCCAGCCCCTTTGACGACGAGGGCACCCCCTCCATAGCCAAGGCGGTGATAAGCGAGGGAAGGCTCGTAACGCTGCTGCACAACCTCAAGACCGCGAAAAAGGCGGGGGTGCGCTCCACCTCCAACGGCGGCAGGGGCAGCGCCGGCTCGCCGGTGGGCGTTAAGATAACCAATTTTTATATTGAGCCTAAGGAGGGGACCCTCCGGCAGCTCATGGGCGAGCTGGGGGACGGGCTCCTCATCACCAACTTTTCCGGCCTCCACGCCGGGGTGAACCCGGTGAACGGCAAGTTCTCGGTGCTTTGCAGGGGAAGGCTCATAAGGGGCGGCAGGGATCTGCGCGCCGTAAACGAGATAACCCTCAGCGGGGATTTCATAGAGCTTCTCAAGGCCATAGCGAGAGTGGGCGGAGATCTGCGCTTCTCAATGCCCGGCGGAAGCTGCGTGGGCAGCCCCTCCGTACTGGTGCGAGGGGCCATGATAGCCGGCCGGGGCGACGGCGGGGAATGACCGTAAAAAACGAGGGAACAGGGCATTTTATTTGACAAGGGGCGGCAGGGAAGTGTATAGTTAATATATGATGAGGGAGGGTATGCCCATTTCGCGGGGAGTCCTTCCTGAGCGCACACGAACGGAGAAAGGGAGGACAAGGTGTTCGATGTAGGCGACAGCGTGTTTTACCCCATGCACGGTGTAGGTATCGTGGAGAGCATTGAGGAAAAGGATATGCTTGGCGAAAGGGCCAGGTATTATATCCTGCGCTTCATTACATCGAAGCTCACGGCGATGGTGCCGGTGGCCTCGGCCGACAGCGTCGGGCTGCGGCCTGTGATAGACCCGTCGGAGTGCGATAAGATATTTGAATACCTTGACGGTGCGGCGGTGTGCGCCGAGAGCGAAAACTGGAACCAGCGCTACCGGGACAACCTCGCAAAGCTGAAGGGCGGCAACATATACGACGTCGCCGACGTTATAAAGTGCCTTAAAAGGAGGGATTCCCTAAAGGGCCTCTCCGCCGGGGACAGGAAGATGCTCATAACCGCCCGGCAGGTCATGTCCGCGGAGCTCTCTGCCGCCAGCGGCAGGGATATAGACGAAATACGGGATATCATCGGTTGATAATAAGGCCATTGGCCGTTAAACGAAAGGAGCTATGATTTGGCTAAAAAAGTTGCAAGGCTTTTGCTCACCTTGGCGGGGGCCGCGGTGGGCGTGGGGCTTGTAGCGCTTGCAAACAGGGTCATCACATTCCCGGAGGGGCTTACGCTGTATCAGCACATGCTCCCATGGGGGCTGGCGCTGGTGTTTGCGGGTTCGGGTATTATTATTGCAATCATTTTTAATCTTTTATTCGCCCAACCCCTTGCCGCCGCCATAAGCCATGCCGAAACGGGTATGTCGTCGATGCCGGAGGGGCAGCTTTTGTACTGCGTCATCGGACTGATCGCGGGGCTCGTCGTGGCATATCTGGCGAGTACCCTGGCGGCGCGCTTCCAGCCCACCTGGGTGGTTTTGGTAATAGACGTAATACTCTACATCTCCTTCGGATACCTTGGATGGAGCGCCATGAGCAGGCGGAAGGGGCAATTTGCCATACCCTCAATCGGGGGCCACGGCAAGGCCCGGGGCTCTGCGCGGCCCAAGCTCTTGGATACCTCCGTCATAATCGACGGGCGCATAGCGGATATATGCGATACCGGCGTGATAGAGGGCGAGGTGATAGTGCCCAGCTTCGTGCTGCGGGAGCTTCAGCATATCGCGGACAGCTCGGACGGGCTAAAGCGCAACCGGGGCAGGCGGGGGCTGGATATATTAAAAGAAATGCAGGATAAAAAGTCCGTGCCCATCACAGTCGTAAGCACCGACTACAAGGACGTGGACGAGGTGGACGCAAAGCTCATAGTCCTCGCGGCGGAGCTGGGGGGCGTGGTGGTCACCAACGATTACAACCTCAACAAGGTCGCGGCGGTGCGAAAGGTGCCGGTGCTCAATATAAACGAGCTGGCAAACGCCCTGAAGCCCATTGCGCTGCCCGGCGAGGAGATGAGCGTGTTCGTGGTAAAGGAGGGCAAGGAGGCCGGACAGGGCATAGGCTACATGGATGACGGCACCATGATAGTCATAGAAAACGGCAGGCGCTTAGTGGGGGAGACCGTGAGCGTATCCGTCACCAGCGTATTGCAGACCTCCGCGGGCAGGATGATATTCGCAAGGGTAAAGCAGCCGTAGAAAGAGGGGCGGACCGCCCGGAGCCTGACACAGCATAAATTGAATATAAAAAATATTAAGAAAGGTCATTATTCTCGTTGACAACCTTGACACGCGGTGTTACAATATTATACTGCGTTAGCATGGTAAATTGCGGGGAATGGCCTTTTTGCAGTTGATTTTCCTCGTAAAAATCATGCTGGGTATCCTGTGCCCACAAAATGGAAATGCTAATATGGAGTGACGCGCCGCTAATATAATCCATGGTTATATGGTAATAACAAAGTATAAGGAGTGAACGCGATGGTGCATGAGGTTTACATGGGCAAGAAAAAGCGCATGAGCTTTTCCCGTATCAATGAAGTGCTCGATATGCCCGACCTGATAGAGGTTCAGAAAAATTCCTATCAGCGCTTTGTGGAGGAGGATCTCAAGGAAGTCCTTGACGACATTTCGCCCATTACAGACTATTCCGAAAAGCTCGTCCTTGAGTTTGTGGATTACTCCATAGACTTTGACCATCCGAAATACTCGGTGGAGGAATGTAAGGAAAGGGACGTGAACTACTGCGCCCCGCTTCGCGTTACAGTTCGCCTTATAAATAAAGAAACCGGCGAGGTCAAGGAGCAGCCCGTGTTCATGGGCGATTTCCCGCTTATGACCGAGCAGGGCACCTTCATAATAAACGGTGCGGAGAGGGTAATAGTATCCCAGCTCGTCCGCTCGCCCGGCGTATACTATTCGGAATCCATAGATAAGCTGGGCAAGCACCTCTTTGCCTCTCAGGTAATACCCAACCGCGGCGCGTGGCTGGAGTACGAGACCGACAGCAACGAGATAATGTACGTAAAGATCGACCGCCAGAGGAAGGTCTTTATAACCGCGCTGCTGCGCGCCCTTGGATACAGCTCCGACGGCGACATACTGGAGCTTTTGGGCGAGGACGAGAGGCTCAAGGTGACCCTCGAGAAGGACACCACCAAGAACACCGAGGAGGGCCTTATAGAGATATACAAGCGCCAGCGCCCCGGCGAGCCTCCCACGGAGGAATCCGCACGCAGCCTGCTGAATGCCCTCTTCTTTGACAAGCGCTACGACCTTGCCAGGGTGGGCCGCTATAAGTTCAACAAAAAGCTCTCCATCGCCGCGCGCCTGTGCGGGCTCATCGCGGCGGAGAACGTCATAGCCCCCGGCACCGGCGAGCTGCTCGCCGCCGAAGGGGAGGTCATAAGCCGCGAGGCCTCAGAGGCCATCGAAAACGCCGGTGTACACGGCGTATACGTCACCGCGCCGGACGGCGCGAGGGTAAGGGTGCTGGGCAACCTGTTCGTGGACGCCAGGTGCTACCTCGATTTCGACCCCGAGGAGGCCGGCCTTAACGAGAAGGTGCATTACCCCACCTTTATGAAGCTTCTTGAGGAAGCGGGAGATATGGAGGAGGCGGAGCTTAAGAAGTTCCTCAAGGCCCGGGTATACGACCTTATACCCCGCCATATCATCACCGACGACATAACCGCCTCCATAAGCTACCTTCTGGGCATGAGCCACGGCATAGGCCGCACGGACGACATAGACCATCTGGGCAACCGCCGCATAAGGAGCGTGGGAGAGCTGCTGCAAAACCAGATCCGCGTCGGCATGACCCGCCTCGAGCGCGTGGTGAGGGAGCGCATGTCCATACAGGATACCGAGACCGCCATGCCCTCCAACCTAATAAATATCCGACCCGTTACCGCCGCCATAAAGGAGTTCTTCGGTTCATCCCAGCTTTCACAGTTCATGGACCAGACCAACCCCCTTGCGGAGCTTACCCATAAGCGCAGGCTGTCCGCACTGGGCCCCGGCGGCCTGAACCGCGAGCGCGCCACCTTCGAGGTGCGCGACGTCCACTATTCCCATTACGGGCGCATGTGCCCCATAGAGACCCCCGAAGGCCCCAACATAGGCCTTATAAACTCCCTCTCCACCTATGCCCGCATAAACCGCTACGGCTTTATCGAGGCGCCCTACCGCAAGGTGGACGGGAAAAACAAGAGCATAAGCGACGAGATAGTTTACCTCACCGCCGACGAGGAGGACGAATACATAGTGGCCCAGGCCAACGAGCCCACCGTCACCGACGAGAACGGCAGGGTGTGGTTCGCCAAGGACAGGGTAGTTGCGAGAAGGCTGGATGAGATAATCGAGGTAAAGGCCATAGAGACCGACTACATGGACGTATCCCCCAAGCAGCTCGTGTCCGTTGCCACGGCGATGATACCCTTCCTGGAGAACGACGACGCAAACCGCGCGCTGATGGGCTCCAACATGCAGCGTCAGGCAGTGCCACTCCTCAAGCCCGAGGCTCCCGTGGTGGGAACGGGCATGGAGTACAAGGCCGCCCACGACTCAGGCGTAGTGGTGCTTTCCCGCCAGCACGGCACGGTAAAGCACGTTGACGCGAGCCGCATAGTGATAGCGGGCGACGACGGCAACGACAGGACCTACAATATAATAAAGTTCAAGCGCTCTAACCAGGGCACCTGCATCAACCAGCGCCCCATAGTGGTAAAGGGAGAGCGGGTAATACCCGGGCAGGTGATAGCCGACGGCGCGTCCACCGATCAGGGCGAGATAGCGCTGGGGCGCAATATACTCATAGGCTTTATGACATGGGAGGGCTATAACTACGAGGACGCCGTACTGATAAGCGAAAAGCTGGTCAAGGAGGACGTCTACACCTCCATACACATAGAGGAGCATGAGACCGAGGCCCGCGATACCAAGCTGGGCGAGGAGGAGATAACCCGCGATATACCCAACGTGGGCGAGGATGCGCTGGCCAATCTGGACGACCGCGGCATTATCCGCATAGGCGCAGAGGTGCAGAGCGGCGACATACTGGTCGGCAAGGTGACGCCTAAGGGCGAGACCGAGCTCACAGCCGAGGAGCGGCTGCTCCGCGCCATATTCGGCGAGAAGGCACGAGAGGTCAGGGATACCTCATTGCGCGTGCCCCACGGCGAGGGCGGAGTTATAGTAGACGTAAAGGTATTCACGAGGGCGAACAAGGACGAGCTGCCTCCGGGAGTAAACGAGCTGGTCCGCGTATACATAGCGCAGAAGCGCAAGATATCCGTAGGCGACAAGATGGCGGGACGCCACGGCAACAAGGGCGTCGTATCCAGGATACTTCCCGAGGAGGATATGCCCTTCCTGCCGGACGGCACCCCCCTGCAGATAGTGCTCAACCCCCTGGGCGTGCCTTCCCGAATGAACATAGGGCAGGTGCTGGAGTTGCATCTGGGCATGGCCGCCAAGACCATGGGCTGGGATATCGCCACCCCCGTATTCGACGGCGCCACCGAGGAGGATATAAAGTCCATGCTGGAAAAGGCCGGCAAGGACTGGGACGGCAAGACGGTGCTTTACGACGGGCGCACCGGCGAGCCCTTTGAAAACAGGATATCCGTGGGCTATATGTATTATCTGAAGCTGCATCATCTGGTGGACGACAAGATACACGCCCGCTCCACCGGCCCCTACAGCCTGGTCACACAGCAGCCCCTGGGCGGCAAGGCGCAGTTCGGCGGGCAGCGCTTCGGCGAGATGGAGGTCTGGGCGCTGGAGGCATACGGCGCAGCCAACACCCTTCAGGAGATACTCACCGTCAAGTCCGACGACGTGGTGGGCCGCGTAAAGACCTACGAGGCCATAGTCAAGGGCGAGAACGTGCCGGAGCCGGGCGTGCCCGAATCCTTCAAGGTGCTCATAAAGGAGCTCCAGTCGCTGGGCCTCGATATAAAGGTGCTTAGCGACACCAAGGAGGAGATCAAGATAGGCGAGATGATAGACGACGAGGACGCCGCGCCCATGGACGTCAACATGGCGGGCCTGGAGGATGCGCCGGAGCAGTACGCCGGAGACGGCGACTTTGCCGAGTTTGACGAATTTGACTTTGACGACGCAGCCGACGAGGGGGAGGGCTTCGACTCCGCCGACGACGGCGACGATACGGACGACTTGGACTAAATAAGGCCGAAGGGAGATTAAGAAATTGTTTGAGCTTACCAATTTCGACGCTATACAGATTGGCCTTGCCTCACCTGAAAAGATCCGCGAATGGTCCCACGGGGAGGTAAAGAAACCCGAAACCATAAACTACCGTACCCTGAAGCCCGAGCGCGACGGCCTGTTCTGCGAGCGCATATTCGGGCCCACCAAGGACTGGGAGTGCCATTGCGGACGCTATAAGCGGGTGCGCTACAAGGGCGTTGTCTGCGACAAGTGCGGCGTAGAGGTAACGAGGGCAAAGGTGCGCCGCGAGCGCATGGGCCACATAGAGCTGGCCGCCCCCGTATCCCATATATGGTATTTTAAGGGCATTCCCTGCCGCATGAAGATGCTGCTGGATATGTCCCCCCGCTCCCTCGAAAAGGTGCTGTACTTCGCGTCCTTCGTGGTGCTGGACCCCGGCACTACCCCCCTCATGTACAAGCAGGTGCTCTCGGATAAGGAATACCGGGAGGCGCAGGCCGAGTACGGCCCCAAGTCCTTCCGCGCCGGAATGGGCGCAGAGGCCATAAAGGAGCTTTTGCAGGCGCTGGACCTCGAAAAGCTGGAGGAGGAGCTCCGCAGGGAGATAGACGGCTCCTCCGGCCAGAAGCGCAGCAACGCCATAAAGCGCCTGGAGGTGGTGGAGGCCTTCATAAAGAGCGGCAACAAGCCGGAGTGGATAATCATGGACGCGGTGCCGGTGCTTCCGCCGGAGCTTCGCCCCATGGTGCAGCTTGACGGCGGCAGGTTTGCCACCTCCGACCTCAACGACCTGTACCGCAGGGTAATAAACAGAAACAACCGCCTTAAAAGGCTGCTGGAGCTGCGCGCACCGGATATCATAGTCCGCAACGAAAAGCGCATGCTTCAGGAGGCGGTGGACGCGCTGATAGATAACGGCAGGCGTGGACGCCCCGTTACCGGCCCCGGCAACAGGCCCCTCAAGTCCCTTTCGGATATGCTGCGCGGAAAGCAGGGACGCTTCCGCCAGAACCTGCTGGGCAAGCGCGTGGACTATTCCGGACGCTCCGTTATAGTCGTAGGCCCTGAGCTGAAGATGTATCAGTGCGGCCTCCCCAAGGAGATGGCGCTGGAGCTGTTCAAGCCCTTCGTGATGAAGAAGCTTGTTGAGGACGCATACGCACACAACATAAAGAGCGCGAAGCGCATGGTGGAGCGCGTAAAGCCTGAGGTTTGGGACGTACTGGAGGGCGTGATAAAGGAGCACCCCGTGCTGCTCAACCGCGCGCCTACGCTGCACCGCCTGGGCATACAGGCCTTTGAGCCCGTGCTGGTGGAGGGCCGCGCAATAAAGCTGCATCCCCTTTCCTGCACCGCGTTCAACGCGGACTTTGACGGCGACCAGATGGCGGTCCACGTGCCCCTCTCCGTAGAGGCGCAGACCGAGGCGCGCTTCCTTATGCTGGCCTCCAACAACATACTCAAGCCCCAGGACGGCAAGCCCGTTACCTGCCCCACTCAGGATATGGTGCTGGGCTGCTACTACCTTACCCTTCAGCGCGACGGCATGAAGGGCGAGGGCAAGGCCTTCTGCAGCCAGGACGAAGCCTTCATGGCGTATCAGATGGGCGAGGTCACCCTCCAGTCCAAGATAAAGGTGCGCATAGAGCGGGAATGGGAAGGCAAGAAGTACCGCCGCGTCATAGACACCTCCGTGGGCCGGCTCATATTCAACGACGCGATACCGCAGGATCTCGGCTATGTGCCCCGCGAAACGCTGGACGACATGTTCAAGCTGGAGATCGACAAGCTGGTGGTAAAGAAGGATTTAGGAAAGATAATCGACCGCTGCTACCGCAAGTACGGCCCCACCCGCACATCTGAGATGCTGGACGCCGTAAAGGCGCTGGGCTATAAGTATTCCACCCGCGGCGGCATAACCGTAGGCTTCCAGGATATACAGGTGCCGGAGGAGAAGAAGGAAATCATCGCCAAGGCCGAGAACGAGGTCGCGGAGATAGATAACCTGTTCCACGCCGGTATGCTCTCGGACAGCGAGCGCAGGAGCTATGTAATAAAGGTCTGGGAGGACGCCACCGACAAGGTAACGGACGCTCTGATGAGCTCTCTGGATCCCTACAACCCCATCGCCATGATGGCGGATTCCGGCGCACGAGGCAGCAAGAACCAGATACGTCAGCTTGCGGGTATGCGCGGACTGATGGCAGACCCCTCCGGTCAGATAATAGAGGTGCCTATAAGGGCTAACTTCCGTGAGGGCCTGACAGTTCTGGAGTTCTTCATAAGCTCCCACGGCGCGAGAAAGGGCCTTGCGGATACCGCGCTGCGTACTGCAGACTCCGGCTACCTCACCAGAAGGCTCGTGGACGTATCTCAGGACGTCATAATCCGCGAGGAGGACTGCACCGCTTCCCGGGGCGAGCGCCCGAAGGGCATGCCCATAAGCGCAATAATGGAGGGCAACAAGGTAGTGGAGCCCCTGAGCGACAGGCTGCTGGGCCGCTACACCGCAGAGGACGTTTACGATCCCGCCACCGGCGAGCTCATAATCCCCTGCAACGAGATGATAACCTTCAGCATACGCGACCGCATAATCAATGCGGGCATAAAGACCGTAAGCTGCCGCAGCGTATTCACCTGCCGCAGCGAGCACGGCGTCTGCGCCCACTGCTACGGGGCAAACCTGGCGACAGGCGGCAAGGTGGACATAGGCGAGGCCGTGGGCATAATAGCCGCACAGGCTATAGGCGAGCCCGGCACGCAGCTCACCATGCGTACATTCCATACCGGCGGCGTTGCGTCTGCCGACGATATAACGCAGGGCCTTCCCCGTGTCGTTGAAATATTCGAGGCGCGCAAGCCAAAGGGCCTTGCGGTCATATCCGAGATAGGCGGCCGCGTCTCCCTCACCGAGGGCAAGAAGCGCGAGGCCACCGTCACCAACGACGACGGCGAGAGCGCCAAGTACCTCATCCCCTTCGGCTCAAAGCTGAGAGTGCGGGACGGCGATATGGTGGACGCGGGCGACGAGCTCACCGACGGCTCCATCAACCCCAACGACATACTCAAGATCAAGGGCATCAAGGGCGTTCAGGCCTATATGCTCAAGGAGGTCCAGAGCGTATACCGGCTCCAGGGCGTTGAGATAGCGGATAAGCACATAGAGATAATTATCCGCCAGATGCTCCGCAAGGTGCAGATAGAGGACGCGGGGGACACCACCCTGCTCCCCGGCGAGCTGGTGGATATATTCGCCTTCGAGAACGAGAACGAGCGGGTAATACTGGAGGGCCAGCAGCCCGCAGTAGCAAAGCGCAAGCTGCTGGGCATAACCAAGGCCGCATTGGCCACCGACTCCTTCCTCTCCGCCGCCTCCTTCCAGGAGACCACGAGGGTGCTCACCGAGGCCGCCATAAAGGGCAAGGTAGACCCGCTGGTAGGCTTGAAGGAAAACGTCATAATCGGCAAGCTAATACCTGCCGGAATAGGGTTAAAGCGCTACCACAACGTAGAGGTGCACGAGAAGGAAGCTGTCCCCGCAGCTACCGAGCAATAAAATAAAGCCTTAAACGGACCCCATGGGCGCGACCCGTCCATGGGGGCTGTCGTATGGAGGATCAGGAATGGCAAAATACACAAAGACGGATTGCCCGCTGTACGGCGGAGAATACTGCAAAAAGCTCAACATGAGGAGCTGCAAGGCCTGCACCGTGACGGACGGCAACGCCGCCGGAATAAAGGAAGATATAGACGCCATAGAGAGCCTCATGCCGGAGGGGGGCATAGCCCGCTTTTTTGAGGGCGGGGAGTGCGTGCTGTGCAAGGGCGAGAAGAAAAACAAGGCGGATTGCTACGGCATGGTCGATATAGGCCACCCGGAGCCCAAGAGGGAGGGCAGGAACGCCATAGGCTTAAAGACCAAGCTCCGCATAGGCTCCATGCTGCCGGTGCAGCTTTCCTGCTGCTCGAGCTGCCGCAAAAAGCACAACGCCGCCTCCAACCGCGAGGTGGCCGTCACCCTTACCGTGGCGATAATAATGCTGGCGGTGCTCAACTTCACGCCCACCGCCGAGGCCATAGCCGCCATAGGGGGGTATATGCCCATGCTGCTGTTCGTGGCAGTGGTAGGGGGGACGTGGCTGATAGGCAAGGCGAGCCGCAGGAGCATGATAAAGAAGTTTTCAGAGACCACCTGCATGGACGTATTCGAGGTGCCGGGCCTTGACGAGTTCAAGGCGAGGGGCTGGTTTGAGATAAGCCCCTATAAGGATATGAGCAGGCTTGTGTTCTCAAAGGAGCCGCTAAAGCAGGGCCTGTTCACCGCCACCGGAGGGCAGGAGCGGGAGGAGCGGAAAATATAGTATTTTTCGCAAAAAATCAATAAAAAACGTTTGACAGCGGGCCGCTTATGATGTAGAATACGAATGTTGCACTTTACGGGTAGAGTATGCACTTACGGTAATTCTACGCTAAAGCGGCAGCTTATTTACCGGGAAAAATTCCTCTTCAAGGGGTTGCAGAGGATTTTCTTAATATAAATAACAAATATATTTTGAAAAGGAGAAAACCTAATGCCTACTATTAACCAGTTGGTTCGCAAAGGCAGGGAACAGGTAAAGTATAAGTCCGACTCACCTATACTGAAGCAGTGCCCCCAGCGCCGCGGCGTCTGCACCGCAGTGCGTACTATGACCCCCAAAAAACCTAACTCAGCTCTTCGTAAGATCGCCCGTATCCGTCTTACCGACGGCCTCGAGGGTACCGCCTATATCCCCGGCATCGGCCACAACCTGCAGGAGCACTCCGTTGTGCTTATCCGCGGCGGCCGCGTCAAGGATCTCCCCGGCGTCCGTTACCACATCATCCGCGGCGCTCTGGATACCGCAGGCGTTGCAAAGCGCATGCAGGCCCGTTCCCGCTACGGCGCAAAGCGCCCCAAGAAGTAAGGAGGTAACAGGATATGCCAAGACGTGGATTTGTACCCAAGCGTGAAGTTCTGGACGACCCCATTTACGGCGGCAAGCTGGTGACCAAGCTGGTCAACCAGGTAATGCTGGACGGCAAGCGCGGCACCGCGCAGAAGGCCTGCTACGGCGCCTTCGATATAATAAAGGACAAGACCGGCCGCGAGCCTCTTGAGGTCTTTGAGGAGGCCATGAACAACATCATGCCCGTGCTCGAGGTCAAGGCCCGCCGCGTGGGCGGCGCTACCTATCAGGTACCTATCGAGATCCGTCCCGAGCGCCGTCAGACCCTGGGCCTGCGCTGGCTGGTAAGCTATGCGCGCAACCGCAGCGAGCGCACCATGCAGGAGCGCCTTGCCGGTGAAATACTCGACGCCTGCAACAACGCGGGCGGCGCCTTCAAGAAGAAGGAAGACACCCACAGGATGGCAGAGGCCAACCGCGCCTTCGCCCATTACAGGTGGTAAAGCAGACAACAGCATACTTATAAATGCGGCGTGCAATCGCACGCCGTATCTGTTGGGCGGGACAATAGCGACCAAGGAAAGGAGGCAGAGGAAATGCCCAGAACTACACCGCTGGAAAAGACAAGAAATATCGGCATAATGGCCCATATTGACGCAGGAAAGACCACCACCACCGAGCGCATACTTTTCTACACAGGAAAAATACATAAGGTAGGTGAAGTGCATGAAGGCGCCGCCACTATGGACTTTATGGTACAGGAGCAGGAGAGGGGCATAACCATAGCCTCCGCCGCTACCACCACATATTGGCGGGAGCATCGCATAAACATCATCGACACCCCCGGCCACGTTGACTTTACCGTTGAGGTAGAGCGTTCGTTAAGGGTGCTGGACGGAGCCGTGGCGGTATTCTGTGCCAAGGGCGGCGTGGAGCCCCAGAGCGAGACGGTATGGCATCAGGCCACCAAGTACAATGTGCCGCGCATGGCCTATGTGAACAAGATGGACATAGTGGGGGCGGATTTCTTCAACGTCGTAGACATGATGAAGAATCGCCTCGGCGCAAACGCCGTGCCCATACAGCTCCCCATAGGCAGCGAGGCTGACTTCAGGGGCATAGTCGATCTTATCCGCATGAAGGCCGAGGTGTACTACGACAACGAGGGCGTGGATGTGCGCAATGAGGAGATCCCCGAGTATATGCGCGCCGACGCGGAGCAGTACAGGGCGGAGCTTTTGGACGCCATAGCCGACGCGGACGACGAGATGATGGAAAAGTACCTCGATGAGGGCGACCTTTCATCGGAGGATATTATCGCCTGCATAAGGAAAAAGACCATCGCAAACGAGCTGGTGCCCGTGTGCTGCGGCACATCCTACCGCAACAAGGGCGTGCAGCCCCTGCTCAACGCAATAGTAGACTTCCTGCCCTCCCCCCTGGACGTACCCGCCCCGGTGGGCACCAGCAAGGACGGCACGAAGAAAATACAGCTAAGATGCGCGGATGACGAGCCCTTTGCGGCGCTGGCCTTTAAGATAGTTACCGACCCCTTTGTGGGTAGGCTGGCCTTCTTTAGGGTATACAGCGGCACGCTCAAGTCCGGCACCTACGTTTACAACTCCACCAAGGGCAAGCGCGAGCGCGTGAGCAAGCTGGTGCTGATACACGCCGCCAGCCGCACCGAGGTAGACGAGGTATACGCGGGCGACATCGCCGCGCTGGTGGGCCCAAAGGAGACCGGCACCGGCGACACCCTCTGCACCGAGGGCAGGCCGATACTGCTGGAGTCCATGGAGTTCCCGGAGCCCGTGATACGGGTATCCATAGAGCCCAAGACCAAGGCGGGGCAGGAAAAGCTGGAGCAGACGCTGCAAAAGCTCTCCGAGGAAGACCCCACCTTCAAGACCTATGTGGACCACGAGACCGGCCAGACCATAATAGCCGGCATGGGCGAGCTTCACCTTGAAATAATCGTGGACAGGATAACCCGGGAGTTCAAGGTGGAATGCCGGGTGGGCAACCCACAGGTGGCCTACCGCGAGGCCATTACGAGGACCGTAAAGACCGAGGGCAGGTTCGTGCGCCAGACGGGCGGACACGGCCAGTACGGCCACTGCGTGGTGGAATTCAGCCCCGGCGAGCCCGGCTCCGGCTTTGTGTTCGAGAACAAGACCGTGGGCGGCTGCATACCCAAGGAATTTATACCCGCCATACAGCAGGGCATAAAGGAAGCGGCGGGAAGCGGCGCGCTGGGCGGCTACGAGCTGGTGGACTTCAAGGCTACGCTGCTGGACGGCTCCTATCACGAGGTGGATTCCTCGGAGATGGCGTACAAGATAGCGGGCAGCATGGCGCTCAAGGCGGCCATGGAAAAGGGCGGCTGCGTGCTGCTTGAGCCCGTGATGAACGTCGAGATAGTGACGCCCGATGAATACGTGGGCGACGTATTGGGCAATATTACCTCCCGAAGGGGAAAGATCGTCGGCACGGAGAACCGCGGCGTGACCACGGTGATAGACTGCCAGTGCCCCCTGTCCGAGATGTTCGGCTACGCTACCCATCTGCGCTCCTCAACGCAGGGACGCGGTACCTTCACGATGCAGTTCGACCACTATGAGCAGGTCAGCGACGCCATCGCAAAGAAGATACTTGGCAGGTCCTAAAGGATATATAAAATGCGCGCAAGCCGCGCCTGAATAAAAAAACAACTTATTGAATACGGAGGAAAAGATTCAAATGGCAAAGGCAAAATTTGAACGCACTAAGCCCCATGTCAACATCGGCACCATAGGCCACG
>CAKTYU010000021.1 GCA_934633985.1 uncultured Clostridia bacterium
CTTCTCGAAGAAAACAAATAATCCGAACCCATCTCCGATTAAGAAGATTTGGTTCGGATTATATTGGTTTGGTGCGGGAAACAGGAGTTGAACCTGCATGCTGTCACCAGCACACGGACCTGAACCGTGCGCGTCTGCCAATTCCGCCATTCCCGCTTAAGTGGTGGATGGGGGTGGATTCGAACCACCGAAGTCTGCGACGGCAGATTTACAGTCTGCTCCCTTTGGCCACTCGGGAACCCATCCAAGATAAACAATATAAGGTGTTATGGTGGAGCTGGTGATAGGAGTCGAACCTACAACCTACTGATTACAAATCAGTTGCTCTGCCATTGAGCTACACCAGCCGGGAAAAAATGGCGATCCGAAGGGGGCTCGAACCCCTGACCTCCAGCGTGACAGGCTGGCATTCTAACCAACTGAACTACCGGACCACGATATTTATTTTTTAAAAAAGTTGGTGGGCCTTCAGGGACTCGAACCCCGGACCAATCGGTTATGAGCCGACTGCTCTGACCAACTGAGCTAAAGGCCCTTATTGATGGTGACCCCTGGGAGAATCGAACTCCCGTTACCACCGTGAAAGGGTGGTGTCTTAACCGCTTGACCAAGGGGCCGTTATTCAAGTGGTCGGGGTGACAGGATTTGAACCTGCGGCCCTCTGGTCCCAAACCAGATGCGCTACCAAACTGCGCTACACCCCGATTCAATTCGCACCACCGCGACGACGTTGATTATGATACTTTATTTTGAGGTAAATGTCAACCATATTTTTTAAAAAAATAGTGTATGTTGTGGTAAAGCCCATAAAAACGCCCATATATGACCGTTTTAAGCTCCCGATAGGGGTAATGTGCTTGAATTGAAACCCTAAAAAAGATATAATTAATGTGATTTGTTATGTAGAGGTATTTTGATGAAAGAACCAGTATTTGTTTCTCCGGCAGAGATAGCGGCCTCCAAGGCCGCGGCGATGCGGATAAAGGACGAGGTATGCGGCCTCGGCCTTACCTACCATATAGAAACCTACGGCTGCCAGATGAACGAGCACGACTCGGAAAAGATAGCCGGAATGATGAGGGAGATGGGCTATGCCGAAGCCGCGGACAAGTCCAATGCCGACCTTATCATATTCAACACCTGCTGTATCCGCGAGCACGCCGAGCAGAGGGTATACGGCAACATAGGCGCGCTGAAGAAGCGCAAGGACGAGGATCCGCGGCTGATGATAGGCGTATGCGGCTGCATGATGCAGCAAAAGGACGCTGCCCGCAAGCTCTTCAAGCGCTTTCCCTTTGTGGATATAGTCTTTGGCACCAACGAGCTGCATAGGTTCCCGGTGCTTTTTGAGGAAGCATATCACGGCGAGCGCACGCTGCAGGTGCGCGAAATGGACGGCGAGATAGCGGAGGGGCTTCCGGTTTGCAGAAGCAGCACCTTTTCCACCTTCACCAACATAACCTACGGCTGCAACAACTTTTGCTCCTACTGCATAGTGCCTTATGTAAGAGGGCGCGAGCGCTCCAGAAACTCCGCGGACATAGTGAACGAGGTAAAGGGCCTCGCCTCGGCGGGCTTTAAGGAAGTTACGCTGCTCGGTCAGAACGTCAACTCCTACAAGGGAGACGGGGAGGCCACTGATTTTCCTGCGCTTTTGCGTATGGTACACGATCAGGTGCCGGAGCTTAGCAGGATACGCTTCATGACCTCTCACCCTAAGGACCTTTCGCCCGGGCTCATAGACGCCATGGCGGAATTGCCGAGGGTGTGCAAGCACGTACATCTTCCGGTTCAGTCCGGCAGCAGCAGGATACTCAAGCTGATGAACCGCTGCTATACGCGGGAAAAATATATAGAAGAGGTGCGGCAGCTCAGGGAAAGGGTGCCGGAAATAGAGCTTACCACGGATATAATAGTCGGCTTCCCGGGCGAAACCGAAGCGGACTTCAAGGAAACGCTGAGTCTCGTTGAACAGGTCGGCTTCTCTGCGGCGTATACCTTCATGTATTCTCCCCGCAAGGGCACCGCAGCTGCCACAATGCCCGATCAGATACCCGATGAGGTAAAGCACGACAGGCTGGAAAGGCTCAATGAGGTCCAGGGCAGGGTGCTTCGCAGCGGCAACATGAAATATATAGGCACCTGCGGCGAGGTGCTGGTAGAGGGCTGTGACCACCGGGCGGAGCCCATGGCCTACGGCAAGCTGAGCAGCTTCAAGATGGTGTACTTCCCCGGGGAGGAAAGCCTCATTGGAAGCATTAGAAATGTAAAAATAACCGGCAGCCAGAACAACTCGCTCATAGGCGAGCTTGTTTAAGGCGGAAAGGCATATACAAATGATAATAGAAAAAGCAACCGAACTGGGCATGGCCCTTTCAAACTCCGACGAGTTCCGTAGGCTCCTGTCTGCAAAGGCCGCCATGGATTCCGATAAGCACGTAAACGAGCTTATGGAGCAATACACCAAAAAGCAGGACAAGATGGTCACCATGCTGGAAAACGCGGATTCTGACGGCGTGGAGGTATCGGCAATCGCAAAGGAGATAGACGATATACAGACAGAGCTTGTGGGAAACCCCGTATTTGAAGAGATGATGGAGGCGCAGCACTGCTTCGCCAGCCTTATGAGCGAGGTCAACAAAACCATCAGCGCCTACATAGGCATGAACACCGAGGAAGGCGGAGGCCCCGGCTGCTCCGGAAACTGCTCCGGCTGCTCCGGCTGTGTACACTGATATCTTTAAATTGAGCGAGATTTTCTCAGGAGCAAAGCATATATGCCCGCAGAGCTTACCCCAATGATGCGCCAGTATATGGAGGTAAAGGAGAAATACAAGGATTGTATACTCTTTTACCGCCTTGGCGACTTTTACGAGATGTTCTTCGAGGACGCTCT
The DNA here is from genome assembly GCA_934633985.1 of uncultured Clostridia bacterium. Taxonomy (GTDB): domain Bacteria; phylum Bacillota; class Clostridia; order Christensenellales; family CAG-138; genus SFEL01. Next base: position 2,897 of record CAKTYU010000021.1, read on the forward strand.
TCTGGCCTCCCGTGAGCTTGAAATTGTTCTCACCGGGCGCGACTGCGGCCTTGATGAGCGCGCGCCCATGTGCGGCGTACCCTATCATGCGGCGGAGATATATGCCAGCAAGCTCATTGAAAAGGGCTATAAGGTAGCTATCTGCGAGCAGATGACCGACCCCAAGGAATCAAAGGGCCTTGTGGAAAGGGAGGTCATAAGGGTGATGACGCCCGGAACGGTCATAGAGGAAAGCATGCTGTCCGAGCGGAAGAACAACTATATCGTGTCCGTCTTTCTCCGTGACAGCGATCTCGGCCTCGCTTACTGTGACGTTTCCACGGGGGCGTTTTACGTATACGAATACAGCGGAGAAGGGTATGCCTCCGAGCTTACGGACGAGCTTTGCCGCATACAGCCCACAGAAATAGTGGCGAACGACGCGGTATTTTTAAATGAGCCTCTCACCCGCAGGCTCCAGTCGGAGTACTATACCCAGTGCTACGGCAACTGGGCATACGAATATACCGGCGCAAAGCAAAGGCTTCTTAACCACTTCGGGGTATCCACACTGTCCGGCTTCGGCTGCGACGGTATGCCCTGCGCCATATCCGCCGCGGGGGCGCTTATAGCGTACCTTGAGGATACCCAGAAGAACTCCCTATGCCATATAAAGCGCATACGGGTGATGCAGCGCACGAGGTACATGCACATAGACACAAACTCCCGGCGCAATCTTGAGCTTACACAGCCGCTTAGGGCTGACGGCAGCAAGAAGAACACCCTTTTATACCTATTGGACAAGACCGGCACGGCTATGGGGGGAAGGCTCCTTCGCACATGGATAGACCAGCCTTTGCAGGATCCCGGCGATATAGACGCAAGGCTCAACGCTGTGGACGAGCTTTTGTCAAGGCCCATACAGCGTCAGGAGCTGATGACGGCTCTGGACGCCATATACGACATAGAGCGTCTTTGCAGCCGCATAGCCTATTCCACGGTACACGCGCGGGACTGTGACTGCCTCCGGCACTCGCTGGAAAAGCTTCCGGGCATCATAGCCGCGCTGCAAGGGTTTAGGGCTAACGAATTTCAGCGCATAGTCGGCGCTCTGGACCCTATGGACGATATATGCGCCCTGCTCACCTCCGCTATAATCGACAACCCTCCCCTCAGCGTAAAGGACGGCGGCATTATCCGCGACGGCTACAACGAGGAGCTGGACAAATACCGCGACGCTGCGAAAAACGGCAAAGCCTGGCTTGCCCGCATGGAGGCGGAGGAGAGGGAGAGGACCGGCATAAAGAACCTTCGCATAAGCTACAACAAGGTCTTTGGCTATTATATCGAGGTCACCAAGGCATATCAGCACCTCGTGCCCTACAATTACCAGCGCAAGCAGACCCTTGCGAACTGCGAAAGGTACATAACCGATGAGCTGAAGGAGCTGGAAAACACCATACTCGGCGCCGAGGAGAGCTGCGTCTCTCTTGAATACCGGCTTTTCTCAGAGCTGCGCACGGTGCTGCTCGGCTGCATAGAGCGGCTTCAAAACGACGCCGCCCTCATCGCGGCGCTGGACGTGTATTGCTCCATGGCTCAGGTGGCCTTTGAAAACAGCTATTGCAGGCCGAGGATAATCACAAGCGGCAAGATAGAGATAACGGACGGCCGTCATCCCGTGGTGGAAAGGAACGTGAAGGAGGGCTTCGTGCCCAACAACACCATGATGAACGCCAAGGACGACAGGCTCATAATACTTACCGGCCCCAACATGGCAGGCAAGAGCACATATATGCGCCAGGTGGCGCTCATAGTGCTTATGGCCCACATAGGCAGCTTTGTTCCCGCCTCCGCCGCGAGCATAACCATTACGGACAAAATATTTACCCGTGTTGGCGCGTCCGACAGCCTCGCCGCCGGGCAGAGCACCTTCATGGTAGAGATGAGCGAGATGAGCAACATACTCAATAACGCCACCTCTAACAGCCTGCTAATAATCGACGAGATAGGCCGCGGCACCAGCACCTTTGACGGGCTGAGCATAGCATGGGCGGTGCTCGAGTACATCGCCGATAAGGAGCGGTGCGGCGCAAAGACGCTCTTTGCCACCCACTACCACGAGCTCACAGAGCTTGAGGGTAAGCTGCAGGGCATAAAGAATTACAGGATATCCGTAAAGGAGGTCGGGGACGACATAATCTTCCTGCGGAAGATAGTACGCGGCGGCGCAGACAAGAGCTTCGGCATACAGGTGGCGAGGCTTGCGGGACTGCCTCAGGAAGTGATAAAGAGAGCCAAGGATATACTGCACGAGCTGGAAGCCTCTGATATAAATATCGATCACGACAGCATTCTGGACAAGGCCAACGCCGGCGCACCCCAACAGATAACGCTGTTCGGCCCCGCGTCGCCCGATGACATAATGCAGGAGTTGAGAAACGTGGACGTAAACAGCATCACGCCCATGGAGGCGCTGAACATGATATACGACCTGCACCTTCGCGCGAAGCTCAGGTAGCAATAAGGAGAAGCATTGCAGATAATACAGCCAGAAAAGAGAATACAGGTGCTCTCGAAGCACACCGCAAACCAGATAGCCGCGGGAGAGGTAGTGGAGAGACCGGCCTCCATAGTCAAGGAGCTGGTGGAAAACTCCATAGACGCAGGCAGCAGCGCCATTACCATCGAGATAAGCGGCGGCGGCATAGACTATATAAAGATAACCGACAACGGCTCCGGCATACTCGCAGAGGATGTGCCCACGGCGTTTCTTCGCCACGCCACCAGCAAAATATCCTCATCTGACGATCTTAACCGTATATCTACTCTGGGCTTTCGCGGCGAGGCGCTTTCTTCCATAGCCGCAGTATCCCAGCTTACAATGCGTACACGCACCCAAAATGCAGAGTCCGGCGTCGAGATACACATCGAGGGCGGAAGCGTAAAGGAATGTGGCGAGTGCGGCTGCGCCGAGGGCACCTCCATTGAGGTGCGGAACATATTTTACAACATTCCCGCGCGGCTTAAGTTCCTTAGGTCACAGCGCGCCGAGGGCGCGGCCATATCCGATTACGCCGCCCGCGCCATCATGGGCAACCCCGGCATATCCATAAAGCTGCTGAACAACGGCAAGGTGGTATACCACAGTCCCGGCGACGGTCAGCTTCGCTCCGCCATATTCTGCATATACGGCAGGGATGTGCTGCCGCACATCAAGGAAGCGGATTACGATGACGGCAGGTTCAGGATAACGGGGTACATAGGCACGGAGAGCATATCCCGCCCGAACCGGCAGCAGCAGTCGCTGTATATAAACTCCCGCTATATACGCTCCCAGCAGATATCCTACGGCGTACAGCGGGCCTTCGATACCCGAATGATGGTGGGGAAATTCCCGTTTTACGTGCTCAACATAGGCGTAAATTACGAGGATGTGGATGTAAACGTACACCCAAATAAGATGGAGGTGCGCTTCAAGGACGAGCAGGGGGCGGTCAGGGCTGCTACCATAGCTACGCGCATGGCCCTCGGCGACCCTGTCGCGCCCACTATACGGCGGGAGGACATCGTTTCAAGGCAGCCGTTTGCCTCGGTAAATCACCCGAACAAAGCAGCATGGCAGGAAACCGTACGGTCGGCCGAGCGCAAAGATCCCGATATCGCGCCCCCATGCGGCGAGCTTTTCAAGCCGGCGGACAAGGCGCCGCTGAAGCTGAAGGAGCCCGGCGAGGCGCCGGCTGCGGGCCTACGCTCCCAAATGGGCTTCAAATACGATTCGGCGTCCGCTGCGGAGCTGCTGCGCCGGCGCTATGGCGAATCGGTCGTTAGGCCGAAAAATGCCGAGGCCGAGGCCCCGCCAAGGGAGGAACCTAAGCAGACCGAATTTGGCCAGTCCCATTATGACATAATAGGCCAGCTTTTCAGCTGCTACTGGGTGGTGCAGCAGGGCGAGAGCGTATTCTTCATAGACCAGCACGCGGCCCACGAGCGCAGGCTGTATGAGCGCATAATTAATAAGCCCTTAGAGCCGGATTCGCAGATGCTGCTCATGCCGGTTATAGAAAAGCTCATGCCCGAGGAATACCGGACGCTGATGGACAACCTTCCTCTGTTTGAGGAGCTTGGGTTTGAAATAGAGGAATTCGGCGCGCTGACGGTGAGCGTGCGCGCAGTGCCCGCCATACTTAACGCGCCGGAGACTGCCGGCTTCCTCCGCGAGGCGATAGCCAGCCTTGAGGCGAAAAACAGGCTAACCACAAACGACCTTAAGCGCAGCGCGCTCATACAGTATTCCTGCAAGCACGCGATAAAGGCGGGGGCGCTGCTTTCCAAGGAGGAGATAGAGGCGCTTTTGCGGGAGTTTCAAGGTAGCGGCGTGCCTATGACCTGCCCTCACGGCCGCCCGATAATGATACACATGACTAAGTCAGAGTTTGAAAAGCTGTTCAAGCGGGTGCAGTGATATGGAAAAGCAAAGGCTAATACTCATAGTCGGCCCCACGGCGAGCGGCAAGACCGCCGCCTCCATATATGCGGCGGCGAAGCTGAACGGCGAGATAGTTTCGGCGGACTCCATACAGATATATAAGGGCATGGATATAGGCTCCGCCAAGCCTACCGTGCAGGAGCGGCAGGGGATACCCCATCACCTCATGGACGCCATAGACATAAACTCCCCAAGGTTCAGCGTGGCGGAATTCCGCAAGATGGCGGGGGAGGCCATAGAGGACATAACGGCAAGGGGAAAACAGCCCATCGTAGTCGGCGGGACCGGGCTTTACATAAATTCCCTGGTGTTCCCGCTTAGCTTCACAGAGGTACAGTCCGATGAAAAGCTCCGATCCGAGCTGTCGGAAATAGAAGAAAGGCAGGGCAGGGGTACGCTCCACGCCATGCTTTGTGAGGAGGATCCGGTATCGGCCGCCCGGCTGCACCCCAACGATACCAAGCGCATAATACGCGCGCTCGAGGTGCTCAGGCTGACCGGAAAGCCCATAGACGCCCATGGAGGAGACTTTTCAAACAGGGCGGGGGCAGAGATACCTTATACTCCGGTAATGATCGGCCTGACTATGCCGAGGGAGATGCTTTACGACCGCATAAACGAGCGGGTTGATATCATGTTAAGGCAGGGCCTTTTGGAAGAGGCGCGTGCGATATACGACGGCAATTACGACAGGAGCCTGCCCGCACTTCAGGGCCTTGGATATAAGCAGCTTTTTAAGGTGTTCGACGGCGAATACCCGCTTTCCGAGGGCATAGAGGCCATAAAGCAGGAGACGCGCCGCTTTGCAAAGCGCCAGCTCACATGGTTCAGGCGGGACAAGCGGATAAGGTGGCTGGACGTAAGCACATTTGAAAGCGCGGCGGCTCTGGGCGAGGAGGTCTGCCGTATATGTACGCAGGAGATGTTATAGATGAGTAAGCCCATAAATTTACAGGACGCATTCTTAAACAGCGCGCGAAAGGCGAGGGTACCCGTTACTATCCACGTAACGAACGGATACCAGATAAAGAACGCCGTAATAACGGGCTATGACAGCTTTGTCGTGACGGTGGAGGCCGGAAATGAGCAGATGATGATATACAAGCACGCCATATCCACCGTCACTCCAAGCGCAAAAATAACCATAAACAGTCAGGAGCAAAGGGAAGAATAGATGAATCCGGAACTTGAACTGCTCGGAATATCCCAGAAAACCTATGATTTTGTAAAATCATGCGAAAATTCTCTCGGAAATATATATGAAGGCATAGATGCAAACGAGGCATACACCCAAGCGAGGGTGCTCAAGGCATTTCAGGACAACTGCATAGCGTTGAGGCACTTTTCGCCCACCAGCGGCTATGGCTATGACGATATAGGCCGCGAAGCGCTGGGCGCGGTATTCGCCGCTGCGCTGGAGACTGAGGACGCTCTGGTACGCCCGCAGATATCCTCCGGCACGCAGGCGATATTCACAGCTCTCTCGGGATTGCTGGAGCCCGGCGACGTGATGCTCTCCCTTACGGGCAAGCCATACGACACGCTGGAGAAGGCCATAGGCATAAGCGGCGACGAATACTGCTCGCTAAAGCGCATGGGCGTCATATACCGTCAGGCAGAGCTTACCTCTGACGGTCATATTGATGCCGCCGCCGCGAAGGCAGCCATTACCGGCGGCGAAAGGGTGATATACTTCCAGCGCTCCCGCGGCTACTCATGGCGCAACGCGCTTACTCCGGAGGAGATGGCGCCGGTATTCGATGTGGCGAAAAAGCTCGCCCCCAATGCGTTTATAGTGGTGGACAACTGCTACGGCGAGTTCACCCGCCCCCATGAGCCCTCCTATTACGGCGCTGACGTGATGATAGGCTCCCTTATAAAGAACATAGGCAGCGGCATAGCTCCCACCGGCGGCTATATAGCAGGCTCGAGAAAGGCTTTAGAGCGCATAGAAATGCGGCTGACGGTGCCGGGGATGGGGAGGGAGGTCGGCTCCTATTACGGAAGCTACACGCCCTTCTTCCAGGGCATATTCCTTTCGCCCCACGTTACGGCGCAGACGCTCAAAAATGCCGTGCTTTTCGCCAAGGTATTCGAGAGCGTCGGCATGGTAAGCATGCCCAAGAGCGATGCCGTGCGCTCCGATATAGTCCAATCCCTGTGCTTTAACACCGCAGATGCGCTTATATCCTTTTGCCGCAGCATACAAAAAGCGGCCCCGGTGGATAGCTTTGTCCAGCCGGAACCGTGGGATATGCCCGGCTATACCAGCCAGGTGATAATGGCGGCAGGCGCCTTCGTGCAGGGCTCGTCTGTGGAGCTCAGCGCCGATGCGCCAATAGTGGAGCCGTATACCGCCTATGTGCAGGGAGGCTTGACCTATGCCCACGGGCGGATAGGCGTAATGCTTGCATTGGACGACCTCGTCAAAAACGGCGAGGTAAGCATATAAAAAAATAAGTAATCAGTAGCGCCTGAGCAGGGCGACTACCCTGCCCAACACCTCAACATCGCCATAACCCGCATATATAGGCTCCATGCCCGAGTTTTCCGGCTGGAGCCTTATCATTGGCTTCTCATAGAATATGCGCTTTACCGTGGCGGTATCGCCGCATACGCGCGCGACCACTATGTCGCCGCTTTCCGCGCCAAGGCCGTTATTTACAACTATCATGTCGCCGCTGTTTATGCCGGCCTCTATCATGCTTTCGCCCTTTACCTCGAGTATAAAGGCCTCGCCCTTCTTAGCCCCGTGAAGCAGGGAGGTGGGGAGAGGCATGCTTTCAGTCACGTCGTCAAAGGCGAGTATGGGAGCGCCCGCGGCCACCGTGCCCACGCACGGCACGTCCATGATGTGCTGCTGCTTATTCTCCGGCATAGCCAGGGAGATGGTCCGCTGGGTAGATGGGCTGGAAACGAGATAGCCCTTATCTATAAGCGTCTTGACGTGTGCGTGGACGGTAGAGGTAGAGCTTAGGCCCACAGCCGCGCCTATTTCGCGTATTGTAGGAGGATAGGACTTTTCTTCGATATAGCCCTTTATAAAGTCATATACTGCCTGCTGCTGGCGGGTGAGCTCCTTCATTTTATAATATTCCTCCATAAAAACGCATGAAAGTGGTATAATATCGACATAGGGCAATGCCTTCGGGCATTACGCGATATTTTTCTAAATTATAACATGGCGTACAAATGTTTGCAACAAACAAATGTTCTGTGCGGCGTTTGGCGCAGAATAAAACGGAGGCTTTATGCAGGACGAGAAAGAACGGGATACTGAGCTTGACTACTGCGATCTTGATCCCACCAAGATATGCGACAACTGCTGCAAATGCATAGACAGCGGTAAGGACTATGAGGATTTTCAGATAGAGCTCACGGACAGCATATCCACCCTTGATGAGATAATGGAGCTGCCCTTTGATGACGATCTGCTCGACGAGGATGACGAATATTCCTTTGGCCCCCACAACGTTGCCCCGCTGGATATAGACCCCAAGCTCATGGCGGAATGGGAGCAGAAGCTCCGCGCCGCCGAGATAGAGGACGCCCAGCAAAAGATACGTGGCCTTAAGGGGGCAAGAAAGCGGCGTTAATCCTCCCTTAGCTTTACCACCTTCGCCGCGAGGCGGCGGTTATCCTGAGATACCGCGGCGTAATGCTTTCTGGTGGTGTTCACATCCTTATGGCCCAATATATCCGCCACGAGATATATATCCCCGGTTTCGCGGTAGAGGTTCGTGCCGTAGGTACTCCTTAGCTTGTGTGGGGATATTTTCTTTTGAGGCGTTACTATGGCGGCGTACTTGTGTACGAGGTTTTCTACGGCGCGGACGGTTATTCGCTTCTTTTGCAGCGAAAGGAACAGCGCGTCCTCATGGCCGGGGCAGGCGTCTATCTGCTCGCGCTCCAGCATGTAGTTGAGCAGGGCGGAGCGGGCCTCGTCTCCGAACACCAGTATGTCCTGATTGCCGCCCTTGCGTATAACGGAAAACTCGTTGGCCGAGAAATTGACGTCGTCCATGTTTATGCCCACAAGCTCGCTGATGCGTATACCCGTACCTAAAAATAGCGTAAGTATAGCTAAATCTCGGGCCTGTGTGCGCTTGTGGTACTGCTTTTCCCTTTCAGTAAGCCCTTCGCCCGACTGTACCGCATCCAGCAGCCGCGCTACCTCGTCAGGCTCAAGGCGTATTATGGACTTATCGTGTATCGAGGGCTGATCGACGAGGGAGGGGGGATTGTTCTTTATACGTTCCTTCCGGTAAAAATACTTATAGAAGGCGCGAAGCGTAGAAAGCTTGCGCGCCTTTGCGCGCTCGCCGTTTATCTGCTCGCGATCTTCGTCGTCGGTATAATATGAAACATAGCTCAAAAAATCCTCGATTGTAGAGGTGGTAACGCGGTCAAGGTCGGCGAGGGTAAGCTCGGCAACGGCCTTATCCGAAAACTCCGGCTGCAATACGAGGAATTTAAAGAACGTCCGCATATCCACAGCGTATGCATATCTTGTACGCACCAGCGTATCGTTTTCTATGCCGCGGAAGAAATCTCCGGCAAAGCCCGGCAGCTCCTTTAAAACGGCCCGGATTTTCGTAGTATACGCTATGTATTGGCTTCCGGCATAATTTTCGCCCATAGGGAAGGCCCTCCTAATCTCTTTTTTATACATCATTATTATATACCAAACTATTCGTTAAACACAAGTTTAACGAATAGTTATTGACAAAAAAGACATTATTTAAGGCAGAAACAGCTTTTAGCGCTACTTTGCAATAAAAACCTGCTCGTTTTCTTTCCCCGGATTTTTCTGGATAACTGTAAAGAATATGGTTTTATGCACCAATTGATCTGGCTCCCGCGAGTCATAGCTCGTCTCATATCTGAATCTCGGCACCTGAGCAAACCGCGTGACCGCGATATAATCCGACAGCGTAAAAGCTGCAAATAACAGGCAAATACATCCGAGGACTATCAGTATCCGCAGGCCCCGCTTTGCCACAGCCCACCGGATAATGAGATATATTCCGGCAACCAGAAAAATGCTTCCTAAAGTCGAATAAATGCCTCCCCAGCTACTGTCGCTCGGAAATATGGATAGCGCCGACACGATCATAAATATGCCGAAGGCCGACGCCAAAATGCCTATCGCCCTTTGTTTTCCTGTCCTTATCGCGTTTTTACCGTACTCCGCCATAGCGGCGGCTGTCTCCTTAGCTTCCTGATCCACGTTCTCGCTTTTCCTTTCTCCGTTAACTATTTCCGGTATGCTCACTTCGAAAAAGCCTGCAATCTCGACCAGCATACCTATATCCGGCATATTGCTTCCGGTTTCCCATCGAGACACCGTTCTGCCGGATACGCTCAGCCTCTCCGCAAGCTGCTCCTGCGTCAGCCCCTTTTCCTTTCTAAGCCTTTTCAGAAACGCTCCGATTTTGACCTGATCCATCCCATGCACTCCTTTCGCCATTAGTATAGCACCGGCTTTTTGATTTGCACCACGACACAAAGCGAGAAATGCCGTATTGCAGAACAAAATATAGCAACAGCCACAGCAGGGCAACCGCTGTGGCTGTTGATCGTCTTATATTATTTTTCCGCGAGCAGCTTCTCCGCGGCGGCCAGCTTTACGCATGTGCAAAATACAGACATTGCTTCCTTTAGCTCTTCTACTGGCGGATAGCTCGGCGCTATTCGCAGGTTTGAATCCTCGGGGTCTATGCCGTAAGGATAAGTCGCGCCTGCGGCCGTCATGACCACTCCGGCCTCCTTGGCGAGCTGGTTGGTGCGCTTGGCACAGCCCGGAATTGTGAAAAAGCTGACAAAATAGCCGCCCTTAGGCGTATGCCATTTTCCTATGTCCAAAGGCTTTATTTCGCGCTCAAGATATTCGAGGACTATGTCGAACTTGGGCTTGAGGAACTCGGCGTGCTTCTTCATGTGCGCTAAGGCGGTTGCCCTATCCTTCAAAAACAGCGCATGGCGCAGTTGGTTTATCTTATCAAAGCTGATGGTCTGGGCGGATATCAGCTTCTTCATGTACGCCATATTCGCCTCGCTGCACGCAAAGCACGCAACACCGCTTCCTGGGAAGGTTATCTTGGACGTGGAAGCGAATTCAAATACCATATCCGGATTGCCGGCCTCGCTGCACAGCGTCAGAATATCCCTGAAGGGGCGGAATTCTCCGTCAAACTCGTGGATACAGTAGGCGTTGTCCCACATGAGCAGGAAGTCCGCCGCCGCCGGCTTAAGATGCGCTATGCGGTCTATGACCTCGTCGCTGTATACTATGCCGTCGGGATTGGAATACTTAGGCACGCACCACATACCCTTTACGGCAGGATCCTTTACGACCTCCTCCACCATGTCCATGTCTGGGCCGTCGTCGTTCATGGGAACCGTTATAAGCTCCATGCCGAAGGCCTGGGTGACCTTGAAGTGGCGGTCATAGCCGGGCGCCGGGCAAAGCCACTTTATCTTGTCCAGCTTTGACCATGGCTTTTCGGAATGCAGCAGGCCGTGGGTATAAGCCTTTGCTATGGTATCGTACATAAGCTGAAGGCTGGCGTTGCCGCCTACGAATACCTGCTCGGGCTTTACTCCCAGAGTATCGGCAAAAAATCTCCTGCATATCGGCAGACCGTCCAGCCCGCCGTAATTAAAGGCGTCTATGCCGTCTGTAACAGCGTTGGATACAACGTCGATATTAAGCATATCGTTTGAGAGAGCCACCTGGGCCCTTGAGGGCTTGCCGCGGGACATATCCAGCTTTAGGCCCTTGGCCTTGCAGCTCTCGTATTCTTTCAGTGTCGCTTCATAAAACATTTGAAGCTCTGCGCGATCCATCTGTTCAAGCGAAGTCATAGAAAATCCTCTCCTTTGTTTAAAGCATAACTTTAAGTTAGATTATATACCCCAAATCAAACTATTTCAATAGTATTTGTTATACTATAACTGTGCCGGCCTTGCCGTCAAGCGCCTCTACCGCCTTATCGAGGCTGGTGATTATGGTCATCCTGCCGGGCTTGCTCTCCACAAACTTAACGGCGGCCTCCACCTTGGGCAGCATGGAGCCGGGGGCGAACTGGCCTTCGGCCATGTACTTCCTGGCTTCCGATACGGTAAGCTTATCCAGATCCTTCTGGTCGGGTTTCTTGTAGTTGATGCTTACCTTTTCTACAGCGGTAAGTATAACCAGAGCATCGGCATCCAGATCCTCCGCCAGCTTTTCGCTCGCAAGGTCCTTATCTATAACGGCGGCAGTGCCCTCTAACTCGCCCTTATCGTTGCGTATGACGGGTATGCCGCCTCCGCCTACGGTGACGACCACAAAGCCGTTGTCCACTAAGCACTTTACCGCGCTTAGCTCCTCTATCTCGACGGGCATCGGGGAAGCGACTACACGCCTCCAGCCGCGTCCTGCGTCCTCCTTCATTACATAGCCCTTCTCGTCGGCTATCTTCTTGGCCTCCTCCTCGGTGTAGAACGGGCCTATAGGCTTGGAGGGGTTCTTGAACTTGGGGTCGTTCCTGTCTACCAGCACCTGGGTTACCACGGTTGCCACATCGGACTTATTACCGCGTGAGCGCAGAACCTTTGTAAGCCCCTGCTGAATGTGGTAGCCTATGTAGCCCTGGCTCATAGCGCCGCATACATCAAAGGGCATTGCCGGGCTTACAGGAGCGGCATACTCGTTCTGGAGCACTATGCGCCCTACCTGCGGGCCGTTTCCGTGGGCGATGATGACCTTGTATCCCTCTTCTATTATATCCGCGATATACTCGGAGGTCTTTTCGACTACCTCAAGCTGAGCCTCTGCCGTTGCGGGCTTGCCCGCTTCCTGAAGGGCGTTTCCGCCAAGTGCGATAACTATCTTTTTCATATCGTATCTCTCTCCTGAAAATTTGATAGGTTTATACAAACATATTTATTTTACATCATTTTGCTTTGCTTTACAACCTGCAATAGCGCCCCGCGCGAGCTCATCGCACCGGTTGTTGTAGGGGTTGTCGCTGTGCCCCTTTACCTTGTGCCAGTTGATGCTGTGCCTTTTTGTATGCGCTATCAGCAGCTCCCACAGGTCGCGGTTTTCAACTTCCTTTTTGGCGCTGGTTTTCCAGCCGTTGCGCCGCCAGTTGACCACCCAGCTCTCGGAGAACGCCCGGCAAAGATAGGCGCTGTCGGTAAACAGCTCCACCTCACAGGGCTCCTTCAGGGCGTTTAGGGCGGATATGGCCGCCATAAGCTCCATGCGGTTGTTAGTGGTCATCTTTTCCCCGCCGGAGATCTCCTTTTTGAATTGCCCGTACATGAGTATCGCGCCCCAGCCGCCCGGGCCCGGATTGCCGCTGCACGCACCGTCGGTATATATAATTACCTTCTTCAATGTATCCTCCACAAAAATAAAGTTGACATCGTCATCATATCGGTGTTATAATCATCAAGGTTCACACCGAAGGGGCATGGTGTAATGGTAACACGTGGGTCTCCAAAACCTTTGTTGAGGGTTCGAGTCCTTCTGCCCCTGCCAATCTCCTCAGGCTTTCGCCTGAGGAGATTTTTTATCCGTCAATCCACAAACTGTATAATGTAGTCACGCAGATTATCATACGCTATGCGGCGTATTTCCCTATCTGAGAACCCTATCCTTTGCAGCTCATCGAAAAGGTTCGGCACGTCGCTCCAGTTCTTCATGTCCCGCGGGTATGCGCTCATGCCGTCAAAATCCGAGCCAAGGCATACGTGCTCCGGGCCGGCCAGTCCCGCGATATAGGCTATGTGCTGCGCTATATCGCCCACCGAGGCGTCGCCCGTCTTTACCAGATGGCCCGGATAATAGTTTACCCCGATCACGCCGTTTTGAGCGGCTATGGCTTTAATATGCTCGTCCTTAAGGGAACGCTTATGGTCGAATACCGCACGGGCATTTGAATGTGAGGCGAATATGGGACGCTGGGATAGCTCCAGCGCCTCGTCGATGCCGGCGTCGCTAAGGTGGGATACGTCCAGCGCTATACCGACGCGGTTCATCTCGCGCACTACCTCCCTGCCCCTCTCCGTCAGCCCCTTGTTTGCTTTCCTCATGGCGGGCGAGGCCAGCTCGTTGGAATAATTCCACGTCAAGGTCATGGCCCTCACGCCCAGCCTGTGAAACAGCCTTACATTGCTTATAGATGAGTTGAGCGCCTCGCCGCCCTCCACGGTAAGCACGGTGGCGATCTTATCGCTGTCCGGCGTATAATCCCTTGTAAGTGGCACAAAGACGTCGCTCTCCTCAGTCATGGTAAAGAATGAATCGAACATATCCAGCGCCTGCTGCAGGCAATCCTTGCGCATATCCATATCCACCCACGCGGCAAAGAACAGCAGCTTGCCGCCGCCCTGCTTTATATAGGGGAGCGCTACGGCCTGATTGCGTGTGGGGCGGTTTATGTCCCAGCCATCCTGCGTCATATAGTAAAGGAAGTCGCAATGGGCGTCAGCCACGGGTATATTTGACATATCTTCTCCTTTTCTTCAAAAAATTAAGGATATGCGAACATATCCTTAATTAAGATGCTCCTTTTTATTTTGCAAACTCGACAGCCCTGGTCTCGCGTATCACGTTGACCTTTATCTGGCCGGGATACTCAAGCTCGGTTTCTATGCGCTTGACGATCTCCTTCGCCATGATGATAGTATCGGCGTCGTTGACGTTCTCGGGCTTGACCAATATGCGTATCTCGCGTCCGGCCTGGATAGCGAAGGACTTGTCAACGCCATCAAAGGAGTTGGCAATCTCCTCGAGCTTTTCAAGGCGCTTGATGTAGTTCTCCAGCGTCTCGCGCCGCGCGCCGGGACGTGCGGCGGATATGGCGTCGGCAGCCTGTACCAGCACGGCCTCCACGGTGCTCGGCTCAACATCGCCATGGTGAGCCTGTATGGCGTGTATGACCTGATTGTTCTCCCGGTACTTCTTCGCAAGATCCGCACCGATCTGGGCATGGGGACCCTCGACCTCATGGTCAACCGCCTTACCTATATCGTGCAGCAGGCCAGCGCGCTTCGCTAAAGCCACGTTTGCGCCCAGCTCGGACGCCATCATTCCCGCAAGATGAGCTACTTCAATGGAATGCTTGAGAACGTTCTGCCCGTAGCTGGTGCGGTACTTCAATCGGCCGATGAGCTTTATCAGCTCGTGGTGCAGCCCGTGTATGCCTACCTCGAATATTGCCTGCTCGCCGGCCTCGCGTATCTGCGTATCCACCTCGCGGCGGGCCTTTTCCACCATTTCCTCTATGCGCCCGGGGTGTATCCTGCCGTCGGTTATGAGCCGCTCCAAGGCTATCCTTGCGACCTCGCGGCGAACGGGATCGAAGCCGGAAAGTATGACGGCCTCGGGCGTGTCGTCGATTATAAGGTCAACACCCGTCGCGGTCTCGAGGGTGCGGATATTGCGGCCCTCGCGGCCGATTATGCGTCCCTTCATTTCGTCGTTGGGAAGCGGCACTACGGATACGGTGGTCTCTGCCACATGGTCCGCAGCGCAGCGCTGTATAGCAAGAGAAATGATGTTGCGGGCGCGCTTATCCGCTTCTTCTTTTGTTTTTGCCTCGATATCGCGCAGCATTATCGCCGCATCGTGGCGCGCATCGCGCTCGACGTTGCTGAGGAGTATTTCCCTTGCCTCGTCCATAGACAATCCGGAAATAGTCTCCAGCTCCTTGAGCTGCTTGTCGTAAAGCTCCCTGATGGAGGCCTCGGTATCCTCGGCTTCCTTGATCTTCTGGTTGAGTTGCTGCTCGCGCTGCTCTACGCCGTCTATCTTTTTATCCAGCGTTTCCTCGCGCTGGAGCAGCCTGCGCTCGTTGCGCTGCAGCTCATTGCGCCTGTCCCTAAGTTCCTTTTCATTTTCGTTCTTGATGCGGTAGGCCTCTTCCTTTGCTTCAAGAACGGTCTCCTTCTTTATGGTCTCAGCCCTCTTCTGGGCGTCGCCGATCATTTTTTTAACTGCTTCTTCTGCGTTAGCTATCTTTGCTTCCGCAATATTGCGCCTGTAAACATATCCGCCTGCGAAACCCGCAGCTAAACAAACGATCCCGATCACTATGGGGATCCATATTTCCACGTTAAGTGTAGCACCTCCAAATAAACTATATATATTATGTCTCCGAGCGTAAAATACGCAGCATGCATGGACTATTATTTCAGTAGAGCGGATCTACGAAACTACACACCGATATAATATCTCAAAGTCCATTATAAACCCATGACAAAACAAAAGTCAAGGACGCATGATCCCTGACTCAGGGCAACAGCATTTAAGAATTACTGAAAAAGAATGCGAAGGAATGTATCGGGATCAAGGCAAGCCCAGTAGCGC
>CAKTYU010000022.1 GCA_934633985.1 uncultured Clostridia bacterium
ACACCCTTGCCTTCGGCTAACGCTTCCTACTGCCGAGCGCGTAGTGGTCTTTCACCACCTAGTTGTTGCCCATGCCGGGCGCACCAAAATGCAAAGCGAGGACGCCGGATTTTCGGCGTCCTCGCTTTCTGCTCATGAACGGTATTGGGTTGATACCCCTGCGCGCGGGCAGCTTAAAGCTCTCCCGTGTTTTTTTGCGCTTCTTTGGAAATAATAAGGCAAAAAGGAGCGTGATGCATATATGAATCTCAACCGGAGAGGGTACTACACGGCGGCGGCGCTGGGCTTGATAATACTTTCCATGGGCCTAGGCATGGGCTGGTTTGCGGGGAGGATGGGCGATCCGCAGCAGCAGGAGAGCATTACGGTCAGGGAGCCGGAGGAAAATGAAGAGGCTCCCGTTGCCGCGGAGGAGAGGTTCTCCGTCGCCACGGTGAACATGTTCCGATGCGGCCACAGGATAGAGCGGGACGAAAATATTACGGCCACGGCGCGGGAGGCGGAGGGGCTCATGCGGCGGTACGGAGGCTGCAACTATGAGCTCAAGGACGGCCGCATGGCGCTTTACCGGGAATTTGACTGCTGCTGCCCGGAGCATTATTTTACCGGCGAGCAAAACGGCGGTATAGCCGTATTCGAGACAGACCGGCACAGCTTTGAGAAGAAGGAGGTGTGCCTGCTGGAGGTACCCGCCGGCAGCGAAGCATACGGCGAGCTTGCCGCAGGCATGGAGTTTGATACGCTGGAGGATATAAACCTCTATATAGAGGGGATAGAGGACGCCGGAGGGACGGAGGAAGCAGCGGAGGAATAAGTTGTTAAAATCTGCCGCCCATGGTACAATATACAATGATTTATTGTATTTTTAACGGAGCGGCAGGTTTTGATTATTTTGGGGATAGATCCGGGCTATGCGATATTGGGCTACGGCGTGCTGGAGACCGACGGGCGAAGGGTGCGCCCGTTGGACTACGGCGTTGTGGAAACAAAGGCCGGCACGCCCTTTCCCGAAAGGTTAGATATGCTGTATGCCGGAGTTAATGAGCTTTTGCGGCTTTACAGGCCGGATTGCGCGGTGTTTGAGGAGCTCTTTTTCTACCATAACGCCACCACCGCCATACAGGTGGGCGCTGGGCGCGGCGTGGCCATGCTGGCGGCACAGCAGGGAGGAATACCCCTTTACGAGTACACGCCAATGCAGATAAAGCTCGCCGTTACGGGAAACGGGCACGCGGATAAAAAGCAGGTGCAGCAGATGGTAAGGCTGCTGCTGAACCTCAAGACCACGCCGAAGCCGGACGACGCCGCGGATGCGCTGGGCGCGGCGATATGCCACGCCAACACCTCAGAGGTTTCAAGGGAAGAATTTAGGATAAAGTAAGGGTAAGGCAGTATGTACGCGTATATAAAGGGCATAGTGGACGAAAAGGGCATAGACAGGGCGGTGGTAGAGGCAGCCGGGGTAGGCTACGAGCTTTTGTGCCCGGACAGCACGCTGCGGGAGATAACCGCAGGCAGGGAGGCGAAGCTCCTTACCCACTTCAATATAACCCAGGACGGCGCGGCCCTGTACGGCTTCTATACAAAAGAGGAGCGTGAGATGTTCCGCCGCCTCATAGCCGTAAACAGGGTAGGGCCCAAGCTGGCCCTCGCCATACTCGGCAGGCTGAGCCCGCAGGATATCGCCATGGCGATAGTCACCCAGAACGCCGCAGCCTTTGACAGGATACCAGGACTCGGGAAAAAGACCGCCGCAAGGCTGCTGCTGGAGCTTAAAGAAAAGGTGTCCAACGATGAGATGACGTCATCAGCTATCCCGAACCCGCAGGACGGCGGCATGGATATGCGGACGGAGGCAATAGCGGCGCTGGTGGCGCTGGGCTATGACGGCGTAAGCGCCGGGCGAGCGGTGTCCGCTGTCGGCGAATGCGGCAGGGTAGAGGATATGATAACCATGGCGCTGAGGGAAATGGGCAAGAGGAGCGGCTTTTAAATGGACGATAGACTTATAACCTCCTCCATGACGATGGAGGACGAGCAGATAGAATACAGCCTGCGCCCGAGGTTCCTTAACGAGTACATAGGCCAGCGCAACGTAAAGGAGCACATGCGCATATACATAGAGGCGGCCAAGCGCAGAGGCGAGCCTTTGGATCACGCCATATTCTATGGCCCGCCGGGCCTCGGCAAGACCACGCTCGCAGCCATAGTCGCAAACGAGATGGGGGGGAGCCTGCGCGTAACGTCGGGACCGGCCATATCCCATGCGGGCGACCTTGCGGCAATACTCACAAACCTCGCCCCCGGCGACGTGCTGTTCATAGACGAGATACACAGGCTGAACTCCAGCGTTGAGGAAGTGCTCTACCCCGCCATGGAGGATTACTCCATAGACATAATAATAGGCAAGGGCCCCTCCGCCCACTCCATACGCCTCGATCTTCCAAAGTTCACCCTCATAGGCGCGACGACGCGCATGGGTATGCTCACCTCCCCCTTAAGGGACAGGTTCGGCATAAAGGAGCAGCTCGAGCTGTACGGCCCGGAGGAGCTTAAGGAGATAATCGAGCGCAGCGCGGATATACTCAACGTCAAAATAGACAGGGAGGGTGCGCTGGAGATAGCCTCCCGCTCCCGCGGCACGCCGCGAATAGTCAACCGCCTGCTGAAGCGCGTGCGCGATTACGCCGAGGTGCGGGGCAACGGAGAGATAGATCTTGCGACGGCCCGGGCCGGCCTCGATATGCTGGCGATAGACGAGATGGGCCTGGACGCTGTGGATAGGCGCATGCTCGCCACCATGATAGAAAAGTTCGGCGGCAGGCCGGTGGGCCTCGATACCATAGCCGCCGCCACCGGCGACGACGCCACCACCATAGAGGACGTGTACGAGCCGTATCTCATACAGCTTGGCTTTATCGCGAGGACGCCCCGGGGCCGCATAGTGATGCCGTTAGGCTACCGGCACATGGGCTACGCGCCGCCCGCCGACATGGGCCAGCAGAAGATGAACTTTTAAATCGTATTTTAAAATAATGCTTACGGAGGACTAAACGATGTTCGGAAAGAAGGAGCTTCAAAGGGAACTTGAACAGAAGGAACAGCAGATACAGGAGCTGAACCGCAGGCTCAAGGAATACCAGGACAGAAACGACGCGGTAGTAAGCGCCCTTACGGACGCGAAGTCCGCCGCAAACCGCATAGTCGGCGCAGCGGAGGCGAAGCGCGACGATATAATCGCCGCCGCCATGCGCGAAAAGGCAGATATTGAGTCCCAAAGGGACGGTATACTCGACAGGGCAAGGGAACAGGCCGCGGCAATAGTTGTGGACGCCGAGAAAAGGGCGAAGGCCGCCGAGGAGCAGGCTAAATACTTCCGGGATTATATTCGGGATACCGCGGATACCGTGCGCCGCCAGGCCGAAAGCTATGCCGGATTCCTTGAAAATTACGAGAATATGGGCGTGGGGCAGCAGATAGGGGCTGAAAGGATAGATACGCCGGAGGAGTACAATAACCCGGCGGAGCTTATAAAGAGCATATACAATATCGAGGGGCGGGAGCTTCCCGACGAGGTGAAGAAGCCCGACGGCGGACAGGAGACAGACGAGGAAAAGGTATGGACCGTCGATGAGGTCGTCAGCGAGGAAAAAAATAACGACGACGGCGCAGCCAACGCGGAGGGAAGCCTCGACAGCGACCTGAACGACATACTGAACGATATATTAAAGCTGGATTGATTGACATAACTTATATGTGATGCTATAATCGACTATATTTAGATAAGGATATTGCGGAAAGCCCGATGCTCCCGCAACTGCGAAAAGAGAGGCTGCCTCACTGGCTGAAAGGGCGGCTGCGCGGTTTCGCATCGGTTCCCGTTCCGTATCCCGCGGGGAGGAAATGCCCCGCCGCAGGTGAGCGTTAAAGCCGGACGAGAACCAATTAAGGTGGTACCGCGGATAAACAGCCGCCCTTATATTTAGGGCGGCTTTTGAAATGCAAATAAAATTTACTTAATAATACCGGAGGAAATTATGGCAAAGAAAGAAAACCAGTTCGTTCAGGAGATCACACCCCGCGACGTGGATTTTGCGAAGTGGTATACCGATATCGTGCTCAAAAACGATATGTGCGACTATACCGACGTTCGCGGCTGTATGGCTATCAAGCCCTACGGCTATGCCGTTTGGGAGCTCATGCAGAAGGAAATGGATCAGCGCTTCAAGGACACGGGCCATCAGAATGCATACTTCCCTCTGCTTATCCCCGAAAGCATGCTGATGAAGGAGGCGGAGCACGTCGAGGGCTTCGCGCCGGAGGTTGCATGGGTAACGCAGGGCGGCAGCGAGGTGCTTCAGGAGCGTATGGCTATCCGCCCCACCAGCGAAACCATAATCGGCACCATGTATTCCAAATGGATACAGTCCTATCGCGACCTGCCCGTGCTGTATAACCAGTGGTGCAACGTAATGCGCTGGGAAAAGAGCACCCGCCCCTTCCTCCGCACCTCCGAGTTCCTTTGGCAAGAGGGCCACACCGCCCATGAGACCCATGAGGACGCGCAGGAAGAGACCATTCGCATGCTCAACGTATACTATGATTTCATGGTAAACGTGCTGGCTATCCCCGTAGTACGCGGCCGCAAGAGCGAGAGCGAGCGCTTCGCGGGCGCTGAGGCCACATATACCCTGGAGGCGCTGATGCACGACGGCAAGGCGCTGCAGATGGGCACCTCCCACAACCTGTCCGATCACTTTGCAAGGAGCTACGATATAAAGTACCTGAGCAGGGAGGGCAAGCAGGAGTATTGCTATACTACCTCCTGGGGAACCTCTACCCGCATGATCGGCGGCATGATAATGGTTCACGGCGACGACCGCGGACTCAAGATGCCTCCCAAGGTAGCGCCCATACAGGTAGTCATACTGCCCATCGCCATGCATAAGGAGGGCGTTCTGGAGAAGGCTAAGGAGCTTTATGACGAGATAAAGTCCGCCGGCCTCCGCGTAAAGCTGGACGACAGCGAGCAGAGCGCGGGCTGGAAATTCAATCAGTGGGAGATGAAGGGCGTTCCCGCCCGCATCGAGATAGGCCCAAGGGATATCGAAAACGGCGTCGTGACCGTGGTGCGCCGCGATACCCTCGAGAAGTTCACAATGCCCTTTGAAGGCATAGGGGAAAGCCTCGTAAAGCTCATGGCCGATATACACCAGACCATGTACGATATGGCCCTCGAGCATCGCAAGGCCCATACCACCCACGCCGAAAACTTCGGCGACTTCATGGACGGCGTAAAGAAGGGCTTCGTAAAGGCTCCCTGGTGCGCCGATCCCGATTGTGAGATAGAGATAAAGTGCGCTACCGGCGCCTCCACCCGCTGCAAGGCCATGGACGAGGATGCGACGGTAAAGCCCGGCTGCAAGTGCGTATTCTGCAACCGCGAGGCAAAGACCATGATGTATTTCGCAAGAGCGTACTGATCTAAGGCGAAAAGCGACATAGCGCCGTTTGGGTGTTTTACGCCTGAGCGGCGCTTTTTAAAACAAGGCCGCACGGCGGCATAAGCCGATAAAAATGCGGGAAGGGAGCAGGGTATGCAGGTAAAGATGGATATATACGAAGCCATGCGGGCGCGCCATTCCGTGCGGGCGTATGAGCAGAGGGAGATTGAAGGCGGGATCAAGGACATGCTGGAGGATAAAATAGCGGAGCTCAACGGCCGGAGCGGGCTGCATATACAGCTTATCACCCATGAGCCCAAGGCCTTCGACAGCCCTATGGCACACTATGGCAAATTCTCCGGCGTGACGGATTACATCGCGATGATAGGCAAGAAGGACGACGAAATAGAGGAAAAATGCGGCTACTATGGCGAAAAGCTGGTGCTCTTTGCCCAGCAGCTCGGGCTTAACACCTGCTGGGTAGCCGTGAGTTACAAAAAGATAAAGACGGCTTATATGCTGGACGCCGGGGAAAAGCTGTGCATAGTCATAGCGATAGGCTACGGCAAAACTCAGGGCGTGCCGCATAAAAGCAAGGCGCCCTCCGAGGTAGCCGATATGGGCGACGTGCCGGAGTGGTTCAAAAAGGGCGTGGAGGCGGCGCTTTTGGCGCCTACCGCGGTAAATCAGCAGAAGTTTTTCTTTTCCCTCGATAACGGCCGGGTGTCGGCAAGGGCGGGAAGGGGCTTTTATTCAAAAATAGACTTAGGCATAGCCAAGTGCCATTTTGAGCTTGGCGCGGGGAAGGAAAATTTCAATTGGGCATAGGCGCGCCCTGCAAGGCTGGCCTATTAGGTATATAATTTGGGCCTTTTACGCGATTTGACTATTATTCACATTGGCGGGCTTTATTTAATGTGAAGTTTGCAGTATAATAGCAATAGTGCCAAAGTGCGGCATGGGCGAAGGTTCCTGCCGTATTTTAGTATGTTTGATATTTTAAGCGTAATTGGAGGAACAAAATATGAATAACCCCAGCAGGGTAGCGTTTACTCTGTTCGGACGCGACGTATACTGGTACGGCGTGCTCATGGCCCTCGGCATCTTGATAGCGGTATGGCTCACGCTCAAGGAGGGCAAGCGCAAGAGGCTGACCGAGGACGATATACTGGATATGTGCCTTGTGATAATCCCCTCCGGAGTGGTGGGCGCAAGGCTTTACTATGTGATCTTCGAGTGGGCGAGCTATGCTTCAAACCCCATACGCGCCCTGTATATATGGGAGGGCGGCCTTGCCATATACGGCGCGGTGATAGGTGGGCTTCTCGGAATGTTTATATATTCCAGGGTCAGGAGGATACGCTTCCTCAAGCTGGCGGACTGCATAGCGCCGGGCCTTGTGCTGGCGCAGGCAATAGGCCGCTGGGGTAACTTTTTCAATCAGGAGGCCTTCGGCCTTCCCATAAGCAACGGAGAGCTTATGTGGTTCCCCTTTGCGGTGTATATCGAAGGCTACCACACCTTCAACGGGCAGCCCTGCTCCAACCCCTACCATATGGCAACGTTTTTCTATGAGTCCGCATGGTGCCTCATAGTGTTTATCATACTGTGGAGCTGCCGCAAAAAATTCAGGCACGACGGCGATGCGATACTGTCGTATGCCGCGCTGTACGGCCTTGAGAGGATGTTCGTGGAGAGGCTCAGGGGCGACAGCCTGTATATCATAAAGCCCGGCGGTGCGATAGCCGCAGGCGTTCGGGTATCGGAGATGCTTAGCCTCATAGTCGTGGTCGCGGTGGTGGCCTTCTTCATCATAAGGCATTTTAAGGAGAAAAAGCTGGGCAGGCTCGTATGGCCCGCGCCGGAGGCCGAGGATAAGGCCGCGGCGGAGGAGGCCGAGGGTGCAGAGGGCTGCGAAAAGGCAGGGGCCGCCGAGGAAGCCGAAAAAGAGCCGGAGCCCGAAGAAGAGGATTCGAAGGACGGCAGCGAGGACGTGCAGTAAAGCACAAGGACAATGGGGGATTGAAAAAATGCGAAACCTTACCATGATGACGGATCTTTACCAGCTTACCATGATGTACGGCTACTATAAGTTCGGCATGACGGAAAACCAGGCTGTGTTCGATGTGTTTTTCAGGGAGAATATGCCCAACAGCGGCTATACCATAATGGCAGGCCTCGGCACCGCCATAGATTACATAAAAAACATACACTTCGGGCCGGAGGATATAGAATACCTCAGGAGCCTTAAGCTGTTTGACGAGGGCTTTTTGAAGGTGCTGGGCGAAATGCGTTTTACCGGTGAGGTATACGCCATACCCGAGGGAACGCCGGTGTTCCCCTATGAGCCCCTCGTGCGTGTAAAGGCCCCCATCATGGAGGCACAGCTTGTGGAGACCGCACTACTCAATATAATCAACCATCAGACGCTGATAGCTACCAAGGCCAGCCGCGTGGTTTATGCCGCGGACGGCGGCGCGGTGTTGGAGTTCGGGCTTCGCCGCGCACAGGGGCCGGACGCTGGCACATACGGCGCAAGGGCGGCGATAATAGGCGGGTGCAGCTCTACCAGCAACGTACTTGCGGGGCAGCTTTACGATGTGGCGATAGCGGGCACCCATGCCCATAGCTGGGTGATGAGCTTCCCGACAGAGTTAGACGCCTTCCGCGCGTATGCGGAGATATTCCCGGATTCCTGTATGCTGCTGGTCGATACCTACGATACCCTCAGGTCCGGCGTGCCAAATGCCATAAGGGTGTTTGACGAGCTCAGGGCCAAGGGCCATAAGCCGGTGGGCATACGCCTCGACAGCGGCGATCTCGCCTATTTCTCCAAGGAGGCTCGCAGGATGCTGGACGAGGCGGGCTATCAGGAGGCGCGAATATTCGCCTCCAGCGACCTTGACGAATACGTCATACGCGAGCTGAAGGCGCAGGGCGCAAGGATAGACGTATGGGGCGTGGGCACAAAGATGATAACCTCTTACGACTGGCCGGCGCTGGGCGGCGTGTATAAAATGTCCGCCGAGATAGTGGACGGCAAAATGACGCCCAAGATAAAGATAAGCGAAAATCCCGCAAAGCTCACCAATCCCGGATACAAGAAGATATACCGCCTTTACAGCAAGCGGGACGGCATGGCGCTTGCGGATATAATAGCCCTTGACGATGAGACCATAGACGACAGCAGGCCCATCAAGCTGTATAACCAGCACCATACCTACCAGACCAAGGTGATAAGGGACTTTTACGCGAAAGAGCTTCTTGTGCCGGTGTTCGTGGACGGCAGGCAGGTGTACGAGAGCCCCGACGTATGCTCGATAAGGGAATACAGCAAAAAGGAGCTCGCCGCATTCTGGGAGGAATATAGGCGCATACTAAATCCCCATGCCTACAAGGTGGATATATCCGATAAGCTATATAACCTCAAGCTGGAGCTTATCCATGAGAACAGGGAGGAATATGAGCAAGAGGATTGCTAAGTTGCTTATGGCGGCCTCGACATGCCTGCTTCTTGCGGGCTGCGTGAACACCGGGGCGCATATAGTTCCCTCCGTGACCATTCCGCCGGAGCCTACACAGCCCCCAAAGCCCACCCCAAGCCCCACGCCGGAGCCCGTGCAGGTGGAGGAAATGGCGGACCTAAGCAGCGCATACGATAAGAACGGGTTGCTGATAGCGGGCAGGGAACACTTTCAGCAGTACATATCCTTCAAAAATATCCAGGTATACGAGCAGTGCGATGATACGTTTATGGACGCCGTGGCGGTGAACGAATATCCGGATACGCTGGTATGTGCGCTGAGCATACGGTTTTTTGACGAGGACGGTCAGGAGATAGCAGCCGGCAGGGTGCAGACAAGAGACGGCCAATACGTGCTGCGGCTGGCAAACGGGGAGAACACCCTGTTTGCACAGGTAGATACGGACATGACACTTACTGATAAGGAGTTCCGGCTGGAGTACAGCGAAGAATTGAACGTGCTGCCGGAATAGCGGGAAGATGGAGATGGATTACAAGAAGAGCCACAGGATACTTTGGATATGCCTTATAGGGGCGCTGGCGCTTTCAATAATAAACTGCGTGCTGGCGTATATAAATGAAAGCGCCGCCATAGCGGGCATAGCGGCGGCGGTAATAGTGGCGGCCGCCGGAATAATACAGGCTATAAGGTTTTTCCGCTGCCCGTATTGCGGCTGCAACCTTTATTTGTGGGGACAGGGGAGAATGCCCGAATACTGCCCGGACTGCGGAGAAAGGCTGATACCGCGCAAAAAGAGTTAGATAGGCCCTGCTGGGACGCTGCTGAGGCGTCGGGCTTTATCTAATTGCCGGGCATATATAAATGTCATTGACTTTGAAAATATCATTTGATATAGTATTCTAAGTAATAGTGGACGGGTTCGTCTGTTTTGGCGGAGACGTCCGGGCGTATAAAAAATCAAAACTGACAGAATGGAGATAAAACCATGGAAAGAATCAAGACCCTTGAGACCCGTAACCTCTGCGAGAGCGCAAAGAACGGCGGCTGCGGCGAATGCCAGACCTCCTGCCAGTCTGCCTGCAAGACAAGCTGCGGCGTGGCAAACCAGAAGTGCGAGAATAAGAACAACTAAGCTTGGCAATAAAGGTTGCCGCCTGCTCTCAGGCGGCAGTTTTTATGTTGCAGCTTAAATAAGAGAGGAAACAATGGTTCATCAGTACAAGCTCAACGGTTACAACATAGTGCTGGATTCCTGCTCCGGCTCCATACATGTGGTGGACGAGGCGGCGTATGACATTATCGCCATGTACCAGGACAGCAGCACGGAGGAAATAGTCAAGGCCGTATCCGAAAAATACGCCGGACGCGAGGATGTGAGCGAAAAAGACATACTGGACTGCATAGAGGACGTAAGGGCCCTTATAGCAGCCGGAAAGCTGTTCACGCCGGATAAATTTTCAGAGTTGGCGGGAACCTTCAAGCAGCGCTCCGGCGACGTTATAAAGGCGCTGTGCCTGCACGTCGCCCATACCTGCAACCTCAACTGCGCATACTGCTTTGCCAGCCAGGGCAAATATCACGGCGAACGTGCGCTGATGAGCTATGAGGTGGGAAAGCGCGCGCTGGATTTCCTCATGGAAAATTCTGGCAGCCGCACCAACCTCGAGGTGGACTTCTTCGGCGGCGAGCCGCTGATGAACTGGGACGTGGTAAAGCAGCTTGTGAGGTATGCTCGCAGCGTAGAAAAGGAGCGGGGCAAGAACTTCCGCTTTACCCTCACCACCAACGGAATGCTCATCGACGACGAGGTTATAGAGTTCTCCAACAAGGAGATGAGCAACGTGGTGCTTTCCCTGGACGGGCGGAGGGAGATAAATGACGCCACCCGTGTAGACTATGCGGGTAATGGCAGCTATGACCGAATAGTGCCAAAGTTCCGCAGGCTCGTGGAGGCA
Organism: uncultured Clostridia bacterium; assembly: GCA_934633985.1. Taxonomy (GTDB): domain Bacteria; phylum Bacillota; class Clostridia; order Christensenellales; family CAG-138; genus SFEL01. The sequence goes on from CAKTYU010000022.1 coordinate 10,885, forward strand.
AGGGGCGGCAAAAACTACTATATGCGCGGCACCTTCACCCACGCCAACCCCGACTTTACCAACGACGTGTTCCACATGGCGGAGCTGGGCTTTACGGAGCTGAGCATGGAGCCCGTGGTATGCGCGCCGGAGGATCCTGCCGCACTTACCCCGGACGACCTCGAAATAGTAAAGGAGCAGTATGAGATACTCGCAAAGGATATGCTGCGCCGCGAAAAAGAGGGAAGGCCCATAACCTTCTATCATTACATGCTGGACCTTACCAGCGGCCCCTGCATATATAAGCGCATATCCGGCTGCGGCTCCGGCACGGAGTACATGGCTGTCACCCCCTGGGGCGACCTCTATCCCTGCCATCAGTTTGTGGGCGAGGAGAAGTTCAAGCTGGGCGATATATGGAACGGCGTCACAAACGAGGCGGTGCGAAGCGAGTTCCGCTCCTGCAACGCATACGCCAGAAGCGAATGCGCGGATTGCTGGGCGAAGCTTTACTGCTCCGGCGGCTGTGCCGCCAACGCCTACCACGCGGCGGGCAGCATACGTGGCGTATATCCCGCGGGCTGCGAGCTGTTCAAAAAGCGCATAGAGTGCGCGATAATGATGAAGGTCGCGCAAGAGGATATGTGATGGACACCCCCATACTTGACTTTTTAAAGCAGTATTCACAGCAGGATCGTGTGCGCTTCCACATGCCCGGTCATAAGGGCAGGGGCATACTGGGCTGTGAAAAATGGGATATAACCGAGGTGTACGGCGGGGATGCGCTGTACGAGGCCGACGGCATTATCGCCGAAAGCGAGCGCAACGCGGCGGAGCTTTTCGGCACGCGGCGCACCTGCTATTCTACCGAGGGCTCCAGCCAGTGTATAAGGGCAATGCTGTATCTCGCCCTCAACAACAGGCCGAAGGGCAATTCAAATGTGATAGTGGCTGCCCGCAACGTACATAAGGCCTTCGTATATGCCGCGGCCCTCCTGGATATAGAGCCGGTATGGCTTTGGCCCGAGAGCGGCGGCTCCCTCTGCGGCTGTCCGGTGACGCCCAAAATGCTAAAGGAAACGCTCGACGGGCTGGACGCGCCGCCTGCCGCCGTGTATGTAACCAGCCCCGATTATTTAGGCGGAATGGCGGATATTGAGAGCCTTGCCGATGTGTGCCATGACAGCGGCACCATGCTCATCGTGGACAACGCCCACGGGGCATATCTTAAGTTCCTGCCGAGCTCGCTGGACCCGCTGGATTTAGGCGCGGATATGTGCTGCGCATCGGCGCATAAGACCCTGCCCGTGCTGACAGGCGGCGCGTACCTGCATATAAGCAGGCGGCTGCCCGAATGCTATGCGGAGCAGGCAAAGGCGGCCTTGGCGCTCTTCGGCTCCACCAGCCCGTCCTACCTCATATTGGCCTCGCTGGACGCCTGCAACAGCCTTCTGGCGGGAGATTACCCAAAGAGGATAGCGGAATGGGCGGGCAGCATGGAACGCCTTAAGCGGCGGCTCAAAAGCCGCGGGTGGGAAATATCCCAAAGCGACCCCCTTCGGCTGACAATACGCGCCGCAAGGACCATGAGCGGCAAGGATATAGCGATGCTTTTGCGAGGCGGGGGCATAGAGTGCGAGTATGCGGACGCCGGCTATGCGGTGCTTATGACTACGCCCAACAATACCTTGGAGGAGCTGCACAGGCTGGAAAATGTCCTCGGCGAGTGCAGCGGCGGGCCGGCGGAGAATGAGCCGCTCCCCCTTGCCGGGGCAGAAAGGGCCATGTCGGTACGGGAGGCGTTTTTCCGGCCTCACGAATTAATACCGGTCAGGGAGGCTTTGGGCCGAATATGCGGCGCTCCCGCCGTGTCCTGCCCTCCGGCGATACCCATTGCGGTATCCGGCGAGAGGATAGGCAGGGAGGCTGTCGAGCTGTTTGAATATTACAGCATAGATAAAGCAGACGTGATCAAATAAAAAACGCGGCACGGTTCAAAGCCATGCCGCGCTTTTGCTATGTACTGTTAAATGAAAAACTTTCGCTTCAGGCTCTCCTTGAGGGGCGGGCAGCAGGCGATAATTATGAGCGTGAGCCCTAATACAAGGCAGCACGCGAGGGGATATATGGACCACATCAGGCTGTCGTGGAGGCCGAAGGTGTAATTGAGCAGGTACTCCACCAGTACCATAAAGCCGCCCGTGGCTATGAGGGTGCCGGCGATTATAAACAGGTACCCCCGGCGGATATAGTACATCAGCGCCACCGCGCCCACGGCGATTATCATAAGCCCGCCGGTTACGGGGAAAGCGAAGGACAGGAACCAATGGCCGCCCGTGGCGAAGTTTATATAGAGCAGATAAAGGCCCACGGCGATAAAGTCCGCCGCCACGAACACCACGGGTATGGGCCGCCGGAACCACATCGGCAGCACGACTATCACATAAAATATCGTCAGCGCGCCGCCCACATAGCCGGACCAGAGTATCCTGCCGTTTATCCTCCAATCGCACAGCAGCGACGTTGCAAGGGGCAGCAGGAACAGCATGGTAAGTATGAACAGCAAGCCGGACCGGCTGGCGGTCTCCTGAGGTTTCCGGTCAACGGGGTAGGGCTTTTCGCCCTCCGGCCGCTTTATATACGGGTGAAATACCACGGTGCCGCAAAGCGGGCACTTTTCCTCGCTGTCGCTAAGCTCAACTCCACATTTTATACAATACAAAGCTCACGCCTCCCTTTCCCTTAGCTATGGCTGGTTGCTTTCGGCCTTTACGTGAAGGCCCTGATCCTGAAGCACCCGGAAAAAGTGCAGCTCCAGCTCCGGCTCGGTTATGTTTCGTATCATGTTTATATACATCGTACCGTCGTATGACAGCACGCCGCAGTTATGGGGCGCCCGGGCCTGCACGCCTATTATGAAGTCCATGCGGCTTATGTAAGGGCGCATGACCTCCGGCACGGTCACGCTGCCGAGGTTTGACAGGCACAGGCAGGACTTGCGCTCGCCCACCGCGTCAAACACGGCCTTCATGGCGGCGTTCTTTATGAACAGCGGCATCACCTTTAGTATAAATGCCTTTTCGCTGCTTACGTTGGTGGCTATGCGGGTACCCATGAGCTTCGCGGTGCAGTCCAGCCCCATGCGGTGATGCACTATCGAGCATATCTCCTTAAAGCTGTAATCGCCGAGCTGCGGGTCTATCTCGGGGGTGACGTACAGGGCGAAGTTCCGCAGTGTCTTGCTGGGGAAGAGCTTGCGGAGGTTTACGGGAATAAGCACCTTTACGGGCCGCCTGTTCCTGCGGAAATGCACCTTTTCCGCCTGAAGCTCGAGTATGGCCTTCATCATGGCGGCGCAGAGAAATTCCGTAACCGTGACGCCGTATTCCTTTGCCCTGCCGCGCACGGCTCCGGCGTCTAACATTAGCGTCACAAGATTCAAGAAACCGTCGGGCTCCGGCGTGCCCGAAAGGTGATACGCCGTCTTTTCCCGCCGGCTCGCCCGCACATCTCCGGCAAACCTTAAGAAGCTGTCCTCCAGCTCCTCCTCGGAGGGCTCCTCCAGCCTGCCCAGCACGCCGTCCGTCTTGGGTATATGGAGGCCGTGCTTCTGGCACAGGTATTCGGCAAGCAGGGTCTTTAGAAATACCATAGCGCCGTTGCCGTCCGTTATGGCGTGGAAAAACTCCACGGCTATGCGGTTTTTATACACTATGACCCTGAAAGCGCACTCGCGTATCTCCTTAAAGGGAACGTGCGCCAGCGGGCACGCCTTTTCATCGCGTATGGCGGGGGCCTTGGATAGCTCCTCAAGGTAGTACCAGAAGGTCCCCCGGCGCAGCCGCACCGCCATGGAGGGGAAGCGGCGCACCGTCACGTCGAGCGCAGATTGCAGCACCGCTCTGTCCACGGGCTCACTCAACGTGGCCGAAAGCCTGAAAAAGTTGTTCCAGTTCCTGCGCCGGGCGGCGGGGTATATCTTTGCCGCGTTGTCCAGCCGCATCCAGCGCAGCTTGCGCTCTGGGCAGAGGCGCTTGTTCAAAAACTCGTTTATCGTGTCAAAATCGTCCTGATTTTCCTTTAGCTGATAAAGCACATAGGCGTGCCATCGCTCTGGGGCGATATGCAGGCTGCTCCTGCAGCCGCATTGCAGCAGCCTGCTGTGTAGACGGCGGGAGTCGTCCAGCAATATCTCGTCGCCGCCCGCGAATATCAAAGAGGGCGGCATGCCAGCAAGGTCGCCGAAAAGAGGGGAGAGCAGCGGATCCAGCCTGTCGCGGTCGGCCGCATAGCACTGGGCGTAAAATTCCAGCACCTCGGCGGTGAGGGAGGGATCGTTGTCGCGGTTCGTTTCGTAGCTTTCGCCGGAGCCTGTAAGGTCCGTCCAGGGAGAAATGGCTATTATGCCGCAGGGCATAGCCATATTAAGCTCCTTGAGCCTTAGGCAGAGGGCATAGCAGAGGCCGCCGCCTGCGCTCTCTCCGCAGAGCATTATGTGATCTCCGCCGTAGCCCTTGCCGATGAGGTATGTGTACGCCTCCAGCGCATCGTCCAGCGCGGCGGGGAAGGGGTTCTCGGGAGCGAGCCTGTATGCGGCGCAGAACACGCGCACGCCCTCCTCGTCCGCAAGCGTCGCGGCGAAGCCCTTGGCGTAGTCCAGATCGCCGCAGGTATAGCCGCCCCCGTGCAGGTAGAGTATCACTCCCTGACGGCGCTCGTCCTGCGGTATGACCCACGCGCCCTCAAAGAGGTCGAAGGGGTGATCGCGCACCTTTACGTCCTTTTTATGTATGGCTTCCATAAGCTCGCCCAGCTTATCCTGCCCCCGGCGTATGGTTTCCAGAGAGCAGCTTGCAACCAGCGGCTTAAAGAAATTTAATTGAGAATGCACAAGTTTTGCCGGCAGTCCCATGGCAGCTTCCTTTCCAGAGGATTTTGTCTTAACATCTTATTATATCATAAGAATTAAAAAGCAGCCAAGAAAAAACGCCGCGCGGTTGCCCCTTTACAATGCTTGACAGAAGCCGTTCCGAAAAGCTATACTTTCAAATGGTGGAAGATTCCATATTTTAAGGATATGAGGATAAGGCAATGAAGGTAAACGAAGGCTATATGCCCTTTATGGGCCACAAGACATATTACAGGACGGTTGGAGAGCGCACCGACAAGGCGCCGCTGGTGCTCATGCACGGGGGCCCCGGCTCCACCCATAACTATTTCGAGGTGCTGGACAGGTTGGCGGAGGAGGACGGCCGCATGCTCGTCATGTACGACCAGATAGGCTGCGGAAATTCCTATCTCGATGGAAGGCCGGAGCTATGGAAGGCCGAAACATGGGTAAATGAGCTTATCGCGCTTAGAGAGCACCTTGGGCTGGATACGTGCCACCTGCTGGGCCAGTCCTGGGGCGGCATGCTGTTGCTTACCTATATCTGCGGCTATGAGCATTCGGGCGTAAAGAGCGGAATACTTTCCAGCACGCTGCCCGCAAGCTGGCTGTGGGGCGTCGAGCAGGCGCGCATGATAAAGGAGCTGCCGGCGGAATATCAGGAGGCCATAAAGACTGCCACCGAGACCGGAGACTATTCCGGCGATGTGTATCAAAGGGCGGAGGATGAGTATATGCTGCGCCACGCCGCGGGCAAGCCGGATCCCAACGGGCCCGAGTGCCTGCTTAGGAAAAAAAGGTCGGGCCGGGAGAGCTACGTCGTCGGCTGGGGCCCCAACGAGTATACTCCCATGGGAACGCTGAAGGATTATGATGTAATAGACAAGCTCAAGGACATAAAGGAGCCCTGCCTGGTCATCAACGGCGGCAACGATCTCTGCACGCCGTATATTGCAAAGGTCATGTACGACAACATACCCGACTCCAAATGGGAGCTTTTCAGGGAGTGCCGCCACATGTGCTTTGTAGAGGACAACGACCATTATGTCGAGCTGCTCAAGAAGTGGCTCAACGACAAGGATTGACGCCAGCCGATCCTTGACCTTGTTTTGCAAATATTCTATAATAATAATGTCCTTGTGCGAATGTGGTGGAACGGCATACACAGCAGACTTAAAATCTGCCGGCGAAAGCTTGCGGGTTCAAATCCCGCCATTCGCACCATGGCGAGTGTTCTTACAGCATTTGAAAAGCTGTGAGGACACTCGCTTTTTTTCTGCTCAAACAGCGGGTC
>CAKTYU010000023.1 GCA_934633985.1 uncultured Clostridia bacterium
CGTGGCCTATGGTGCCGATGTTGACATGGGGCTTAGTGCGTTCAAATTTTGCCTTTGCCATTTGAATCTTTTCCTCCTAAAAATTTGTCCTTTTGTTGATTTCCCGGAGGCAAGCCCGGGAGGCTTTTGGAGCGGGTGATGGGAATCGAACCCACATTATCGGCTTGGGAAGCCGACGCTCTGCCACTGAGCTACACCCGCATAGCGCAGCGCGAAAACAACCTTTGCCACACTGCTTCACAGTATAGCATTACTATTCTAATTCAGCGGTGCCTTTTTGTCAATATGATTAGGCGGCACAAAGTCTTTTTAATTGTAAAAAAACTTACCGGGAGGGGTTTGTCAGCGAAAGCTCCGGCGCGGCGTTGAGCCCGAGGCCGGAAATTCGGCCCTCCATGAGGCCGTAATGGCCCGCGCAGGCTATCATGGCGGCGTTGTCCGTGCAGTATTTGAAATCCGGGCAGCAGAAGCGTATGCCCTGCTTTTCACATTCCCGCGCAAGCGCGCCCCGAAGCGCCCTGTTTGCGGATACGCCCCCCGCAAGCGCAAGGGTAGCGGAGCCGTGCGCCCTTGCGGCGTGTACCGCCTTCAGTGTCAGGGTATCGCACACGGCCCGCTGGAAGGAGGCCGCCACGTCCGCCCCGGAAATATCCTCCCCCTTCTGGGCGGCGTTGTGCATAAGGTTCACCACGGCGGTCTTTATGCCGGAAAAGCTGAAGTCCGCCTCCTCCGCAGACTGGTTCAGCGCGGAGTGGAAGGGGTATTTCATGGGGTCGCCTGAGAGGGCCAGCTTCTCAAGCTCCGGCCCGCCGGGATAGGGAAGCCCCAGCGCCCGGGCCACCTTATCGAAGGCCTCCCCCGCCGCGTCGTCGCGGGTATGCCCCAGCAGCCGGAAGCTGCCGTAATCCGACACCTCTATTATGTGGCTGTGGCCGCCGGAGGCCACGAGGCATATAAAGGGCGGCTCAAGGCCGGGATAGGTGAGGTAGTTTGCGGCGATGTGCCCGCAGAGGTGGTTCACGCCTATGAGGGGGAGCCCCTTGGCAAAGGCCAGCCCCTTGGCGTAGCTCACCCCCACCAGCAGCGCGCCCACAAGCCCCGGGCCCGCGGTGACGGCTATGGCGGATATGTCGTCCAGCGTTACACCGGCTTTTTGCAGCGCGTCCGCCACTACTGAGCCCACCTTTTCCACATGGCTGCGGGAGGCAAGCTCCGGCACCACGCCGCCGTACCTCCTGTGCAGGGGTATCTGGGTGTAGACGCTCATGGACAGCACCTCCCGCGCCCCACGCAGCACGCTTGCGGCGGTCTCGTCGCAGGAGCTTTCTATGGCGAGCAGCAGCGCGCTGCCGTCCCTTTGATACTTTTCCAGGCCCAACCGGGCGGCTTCATCGTAAGTCATAGCTTATATCCCTATTTTGCATTGTGTTTTTTAGCGAGCGCCCTCTCAATGGCCGCCGCCAGCAGGGAGGCCGCCAGTATGAGCGCCGCCGACCATGCGGCCATGCTGAGGGCCATGCCGGAAAACAGGCTCTCCGGGCATATCCTTATCATGCGGCACACCGCCGGATCCATGAGCCACAGGTCGTTGGTGAAGAACAGTCGGTGGAACGCCGTCCAGAAGGCGGTGAAGTCCGCATAGGCCCAGGCGCCGAGGCCGCCCAATATAATGAAGAAAAGGGCTACGGCTATCCCGAGGGAGCTTAGGGCAACGCCCCGCCGCCCCCGCTTCCTCTCGGAGAGGGAGAGCAGCAGAACTGCGGCAAAGGCGGCTATGGCGGCGGGCCGGCTCCTCCGGAAGGACTGATAGAGGCCTTTCACGTCCGCCATGTGGTCTATCTCCTGCCGGTTGAACATCTCCACCGCCGAGCCGTATTCGCTGACGGTTATCTGTATGGAATCCCGGCAGCCCCGCATGTACTGTATCATCGCCATGAGGGCGGAGGCGCACTGCTTGGGCTCTATGCCGAACCTTTCCTCGGTGCCGTATTCCAGATAGAAGCTCAAAAACCGCTGCTGGGCGCCGGACTCCGGCGAAAGCTGTATATCCAGCACGGTAAAGAGTATGGCCAGTATTATGAGCAGCCAGCACAGTACGGCTGCGGCTATTTTGAGCGGGCGCATATTAGCTCCTTTGCCTCTAATAATTTTTAAGATTATAACATACTTTAGTATCAATAGAAATACCGTGCCAAAGGAGCGTGCGTATGAAAAGGCTCACGGTGATGACGGGCAGGGCGGGCAAGGCGCTGCTGGAAATAGAAACGGACGGGCGGGGCGCGGCGGTAAGGTACGGCGGGCCGGGGGAGCTTTGGCTGTTCGACGGGCAGGGGAACTGCACCAGGGAGAAAAGGCCGCCCTTTGTGCCGGTGGGGGCCATTGCGGCGGGGGAGGGAGAGATACTGCTCGCCGGCGGCTTTGCGGGGAAAAGGGAGCTTATGGAGCGGGCGCGGGCGGAGGTGCTGCTGCGCTGCCAGAAAAGGCCGGAGGGAGGTAAAGCGCCGGGGCCGGATAAGGCCGGGGGGCCGGGGCAGCCCATGGGGCGCGCCCCGCAGAGCAGGGCGCTGCTGGATATACTGCAAAAGGCGGCGGAGCTTTTCCCGGCGGACGCGGCGGAGGTGCGGCCCCCGCAGGACGGCGAAGGGACGGAGGGGCGGGAGGACGCGGTGAACCCATTTCCGGAGGCCTTCCCCTTTTCCCGCTGGCGGCGGGTGGCCTATCCCGGCACGGACAGGTACTACCTTGAGGGGGAGGCGAGGATACAGGGCGGCAGCTACCGCATACACGCCCTGCCGGGGGAATACCGCCCGGGGAAAAGGCCCAGGGGGTTCGACAGGTTCCTGCGGGCCCGGGACGGCAGCGGGTACTGGGTGCGGGTGAGCAGGGAAGGCTGACCACAACATATACGCATGAGCCGCCGCGCACGCCACAAGAGGGCGCCGGATATAAAAAAAGTCCCTAAGATAAACGAATTTTTCATTGACAGCGCCCCCGACTTGTGGTAGATTACTAAAGGTATCCCCCATGGTGGGGGTTTATTTAGGTATGAAAAATAGTGGCGTCAGGGCGCGGATCACGTCCTGCGTTAAATCCTCAGGAGGAAGAAAAAAATGCGCGTTAAGATCACCCTGGCCTGCACCGAATGCAAGCAGAGAAACTACAACACCTTCAAGAACAAGAAGAACGACCCCGACCGCATCGAGTTCATGAAGTATTGCCGCTTCTGCCGCAAGCACACGCTGCACAAGGAAGCCAAGTAATTTTCAAGGAGTTACGAGTATGGCTAACGAAGTTAAAAAGAAAGGCCGCTTTGGACAGTTCTTCAAGGAAGTGTCCGGCGAAGTAAAGAAGCTTTCCTGGCCCACCAAGAAAGAGATCGTTTCCTATACGCTTACTGTTATTGCCTTTATACTGCTGATGGCGGTAGTGATCTACGCGCTGGACCTGGTATTCGGCAAGGGCCTCGGCCTGCTTGTAAGCCTGTAACACGGGAAGCCCTGTTTAAGGAGAGAGTATGTCCGAGGAAGCAAAGTGGTATGTAGCCCATACCTATTCAGGCTACGAGGAGAAGGTAAAGACCGACCTCGAAAAAACCGTTAAGAACCGCAACCTCCAGGATATGATACTCGAGGTCAAATACCCCACCGAAGAGGTGGTTGAGATCAGGGAGGACGGCAAGCGCAAGGTGACTAAGCGCAAGACCTACCCCGGCTATGTCATGGTGAAGATGTTCATGAATGACAAGACCTGGTATGTCGTCCGCAACACCCGCGGCGTAACGGGGTTCGTAGGCCCCGGGTCAAAGCCCATACCCCTTACGGACGAGGAGGTTACGGCCATGGGCGTGGAACGCATCGCCCTGAAGCTGGACGTGGCGGTGGGCGAGAACGTTCGCATCACCTCCGGCCCCTTCGAGAATTTCGTGGGCACGGTAAAGGCGCTGGACCCCGAGAATCAAAAGGTAAAGCTCTCCGTGCTGATGTTCGGCAAGGAGAACATGCTGGAGCTGGACTATATCGCGGTGCAAAAGATATAGCCCCCGCAGCACAGGGGATAACGCCCCTGACAAAAACCGTATGTACGCGCTTATGCGCCTGCATAGGTGGGAGGCGGGCCAAGCCATGGCCGGCCGCTCGCACCACAATATATAGGAGGAAACTTAAAAAATGGCAAAGAAGATCACAGGCTATGTAAAGCTGCAGATCCCCGCCGGCAAGGCAACGCCCGCGCCGCCGGTAGGCCCCGCGCTGGGTCAGCACGGCGTGAACATCATGGGCTTCTGCAAGGAGTTCAACGAAAAGACCGCCAAGCAGGCGGGCCTCATCATCCCGGTAGTCATCACCGTCTATCAGGACCGCTCCTTCACCTTCATCACCAAGACCCCCCCTGCCGCCGTCCTCATCAAGAAGGCCTGCGGCATAGAGACCGCTTCCGGCAAGCCCAACAAGGAAAAGGTAGCTAAGATCACCAAGGCCCAGGTCAAGGAGATCGCCGAGCTCAAGATGCCCGACCTTAACGCCGCCAGCGTAGAGGCCGCCATGAGCATGGTAGCAGGCACCGCCCGCAGCATGGGCGTTACCGTGGTAGACTAAAGAAGGAGGCTATTCAAAATGAAGCACGGAAAGAAGTATCAGGATAGCGTAAAATCCTTCGATAAGCAGAAGCTGTACGATCCCCGCGAGGGACTTGAGGCCGTACTCGCCACCGCCAAGGCCAAGTTTGACGAGACCATCGAGGTCTCCGCCCGCCTGGGCGTCGATCCCCGCCATGCAGACCAGCAGGTCCGCGGCGCGGTAGTGCTGCCCCACGGCACCGGCAAGAAGGTGCGCGTGCTGGTGTTCGCCAAGGGCGACAAGGCCAAGGAAGCACAGGAAGCCGGCGCGGATTACGTAGGCGACGAGGATCTGGTAAAGAAGATCCAGACCGAAAACTGGTTTGATTTCGACGTTTGCGTAGCCACCCCCGATATGATGGGCGTGGTGGGCCGCATCGCCCGCGTGCTGGGCCCCAAGGGCCTCATGCCCAACCCCAAGAGCGGCACCGTCACCATGGACGTCACCAAGGCGATCCACGAGATCAAGGCCGGTAAGGTTGAGTACCGCGTGGACAAGACCTCCATCGTACACGTCCCCGTAGGCAAGGCCTCCTTCGGCGTAGACAAGCTGGAGGAGAACCTGAACACCCTTATGGACGCCGTCATAAAGGCCAAGCCCGCGGCGGCAAAGGGCACCTACATCAAGAGCCTGGTGATATCCACCACCATGGGCCCCGGCGTAAAGTTCAACCCCCTCAAGTTCTAAGGCGGGCCGGGTAAAAAAATGCTTGACAACCGCGGGGTAGTCTGATAAACTACCCTGCGGAAATCAAAAAAAGTATTGCCAAAGACAGCCGGTAGCGAAAGCGTAAATCCTGCCGAGGTGATGAAATAAAGCATCGTGCGTCGAATGCAGTTTCGTCCTTTGTCTTTTGGCAAAGGATTTAATTTTTATAGGAGGTGAAACCATGGCAAATGCTAAGAACATTCAGGCAAAGGCAGCACAGGTCGAGGAGATAAGCAAGAAGATCGCCAGCGCCCAGTCTGTAATAGTTTTCGATTACCGCGGGCTCAATGCGGAAGAAGTTACCAACCTTCGCCGCGATATGCGCAAGGCAGGCGTTGAATACGTCGTTCTCAAGAACCACATCGTTTCCCGCGCCGCCCACTCCGCCGGTATCGACGACAGCTTCCACACCATGCTCAAGGGCCCCAACGCCTTCGCGTTTGGTTATGAGGATGCAGTCGCCCCTGCCAAGGTATTGAAGGACGCGATCAAGAAGTACAAGAAGTGCGAGATCATGGGCGGTATCATAAACGGTGCCGTAGCCGATGCCGCAGCGGTCAACACTCTGGCTGACCTGCCCTCCCGCGAGGTGCTGCTCTCCAGGATGCTTGGCAGCATGATGTCCCCCATTTCCGGCCTGGCAATCGTGCTGGACCAGATCGCCAAGAAGGGCGAAAAGGCTGCCGAGTAACCGCGGCCTGACCAAATACAAAATATCAACAGGAGGATCAAACAATGTTTAACAAGGAACAGTTTATTGAAGATATCAAAGCCATGACCGTTCTTGAGCTGGCCGACCTGGTAAAGGCCCTCGAGGAGGAGTTCGGCGTATCCGCCGCCGCCACCGCCGTTGCAGTAGCCGGCCCCGCCGCCGCTGCCGAGGCAGTTGAAGAAAAGACCGAGTTCGACGTTATCCTGAAGGAAGTCGGCCCCGAGAAGATCAAGGTCATCAAGGTCGTCCGCGAGCAGACCGGCCTGGGCCTGAAGGAAGCCAAGGAAGTCGTAGACAACGCCCCCAAGGCCGTCAAGGAAGGCATCTCCAAGGAGGACGCCGAGAAGATCGCCGCCGCCTTCAAGGAAGTTGGCGCTACCTGCGAAATCAAGTAAGTTTTGACCGCATAAGCTCAAAAATAAAAAAGCCGGACGCTTGTCCGGCTTTTTGCTATTCTAAGCTGCTCCTGTATTCCTCTATCAAATCTATCAGCGCCTCCGCGGTGGGCGCGAGGGTGGCGGCGGTGCGGAAGGCGGAGGCGCCCTTCATGCCCCGCACATAGTAGGCGATGTGCTTGCGCATCTCTATTACACCGTGGGGGCCCTTATGGGCCACAAGCCCTTTTACATGGGCTATGGCCAGGTCGAGCCGCTCGGCGTCGGCGGGGGGGCTGTATGGCGCGCCTGCAAGGGCCGCCCTTACCTCCTCGAATATATACGGGTTTCCCAGCGCGCCCCGGCCTATCATAATGCCGTCGCAGCCGGTATGGGCGCGCAGGGCCATGGCGGAGCTGCCGTCCGTCACGTCGCCGTTGCCTATTACCGGGATAGAGAGGGCGGCCTTGGCCTCCGCGATTATGTCCCAATCCGCAGCGCCGGAGTACATCTGCTCCCGGGTGCGCCCGTGTATGGTCACAAAGGCCGCGCCGGAGCCCTCCGCCATGCGGGCAAAGTCCACGCAGTTGACGTGGGAATCGTCCCAGCCCTTGCGGAACTTCACGGATACAGGCAGGTCGGCGGCCTTTGCCACCGCCTCTATCACCCTTGCAGCCGTCAGGGGCTCCTTCATAAGGGCGCTGCCCTCCCCGTTGCCGGTTATCTTGGGGGCGGGGCAGCCCATGTTTATGTCTATCAGCGCCAGCTCGCCCTTGTTCTCGCCGCAGATGCGGCGGGCCATCTCTGCCATTATCTCCGGCTCCCTCCCGAAGAGCTGTATGCCGCAGGGGCGCTCGTTTGGGGCGGTCTCCATCAGGGCGGCGCTCTTTCCGCCGTACTTCAGGCCCTTTGCGGAGATCATCTCGGTGAAGGTGAAGTCGCAGCGGTGGTCACGGCATATCGAGCGGTAGGTCACGTCGGTAAAGCCCGCCATGGGGGCCAGCAATACGGGGAAGCCTGCTTTAAAAAACGGAAGCGTAGTGGTCATGCAAAATACCGGCGCAAGGTCACTGGGCGGGGGTGGCCAGCCGGGAAAGGTCCGGCGTGGGCAGGGGCTTTTCCGGCGGGTTCTGCTTTAGCAGTATCATGTCGCTTATATACCAGCGGTCCTTGATCTTCTTCAGCTTTACGTTGTAGGTGGCGGGTATCCACCGGGGGAGCTGCGCCTCCTGGTCCGTGCCCTCTATGGGGGAGCCGGATACCGAGAGCAGCTTTTCGTATACCTTTACCGTGGCGGAGCTGTCCCCCGGCAGCGCCAGTATGCTCTTGACCTCTATCTTGTATATGAAGTTGGTAACGCTGAAGTCAGAGTAGGTCCCCGCGTACAGCGCCGGGTCCTGGGCTATGAAGCCCTCGGTAAAGTATTCCGTAAGGGAGGATATCTCGCCCCCCTGCAATATATACTTTGCGCGAAGCTCGAGGCCCTCCGTCACTAAAATATACACGCTGCTTATGTTCATGGCGGCAACAAAGGCGGCGAGGCAAAGCACCACTATCAGGGCTATCGCCAGCAGCGTCCTCAAAAGGTACCATATCGAGCGACGGGCTATGGCGTATTGATTCTTAGACATTATAAAAAGCTCCTTGTCGGGCGTTTAAGGCCGGAGGGCGGGCCGCCGGCGGCATATATTTTATCCCTACCTTATAATATCACACGGCGGGGCGGGGCGCAAATGAACAAAGTGTGATAACCGCCCGTTTTTTCCCGAAAACAGCCCGCTTTCCTTGACAAAGGGGAGCGGCGCACATATAATTATTTTACCTATGTTAAGGTGCTAAGGAGGAATATGTAATGGCAGAAGTTCGTCTTACCAAAGAGGGCGTTGAAAAATACGAAAAGCGGCTGGAGTACCTTAAAACCACCGGCCGCACTGAAATAGCGGAGCAGATAAAGATAGCCCGCTCCTTCGGCGACCTTTCCGAAAACGCCGAGTACGACGCGGCCAAGATAGAGCAGGCCCGCATGGAATACGAGATAGTCGAGATAGAGGCCATGCTGCGCAACGTGGTCATAATCGACGAGGACACCATCAACACCGACGTGGTAAACGTGGGCAACACCATAACCGTAAGGAACAAGACCCTCGACAAGGAGCTGACCTTCCAGATAGTTGGCAGCGCCGAGGCAAACCCCGTGGAGAAGCGCATATCCAACGAATCCCCCGTGGGCAAGGGGCTGCTGGGCCATAAGCTCCACGAGACCGTAAACATCAACACCCCCGGCGGCCCGGCGGAGTTTGAGATACTGAACATAAGCAAGTAATAAGGATAAAAGAGGAATCTATGGAAGAAAAGACACAGAACCCAAATGTGGAGCCGGCAAAGGAAATGACGGAGGCGGAGCTTTCCGAGCTCCTTCAGATACGTAGGGACAAGCTGAAGGCACTTCAGGACGCAGGTCAGGATCCGTTCAGAAAGGTGCGCTACGACCAGCAGTTTTACAGCACCGACATAACCTCGGATTACGATTCCTTTGAGGATAAGACGGTGAGCGTGGCGGGCAGGATGATGTCCAAGCGCATTATGGGCAAGGCCAGCTTCGCCCACATGCTGGACTACAAGGGCGATATACAGATATACGTAAAGCGGGACGACATAGGCGAGGAAAGCTATGCCCGCTTCAAGACCTTCGATATAGGCGATATAATCGGCGTGGTGGGCAAGGTATTCAAGACCCGCACCGGCGAGATATCCATACACGCGGAGAAGGTGGAGCTTTTGAGCAAGTCCCTCCGGCCGCTGCCGGAGAAGTTCCACGGCCTCAGGGACCCCGAGCTTCGCTACCGCCAGCGCTTCGTCGATCTCATCGTGAACCCCGAGGTGCGCGATACCTTCGTAAAGCGCAGCATAATAATATCCGAGATGCGAAGCTGGCTCAACAATAAGGGCTTTATAGAGGTGGAGACCCCCGTGCTGAACACCACCGCCTCCGGCGCCTCGGCGCGGCCCTTCATAACCCACCACAATACGCTGGATATAGATATGTATATGCGCATAGCCACCGAGCTGCACCTTAAGATGTGCATAGTGGGCGGGCTGGAGCGGGTATACGAGATAGGCCGCATATTCCGCAACGAGGGCATGGACGCCACCCACAACCCGGAATTTACCACCATAGAGCTGTATCAGGCATACACCGACTACCGGGGTATGATGGAGCTTGCGGAGGGCGTAATAGACCACTGCTGCAAGGCGGTGAACGGCGGCAGGACCAGGATAACCTATCAGGGCAATGAAATAGACCTTACCGCCCCCTTTAAGCGCATAACCATGAACGACGCGGTAAAGGAAAAGACCGGGGTGGACTTTATGAGCCTTACCGACGAGCAGGCCCGGGCCGAGGCAAAGCGGCTGGGCATAGAGGTGGAGGATAAGACCGCCTCCGCGGGCAAGATACTGCCCATGGCGTTTGACGCATTTGTTGAGGATACCCTCATACAGCCCACCTTCGTGCTGGACTATCCCGTGGAAATATCCCCCCTTTCCAAGCGCAGGGCGGACGATCCGCGGCTTACCGAGCGCTTTGAGCTTTTCATAGCCGGCCACGAGTACGCCAACGCCTTCTCCGAGCTTAACGACCCCATAGACCAGCGGGGCCGCTTCGTGCAGCAGGCCATGGAGCGCGCCAAGGGCGACGACGAGGCCATGATGATAGACGAGACCTTCTGCACCGCCCTCGAATACGGTATGCCCCCCACAGGCGGCATCGGCCTGGGCGTAGACCGCCTGGTGATGCTCCTCACCGACAGCCCCACCATCCGCGACGTGCTGCTGTTCCCGACGATGAAGCCGAACCCCTAACCGGGCAAAAAAGCATAAGCTACAAGACCCCCTATTCGATTGATAGGGGGTTTTTGCGAAGACAAATGTGCGGGCTTTTGAAGAAGCTCATGCTATTTTAATCTGCAATGGTTTACGCGGATCGATTCATATAAGTCGTTTATAGCGAAATATATGTCCCTAAAGATGCATATATTTTGCTTGACGAACACAGTTCATGGTATTATACAATATATCACATAGAATATAGGGCTATATGCCGCGATAAAAATGATAATTGAGGTACAGATGCTTTTACATGAACAGATATACCATGATATTTTTAAGCTGATAGCTGACGGACATTATAAAAGAGGCGACTTGCTGCCGAGCGAAAAGAAACTGATGGAGCAATACCGTTGCAGCTTAGCTCCGGTTCGTCAGGCTATGGGACAGCTGGAACAACTGGGTCTGGTGGAAAGGCGCAGAGGCAAGGGAACTTTCGTCAGGTCAAACGATGCAAGCGATTTCAGGCTGGATCTGGTAGGCTTTACCGGAGCGCTGTATAATGAAAGAAATGAATGGATATATAAGACCAAGCGCGTTGAAATCGTAAGGGCAGATGAAGAACTGGCTGAAAAGCTCGCCATTGCACCCGGTACGGAAGTAATATGTGTTGAGCGTGCCGGTTTCTTCAAGAATATGCCAATACAGTTTTCAAGACACTATCTGCCGGATATCAGCTTTTATGATGAAATAAAGAAAGCGGGAGACATACAGTTCTGGCGTTTTTTGCTTGAAGGCAAGCTGGGGCTGCACATGACAGACGCCGTAGATGAGGTCCATGCCGATCTTGCCATTGGAGAGCTTGATGGAATGTTTCCGCCGTACAAAGGATACCCCATGCCGCTCATGGTGGTTGAACGCACATCAAGGGACAGATCGGGAAGGATACAGGACTATACGGTATTTTATATTGCCAACTTCAAGGTCGGAGGCAATACGGTATGTCACAGATACGTAATAACAGGTATGAAAAACGGAAATTCAGCCGTCAAGTAAGCTATCGCTGACCGCTGCAACCGCCGTAAGGACGGGATCTAATAAATAATTTAAAGCTCCGCGCCCCGCAACGAGCGTGTGGCCAAGACAAAGCTAAAGGGATCATATCCATCGTTATTTTTATTAGTTTGATATTGACATGTTTAAAACATTATAATATTATAATATTATAATGTTTTGTCATATCCGCGCGGGACGTCACGCAGCGGCGATGATCACAGTTCTTTGTTACAATTTGACAAATCACAGAGAGGAATAAAAGTATGCTGCTAATACGTAATGCAAATGTATACTCCCCTGCTCCGATGGGCAGGAAGGACGTCCTCATAGAAGGGGACAAGGTGATCAAAATTGCCGATAGGATTGCCGGAGATTACTCTGAATTGAACGTAAAGACAGTTGAGGCCGAGGGCAAGACATTGGTGCCGGGCTTTGTCGATCAGCACGTTCATGTCATCGGAGCTGGCGGCGAGGCGGGCTTTGCTACACGGACTCCGGAAATGCAGATAAGCAATATAGTAAAGCATGGCATAACCACGATAGTCGCACTTCACGGAACTGACGGCACGGCGCGTAATATTGAAGCACTATATGCGAAGACCTGCGCTCTTGAGGAGGAGGGAATAACGGCCAGAATGTTGACCGGCTCCTTTGAAATGCCCTCTGCCACGCTTACCGGCTCTGTTCGTCGGGATATGATATTTATAGATAAGGTCATAGGAGCAAAGACCGCGATATCCGACAGAAGATCCTCCCAGCCCACAAAAGCTATGGTGGAACAGCTTGCGGCTCAGGCTTACACAGGCGGGCTTGCAGGCGGGAAAAGAGGTTACACACATATTCACCTGGGAGTTGGCGCCCGCAAATTGAGCATGCTCAAGGATATAATAAGGGAGACGGAGATTCCGCCCTATCTGCTCGTTCCTACTCAGTCGGTCATTTTTTGCGGACAGTTCATACATGCTATCCTTTTCTGTTCTCTGCTCCTGCGTTTGCTCTCGT
>CAKTYU010000024.1 GCA_934633985.1 uncultured Clostridia bacterium
GCATCGAACCAGTCCTTTGCGAAAATGATACGCTCCACGCTGCCCTGCCACACCACGCAGCGCCCCTCCTGAATTGCAGCTTGGTTGAGCCTTCGAGCCTTTTCCACGCTGACGGAGGAATAGTCGATGCCCTTCACGATGCCCTGCGGACATTTTTTCAGCAGCCTTTTCATGTTCGCACCGCCGCCGCAGCCGCAGTCCAGCACCTTGGCGTCCGGCGCAAGCTCTAAAAATTGCAGCCCCCACCGAGCCACGGCGCTGTGCCCGACATTCATCATGGCGACCATAATTTTCCCGCCGAGGCCCACGGGCTTGCGGGTATTTTCAAAGAATGACATATCACACCTCCGTTTTTACACACTCGGCTGAAACGATCGTACCAACCGGCATCTCTGTCCCAGAAATTCTTTCGTCCTTTCATAGCCGTCCTTTTATCTGCGGGAAATAGCTAACCGATGCCTGTGCGGTTTTGCAGTTAGACACAGCTAACCGCCTCGCCGTGGAAAAGCCGCACTTCTGCGGCATTTTGTCTTATTCAAATAACTCCCTGCAAGCGCCGCATACCAGCGTTTGAAGCGCCTGCGGGTACAGCTCCCCGATCTGCTCCCTGTGGGAAACCGTCAGGATCAATCCCCGAACCGTGGCGGCGGCAAGAGAAGCGCCGCGCCCCGGCACGAGGTCGTGTTTCTCCAGCAGCTCACGTATGTGCGCTTCGCCATCGTGATAATGCTCCCTTTTGACGGGTTCCGGAAGCCTTTGCAGGAGCAGCTTCGCGTCGTTTTCAATGAAAACCATATCGCCGGTATCGGAAAGCCGCTTGCAAACGGCAAGAACCGCCTTTGCCGCGCGCTCCGATGGCGGCAAGCCGCCATTTTCGCTCAACGCCCGGTCAGCTACATCGTAAAGCTCCGAGTGGACGCCCTCTAAAACCGCGAAGAAAAGCATTTCCTTGGATTCGTAGAATTTATAAAAGGAGCCCTTGGCGATACCCACGGCCTTCGTCAACTGATCCACGGAGGTCTTCTTCATTCCTAACGTCACCGCGCAACGTCTCGTTTCCTTCAGCAGCGCCTTGCGAAGCTGTTCGGTTTCGTAATCGGTAAAAGCCAAGACTGCGCCTCCTTGAAATATGACCACTTTGGTTCTTTAGGTCATATTATACCGTGCTTCCTTCAATTTGGCAAGGGGCAGGATAAATATACTGCGTTAAAAAGCAAAAGACGACGCTTGGGCGGCTATTGCCGCGGAGCAAAATAAATCAGGGGCGAAGGTCATTCCCATGAATGCCCCCGCCCCTTTGCGTGCTCTATATTATCTTCGACAGCCTATCTTACGGCTTACTGCGCTGATTCATAAGGAGTTTCCTGAACAGGCGCGTTGGCGTTTTTGCCCTTGCCCATTACGCAGCTCCACAGGAACACCCCAAGGCAGGCCGCGGCGAAAGCGATTCCCACCGGATATGCAACGGAGGTGGGGAGCTTGAAGCCCTCCTGCGCCATCAGTATATAGGTGCAGGATACGGCGGACATGAAGCTCGCAGGAACCACGGTGATCCAATAGTTCCTCTTCCTGCGGAACAGGTACACGCTGGCCGCCCAGAGGGCGATCATGGCAAGGGTCTGGTTGGACCAGGAGAAATACCGCCATACGATCTGCACGTCTACCTGTGTCAGCACCGCGCCTACGGCGAGCAGCGGCACGGTTAGAAGCAGGCGGTTCTTGACCGGCTTCTGATCGTAGTTAAACCAATCCGCCAGGGTCAGCCTCGCGCTGCGATAGGCGGTATCCGCGGAGGAAACGGGACAGGCAATAACGCCTATCATGGCGATCACCGCGCCCACGGGGCCAAGCAGGGTAAAGCATATA
The DNA here is from genome assembly GCA_934633985.1 of uncultured Clostridia bacterium. Lineage (GTDB taxonomy): Bacteria > Bacillota > Clostridia > Christensenellales > CAG-138 > SFEL01. Next base: position 1,867 of record CAKTYU010000024.1, read on the forward strand.
TCGTATACCACTACGGACTGTCCCTGAGAGAGAGCCTCAGCAAGGCCGCCGGTGCCGTTGTAAAAGGCCACTCCCGCAGCGGCCCATATCAGGGCGATGATGCCCTCTGCCACCATAGCGCCGTAAAATACCTTTCGTCCTTCCTTTTCCGTCCTGATGCAGCGCGCCATCAGTGGCGACTGAGTGGCGTGGAAGCCGGATATGGCGCCGCAGGCCACTGATACAAACATGATGGGCCAAATGGGAGTATTAGATGGATGCAGGTTTGTCAGGGTGATCTCGGGGATGTGGTAGCCCTTCAGCAGTATGCCGCCACCCACGCCGAGCGCCATGACGATAAGGCATATACCAAATACCGGGTAAATTTTACCAATCACCTTGTCGATGGGTACGAATGTGGCGATGAAGTAATAAATAAGCACCACGACCAGCCAGAACTTGGTATCCAGCACCTTAGGGGTAAGCATGGCCAGAAGATTGGCGGGGCCGGTAGAGAAGGTAACGCCCACGAGCACCAGCAGCACCACGGAGAACACGCGCATCACCTGAAGCATACCCTTGCCCAGGTAGGTTCCGGTAAGCTCGGAAACGCTGGCGCCCTTATGCCGCATAGACATCATGCCTATCATAAAATCGTGGACTGCGCCGGCAAAAATGGTGCCCAATGTGATCCAGAGAAATACGCTGGGGCCCCAACACGCGCCGGCAAGCGCGCCGAATATCGGTCCAAGGCCTGCGATGTTCAAAAGCTGAATGAGAAAGACCCTCGGCGTGCTCATAGGCACATAGTCCGCGCCGTCCGTCATGGCAAGGGAAGGCGGCGTCCTGTCATCGGAGCCAAAAACCTTCTCCGCTATTTTCCCATAAGTGAAGAAGCCTACAATCAAAACCACAAGACATACAAAAAAGCTAATCATTCTTTTTTCCCCCTTATTTTCTTTTTGTACGGTTCCATCTTCCGTTTATCCGATTGGTTTTGGGTATTTTGTATTATACATAAAAGAAAAGTTAAGGAAAGCTTATTTGCGCCAAGTGTATATTGCGCTGTGTAAAGTGTAAAATGCGCGGCATAAACGGAGCCGGCACATCGGCTGCCGGCTCAAAGCGTCTCTTTAGAAATCCCAAAGCTGACGCAGGGTTTTTATCTTTTCCCTGCTCACAGGCAGTATGTTTTGCTCATAGCCCTGCATTTTAAGGGCAAATCCATTATTGGCCCAGGGGAGGATCTCGCTTATGTAGCTCAGATTGACCAGAAAGCTCTTATGTATCCGGCAAAAGCCGCTGCCGGCGAGCTTCTTTTCGTATTCTCCCAGCAGCGCGTTTTCAACGTAATCCTTGCGGGTGGTGTGGATAACGCATCCCCGTCCCAGAGTTTCGATATATACGATCTGGTCAATATCCAGCAGCACAATAGTCCTGTTGATATTCACCGGCAGGCGGCGCGAGGTATGGAGCTGTTCCCTGCCCTGCCGCGTATCCGCTGCTTTAGCAGCCTCGCCCTCCAGATCCCTGCGGCACTTTTCCAGCACGGTATGCACCCTCGCCGGATCAAAGGGCTTTAGCAGGTAATTGTTTACCCCCAGCTCAAAGGCCCTTACCCCGTATTGTGAATAGGCCGTGGCAAAGACTATCTGGGCGGCGGGCAGCAGCTTTCTTGCCGCGGCGGCTAACGTCGTGCCCTCCATATCGTTTAACCCGATATCCACGAACAATATATCAAAGTCATTCTCGCTCATCAGCGCAAGCGCGCTGCTTCCGCTGTCCGCCTCTGATATCTCGCTCTCCGGCATCGTATGCAGTATCTGATATATCAATTCGTTTCTGGCGGAGCGCTCGTCGTCTATCACCGCAATTTTCATACGCTTTCTCCCCCGTTCATCCTTCATACCCATGCTTTGCCTCAAACCGCCCGTCCCTGCGCCGAAATCGCCGCAGGCTCCCCAAGATCCTCGATCTTCCCCAAGGGGATGCGAAAAGCCACCCGGGAGCCATGTTCTGTAACGGTGATCTGCAATCCCCCTTCCTCTCCGTAAAGGCTTTGCAGCCGCTTATGCACATTGAGCAGGCCAACGCCCTTGCCTTGCCCTGCCTTTAAGCTCCGCACCACCTCGTCGGGTATGCCGGAGCCGTGATCCGTCACGGCGATGACCGCCGCATCCTCCTTTGTCTCCGCGCTGATGTTTATAATGCGAAAGCCCCTTTTATCCACGCCATAGCGCACCGCGTTTTCCACAAGAGGCTGCAGGATAAAAGAGGGCAGGACGCAATCCAGCTCCTCCTCGATATCAAATTCCACAGCCAGCTTTTCTTCAAAGCGGGCCTGCTCCAGCTTGAGATAGTTCATTACCTGATACAGCTCTGTGGAAAGGCGTATCATGTATTGTTCATTCTCCAGGGTCTGCCGATAGTATAAGGACAGGGTCAAAAGCAGCTCTCTGGCTCTGTCCGGGTTTTCGCGGCACACGCTGGATATGGTGTTCAATATGTTGTACAAAAAATGCGGGTTGACCTGATTTTGCAGGGCCCTAAGCTCGGCCCGCTTTCTCAGCCGCCTCTGATAATCCAGATCCGAAAGCTCAAGCTGGGTAGAAAAAAGCCGGGCCAGCTCCGTGACGATTATCAGGTGGGGTTTATAGCCATGCCAGCGCTTTTTCACGATGATAGCCAGCGAGCCCACCACCTTGTCCTGCTCCACGAGCGGCGCGGCGATCACCACATTACCCTCCAGCGCCGGACAAAAGAGCTCCCGCTGATCGCCTTGGGCGGTATATATCTCCATCAGCGCATTTCCCGTCCGGATCGAGTCGGGTATGGGCGCGATGAGCGGGCAATGCTCGAGCGCCTCAAATTCGCCCCCTCCGCCGACCTTTGCCAGCACCTCCTTAGCGTCAGTTATCATGACCGCCTCGCAGTCGGTGGAGCGGTGGATTATCCTCACCGCCTCCGCCATATCCTCCCTGCTGTGCAGTCCGTTTCTTAAATGTGGCAGGCTTTTTTCCGCAATGGCAAGGGCTATCCTCATTTTCTCACCGTACAGGCTTTCCTCCACCAGAAAAATACGGTTGAAGACCCCGATAAATACCATCATGCCAAAGGAATTCATCAGTATCATGGGAAGGGCTATCTTCTCCACCAGCGCGATCGCCGCCGAGTATGGCTTCGCCACCAAAAGGATAATGGCCATCTGCCCCATCTCAGCCGCCGCCGTGAGCAAAAACAGCTCCCCGCCACCGATTTCCCCCGCCTTGAATTTACGGGAAAACGCAGCCCCTATGGCGCCCTCCATCATGGTAGACAGGGCGCAGCTTACCGCAGTAAAGCCGCCGATGTCGAAAAGATACCGATGGATCCCGCCGATCAGGGCGGCCCCGACGCCCACGTACGGGCCGCCCAAAAGCCCTGCAGCCATCACGCCGATGACGCGGGTATTGACGATTGCGCCTTGAATAGGCACCCCGATATAGGTGGAGCAAATGCTGACCATGCCAAAAATCAGGGAAAGCCAGAGCCGGCTGCGGAAGGTCTGCTTTTCCTCCAGCAGGAGGGCCCTCACCGGGGGCAGGTTGGTCAGCATGGTAGCGATCAGAACGAGAAGCCCTATATTGAGAAGCAGATTAAAAAGCATGCTGTCCGCCATTATCCGTTCTCATCGGGCAGCTCCGGCCCTTCCTTGGCTTTCTCCGTCGCGCCCGCCTGTTCCTTAGGCGTCCCATCGCAATTCCTGCCCATCCTGCAATAATGGGGACAGCCGCCGCAGAGCTTGCCGCCCGCCTTCGCTCCCTTTTTTCGGGAATCCTCGATGAGCCAGTAGGCTCCCCCTATCAAGGCAAGCACCGCTATCATCACGGCCCAGTCTACCGGGGTCATATTTGCAAATACGCTCATCTTCTCTTTTACAGTACCAGCGAGGGCGCGGCGTATACCCGTGCCTTAAGCTCGGTGTTGAGCATGTACAGCCCCTTGCTGTCGCCGCCAAATAGCTCCATCTTGGTGATGAGGTCGGCGGCGTTCTTCTCCTCCTCGCCCTGCTCCTTAATGAACCAGTCCAGCATCTGCATGGCGCGGAAGTCCCTGGCCTCGTATGCGGCGGCGTAGATGGCATCGATGCTTGCGGTGACGAGCTTCTCATGCGCCAGCGCCTTTTTAAGCGGGGTCATGTGGTCTCCCCTGTCCCATTCCGGCCTTGCGATAGCCTCAAAGGTGACGCTCTCGCTGTTGTTCTGCAAATACTGATAGAACAGCATGGCGTGATCCCGCTCCTCCTGCGCCTGCACCCGGTACCAGTTCTCAAAGCCGTCTAAGCCTACTGAGGCGTAGTAGTTGGCAAAGTCCAGATACAGATAGGCGGAGTAGAACTCCTTGTTGATCTGCTCATTGAGCAATTTCGATACGTTTGCGTTCATTGTTTTCCTCCTTCAAGTGCATATTTAGACATACTGCATTCTGTTAAAACTATGAGAATGATTCTTATTCTTGTATTTATTATACGTATATTCTGCTTTTTGTCAACAGCTATGAAGGGCTTGCACTGAAAAATCTGTCAAAAAACCTATTGACAGCTCAAACTGTATCTGTTATAGTCACAGTATAAACTGTACTAATAACAAATACAGTTATTTTGGCTGAAAAACAGCTTTTTAAAACACATTAGGAGGATATGATATGATTACGATAACGACAAACGGCTTTGAAAACGACGTGCTGCACGCGGACAAGCCCGTGCTGGTGGACTTTTGGGCCCAGTGGTGCCCCTACTGCCGCCGCATCGCCCCGGCCTTTGACAAGGTGGGCGAGCAGTACGCAGACACCCTTACGGCAGGCAAAATCAACTACGACGAGGAGCCGCAGCTCATCGAACGCTTCGGCATCGACACCATCCCCACGCTGATGCTCTTTAAAAACGGCGAGGCGATTGGCTCTATTGTCGCGCCCGGCTCCAAGGCGGCCATTGAGACATTTATCACGGAAACACTTTCTCAGCAAGGAGACAGCCATGGAGAGACTCTATGACATGATCGTCATCGGCGGCGGCCCCGCCGGATACACCGCCGCCCTGTACGCCGCCAGAAGCGGACTTTCTGTGCTGGTGCTGGAAAAGCTCTCCGCCGGCGGGCAGATGGCGCTGACGGAACAGATCGACAACTATCCAGGCTTTGAGGACGGCATCGACGGCTTTACGCTGGGCGAAAAAATGCAGCAGAGCGCCGAGCGCTTCGGCGCGGTGACAGAGCTGGCGGAGGTGTACAAGGTAAGACTTTCCGGGAGAATCAAGACGTTGGAGACCAGCGAGGGCGTTTTTCAGGGCTGCACGGTGGTCATCGCCACCGGCGCGTCGCCCCGTCCCCTGGGCGTTCCCGACGAGGAGGCGCTGGTGGGCAAGGGCGTCCACTACTGTGCCGCCTGTGACGGCGCGCCCTATCGTGGCAGGACCGTGGCGGTGGTGGGCGGCGGCAACTCCGCCGCGGCGGACGCACTCGCCCTTTCCCGCCTCGCCAAGAAGGTCTATCTCATCCACCGCCGGGACAGCCTGCGGGCCACCAAGGTATACCATGCGCCGCTGATGGCTGCACCCAACGTGGAATTCTGCTGGAACAGCACCGTTTTCGCTCTGCTGCACGAAAGCCGCCTGACGGGACTTCGTCTAAAAGACGTCAACACAGGCGCGGAGCGAGAGCTTGCCTGTGACGGCGTGTTCATCAGCGTGGGACGCGCTCCGGCCACGGAGCTGTTCCGAAATGAGCTGGCACTGGACAAGTCTGGCTATATTATGGCGGACGAATCCACCCGCACGAATCTTCCCGGCGTGTTCGCCGTGGGCGATGTACGCACCAAGGCGCTGCGGCAGGTGGTCACCGCCGTATCGGACGGCGCGGTGGCCGTCCACTATGCAGAGGAATATCTGGCGGAGAATCGGTAAAGGAGGCAGACAGGGGCGTCAAAATGTCCCCTATTACTCCACCCCTTACCTCACCTTCATCATCCTCGCAAACCTGCTTACCACAATAACCGCGACTATTATCGCGATAGCTGCGAAGGCCGCAAGCGCGCTTATCCACCATTGGCTCATGGCGCGCTTCTGCCTTTTTTCGGTTGCCTGTCACTTTTTGCTCCGCCAGATCAGATCAATGCATTTGAATCCAAGCAGTCATTGTGCTATCCTGCCGATATATGCCTTGGGTTCAATATAACTACCATCTA
>CAKTYU010000025.1 GCA_934633985.1 uncultured Clostridia bacterium
CAGCGCTGCTCGCCGCCCTTCTCCTGCTCACCGCCTGCCAGCCCACGCCGGAGGCGGCGGTGGTTGTGCAGAAGGATATGGACAGGATGATAGATCAGGCGCAGGAAGGGCCGGCGCTTACGGACGCGCCGAAGCTATCGCTTAAGGAGCGCCGCGCCATACCCGACGCCCTCTCGTTTTCGCAGACCGGCGCAAACGGCAAGCTCGCCGTAAAAGTGGATGCGGTGGTCACCGCCCCGGACGTGCCCTTCCCCATAGTGCGTGCGGAGGCGGCGGAGTTTTCCCAGGAGACAGTAACCGCCTTCTGGAACGCATTCATAGGCGACACGCCCATGTTTGAGCCGAACCTCGTGCAGACAAAGGCCGATATCGAGCAGAAAATATTATACCTTAGACAGGTGCAGGCGGGCATAATAGACGGACTGTATACGTCGGAGGAGGCGCAGGAGGAAATAGACGCACTCGAGGCTGCGTATCCTTCCGCGCCGGATTCCGTGGACATGGTTCCGGCGACGCCTGAATTGAAGCGGATCTCCGTGGATATAGGGGAGCACAGGAACGTCGCCCATTATTACGGCCTGCAAGCCGAAAATGGAGAGCAACGCTTGTCCTTCCATGTTATCAACCATCGCGACAACAAGGAGCCCATAGAGCTAAAGGACTACGACAGGAAGGGCAACGAGGCGGGCAGCACCGTGTTGGGCGTATCGCGGCACGCCCGGCTGCAGTGCCTGCGTATGAATGACCTGGGTTCCCGGTGCTTGACGGCGGTTAACAACAATGTGGGCATTATGCGTGTGGAGCGGGACAGCCCTTTGCCGGAGATGGCCTCGGCGTTTATCAGCCTTACCCCTGCGGAGGCCGCCACAGAGGCGGAGGCATTCCTTGCCGAGGTGGGCCTCGGGGAGGTCATGGCGATAAGCGACATATATCTTATCAACGACCGCGACGAGCACAACGGCAGACCGGAGGCAAAGGCATTTGCCTATGAAATATTCTTCACTCGCATGATACACGGCGCGCCCTGTGCCAATGTCATAAATGCCCATGAAAGCAGCCGGACCGATATAAGCAGCCGCACCTATGCGCCAACATGGGGGTATGAGAGATTCAATCTCCTGGTGGACGATACGGGCATATTCGATATATGCTGGTCCGCGCCCGTTGCGTTGATCGAGACCGTAATGGAGTCTTCCGCGCTCAAGCCCTTTGGCGAGATAGAGGAAATAGCAAAAAAGATGCTTCCTATAATATATGAGCCGGAGGCCAGGGAGGAGGTCGTAAAAAGCATCGACATTTCTATCGACTGCATATCCCTCGGCCTTTGGCGGGTGACTGAGCCGGATCATTTTGACCGTGGCCTGTATATCCCCGTCTGGAACTTTTTCGGCACCCGCAGCGAAACTGCGGGCATGTATTTTGAATTTACCAACATCAGCAGCGGCTCCATGCTCACCATCAACGCCATCGACGGCAGCATAATCGACGTGGAGCTGGGATATTGAGGCGGGGGCGGTGTTTGCAAATTATTAAAAAATGAGCCATTGACAGCAATATTATAGTTATATTACTATTGTTATAGTAATACTGCTGTTTTAAAGGAGGTAAGCCTATGTCAAATGGCAGCGCCGCAAAGAGAAACACACTGACCACGCCCGAGTGGATA